>JANYHF010000010.1 GCA_025359185.1 Hyphomicrobiaceae bacterium | reverse complement strand
ACGACCTGATCGAACGCTGCATCTGCCTTCGCCGCCGCCGACTTGCCTGCCATCCCGCTGGTCCCCCTCGCGAATCAAGAGGACACCCACAGATTCAGCATTCCCTCGCCATGTCACCTAGAGATTCACCCGATCGCCCTGCCCGGCGGCGCGTCACATCTTGATGCGCTTGCTGTCCGGGTCATACATCGGCTTCAGGCTGGCGGTGGCCGGAACGCGCCGGTCTCCGACTTCGATTTCATAGGTCGAGCTGAGGATCTCCGCCGGCGTTTCGCCCAACTGGCCTTTCACATAACCGAGGCCGATGGCACCGCCAAGGGCGTGGCCATAGTTGGCCGAGGTGATGTAGCCCGCCCGCTTGCCATCGCGCCAGACGGGTTCGTAGTGATAAAGCAGCGGTTCGGGATCGTTGAGCTTGAACTGCACAAGGCGCTTTGAAATTCCCGCCGCTTTTTTGGCGATCACCGCCTCGCGGCCGACAAAGTCGCCGAATTTGCTTTTGGTCTTGTCGATTTTCACCGCGAAGCCGAGGCCAGCCTCCAGCACATGCTGCTCGTCGCTCATGTCGTGACCCTGATGGCGATAGGCCTTTTCCATGCGGCAGGAATCCAGCGTATGCAGACCGCACGGTTTGAGACCTAGCGGCTTGCCCGCCTCGAAAATCGTATCGAACACATGCCGCGCCATGTCGGCGCTGGCGTAAATCTCCCAGCCGAGTTCGCCCACATAGGTCACGCGGTGCGCACGCACATGCGTCATGCCGAGCTCCACCTGCTGCATCGTGCCGAACGGGAAGGCGGCGTTGGATAAATCCGCTGGCGTCACTTTGCACAGGAGGTCTCGCGCCTTCGGGCCCATGACCGGGATCACACATTCCATCGCCGTGATGTCGGTGGCAACGCAATGGGCGTCCGGCGGCATGTGGCGCTTGATCCAGGCGAGATCGCGATAAAGCGTCATGCTGGGTGTAACGACGATGAACGCCGTCTCCGACAGCCGCGTCACGGTCACGTCGGCCTCGACGCCGCCGCGCGCGTTGAGGAATTGCGTGTAGACGATCTTGCCAACAGGCACCGCCACATCGGCGGCGCAAATCATTTGCAACACGTCTTGCGCATCCCGGCCTTCGACGCGGATTTTGCCAAAGCTCGTCATGTCGAAGAAACCGACGCCCTCGCGGATCGCCATATGTTCTTCGCGCGCGTAGGGGAACCAGTTCTGCCTGCCCCAGGAATAGACGTATTCCGCCTTTTGGCCGCGCGCGCGCGCCTCTTCTGGCAGGAACCAGTTTGGCCGCTCCCAACCCGCCGCTTCACCGAAACACGCTCCCAGCCCCGCCATCCGCTCATGCAAGGGCGAATGCCGTATGCCGCGCGCCGACGCGAACTGCCGGTAGGGCCAATGGTGGTCGTAGAGCAGCCCCAGCGTCTCGGTGACGCGATTGACTAGGTAAGTCTTGTTGTTCTGGAACGGCGCGTTGCGGCGCAGATCCATGTCGGTGAGATCGAATGGCGGCTCACCGCCTTCGATCCATTCGGCCAGCGCCTGCCCCGCGCCGCCCGCCGATACGATGCCGACGGAGTTGAAACCTGCCAGCACATAGAACCCGCGCAAGTCCGGCGCCTCGCCGATATGGAAGCGGTCGTCCTGCGTAAAACTCTCCGGTCCGTTGAAGAACAGTTTTATCCCCGCCGTCTGCAACGCAGGCAGACGGTGCATGGCCATTTCCATAATCGGGGCGAAATGATCAAAGTCCTCCGGCAGCGTCGTAAAACCATGGTCGTCGGGCACGCCCGTGATACCCCAAGGTTTGGCCTTGGGCTCGAAACAGCCGAGCAGGATCTTGCCCGCGTCCTCCTTGTAATACGCGCACTCCTCCTGCACCCGTAGCACCGGCAGGCCGCGGTCGAGGCCCGCGATCGGCTCGGTGACGATGTAGAAATGCTCGCAGGCCTGAAGTGGCACAGCAACGTCCGCCATCAGCCCTACGTCGCGCGCCCACAGACCCGCGCAGTTTATGACGACATCGGACTTTACCGCCCCGCCCTGTGTGGTCACGCCCGTGACGCGCCCGTTCGCCTTGGTGACGCCCGTCACCTTCACATTCTCGATTACCTTCACGCCCTGCATCCGCGCGCCCTTGGCCATCGCCAGCGCCACGTTCGCCGGGTCCGCCTGGCCGTCGCGCGGGATGAAATAGCCGAGCTTGACGTCGTCCACGTTCAGCAGCGGATAGAGCTTCTTTGCCTCGGATGGTGACACCACCTCGCCCTCCAGCCCGTTATTTCGTACCGCCGCCGCCAACCGCCGCACTTCCTCCGCGCGCGCATCCGAAAGTGCCGCGAACAGCGAGCCTGAACGTTTGAGGCCGGTGGCGACCCCAGTTTCAACTTCGATGCGCTCATAGAGGTCGGTCGAGTACGTGGTAATGCGTTGCAGCGCCGGACTGGGCCGGCTCTGGCTGAGCAAGCCAGCCGCATGCCAAGTGGTGCCGGAGGTAAGCTGCTTGCGCTCGAGCAGCACCACGTCTTTCCATCCCAGCTTGGCGAGATGGTATGCGACCGAACAGCCAGCCACGCCGCCACCGATAATGATGGCGCGGGCGGAGGCGGGGACGGGGGTGGACATGGGGCGGGCCTCGAGAAGCGTGGGCAGGGCGGTTGCTTCTGGTTAGAGCCTCGACACCCAGTTCGTCCACAGCCAGGGTGGTCGATTTCATCGCTCCAACGGCATTCATCCGCCTGTCATGCAGCCCGTCTACCCCTTTAGCAGCCCACCGGAATGATCCATGAGGAGACCATGATGCTTGCTATCAACCGCAGGACGCTAATCGGAGCCGCCGCGCTCGCCGCTTCCCTGTTCGCAGTGCCCGCCTTCGCCGAAGACGCGCATCCCTATTTCAAGGGTGACGCCGTCCCCTTGCTCGATCTTTTGCCGCCGCCGCCCGCCCCGGATTCGGCCCAGACCAAAGCAGAGTTGGAAGAGGTCATTTCGCTGATGAAGTCAGCCACCGAGGAGCGCAAAAAGCTCGCTATCGCCGATGACGAGGAAAATGTCGTCGCGTTCCTCGCCGGTATGGGCGTGAAGCTCAGCAAAGAGCAGATCCCACTGACCTATGCGCTGATCCAGCGCGTAGTCGATACTGAGGACGAAATCACGACCCCGGCCAAGAAGGGCTTCGGCCGCAAACGTCCGCCGTTGGTCAACGACCAGATCAAGCCATTGATTGAGCTGTCGAAATCGGGCGCCTATCCGTCCGGTCACGGTACTAACGGAACTGCGACAGGCCTGGTACTGATCAAGATGCTGCCAGAAAAGAAGGTTGAACTGTTCGCGCGCATCAAGGAATATTCCTGGAGCCGCATGATCGTCGGCGTGCATTATCGCAGCGATCTGGATGCAGCCTATACCGCCGGAGCGCTGCTCGCCCAAGCCGTCGCGCAGAACGCGGAATTCCAGAAGGACTTCGAGCCGGCCAAGGCCGAGCTGAGGAAGGCGATGGGGATGTAATTCTCCCGTCGGCTCTGAGGCCGGAAACCAGGAAGGGCGCCATCGAGGCGCCCTTCGCATTTGCATCTTTTACTGAAGACCCGCCCCTAATCCCTAAACCCCTTCAGCGTCGCCCGGAATTTCTCCACGATCTCGTCTATATGCGATTTCTCGGCCACGAACGGCGGCGCGATAATCGCCGTGTCGCCGGTCCACTTGATGTGCAGGCCGTTCCAGAACATCTGCTTCTGCAACTCGTTGCCGCGCTGACCCGGTGCCTTGCCGGGCTTCAGGTCCACCGCCGCCATCAAGCCGATGCCACGGATATCTGTGACCATTTCGATATCCTTCAGGCCCCAGATCTTGTCGAGGAAATAGGGCGAGAGTGCCGCCGCCTTCTCGAACAATTTCTCGCGGTTGTAGATCTCCATCGTCGCCAGCCCTGCCGCGCAGGCGGCCGGATGCGCCGAATAGGTGTAGCCGTGGAAGAACTCGATCATGCCTGCCGGCGCCTTCTCGACGATGGTGTCGTAGATCTCGTCCTTAACCGCGACGGCGCCCATAGGCTGCGCGCCGTTGGTGATCGCCTTGGCCATGGTCATGATGTCTGGCGTCACACCGAAGGCCTGGCCGGCGAAATTCGCACCGATGCGGCCGAAGCCGGTGATGACCTCATCGTACACCAGGAGAATGCCGTGCTTGTCGCAGATTTCGCGCAGGCGTTCGAGGTAGCCTTTGGGCGGCACGAGGCAGCCGGTGGAGCCGGCGACCGGCTCGACGAACACGGCAGCAATGGTGCCCGCGCCATAAGTGAGCGCGATCCGCTCAAGATCGTTGGCGAGATCGACGCCGCCGTGTTCGCCCTGGCCGCGCTGGAACTTGTTCTCAGGGATATGGGTGTGCCGCATCAGATTGACGTAGGGCATCACGCCCGGGAACGTCTCGCGGTTACGCACCATGCCTGACAGCGATACGCCGCCGATATTGACGCCGTGATAGGCGCGTTCACGCGAAACGAAGCGGTGGCGCTTATGGTCGCCGCGCGCCGCGTGATAGGCCATCACCATCTTGATGGCCGTATCGATGGACTCTGATCCCGAATTGCAGAAGAACACATGATCTATGCCCTTTGGCGTCAGCTTTGTCACTTCCTTGGCAAGCGCAAACGCTCCGGGATGGCCGAGTTGGAAGGGCGCGGTGTAGTCATTTTGCTGCAGCTGCGCGTAGACTGCCTCGGCGATTTCCTTGCGGCCATGCCCGCAAGGCACGTTGAACAGCGAGGAAGAGCCGTCAACAACCTTGCCGCCCTTGTGGTCCCAGAGGTACATGCCCTCACTCTTCACCACCAGGCGCGGGTTCTGCTTGAACTCGCGGTTTTGCGAGAACGGCATCCAGTGCTCTTCGAGTGAGTTGGCGGTGACCTTGGTGGCGGTGGCGGGCATGAAACGGCGGCTCCTCTGAGGGAATGGATTGGGGCAACGTTAAGGCCCGGTTTGCGCAGTTGGCAAGCTGGTGCTGCGCACACTTGCCATGTCCCACTGTGCAGGATAACTGTGTGTCTGGACCCAACCTAGAGCCACAGCTTTACGATACTTGGGGCCAGCCATTGCACCGGAGTGCGACCCTGATGCGCGATCTGCTGTTTCACCTCCAGCCGACAGCTCCAACGAGCTTGCAGGCGCAGATCCGCGAGAAGATTGTGACGGCGATTGTTGGCGGCCAGCTGCCCGAGGGCGACCGGATGCCATCGAGCCGGGCGCTGGCACGCGATCTGAAAGTGTCGCGCAATACGGTGACGCTGGCCTACCAATCGCTGGTCGATGACGGGTTTCTGGCTGGCAAAGAGCGTAGCGGCTACTATGTCAACCGCGCCACGTTGGAAACCGCGCAGCCGACGCCACGCCGTGCCGCTGCCAGCACCGGCGGCCGCAAAGTTGATTGGGTCTCGCGCCTCGCCGTGTCGCCCGGTACGCAGGTGAACGTCGAAAAACCTGAGAATTGGGCGAAGTACCCGTATCCCTTCATTTACGGCCAAGTGGATGTGGCCCTCTTCCCCATCGCCGAATGGCGCGATTGCGCACGCCAGGCGCTCGGCCGCCGCTGGCTGGAGGATTGGGCCTCCGACCACCACGCCGCCGACGATCCGATGTTGGTCGAGCAGATCCGGACGCGCCTGCTGCCGCGCCGTGGCGTGATGGCGGGCGAGAACGAAATTCTCATCACTGTCGGCGCTCAGCACGCGCTCTATCTGCTGTCGGCTTTGCTCGTGACGCGGCAAACCACGGTTGCCGTGGAAGACCCCGGCTATCCCGACGTGCGCAATATCTTCTCGCTGGCGGCCGGCCGCGTCATGCCGATCCCCGTCGATGGTGATGGGTTGATTACGGATGAACGGCTCGACGGTTGCGATCTGGTGTACGCCACGCCCAGCCACCAGGCGCCGACCACTGTCACCATGACAGAAGCCCGCCGCCTTGCCCTTCTTGAGAAAGCGCGCGAGCAGGATTTCGTCATCATCGAAGACGACTACGAGTTCGAGACTAACTATGTCTGCGCGCCGCTGCCAGCCCTGAAATCGCTCGATCGCGACGGCCGGGTGCTTTACGTCGGCAGCCTGTCCAAAACGGTGTTCCCAGGGTTGCGTCTGGGCTACCTCGTTGGGCCGCCCGAGCTGATCGCCGAGGCGCGGGCATTGCGCCGTCTGATGGTCCGCCATCCCCCCAACAATAGCCAGCGAACGGCCGCGCTGTTCCTGCAACTGGGCCACCACGACGCCATGATCCTGAAGCTGCGCCGCACCTATGCCGAGCGCTGGCGCATCATCGGAGAAGCCATCGAACGGCATCTGCCAATGCTGACCCGGATGCCAAGCCACGGCGGTTCCAGCGTCTGGCTGCATGGCCCGGCAGGGCTGGACGCAGACCCTCTTGCGGTGGCGGCGCTGGCCGAGGGCGTCGTGATCGAAGCCGGCAGTGTGTTTTTTGCTGGCGCGACCAAACGCAACTGCTTCCGCCTCGGCTTTTCCTCTATCGACGGTGCCCGCATCGAGGACGGCATTAAGGTGCTGGCGCGGCTGATTGGCAGTCGCGAGGCGCGGTCACTTGCAGACAAGCACCCTGGCACCTCGCGACGCGGAACCCTGGCGCTACCCTGAGGCCAAGGTGACGCCTACCCCCAAGTCATGTTAATGTGATCACATCACGCGCTTTCCGCGTGACCAGGGAGCTTTTGCCATGCTGATCGGCGTTCCGAAGGAAATCAAAAACCACGAATATCGCGTCGGCATGACTCCGGTGAGCGTGCGCGAAGCGGTGATGCACGGCCATAAGGTGATGGTGCAAAAGGGCGCAGGGCTCGGCATCGGTGCGATGGATGCCGACTATGAGAAGGCAGGCGCCACGCTGCACGACAGCGCTGCCGAAATCTTCGCCAAGGCCGAGATGATCGTGAAGGTGAAGGAGCCGCAGGCCGCCGAGCGGGCGATGCTGCGCGAGGGGCAAATCCTTTACACCTACTTGCACCTAGCCCCCGATCCCGAGCAGACCAAGGACCTCGTGAAATCTGGCGCTATTTGCATCGCCTATGAGACCGTCACGGGACCTCGCCTCGGGTCGCTGCCGCTGCTGGCCCCGATGTCCCAGGTCGCCGGGCGCATGTCGATTCAGTCGGGTGCGCATTGCCTCGAAAAGGCGCAAGGCGGGCGCGGCATGCTGCTGGGTGGCGTGCCGGGTGTGGCCCCCGCAAAGGTTGTCATTCTCGGCGGCGGCGTCGTCGGCACCAATGCGGCGGCAATCGCCATCGGCATGGGCGCGGATGTTGTCATCATCGAGAAAAGTCCCGACCGTATGGAAGAGCTGGTCGCCCGCTTCGGCACCGGCCTGAAAACACTTTATTCGACACAAGGGGCGGTCGAGGAGGAATGCGCGGGCGCGGACCTCGTTATCGGTGGAGTGCTCATTCCGGGTGCAGCGGCACCCAAGCTCGTCACCAAGAGGATGTTGAAGGATTGGAAACCCGGCTCCGTGCTCGTGGACGTGGCCATCGACCAGGGTGGTTGCGCCGAGACCTCCAAGGCCACGACCCATGCCGAGCCGACTTATGTGGTCGACGGCGTCATCCACTATTGCGTCGCCAACATGCCGGGCGGCGTGGCCCGCACATCTACTTACGCGCTCAACAACGTAACACTACCCCTCGCTTTGCAGATCGCCGACAAGGGCGTCACGAAGGCGTTGACAGACAACCCGCACCTGCTGGCAGGGCTCAATGTCTGTAAAGGGAAGGTTACCTATGAGGCCGTCGCCAAAGATCTTGGCTACACCTATGTGGATCCGCGCAAAGCTCTGGCGGCTTAGCGAAAAAATGGAGCATGCACCTATGACAGCCGGCACCGCAAAAGGCACCAAACTCATCGACAATGAGCGCGTCACGGTCTGGGAATGGCGTTTTGCCAAGCCCGGTGACAATACTGGCTGGCATAAGCATGGCCACGACTACGTGGTTGTGCCATTGACAGACGGCAAACTCAGGATCGCGAGCGCGGCGGGCGACAGCATCGCCGAAATGAAGGCGGGTGCGCCCTATTTCCGGCAGGAGGGCGTCGAGCACGACGTCATCAACGCGACGGATGGCGAGTACTCGTTCATCGAGATCGAGTTGAAGTAGGCCCGTCGCCAATGTCCTAGGCCCCGTGCCCAGGACGCATCGAGCTGCCCATTCTGAACTTGCCATCAAACGCAAGCGGCACTGCACAGCCACTTTCCACGTGCCAAGCTCACTGTTGGATGGATCTTGGGCACACGGCCCAGGATGACAACGGTAACTATCAGAAAAACCGCGTCGGCAGGAAGTACATCACGGCCACTGTCAAGATCAGCACGAGCGAAATCGCCGGATTGACGTAGGCCAACGGAACGGCGGCGGCATAGAGCACCAGCGCGAGATAGCCCTTCAGCACGGCGGCGCGGGTGACGTCGCCTTCGCCTGGATTGATCCGTGCAATCGCCATATGTAAAGGCGTCCACACCAGCGCCGGCGTCAGCATTACGAAAGCATAGACTGCCGTCGGAAACGGTGCGGCATGGTTCTCGCCCATGTAGCCAGTGGCGAACGGTATCAACGACAACGCAAATAAAATCAGCAGGTTGAGCCACAAAATGCGGCTGTCGATCTTCTCAGCCTCGGCGAACATGGAGTGATGGTTGACCCAATAGATGCCCGCCTGCAGGAAGCTCAAGCCATAAGCGAAGAAAATCGGCCATTGCTCCAGCAGCGCTGCCGGTTCAGCCGAATGCGGCACTTTCAGCTCCAGCACCATGATGGTGATGATGATCGAGAACATGCCATCGGAGAAGGCGAGCAAGCGTTCCGGCTTGTACAGTTTTTCGAGCATGTCGAAGGTTCCCTCAGAAGTTGAACGTGATCGCTCGCAAATTTCGTGTGTTTTCGCAACTGTCCAAGTGGCGGGAGACGGTGCGATACAACACGCCTGGAACGCCGGACCTTCGCTCCCTGGCACTAACATGCAGCCAGACCACGCCCTACAACGGCGGCAGCACCAACCTTTCCCACGGAGCCCACGCCGATGCCGAAAATGTCTGCCTCCGAAGCCTTTGTCGAAACGCTGGTGGCCAATGGCGTCAAGGACGTGTTCGGCATTGTCGGCTCGGCCTATATGGACGCGCTGGACCTGTTTCCGGCAGCGGGCATCCGCTTTATCCCGACGGTGCATGAGCAGGGCGCCGGGCATATGGCGGACGGGTATTCGCGCGTTTCAGGAAAGCATGGCGTTTGCATTGCGCAGAACGGGCCAGGCATCACCAATTTCGTGACCTCGACGGCGGCCGCCTATTGGGCGCATTCGCCGGTCGTGGTCATCACGCCTGAATCGGGTTCGCTGGGCATGGGCCTCGGCGGCTTCCAGGAAACCGAACAGCTGCCGATCTTCTCGAAAATCACAAAGTACCAAGCGCATGTCGCCAAGCATCCACGCATGGCCGAGCTTTTGGCGCGCTGTTTCGACATGGCGATGAGCGAGCGCGGACCGGCGCAGTTCAACGTGCCGCGCGATAATTTCTATGGCGAGGCCGATTACGACATCCCCGTGCCAAAAATCATCCGTCGCGGCCCCGGCGCCGACGAGAGCCTGGATGAGGCGGCGGACCTGCTGGCCAAGGCCAAGTTCCCGGTGATCGTGTCGGGCGGCGGCGTCATCATGTCGAACGGCGTCCAGGAATGCGTTGACCTCGCCGAGACTTTAGGTGCTGCCGTGGTCAATAGCTATCTGCACAATGACAGTTTCCCATCGGATCATCCGCTATGGACCGGCCCGCTCGGCTATCAGGGTTCCAAGGCCGCGATGAAGCTGATTGCCCAGGCCGACGTGGTACTGGCCCTGGGGACTCGCCTCGGGCCGTTCGGCACCCTGCCGCAGCACGGCATGGATTACTGGCCGGCGAACGCAAAGATCATTCAAGTCGATAGCGACCACCGGATGCTTGGGCTGGTGAAGCAGATCTCGGTCGGCGTCTGTGGCGATGCCAAGGCGGCGGCCAAGGCGCTGACCTACCGGCTGGCCAACCGCAAGATGGAAGGTGCTGCGTCCAAAGATGCCCGCGCCAAAGAGATCAAGGCGCAGAAAGACGCCTGGGAGAAGGAACTGACGGGCTGGACGATGGAGACGGATGATTGGTCCAAGTCCATTGCCAAAGGTTCGAAGTTCATGCATCCGCGCCAGATGCTGCGTGAACTGGAAAAGGCGATGCCCGCCAACGCGATGGTCTCGACCGACATCGGCAACATTTGCTCCGTCTCCAACTCATACCTACGCTTTAAGCAGCCCAATTCGATGTTCGCGGCCATGAGCTTTGGCAATTGCGGCTACGCTTTTCCCGCGATCACCGGCGCCAAGGTCGCTGCGCCCGACCGTCCGGCCGTTGCCTATGTCGGCGATGGCGCCTGGGGCATGAGCTTTGGCGAGATCCTCACTTGCGTGCGTGAAAAAATCCCGGTGACGGCCGTTGTCTTTCACAACAAACAGTGGGGCGCAGAGAAAAAGAATCAGGTGGACTTCTACGCCAATCGCTTCCTCGGCGTGAACCTGGAAAACCCCAGCTTTGCCGGCATCGCGAGGTCGATGGGCGCGGAAGGCGTCGTGATCGACAAGCTCTCGGACGTGGGCGGCGCGCTGGAAGCAGCGTGTGCAGCGCAAAAGCACTGCAAGACCACGGTGATCGAGGTGATGGTGACGCAGGAACTCGGCGACCCCTTCCGCCGCGACGCGCTGAAGAAGCCGCTACGGCTGCTGGAGAAGTACAAGCATACGAATGTGGTTTAACCGCTCACCCTCGTCATCCTCGTGCGGCGAGGGCCACTGGCCCGCAGTCGCACGAGGACCCAGCGCTAGACTCCGCCGTAGGCGGCATGATGTCTTGGGACGTGCTGCGCGCAGAGCTTTGTGCTGGGTCCCCGTCCCGCGATGCGCCAGGGGCGCACACGGGCCGAGGATGACGGAGGCACGTGTTGTCACATCTCCAACAGCAACCCATCCCTGAGCGTCAGCACACGGTCCATGCGCTTGGCGATATCCATGTTGTGAGTGGCGATCAGCGCGGCCAATCCGGAATTGCGGATCAGGCTGAGCAACTCGCCGAACACGCGCTCGCTGGTTTCGGGGTCAAGATTGCCGGTCGGCTCGTCGGCGAGTAGCACGGCGGGCTGATTGGCGAGCGCCCGGGCGATGGCGACGCGCTGCTGCTCGCCACCGGACATCTGCGCGGGGCGGTGGTCGGCACGCTCGCCGAGGCCGAGCGCCGTCAGCGAGGTGAGGGCACGGACGGCCGCCTCTTTGCGCGTCAAGCCAAGAATCATCTGTGGGATGACGACATTCTCCAAAGCGGAAAACTCTGGCAGCAGATGGTGGAACTGGTAAACGAAGCCGATCTGGCTCCGCCGCACGCGGGTCCGCTCGCGATCCGACAGAGCGACACAATCGCGCCCGCCGATGATCACCTCGCCCGCGTCCGGTTTTTCCAACAGCCCAGCGATATGCAGCAGCGACGATTTTCCGGACCCCGATGGCCCGACCAGCGCCACGGCCTCGCCCGCGTAAAGCTCCGCCGATGCGCCGCGTAGAATGTGCAAATCCCGGTCGCCCTGCTTGAAGTGGCGATTGAGACCTTTGAGGCCAACGGCCAAAGTTTTGCTGATCGCGCGCTGCAAGGTTCGATTTCCCCAGCGTCTTTCCGACGCTTCTCAAAGTAAACGGCGACTACGGCTTTCCCGCCCCACCCCCATCCTGTCCTTCCCCCCTCAAGGGGGAAGGGACGCCAGACACGAAAGAGCTGTATGCCGCTCAAGCGTCTCCTCCCCCTTGAAGGGGGAGGAACAAGGTGGGGGTGGGGCGGGACAGCCTCACAACTGGCCACTACTCATACCTTAGCGCTTCCACCGGATCGAGTCGGCTGGCTCGCCATGACGGATAGATCGTCGCCAGCAGCGCCATCAGGAACGAGCCGATGACGATAGCGCCGGTCTCGTAGGGGTTCATGCGGACAGGCAGCTGCGTTAGAAGGTACACGTCGCCGTTGAACACAGCCGTTCCCGTTGCCCAGGAGATGAACCCACGGATGGCTTCTAGATTGGCACAGATGATCACCCCCAGCACGAACCCCGCCAAGGTGCCCGCGAACCCGACGCTGGCTCCGTTCATGAGAAAAATCCGCATGATCGCACCCGGCGTCGCGCCCATGGTGCGCAAGATGGCGATGTCGCGGCCTTTGTCCTTCACCATCATCATCAGCCCCGAGATGATATTCAATGTGGCAACGAGCACGATGAGAGAAAGAATGAGGAACATGGTGTTGCGCTCCACATCAATGACCGAGAGCAGCGACGCGTCCCGCATCATCCAGTCGTTGATGACGTAGTGGCCGCCAACCGCACCGCGCATGGCGGGCGACAGAGCTTTCACCCTCTCGGGATCATCAACCTTCACTTCGATGAAGTTGGCTTGGCCAGGTAATTCGAAGAAGGCCTGCGCTTCTTGCAGCGGCAGGAAGGCAATCGAATTATCGAATTGGGCCATGCCGACTTCGAACAGGGAAGACACGGTGTAAATTTTGCTGTTGGGCTTGATACCGAAAATCGTCGATTTGCCCCGCGCCGTCACGAGCTTCACCTGGTCACCGACGCCGACATTGAGGCTATTGGCCAGCCGCAGCCCGAGCGCGATCGAACCGCTCTGGTCGAAGCCCTCGAGCGTGCCGCCGCGCAGTCCGCCGGTGGTGAATTGGGTTTGCAGCGTGGCAATGTCAGCTCCGCGCATCCCGCGCACATAGACCGCGACCGAGCTCCCCGCCTGAGCGGGATTGGTGAACAGCGCCTGCCCCTCGATCAGCGGCATGGCCGATTTCACGAACGGCAGGTTGGCGATGCGTTTAGCCGTTTCGTCATAGTCCGTGAACGGTTCGGAAAACTTGCTGACCGTGAAATGGCCGTTGATGCCCAGGAGTTTGTTGTAAAGTTCGTGCCGGAACCCGTTCATGACCGCCATCACGACAATGAGCGTCATCACGCCCAGCATGATGCCAACAAACGAGAAAATGGCGATGACGGAGATCAACCCCTCCTTGCGCCGCGGCCTGAGATAGCGGCTGGCGACCAGCCACTCGAAAGGACCAAAAGGCGTGGTGTCGGTGGTGGTTGCTGCCATGAAGTATCCCAGTCGTTCCGTTAACATCGCATTTACAGCGGCGCACGCCCTCCTTGCAAATCAACCCCTCACCCTGTCCCTCTCCCCACAAGTGAGGGGATGCTTGATCCGCTAGCGTCTCTTCTCCCGTGGGAAATGGATAGGATGAGGGGGCTATCGTTTGCTCAGCATGTCGAGAATACCCTCTAAAACTCCGTGTAAGTTCGTCAGCACGTCGCGATTCAGAAAACGCAACACTGTGTACCCATTCTCTTGCAGCGCCTTCGTTCGCACCGCATCGTAGCTCACACGGTCTTCGATATGCTGACTGCCATCGACTTCGACCACAAGATATCCATCAACGCACAGAAAATCGACAATGTAGCCATCGCGTGGCACCTGCCGCTTGAACTTCCAGCCACTCAGCCGCCGATCCCTGAGCGCATGCCAAAGTTTACGCTCTGCATCTGTTTCCCGGCGGAGCAAGGAGCGGGCAAAGTTGGTAGCCTCAACTTTCACGAATGCTCTCCAAACAGCCCCTCACCCTGTCCCTCTCCCCGAAGGGGCGAGGGTACGCTTGATCCGTTGGCGCATCGCCTGTTGCCGTTCCGGCACGTGCGTCCCCTCGCCCCGCTGGGGAGAGGGACAGGGTGAGGGGGCTATGGTTTGCCCTTGACAGCTTCGACTAACTTACTCACCGCCGCCTCCGCAGTCATTGTCTCCTTCGCGCCGCCCGCCCGCGTCTTTACTTCCACCACGCCGTCCTTCAGCCCCTTGGGGCCGACCACCAACTGGAACGGCAGTCCGATCAGGTCCATGGTCGCGAATTTTCCGCCAGCACGTTCGTCGGTATCGTCATAGAGCACGTCGATGCCGGCTTTTTCGAGTTTGGCATAGAGATCCGCGCACGCCGCGTCCGTTGCCGCATCGCCGACCTTCAGATTGATCAACCCGACCTGGAACGGCGCCACTTGCATGGGCCAAATGATGCCGGCCGTGTCGTGACTGGCCTCAATAACCGCCGCCGCCAGTCGCGACACGCCGATGCCGTAGCTGCCCGATTGCAGCGCGATCTGCTCGCCTGTTGGTCCTTGCACCACGCAACCTAAGGGCTTGGTGTACTTGTCGCCAAAGAAGAAGATGTGGCCGATCTCAATACCGCGGCCGCTCATGCGTTTGGCCTCGGAAACGCGCTTTTCAAATTCAGTGGTGTCGTGCTTCTCGTCGCTAGCCGCGTACTTGCTCGTGAACTCGCCTACCACCTTAGCGACGTCGCCCACATTGTCGTAATCGACCGAGAACTCGTTCCAGTTCATGTCGTAGAAGTCGCGGTCGAAGAACACGGCGCTTTCGCCGGTGTCGGCAAGAATAAGGAACTCGTGCGATGAATCGCCGCCAATGGGGCCGGTATCGGCGCGCATCGGGATCGCCTTCAGGCCCATCCGCGCGAAGGTGCGAAGGTAGGCCACGAACATCTTGTTGTAGGAATGCTTGCCCGCTTCGGCCGTGAGGTCGAACGAATACGCGTCCTTCATCAAAAACTCGCGGCCGCGCATGATGCCGAAGCGCGGGCGGCGCTCGTCGCGGAATTTCCACTGGATGTGGTAGAGGTTGCGCGGCAGCTCCTTGTAGGACTTTACGCCCTGGCGGAATATATCGGTGATCATCTCCTCGTTGGTCGGCCCGTACAGCATATCGCGCTCGCCGCGATCCTTGATGCGCAGCATCTCGGGGCCATAGGCGTCGTAGCGGCCACTCTTACGCCACAGGTCCGCCGATTGGATCGTCGGCATCAGCACCTCGATGGCACCGGTGCGATCCTGCTCCTCGCGCACGATCTGCTCGATGCGTTTCAACACCTTAAATCCCATCGGTAGCCAGGAATAAATTCCTGCGCTCTCCTGCCGGATCATGCCCGCGCGCAGCATCAGCTGGTGCGAGATGATCTCCGCCTCTTTAGGGGTGTCGCGCAGGATTGGCATGAAGAAGCGGCTGAGACGCATGGGGTGGGTCCAAGAGGGTCAGGTGTTACGGCAACTTGGCAGCGAAACACGGAAAAACGTCAAGCGGATGGCCCGCCCGGCATGTCAGCCGCTCATAGCGGCTTTGATGGCCAGAGGCAATCGGGCCGCCGTTCTCCTCACCATTGGCCCGCCTAAGGCTGGAATCCCCCACGCCAAACGCCGCCCATATCGCCAACACATGCGTTTTCCACATAGGTCGATTGCTGATGTCTATCAAATTGATGACACGGCCGATCTCACCCCCTATGGTGACGCCATCGCTGGTAACGGCGATGTGACCTGTCATGAAGACCTAGGAACAAAAGAAACGTCGACTAGACAAGCGATCGACTAACGATCCGGTCCAGGTCGTGGGAGGACTGAACGACTAGGAGGCGTGAGTTGTTGTGTTAGCCGCCCCGGAGTGAGCCCGCAGTCGCAACGCGTCATCAACCCGGAATTCTCTTCGCTTCCGAGCGATTTCTGACAAGCAAGGCCTCCGGGCCTTGCTTTTTTATTGGCGGCGGCTCCGGGCATCGAGTTAATCTACTTCAGTTTCTGCCTGTGGAGGCCCGAGCATGATTACGCTCTATCACGCACCCAAGACCCGGTCCTTCGCGGTACTTTGGCTGCTGGAAGAAATCGGTGTCCCGTATGAGCTGAAGCGGCTCGATATGCAAAATGGCGACCACAAATCGTCTGTGTTCCTCAAGCTCAATCCGTTTGGCAAGCTGCCAACGGCAACGGATGGCAATACGGTGCTGACGGAGCGGGCCGCCATTTGCACCTATCTTGCTGACACCTATGCCCTCGGCCGCCTTGCCCCTGCTCTGGATGACAGGCGCCGAGCCGAATATCTGCGCTGGATGTTCTTTTCCGTCGGCGTGATGGAATCGGTGTTCCTGGCCAAATTCATGCACTTGGATGTGCCCGCTACGCAGGCCCCCTGGGGCACGTTTGCGGATGTGAACGCGGTCATTGATGGCAAGGCCGCGCAGCCTCCCTACTTTCTTGGCGAGCAATTCACCGCTGCCGATGTCATGATGGGTACGATGGTTCGCTGGGGCTTGATGTGGGACCTTGTTGAAGGATCGCATTTGCGCGGATATGTAGACAGGATCGAGTCGCGCGACGCCTTCAAACGCGCGCTCGCGCTCGATGCCAGCTGATCGGAAGCCGGGGACCAGGCTTATGCAGGTGCAACACGGCGGGATTGGCCTACTGATGCTGGCCTTAACCTTGGCTGGCTGTTCGCAAAGCGCGGGACTTGCCACAGGTAGTCTCACACCAGCCGCCGCGCCTACCCCGACTGAGCTGCCCAATACGCCTGATAACCGGATCAAGAATCTGGCCTGGAACTCGGCTTGGGCGCAGACCTGTGGCTTCTACTACGACAACGCCAAGCTGAAATCGTCTTATCTCGCCTATGAATCCCAGGCCGGTACACCGCCTGAAACGGTTGCCAAGCTGGCGGCGGCTTTTGACAAGGCACAGATGTCATTCCGTGTGCTGGGCACCGCGCATCAGGACTCCTGTACTGACGCCCGGTTGGACCGAATCCGTAGCAGCGTTGCCCGCTATCTCGCCAGCGATTTCACGCCCGGATCAGCGGTTTAGGGCTGTTCCAGCAAACAGCCCCCATGCTGAGGAGTGAGCAAAGCGAGCGTCTCGAAGCCTGCGTCGTGCTGGTAGACTCGCTACCGATGACTGATGCCGCCCAAGCATCCTTCGAGACACTCGCTGCGCTCGTTCCTCAGGATGAGGGTAAATGTGCTGCGTCTTACACCATTGCGCAGCCAGTTTAACGCATCGTTAGCACATACCCCGTCGCCCAAGGTCCGCCGTGCGGCCCTGGCACAGTCCTTGCGGTTTGAGCCGCAACCAACACTGCGGAGCGGCCAATCATGACACAAGCACAAGCGCTGGCTTTCGAGCCCGACGCACAAGCGCAGCGCCGCCCTGGCGCTAGCTTTGCCGCGAGCGGGGTCAAGAGCTTGGACCTGCAGCTTGTCACAACACGCGAGGCGTTCGACGCGCTTGAGCCGGAATGGAACACTCTGTTCGCCTGCTCGGCCGATGCGTCCCGCCTGTTCCTGGGCTTCAATTGGAACTGGCATTGGTGCAATCACTATCTCGGCAAGGATGGCAGCACTCTGGCAGTCATCACAGCAAGGCATGAGGGCCAGCTGGTGATGGTCTGGCCGTTGGTGCAGCAGAGGTCGTCCGGATTGCGAATCATCAGCTTCATGGGCGCACCGGTCACCCAATATGGCGACGTACTGATCGACCGGAATGGCCCCGATCATCGGGCTTGGCTGAAACAGGGCTGGGACTATGTGCTCGCAACACTACGCCCGAACATCGTGTTGCTGCGCAAAGTCCGCGAGGACGCCGCTATTGCTGATGTCATGCGCCAGATCAGGGCGGCTGACGTTAATCCCCAGCGCGCGCCATATATTGATCTGAAAGGAACGCCGGACTTCGAGACCTTTGAGCGGAGCTATGCCAGCAAGGATCGTAAGAACCGCCGCCGCAAGCGCAAGCGCATGGAGGAAACCGGTACTGTCGGCTTTCGCATGGTGACTGGCGCTACCGAAATGGCCGCCAGTATCCGTCAAGCTATGCAGCAAAAGCGTAGCTGGCTCGACAGGCAGCAATTGGTCTCGACTGCACTGGCAGACGAGCGCTTCGACGCATTCTTCAGCGCCGCAGCGACCAGCAGCGAACGGCCTGCGGGATGCGAAATCTTTGAATTCACGCTCGACGGCCGTGCCATCGCCACCAAAATCACTGTCACCGATGGCACGCATCGCGGCCTGCATTTCACCGCCTATGACAAGGCGACGGAGAAGCACAGCCCCGGCAGCCTGATGTTCGAAGAGATGATTGCAGCAGCGATTGCGGGCGGCATCACCAACTTTGATTTTCTGGCTCCCGCCGCGCCTTACAAACTGGAATGGGCAGGGACAACCGTAGCGGTGGCCGATTATGCCGTGCCGGTAGGCATGGTTGGCAGGCTTTATCAGGATGTCTATCTGCGACGCATCCGCCCGCGCCTGCAGCAGATTGCCAAGACCGGCCCCGCGCCCGTGCGGCGGCTCATGTCCGAAGCCGTGAGGTTCTTGGGTCGCAGGGCATAGAATGCCAACCCACGGTCGCGCTATAAGCGGCGCATGACTGAGACTGACGACACACCATCAGACCTGGAACTGGTTCCGCCATCGGGCGAGGCCGGCGCCGGCGTCATTGCGCGGTTCCTGAAAACGCTCCCCGGTTCCCCTGGCGTCTACCGCATGATCGACGTGGCGGGCGACGTGATCTATGTCGGTAAGGCGCACTCTCTCAAGAAGCGGGTGAGCAGCTATACGAGGCTGGGCGGCCATACCCAGCGCATCGCCCGTATGATCGCCTCGACCGTGAACATGGAATTTGTCACGACGCGGACGGAGTCCGAAGCACTGCTGCTGGAAGCCAACCTGATCCGCCGCTTCAAGCCGCGCTACAATGTGCTGCTGCGCGACGACAAATCATTTCCATACATCTTAATAGCGCGAGACCAAGCCGCGCCTCAGATCATCAAGCATCGTGGCGCGCGCAAGCGGAAGGGCGACTATTACGGGCCCTTTGCGTCAGCCGGCGCCGTCGTCAATACGATCAACACGCTGCAAAGGGCATTCCTGCTCAGGACGTGCTCGGACAGCTATTACGAGGCGCGCAGCCGGCCCTGCTTGCTGCATCAGATCAAGCGCTGCGCCGCGCCTTGCACGGGCGAGGTCAGTCTCGCAACGTATGCGGAATTTGTCGATGAAGCGACGCGGTTCCTGAAGGGCGAGAGCCAGGCCGTGCGCCGCGATCTGCAGGCCATGATGATGGCCGCGGCCGAGCGGCAGGACTATGAGCTTGCCGCGCAGTATCGCAACCGCTTGCAAGCGATTAGTCATGTGCAGCAGCACCAGGGTATCAACCCAGACGGCACTGAGGAAGCGGACGTGTTCGCCGCCCACCAGGAGGGCGGTTTAACCTGCATCCAGGTGTTCTTCTTCCGCACCGGCCAGAACTGGGGCAACCGCGCCTATTATCCGCGTGCCGATCGCACGCTGCCGGTCGAACAGGTGCTGGAGGCGTTCATTGCTCAGTTCTATGACGATAAACCGGTGCCGCGGTTGATCCTGCTGTCGCATGATTTCGAGGCGCGTCCGTTGCTGGAGGAGGCGCTGAGCATCAAGGCCGAGCGCAAGATCGAGATCCGCGTGCCGCAGCGGGGCGGCAAGACGGACCTCATCGACCATGCAGTTGCCAACGCGCGCGAGGCGTTGGGCCGGCGGCTGGCGGAAAGCTCTTCACAAGCACGATTGCTGGAAGGCGTGGGCAAGGCGTTCGGCTTGGCAGAAACGCCGAGGCGAGTGGAAGTGTACGACAACAGCCATATCCAAGGATCGGCAGCCATCGGCGCAATGGTGGTGGCCGGACCGCAGGGGTTCGTGAAGGGCCAGTATCGCAAATTCAACATGAAGGCGGAGGGGCTGGTCGCAGGCGACGATTTCGCCATGATGCGCGAAATGCTGCGGCGAAGGTTCGCCCGCCTGCTCAAAGAGCAGAATACGGACGGCGATGCCAGCGCCCCCTCCCCCCTTGAGGGAGAGCGCGGGGTGGGAGGTAGTCCCAGTATCGGTGTTTTGGGCCTACCCCCCCCCTTGTTCCTCCCCCTCAAGGGGGGAGGAGACGCTGGACTCGCCAGCAGCCTCTCGGATTTGCCGCCCTCAGAGGACGAGGACGAAGACCTCACGGGCACATCCGAACTCCCAGAGTGGCCCGACCTCGTGATCATCGACGGCGGCAAGGGCCAGCTGTCGGCCGCTGCCGCCGTACTGAAAGAGCTCGGCATCCACGACGTGCCCCTGATCGGCGTCGCCAAAGGCCCCGACCGCGACGCCGGCCGCGAGCATTTCCACGTCGCTGGCCGCCCCTCCTTCATGCTGGAGCCACGCGATCCCGTGCTCTACTTCGTGCAGCGCCTGCGCGACGAGGCGCACCGATTCGCCATCGGCACCCACCGCGCCAAGCGCAAGAAGGAGATGGGCGCCAATCCGCTCGACGAGATCGCGGGCATAGGGCCGTCGCGGAAACGCGCCCTCTTAAAGCATTTCGGTTCCGCCAAGGGCGTGTCGCGGGCGGGCGTGACGGATCTGCTGACGGTTGATGGCATCAGTGAGGCGATGGCCGACGCAATCTACGACCATTTTCATGAAACGGAAGGGTAGCCGGGCCGGGGTCGCGTTCGGACCAAAATGCTTGCCAACTGAATTTCCACCTCGAAAGTGTGTTGATGCCATTGCGTGTGACGGACATTCGCGAACAGCCAGACGGACTGCTGGTACAGCGGCCGGTGCCGCCGCGCGCCAACCTTGTTCTGCTCCTCATTCCAGCGGTGTTCCTGCTGCTGTGGTCCGGCGGTTACGCCGTCGCCAAGGTTGGGTTGCGCCACGCCGACCCCCTCACCTTCCTCGCACTGCGCTACGCCTCGGCGTTACTGCTGCTGCCCGCTGCCGTTATCTTCTGGCCGCCCTTTCCTCGCACGGCGCATGAGTGGGGCCAGGTGGCGCTGATCGGGCTGCTCATCCAGGGCAGCTATTTCGTCCTCTCTTATCTCGCGCTCAGTTGCGGCGTGTCGGCCGGAGCTGTCGCACTCATCGTGTCGATGCAACCGGTACTGGTCGGCCTGCTCGCGCCCTCGATCGCTGCCGAGACCGTGAACGCGCGCCGCTGGCTTGGCCTGCTGATCGGCCTTGCAGGAGCCGCGCTGGTCATTTACGGCCGCTCGCGCATTGAGGCGACGTCGGTATTGGGGCTGGCGCTGGCCATCGGTGCGTTGGGCTTCATGTCGCTGGCAACGCTGCTCGAAAAGCGTTTTGCCCTTGCCGTGCACCCGATTTCATCAAATCTCGTCCAGTATACTGCTGGTCTGGCCTTCGTGTTTCCCTTGGCTTGGTCGATGGAGCCGATGCACGTCGAGTGGACGCCCGAGTTCTTGCTGGCGCTGGCCTATCTGGTCATCGGTAATTCGATCATTGCCATCACGCTGCTGCTGGCGATGATCCGCGCCGGTGAAGCGTCACGGGTGTCGGCCCTGTTGTTTCTCGTACCGCCAATGGCGGCGCTGATCGCCTGGGTGCTGGTTGGAGAAAAGATGCCTGCTCTGGCCTGGGTTGGAATGCTCATAGCGGCGGCCGGTGTCGCCCTGGCGGCGATGCCGGGAAAATCTGACCGCTTGCGTACTACTTAGCTGTTTCGCTATCTGCCTTAGCGCTTTAGACAAAGATCTGATTCCCTCGTTTGCCGCCCGTTTGCCCGAAAGTGGACTGCAAACGCCGTAGTAGCCATCAACTAAGGTCTTTCGACATGGTACGTCCTGACGGCATTACAATTACTGGCGCAATGGCTCCAGGTTTTGAGCGCATACTGACCGATGATGCGCTCGGCTTCATCGCTGGGCTGCATCGCCAGTTCAACGCCCGCCGCAAGGACCTGCTGGCGGCGCGGGTGGAGCGGCAGAAGCGCTGGGACGCGGGTGCTTTGCCGGACTTTCTCGCTGCGACGGCTTCGTTACGTGACGGCAATTGGCGCGTGGGCAGTATTCCCGCCGATCTGCAGGACCGCCGCGTCGAGATCACCGGCCCGACCGACCGGAAGATGATCATTAATGCCCTAAACTCCGGCGCCAAAGTGTTCATGGCCGACTGCGAGGATGCGACGTCGCCCACTTGGCACAACGTTGTGAGTGGGCAGATTAATATGATGGACCGCTGGGCGGGTAAGATCGATTTCACTGATCCCGCCAATGGCAAGTCCTACAAACTCGGCTCAAACCCCGCCGTGCTGCTGGTGCGACCGCGCGGCTGGCACCTGATGGAGGCACACATCCATGTCGATGGCGCCGAGGTGGCAGGCGGGCTGGTCGATTTCGGCCTTTACCTGTTCCACAACCACGCCGCCCTGAAGGCGCACAGCACCGGCCCATATTTCTATCTGCCAAAGCTGGAGAGCCATCTTGAGGCCCGCCTGTGGAACGACGTATTCGTTGAAGCGCAAAGGGTGCTGGGCTTGCCCGTGGGCACTGTGAAAGCCACGGTCCTGATCGAAACACTGCCCGCCGCCTTCGAGATGGACGAGATCTTGTACGAGTTGAAGGACCACATCGTAGGCCTCAACTGCGGCCGCTGGGACTATATTTTCTCCTTTATCAAATCGCTCCGTGCCAAGCCCGAGTTCGTGCTGCCCGACCGTGGCCAGGTGGTCATGGGCAAGGCGTTCCTCAAAGCCTATTCCGATTTGCTGATCAAAACCTGCCATCGCCGCGGCGCTTTCGCCATGGGCGGCATGTCGGCCGCCATCCCCAATCGCAAGGATGCCGTAGTGAACGAAAAGGCCTTCGCGGCCGTCGCTGCCGACAAACTGCGCGAGGTGAGCGCCGGGCACGACGGCACATGGGTGGCGCATCCCGATTTGGTGCCAGTCGCGATGGGCGTGTTCAATGATCATATGAAAGGCCCGAACCAACTTGGCGTGATGCGCGCAGATGTGGAGGTTCACGCGTCCGATCTGCTGGCCGTGCACAAGGGTACCCGCACAGAAGAGGGTGTCCGCCTCAACATCCGCGTTGGCGTTCAATACATCGAAGCCTGGCTGCGCGGGCAGGGCGCCGTGCCGCTGTACAATCTGATGGAAGATGCGGCGACGGCCGAAATTTCGCGCACACAGCTCTGGCAGTGGGTGCGATACGGGGCGGAGTTGGCGGACGGGCGTAAGGTGACGGCGGAGATGTTCGAGGCGTGTCTGGCTGACGAGATGGCGAAGCTCAGGGATGCGCTCACGCCGAAAGTTTACGACGCTGGCCGTTTCCCCGAAGCGGTGAAACTGTTCAACGAGCTAGTGACCGGCCGCGAGCTTGAGGCCTTCTTGACCGAACGGGCGTACAGGATGCTCGGATAGGCAGGCTGCGGCGGGTTGCTCTGACTACATGTCAGAAGATTTACATGCGGTGGGCCGTGCTCTGAGCTATGGCTTTGGCCGAACTCGTCCACTCGCACGCAGCAACCCGCAAGGCGCCATGTTTCAATCCTACTATGACCGCTTCACCGCGCTTTCGCGCAGCAAGAACGCGCCCTATGTGCTGGCGGCGGTGTCTTTCGCGGAAAGCTCGTTTTTTCCCATCCCGCCGGATGTGATGCTGATCCCAATGGCACTGGCCGAGCCCAAGCGGGCCTGGACCTATGCCGGCATCTGCACCGCGGCGTCGGTGCTCGGCGGTCTGCTCGGTTATGCCATCGGCGCGCTTTTGTATGATTCGCTCGGCGTATGGCTGCTGCATTTCTACGGTTATACGAGCAAATTTGAGCAATTTCGCGTGTGGTATCAACAGTACGGCGCAGCCGTTATCCTGATCAAGGGCCTTTTGCCGATCCCTTACAAGCTGGTGACCATCGCCAGCGGTGTCGCGGGCTACAACCTGTTCTGGTTCGTGGTGCTGTCGTTCATCACGCGCGGGGCGCGGTTCTACGCCGAGGCCGGCATTTTCAACCGGTGGGGCGGCACGCTTGGACCGCTCATTCGCGATAATGTGACCGCCGTGGTTCTCGGCAGTATCGCCTTTATCGTGTTTGGCTTTTACATAGCCGCCAAGATTGCGTGACGAGAGGCTTTACGATGCAGGACTTATTGCGGCGGCCCGAGCAGCAGATTTTTCTGTTCCTCGTCGTATGTGCAACCGTGCTTCTGCTGGCGCTGGGCTTGGAGCATCTAGGCGGGTATTTGCCCTGCGAGCTTTGCCTGAAGGAACGCTACGCCTATTACGCTGGTATTCCGATGGCGATTGGCGCGTCGGCCTCGATCAGTGCGGGGCGTTCCCACTGGGCGGCGGCGCTGATCGGGCTGGCCGGGCTGGGGTTGTTCGCGAATGCGGGGCTCGGCCTCTATCACGCGGGCATCGAATGGCACTGGTGGACGGGCCCGATCACCTGCACCGGTGGCAGCGCCGTGGCGACAGACGCAGGTGATCTACTCAACTCGCTGCAGAATCAGAATGTCGTGCGCTGTGACCAGCCCGCTTTGAAAGTGCTCGGGCTGTCGCTGGCGGCTTGGAACATGCCCATTGGTTTGGGGCTCGCTGCTTTGGCAGCGCTCGCCGCGCGCCGTTTGGTTTAGGACTGGCTTGGCGGCAGTCAGGTCACACTTTTCCAAGAGTGTTTTTGCACAGAATTGATCCCTCAACCTGGGGCAAGCACCCCATCCGAGGCAATCGACAGTAACATCGTGTCCATCAAACCCCAAAAACCTGCGACATGTTGCCATTTCGCCGTGTCAATCGAATAAAACTCCTTGTCTGAATGCGGGTTCATTTAATCACCAAACTGTTGCCTCAAAGCACCGGCATAACACTCTCGTTCGCCGACGGTGGTTGAGCCGGAAGCGAGAGGGCAGAGGGAACAAAACACTCAGTTCCGCGTTATCTCTCCAGCGTGTTGCATAGGCCCCGTGTTCGTCAGCCGGTTATGCGTCAGGTCCGGGTCCAGGAGAGTTCAGCAGTGAAAGTTTCCCTTACCAGTTTGTTGCGTAGCGTTGCGTCGGCGTCGTGTGTTGGGTTTGTGCCAGTTGCGTCCGCGTCCCCGTCAATAGCGTCTGTTGCGTCACTAGTTGCGTACCCTGCGTATTCGACTCCCCGATCCATCCTGGCCAGCGCGTTGTTGAAGGCCAAGCAGTTGACTAAGGCGACCAGGTTTCAGCGTATCGCCAGACATCAACGGATCGATAGCAAAGGCGTCCAAGGTTTTGCGTCCGCCTCCAGTGTCCCGCATCGGGGCCGTCTTCACTAGCGTAAAGCGTTGCGTTCCCAGTGTTGCGTCAGTTGCGTAAATCGTAGCGTTTTGTTGCGTCCCCCAGTTGCGTCCTGTTGCGTACCGGTTGCCCGCCGGATCGTGCGTGCTAGTCATGCGTTGTACCCGTTGCGTCCCCGCGTAAAAAACTCCCCTGCTCCAAATAACAAGGCGTCGAACACAGTGGACAAAGTTCCGCATATTGGGAGGAACGCCCAAGGAGGAGCCGGTATTACCGGCACGCATCTCGCGCGTGCTGGCAACGAGTTGGCAGGTGCGTCCGGTCGAGCCCCGACAAAACCGATGCGTCACATTCCCCGGTCCCGCGTAGTGGCGCCTTCCGTACTCCCCCAGGCGCACCTGTCACCTGCAACTCAGTCAGTAACCGATACGCTGCAAGGACATCCCCCCATGACCAAGCCCAGCAATATCAATCCCGTCCAGTGGGACCAGGCAATGGGCCTTGCCCGCCACTCCTGCGCCCGCATCTTCCGCGACGGCGGCTCACCCGCTGACGCCTTCACCGCGTTTGGTCTCACCGGCCGCCCCGCCGACTGGAACCGCGCCATCGAAAGCATCGCCGAGAGCCTCTGCTTCGCCGGCCGCTGATCTGCCTTTGCCTGCCCTTCATCTCCAAAGACCTTAGCCCGGCCCCCGCCGGGCTTTTTCTTTTCCGGGCGGCGTTTGGCGCTGATCTTGCTTCTGCTTTGCTCAGGACGTGAGGCAATCAGGAGCAGACGATGGAAAAGAGCAGCCGCCCGGCCGGGGCATCGCAGTTCGGTGGCGAAGAATTGTGTGCGATGGCGCTGGTGCTTGAAGGGCGCCATGGCAGCCTCGCAGCCGAAGTCGCCGAGTTTTTTTCGTGTACGCATCTGCAACAGGAAGACAAGCGTCGCGGTACGGCCTGGGCGCGGGTCGCCGACATTGTGCGCGAGCGCGAAGCCAAGCGCATCGTCGATGGCATCCGGTTTTGCGCCGATTGATCACCCTCAGCCACATCAATGCGATAATTTCAAAATGACGATGCAACCTGCCGAAATGGTACCAGCGTTTGGCGCACCCGGCCCCTTGGCTGGTATCCGGCGCCGGATTTTGGCGCAGGTGTCCACTGACAAACCAACCAGTGCCGGTTTGGGACAGACCGCCTTGATTGCATTTGGCGTGCGCGTGCTCAGCGCCGCCATCGCCTATGTCACCCAGATGGTACTGGCGCGCTGGATGGGCAGTTCGGAATACGGGATTTATGTCTGGATTTGGGTCTGGGTCCTGATTCTCGGCGGCCTTTCGGCGTTGGGCCTGCAAGTCGCGATCATCCGCTTCGTGCCGCAATATCTGGAACGCGGCGAAATGGACCTCTTGGCGGGCGTGTTGCGCGCGGGGCGGGCTATTCCAGTTGCCATCAGCACAGGTGTGGCGTCACTCGGCCTGGTGGGGCTGCAACTCTGGGGCGATGCGTTACCGCTGGATTATCGCTTACCGCTCTATCTGGCGATGGGATGCTTGCCGCTGTACACGCTCACTGAAGTGCAGGATGGCATTGGGCGTGGGCGCGGCTGGATCATGCTCGGTCTGCTGCCGCCCTATGTGCTGCGCCCACTGCTCATTCTTGCCGCTATGGTGGGTGCGCACGCCTTCGGCTGGCCGATGCTGGCAACCACCGCCGCCGCCGCCGCGCTGATCGCAACCTGGGGCACGGGCCTCGTCCAATGGCTTTTTATGCAGCGCCGGCTCGCTCACGAATTAGCAGCCACCGTCCGTCCGCGCTACGTTGTCGGCGAATGGATGCTGACATCGCTGCCGATCTGTTTCATCTCGGCTTGCGAACTCTTGCAGCAGAATCTCGATGTGCTGGTGCTGACGCGCTACGTCGACGCCAGTCATGTTGGCATCTATTTCGCGGCGCAAAAGAGCATCGGTTTGGTAGCGTTTGTGAATTATGCGGTTGGAAGTGCGATCGCCGGTCGGCTTTCGGCATTGAATGCGCGCGGCGATCACGAGGGCGTGCGTCATGCGGTGCAACGGGGCGCGCTGCTGACATTCCTGCCGTCGGTCGCCGGCGCGGTTGTGCTGTTGGCGATTGGCGGGCCACTGCTGTCGATGTTTGGGAAGGAGTTCACCAGCGGCACAACGCTGATGTTCGTCCTCGCGGCTGGGTTCGTCATCCGCGCCGCAGTCGGTCCGGCCGAATATGTGCTGCGAATGCTGGGTGAGCAAACGCTCTGCGCCTGGGTACTTGGCTCCACTGCCGCTGTCTATTTGCTGCTGGCTCTGCTTTTTGTTCCCCTCTACGGAACCATGGGCGCTGCCGTTGCCAACACGGTGACGATGGCGCTGTCGGCGATCATGTTCTGGGTGCTCGCCAAGCAGCGGCTGGGCTTCGATGTCTCGGTGCTGTCGAGCCTGCGTGGGTTCGGGTCGCGATAAGGAGCTTACTGCGCAACTGCGTTGACAATTTCCCGTCACCTCCGGCCGGGTCTCGCGGAAACGCCTGCTGAACCAGCGCTCCATCACTCTATCCGCAATAGATGCAATGCCGTTGGCCTCGATGCTGTCCATCCGCGCGGTCCACGTCTCAGCGGTACCGATCTTGGCGGCTGTGTTGCACAGCACAAGAGCCGCAAGCCATCCCGCGGAGCGCAAGGCCGCCTGCTGGGCAATCAGGCCACCGAGCGAAATGCCGGCCAAGGCAAATCGCTCCAGACCAAGCTGCTCCGATAGCGCCAGGATCTCGGTGGCCAGAGATTGGAATGACGTGGCTCCCTGGCCAACATCCGACAGGCCGTGCCCACGCGTGTCATAGGTGACGATGCGGTAGCGGTCCGCCAGCGACGACGTCACCTGGTCCCAGATCCGCCGGTCGGTGCCAAGTGAATTGCTAGATACGATCGCCGGGCGGTCCACTGGGCCACGCGCAGACCAGTGCGGGGTCACGCCGTTGATCCGCGAAAACGTCATCGTATTTGAATTGACTTGTGTCGCGTCACATCAACAATGTCCAAAGCATCCGTGCCTGCCTCCGCCAGCGACGTTGCATCTCCACGGCGGGCCGAGTGCGTCGAATACTTGGCGGCTTCCTCTGAAATGCCTCGACTCAAGAACAGCTGCAACCATCCGCGCCAGCGACGCGCCCTTGCCGCCAACGAGACCAAGGGTGTTACCCTCTGCCGCCTCGAAGGCGACGGTCAAAAGGTGATCAGGCTGCATGGTTCCACTCCAGTTGCAGCGCTGTTGGAATACGGAAAGACATGGTGCGCGCGAACTCGTAGGTCTGCCCCGGCTGCAGGCAAAGTCCCGGCAGCCGCTTTGCCAACTCCTGCAGTATAATTGCATATTCGAGCTTTGCCAGCTGCGCGCCAAGGCAATACCAGCTGGATATCGTCGAGATGGCAGAGAGGGCGAGGTGAGGCTCAGTTGTCCCCATACTTGGCTGCAAGCTCGGCCGCGCAAGCAGACAGCACCTTGGATAGTGGGCGTTACCCATAGATGACGCTGGCGCTGCCGGGAGGGGCGGTGACGGCGCACCATTAGAGGTGCGTCGCGACTGCCGATAAATTGGCGTCCGGGAAGCTGTCCTTCATGGTGTCAAGCCGTGCCTTGAGCCAATAACCGGTTTGAGGATTCCGAATGAAAGCAGTAACGGTGTCCTTTGGGATGCTGGCGGCCTGACCTTCTTCGGGTGAGTCATCAGTGAGGACTTGAGCGGGCAACCAGTTGGAGCCACCAACGGGGTCAGTAATCTGCGCAAGGTCGCCGTCCTTGTCGTCCACTCGGACCTGTTCACCTGGCTTGACCTATATGCAGGCAGTGGGGATTTGTGTACCGTTGACCATAGAGTCGGCCAACACGTTTGCCATCTCCGATGCTTTGTCTGGGCACGCCGCCGTCATCACCTTGACCGTTGCCGCCGATGCAGCCGTGGACACCAGGAACGCCAACAATACCGATACGAACAGAGAGTTCATCTGCACTCCCTCCCCAATGAACTGGCGCTGTCAGGAGCTGGGAAATCGGGCGACCGAAGCCATGTGCTAGCGTTCGAGCGGCCATAAAGCTGCCGCGACTCGGGTGCGTACTGACGGCAGGATGGGAGATACTGACATGCCGAACATGAGAGAGCAGGTTGAGCAGCAAACCGCAGCATGGGCCAAGCAATGGAGTGGGCTAGCGACGTTCACGCCTGCCTTGCTTGACCACCAGGACTGGATTATCAGCATAGATGCTTCAGGTCGGAAGGCGACGATTCGTCCATTTCAGGTTGATGGTGTCTCGAAGTGGCGGCTGCTTGTCGATGGACAAGGCTATGTCGGCGCCATCGGCGACACGCTCGAACAGATGGCACCGGTTGTCGCATCGCTCCTGCGAGGTGAGCAGACAGGCTAAAGTTAACCAATAATGCGCATCAGCTCGGCTGACCCCTCCTCTTCACTGGCCTCGACACCATCTCGCGATACAGCGCGCGCTGTCTCTTGGTGTCCTTCGCCGAAGGCAGCTTCGCACCAGACGTGCTTGCCTCCAGGTGGTGCCTTTGCCATTCCATCAGCGACGGGAACAAACAGCACGCCGCAACCAGAGCCTCGTTGCGCGCCATCGGCGCGTGCAGCTTCATCATGGCTTCGATGGTGTCGCCCCACGCGGCGAGGGCTTGCCTGTCCCATTCGGTAGTCTCGGCCACTAGCGTCCGGTTAATTGGCGAACAAATTCAACTGGTTGTCCAGAGCGAGGTCGTCGGATGTGGGCGGCGATTGCGAAAGCGCCTGTAGAATGGGCATATTCTCGAACAGCGTCAGCGAGAGGATCTGTGGCAAAGTGTAGAGCGAGGCGTCGAGGCCGAGGCGCTTCTTGACGATGGCGACCAGGACGTAGACCGAGACCGCGATCCAGATCTGCGTCTTCACCGCGTTCTCGGACGTGCCGTAGAACTTTTTGATGCGCAGATGCTGCTTGATCCACTTGAAGAACAGCTCGACCTGCCAGCGGCTCTTGTAAAGCGCACAGATGGTGGCCGCGGGCAGCGTTTTCTGGTTGGTCAGGAACACCAGCGTCTTGCCCGTCTCGGGATCCTTGAAACGGATCCGCCTGAGATGTTCGGGGTAATGCTGTCTGGTCTGAACACCTGCGAGTGCGATGTTTTGATCGCAGATGATGCCGCTCTCGCGGTCGGAGGCAGCCGAGTAGAGGCGCCTTGCGTCCATGTTCGACTTGGCGCGGGTGACGAAGAAGGCGCCGGCCTGATGCAGCGCGTAAAGCCGGGCAAAATCAACGTAGCCGCGATCCATGACGTAGATGGCGCCGGCCTCCGCGACCAGCAGATCGAGAGCGTTCACATCGTGCAGCTTGCCATCCGAGATGTGGATGAAGCTGGGGATATTGCCGCGCAAGTCGAGCAGGGTGTGCACCTTCACGGCCGATTTGGTGGTGCGGAAGTGCGCCCACGGAAAGACCGACAGGCACAGGTCTATGGTCGTGGAGTCTAAGGCATAGACGCTGTTCTTCAGGTCAAGCCCGAGGTCGGTATCGGCATAGAGCTTCCTCGCCTGGGCAATGAGCCGCTGTGCGAAATCGGCATGGATGCGCCAGTCGCGTGTCTCGTTGGCGTCGGCCAGCGTCGAGCGCCGAGGCGCTTCGCGAAAGCCCATGTGGTAAAGCTTCGAAGCTTGCGCCGACAGGCAAATCTCGATGTCGCGCAGGCTCTCGCGGTAGGTCAGCTGGGCGAACGCCATTGCCCGGTACTGGTCCTGGCACGTGAAGCTCTTGACCGAGCGATCACCGTCGTAGCGCGCCACCGAGCGCCGGAATGTGTGCATCGGCAGATGATCGATCAACTGCGCGAACACCAGCTTGCCCTCGTACATGCCCCGCTCCCCGTGGCCGCCGCGACTCGGATGTCGCGCGGGAAGGCTGCGATCAGGCAAGCGACAAGTTCAAGTCGATGACACCCACGAGAGGATGGTTTATCACTTATATGTCAAAGCACTACCAGTATCGTCAGGCTACGGATTCCGGACAGTAGTGACTATAGTTGATAAATTGGCACAGCGTTATCCGTCAAGCCAGTCCGCATGGACATGCGGAAACTGGTGGGGAGGAATGTGCAGAAATTCAGGCTCGCAAGCGGCCTGACTCAGGAGCAGCTTGCCGAGAAATCCGGCCACAGCCAGCAGTACACCAGCGGCCTGGAGCGTGGCAGCCGCAATCCGACCGTGGTGTCGCTGTTCGAACTGGCGCAGGCCTTGAAGGTGACGCCGGTGGACTTAATCGCCTCAGATCGGAAAAGTTGACAGCTTCAGTCAGCAGCGAACCGACAAGCTGGCGTGCTCATCAATCGGCTGCGGACTCCCACTTCATCCCATAGATTGTTGAGGCACACGCAAAGAGTGCAAAAACGCTAGAGTCCTGATCGAGCCGCCTGCCAGCTCCTAGACGGGCCATCCGACATGTTCCTTGAAATGCGGCCACTTGCCCAGTACTCAAAGCGAGTATCGCTGAGCCGACGATCCAAATCCGGGTATCACTTGGGAACCATGCGTAGCTGCAATCAAATACGTGCGACAAATTGGCAAGACAGAAGGGCACGGCGGAGAACTTGGCGCGCTTTTGAAGCGCCATAAAATAGCTACCCCGGTGCTACCCGGTAGCAAAAACGCAACCTCTGGCGTGTTACCCAGAATTCTAAGTTGCTGGTTTTGTTGAGAAAAATGGTTGCGGGGGCCCGCAACAGCCAGTGCAGTACCTCCCTCGGATGCGGTTTCAGGCATGATGGTGGCGATGTTCTCCGGGAAGTCCAAGATGGCGTGCAGATTTGAAGCAAATACGCGCCATATACCTGATATCCCGTTCTTTGGTCGACACCGCGCGATGCTGCGGCAGGTTCACAAAACCGAGCTGCTCCCCCCATTCAATGGGACCCTCTGGGGCGACCCGCAAGCGTTATAGGCGGGAAGCTATCTGCCGGAACAACAAGCAGGCGGCCACCCGTTTCAATGGTGCTGGCAATCAGCGTGCGTGCCAGCTCGGGCAAAGCGGTGAGATCAGTCGTGCGGTCAAGATCGATCTTAGAGGAGCCGGCGATGAGCCGCACGGGTCCCTCCTGGAGCAGCGGGCGAAGAAGCTCGAGGCAATCGTGGACGGTGTCGATCTCGATCATGTGTGTCGCACTCGATGATAGTCGTCGAACCAGAGGCAGGGGGTGATTGTGGTCATGGGTGTTCTCCGAGCAAGTGTTTCACGCACAAATTGCATCTTCAGGTTATCGGCAAAAGGGCGCGAATCCGTGGGTCGCGCAGCCAAAGCCCTACCCACGCCATGACGCCGAGATAGACACCGAACAGGGTGTGGCTCAATAAGGGGCTGCCGACCCGGGCATGCGTTGCGACAGCGCCCCCGAAGTAGGCGGTGAGCAGGATCGCACCGAGCACTGCCGTCCGCGAAGACGCGGTATGGGTCGCGATGTACTTGCCCGGGCTGCGGCCGATCACGCTAATCCTGTTGGGCATCGCCTTCACGGGGACGGCGCTGCGGCAGGCTCCGGCTCCGGTGGTGACGCCACAGCCGAAGGCGGAAGCGACCGAGGCCGACGAGGTGGCGAAGATCAGCCGGATTATCCTGGGTCTAATCCGGGAGGGCGGCGAGGTCGGGTCGGTGTCGCAGTTGGCCGACACCTAGGGGGTGCACCTGTCGACCGTCAGCCGGGCAAGCCGGGCGCTGGAGGCCGATGGCAAGCTCAGCCGGCACCGCGACGGCAAGCGGGTGGCTTTGAGGCTGGTGGCGTAACCACCGAGCAGGACGACCCAAGGGGCTGCCGGGAAACTGGCAGCCCTTTTTTTCGTTCAACGTCAAGGGGTTGGGTTGCAAGGCAGGATCGGACTGTTGACGCGTGTTGCGCGGAGGCGTCCGACTGTTGCGCGGATCGTTGCGGGCATCGTTGCAAAGGGCGGATCGGCGCGGGATTATCGCGCAACAGAGTGCAACAGTCGCGCAACCTCAGCAAGCGAACACGGGGGAGAGTCCAACGAGTTGTTGAAAAACTCGGGAGGCGTTGAAATGGTCGGAGAGCGGTCGTTGAGCCGCTTACGCGATGGGCCACAACCGGAAGTTTTTCGAAGCCGAACGAGCAGCCAACCGACCGAGGCGCTGTTGCACGGAGGCAACTCTTTACACTTCACGCGTTTGGTAACGAGACCGACGCCCTCGTCCAACGCCTGCTTTTCAGTTGGAGCTGGCATCTGCCTGACGACCGTCGAAACTCTTCAGCACATTACGGTAGTGCAATCGTATGTTGCTCGGATGCATCACGCGCTCGCAATATTAGCTCATATCTTCGACGCGCAAGTATCGGAACTTGACATATGCTAACCGATAACTTTAGCTGATCATGACATCATGGCTAGACATTTGAACAGGTAAGAAGCCGCTGCGGGGCGAGCTTCGCGTGGAGCGTAACATGCGTATTGCATCTGCTTTGATTTTTTTTGGACTGTTCACTTGTCTGTCTGACCAGACAGCGAAAGAGGCGTGGGCCGGTGCTTTCGCGGTCCGTGAGCAATCCACCGAGTTTCAAGGGATGTCGTTTGCCGGTGACGCGGCGGCGGGCGGTGGCCTATCGGGCATGTTCTGGAACCCGGCGGTTGCGGCCTACGCGCCCAAGGGATGGTCTGCCGAGATCGACGGTACGGGGATCTTTGGCAATCTCGACATTCATTCAGAAGCGGGCACCACCAAACTGGGGTTCCCAGGCATCGCTGCAGATTCGGGCAACATGGAAAGACTTTCCATGGTACCGGCTGGCTATGCTGCCTATCGGCTGTCGCCGGATGCGGTCCTGGGACTGAGTATAAATTCGCCCTTCGGACTGCGGACGGACCCTGATCGCAATTGGGTTGGCCTCTCTCACAATCGATTTTCGGAGATCACGGTATTTGGTGCGACGCCGACGCTCGCCTTCCGTCTGATGCCTTCGCTGTCCATCGGCGTCGGGCTGCAGGTTGACCAGATGCACGTGAATTTCCTGCGCGCCGCCGTTTCCGTGCCGGATGCGCCTGACATCAAAGTCGAAGTTGACGGTACCGGTGTAGGCTTTACGGCGGGCGTGAATTGGACACCAACACCACAAACATCAGTTGGAATTGGCTATCGTTCTCAAATTGAGCACACGCTCAAAGGCAATGTTTCTGTCCCTGGTGCGCCCATCCTTTTCGCCATTGGCAACAGGGTGGAATCCGACGTCACTTTGCCAAGCATCGCCACGCTCAGTTTGCGCCAAGGAATCACCGACAAGTTCAGATTGCTGGGCACTATTGAGTGGACCCAATGGAGCGTCTTTCCGAAGATAGTTTTGACCTGTCCCGACCTTGGGTTGCCATTCTGCACCAACCCAAGCCACCTTGCCAGTTCAGTACCGTTGAACTGGGAAGATGGTTGGATGTTTTCGCTCGGCGGCGAGTTTGATGCGACACGGCAATTGAAATTGCGCGGCGGTATCGGCTACGAACTGTCGCCGATTCAGGTGCCCACCAATCGGACGACGCTTCTACCCGATCAGAACCGGCTATCGCTGAGCGGAGGTGCAAGTTATGCCTTGAACGATGGGGTGACGGTCGATCTTGCTTATTCGCATTTCTGGGGCCTAGGTGGCAAAACTGACCGCACCGATCCGGTGATTCCGCTTCCCCCTGCCCCTCCGGTGCCGGTACCTGAACGAGTTTTAGGAACTGTTGATGAAAGTGCTGACATCGTATCGGCTGCCCTCAAGATCAGGCTTGGCGGACCGTGAGCGCAGCAATGCCGGAAGGAGTTGGAAGATCTGTCGAACTTCTTACTTCTCGACAAACTATTGCACTACCATGCTGGTTGGCCTTCGACATCAAGTGTGAGAGGTTGAGGACGGGACTTCTCAACCGCGATCACCCTCAGACTAGACCGGCCATGTCGGTTGCATCCACTCTTTACAAAGGGCGCATTCTGTAAAATGTCCGGTGCTGCGAGTGGCTGGAAATCAAGCCATTGAATCACTTGCGTTTCCAAACGCCAACCGGCAAAATGTGCAAAGTGGATGCGACCAAGTCTTGGAATCGGCTCTAGGTACTCAAGTGCCACAACGGCTGTTGCGCTTCCGCCACGATTGCCCAATGTCTCTAGTGGCCTGAATCTTCTAAATCGCCGGATAGAGGCTTTTCAGTTTTACACGCGCGTCGGCGCTCGTGAAGTGCCAGTTGGCCTTGGCGTTGTGGGTATTGCGGTGCGTGCGCCACGCGGCCACCTCGGTCTTGAGTTTT
>JANYHF010000005.1 GCA_025359185.1 Hyphomicrobiaceae bacterium | reverse complement strand
GTTGCCACGCCTGGCTTGGTGCGGAGCGCGACGACATCCTTGGCGGGGCAGCGCAGCTCGCGCGTGTCCTCCAGGATGACGACGCGTTCATCGAGGGCCGCGACCTCGGCCAACAACCCATTGACCAGCGTGGTCTTGCCGGACGATGTGCCACCCACGACCAGGATGTTGCGATGCTCACGGACGGCGCGCTTTAGGGCATCGGCCTGGATGGCCGTCATGATGCCCGCCGTCACATAGTCGGGAAGCGTGAACAGCAGCTCGGCGGGCTTACGGATCGAGAAGCACGGCGCTGGTGCGACGGGCGGCAGAATGCCTTCGAAGCGCTCACCGGTCTCGGGCAGTTCGGCCGAGACGATGGGATTCTGATCGGTGACCTCGCGGCGCACATGGGCGGCCACCAGCCGGATGATGCGTTCGGCCTCAGTGGCGCCGACGATCTCGCCGGTATCGGCCCGGCCGAGCGCGGCCCGGTCGATCCAGAGCTTGCCGTCCGGGTTCACCATCACTTCGAGCACGGAGGGATCGGCGAGTGCGGCCGCGATGACGGGCCCGAAGGCCGTGCGCAGCATCTGTCGGCGCCGGCCGTGAGCCTCCTCGGCCAGCTCACTGAGAAACATGTCAATCATGATTGGCGCCTCCATCTTCGGCACGGCCGTTTGGTCTTGGGACGAATTGTTCGATGATCGCGGTACGGGGCTTGGGTGGCGCATCCACGCCGGCAACCGCGAAGAGGTCAGGCTTCTGGACAACGATGGTTTCCAGGACCTCGGAGACGAGGCGCTGGTCGCCGGCAAGTTGCTTGCCGACCTGGGCAACGAACACCTGGAAGCGCTCATGACCGAGCAGCCGAGCCGGTTCTTGCTCGTCGAGCGGCAGCGGCGGCGTGATGGTCAAGAAATAGCGCACGAACAGCGCCAGGGATTCGGTGACGATGGCGACGTCGCGCTCGACGGTCTTAGCCGCGCGCGCGAGGTCATCGAGACGGCCGATCATCTGGTCGGCAGCCGTTGGCACTTCCGGCGGCCGGAGCGAAACAGTAAGCGCCTCCTCGACCAGAGCGGATTTGCCGCCGTGGCTCTTGAGCGAAACTTCGTCGAACCGGCGCGCCAGCGGGCGTGAAATATAGAGCGTGTACCGCTTCTTGCTCATGACCGAGTGACCACTTCCGTTCAACCCGTGGGGTTGGATGCCGGGAGATCATGCGGGGAAGGACGAGGGAACGGGAATGGGGAAACGCGGGAAAAAGAAGGAACACGGAGGAAGATGCCGGAAGGGGAGGGGGACGCTCGTTGCCAGTTCGCGATGGGCATCGAGGCCGCAGCAAACCAGTAAGCGCTGCACCGCCAATGCCAAACTCTCCGCAATTTGGTTCATTGGCGCTTCTCGGACGCTGCCTGCGATGTCGCAGCTTGCATTGTCGCTGCGGCGTCCGAGAAACTTGCTCAAAAGGAGGCATGAGAGTCGATTTGCGTATTGCAATGTCGCCCTTCGCCTATCCCAATTCCGGAAATAGCTTGTTGTGTGGGCGGCAGCGCTCGGCACGCTTATCGCACCGTCCGCGGGGGGAACTCGGCGCGTCACTTGTCCCAAACGTCGAAGCTATACAAGAACGGACAAAACGTGGCGGGTCCAGCTTGTCGCAAATGGAACAGGCTCGGAGTCGCAGCGTTGATGCTGGTTATGCCGGAAGATGAGACAGGCTAACCTTCGTGCCCAAGGAGCGGTTGGCGCGATGGGCCAATCGCGACGGTTTCAACATTCTCTGATGCTGCGCCGCACAACGTTGCGTCATCCCAATAGCTGCCATCGAAGCCTCGGCAATCGGCGGCGAGTTGGCCGCCGCCGACCGCGTCCGGTTCCGGACGAAGCGCGTCGATGCTCAGATGTCGATTTTCTCGGCGATCTCGATGGCGTCATCGACCTCGATGCCGAGATAGCGCACAGTGCTTTCGATCTTCGAGTGGCCGAGCAAAAGCTGAACGGCCCTGAGGTTGCCTGTTCGTCGGTAGATCAGCACTGCCTTGGTTCGCCGGAGCGAGTGCGTGCCGAATTTGGCCGGGTCTAGGCCGATGCTGCCGACCCAGATTTGAACCAGCCTCGCGTATTGCCGAGTTGTCAGCCCGCCTTTGCCGCCTCGCCCTGCGAAGAGGAAATGACCGGGCTTGCGACCGGTCATTCTTAGGTAGTCGTCGATCGCCAGCCGTGTCTGGTCTGTCAATTCAAACCGTACGGGCCGCCCAGTCTTCTTCTGACGAATGGTTGCTCGGTCAAGGGCGTAACCGCTCGGCGCCACGTCCTCCACGCGGACGGCGACGACATCGCAGCCGCGCAACTTGCTGTCGATGGCGAGGTTGAACAAAGCGAGGTCGCGTTTGCTGGAGGCCATTTGCAACTTTGTTCGGATCGACCAGACGTGGCTCGGTTTGAGCGGCGGTTTGGCCCCGACGAGCTTGCCTTTATTCCAGGGCGTCCGGCGCACCGGGAGCTTGATTACTGTGGCTTTGATGTCATTCATGGTCTGTCTCCTTGGTTGAGAGACAAACCAGCTTGCGCTTCCGGATATCAAGCTGCTGAAATCACGTCGGGATTCGGATCATTTCTTCCATTGCTTAGTTAGCGGGTGGCGGTCATGACCCGATCCAGACTTTGGCGCCTACCATGCCAGACTAGAGCGATGATGCCCCACCACGACAACACACATCTGTCCGCAACATGTCGTTGCAAAAATGTGCAGATCGAAGCATTTGGCCCTTCGACAGCAAGTGCCACATGTTTCTGCGCGAGCTGTCGAGAAGCGGGGCGTCTATTTGAGCAAACGCCAGCCGCACCACCGGTGCTCGAAACAGACGGCGGGACATCCTTCGTTCTCCATCGCAAGGATCGCGTACAATGCTCCAAGGGTCAGGAGTTTCTCGAAGAGCGTCGGCTGACGCCGATGTCACCCACGCGTCGCGTCATCGCCACGTGCTGTAATTCGGCAATGTTTCTCGATTTCACAAGCGGCCATTGGTTGTCGATCCATCGAAATCGATTCACGAGCGATACGCCTCCTCCCGAGATGCGCGCTCACACTGGCAGATTTATGCTCAGGCTGCTCACGTCTTGGGGCACGATGGGCTTCCGCAGGCCCAAGGTCTCATGGGTGCCGACAAAACCCTGACGAAGGTACTCGGAGCCAAGACCTATAACGATTACGCACGACTGTTCTTGGCCCGTCACGACACCGGAGAAAGCGACGGTTTCGGAGCGCTTCGACCGTCACAATCACGACCGCCGCAGCTTGCGACAATCCGCACAATAGCGAGCCGAGACGTCTACACGTCTACCGGCGGCCGATCGGTCAATCCCAATTGCCGACATTTGTCGGGGTGCTGTTGTGCGGCCTGAACTACCGCTTGATTCGATGTCGGGTTTCGGATCACTTCTTCCATCGGTTCAGTTGCTCAAGACGATGCGAAGCGTTAGCGCTCGGCTCCTGGCTTAGCGCACGAGTGGCGAACTATGAGCTCCGGCTCGAACGTCTGCCGCGTGGGGGCGCTCTCGTCGCCTTCCATTCGACGCAGCAAACAGTCGAGGGCCGCGGTCGCCATCAAGGCAATGGGTTGCCGCACAACCGTCAGCGCGGGATGGAAGGCGGACGACCACGGGAAGTCGTCGATGCTCGCGACGGACACCTGCCCAGGCACACTCAATCGGGCCTCGGCCAAGGCCCGCATTACGCCGATCAGCATGAGGTTGTTAGCCACGAAGATGGCGGTCGGCCGCTTTGGTCGCGCGATGAGTTCTGCGCAGGACCGATGGGCGTCCTCGATGCGAAAATCGCCGCGGCGGATGAAGGCGGGATCGGCCTTCAGGTTCTTCTCTTTCAGTGCCGCGAGAAATCCATCCAAACGTCTTTGACTAACGAATTGATGTGCCGGCCCCGACATGATCGCCAATCTTCGGTGGCCGAAAGAGAGGATGTGCTGGACCGCCAGTTTGGCCGCCTTGTCGTTTTCAAGGGCGATGGTATCGAACGGCAGCTCGGGAGAGGCGTTGTCGACCGCCACGACTTTCATCCGCCCGAAATTGAGGCGTAGCGACGAATAATCTTCGACGGCTCCGGCCGGGCATAGAATTGTGCCTTCGGCCTGGTGCGAGCGCATGAGGCGAAGGAGTTCAGCCTCACGCTCGACGCTGTGGTCGCTGATACCGAGAAGGACCGAGTAGCCCCGGCTGCGGGCGAGGTCCTGAACACTCTGAACAAGTTCCGTGAAGAAAGGATTGGTGACATCCGAGACGACCAGTCCGATGAGCGATGTCCTGCCTAGCTTCAGACCACTGGCCACCGAGTTGCGCTGGTAGCCCAGGGCATCGATCGCCGTGGCGACCCGCGCCTGCAGCTCGGGACTGACGAAACATGCTCCGGACAACGTAGCGGAAACCGTCGCGGTGCTAACACCGGCGGCTTTCGCTACATCCTTCATCGTCGCCATCTGGGAGGCCCTAGTTCCACCAGCCCTTATGGTCCCGCTTTGGCTGACGCAGAATGCCATCGCCCGCTTTGGGTGGCTCGATCTCTAGCAGATAGCGCTGAACCGGGGTCATTCGGTCATAGAGCTCCTTGGTGAGATGATCTAGTTGAACCAGCTGTTGCGGCAGATCGCGGCGCGTGTAGGTGAGGTGGAGCATCCGGCGATTGGCGTCACCTTTCTTGACGGTACCCGAGTGCCACATGGCCGAATTGCAGATGATCGCCGAGCCGGCCGGCGCCGTCGCCAGAATTTCACCGGGATAGGGGGCGCCCAAGTCCTTCGGAACGCGCGCCTGTTCTTCAACTGTGAACCGGCGGGCCTCCCAGTCGCCTATGTTCACGTATGGCACGTTGATCGAAGCCCAGTGGTGGGACCCAGGGACAACCCGGGTTGGGCCGTTCTCAAGCCTCATATCGTCGAACATGATCATCGAGTTCACGACCCACCAGTCGCCGTCGAACTTCTTGGGCACGTCGACATGCAGGTCCTGCTGGCCATAACCCTTCACCGGATCACGCAGATTGGCGCCGTGGACTTTGATCTCGCCAAGCAGATAAGCCGAGGCCGCCAGGACTTCCGGGATCCACAGGCACTTATCGAAGGCGGTCGTCTTGTTGAAGATGTTGGAGATGCGCCGCGCACCCGGCTCCACATGAACCTCGTGGCCACCACTCTCCTTCTCGGCGCCATGAATGCGCTCGAATTCGTCGCGCATTTTCGCGGTGTCGGACGGCGACAAAACGTTCTCGACCATGAAAAAGCCTTGATCGTCGAGTTGCGCCTTTTGAGCGGCGGAAATTGTCGTCGGCGTCACTCCCAAATCCCGCAGAGCTTCCCGTGTGTACATGATAAGTGCTCCGAGTTGCGATCACTAACGAAACGTTTAGCTAATCGATTAGCTGACTAGCACCAAAACATCGCCTCGACAAGGTCGAATTGGCTCCCTCGCGGAAGCGTTAGTCGGGAGTTCAGGGAGCCTCCAGTTGGGCCGACAAGGGATGGCCGCTATGGCCCTCGTCGTCAGGTGACAGATCGTCTGTATATGATGGAAGCGATGAAAAAAAAGATCGCGGTCCAGTGCCTTTTCTTCGTTCGCCCCAATCGGAGTCCGCTTGGGGACGCACTGCGGCAGTGGATTTGGGGGTGCGGGTCGATGTTTGATCGTTGGAGCCGATGTCAGCAAACTCTGCCTCTCGACAGTCAAGGAATTGATTGGGAACAAGAATG
>JANYHF010000123.1 GCA_025359185.1 Hyphomicrobiaceae bacterium | reverse complement strand
TTCGGGCTGGACGTGAGCGATTTTGGCCGAGGAGCAGGCGCTCGACGACGCAAGCCAAATGGCTTGCTAGGAAGAGCAACGCACTCATCGGCCAAAATCGCCACGCCGCGAAGCGGTGAGGTCAAAACCATAACTGACGACGGGCCCTAGCGTAGGGCGAATGTGCAGTGCAGGGTTCGTGACGGTCCCATCAATTACGGCACCGTTCGAAGGCTCTCCGACGCCCCCACATCGCTGACGAGAGTCAGCCGCAGCTGTTTGCCCGAGGGCGCTTTGAGATCGTCCGATTTGCTGAGATCAAGGCGGAAGCGCACATGGCCGTCGCCACTGTCAGCCAGTGCCACCGGAAGCGGCACGTAGCTGCTGTCGATGGCCTCGATGAAGAGGTCGGTCGCCGTTGCCCCAGCTGGAAATTGCGCTTCAATCAGCAGCGACGGCTTGCCTTCGACGGTCGCCAAACTCAAAGCGGTGATCTGCGGGGCCTTGGTGTTTTTGCTGGCATCGGCGGGGACTTCGTCCAGCGCTCGACGGACAATCTCACCTGCCTGGGGATCGGCCGCTGCCGACGGATCGAGCGTCACCGTCAGCTCGCGCTCCTCAGGCACACAAATGTTTTTACAAACGCCATAGTTGATCAGCAGCGCCAGGGCCAACGGCTTAGCTGCGTCTGTCGCTGTCAGTGCGACAGGAATGGTCAGGCGGCGCGTGTAGCCGATGGTGTCACCCTCGGCATGATGCAGGCGAGCGGGCGCCGGAAACATCACTGCCGATGATGCGAGGTTGCCTGATTTCTTGAAATCCAGCAACGGCGGCACGCCACCGGCATCGCCGGGACTGCGCCAATAGGTATACCAACCGGATTTGATTTCGATTTGCACCGCCGCCGTAAGCCTCGAGCTGCCATCGGCGCCCACATCGGAGGATGCAAGCAGCCGCGCGCGCGAACTCGGGCCCTCAGACCAGGGCCCAGCGCCGCTCCAGGCCTGCGCTTGCCCCGCAGCGCTGACGCAAACACAAAACGCGGCGGTGGCCAATCCAAGTCGCATCTGCACGTATCCTTGCATTCCAGTGGGGCATGTCTATCCAGCCCCGCCCTCAACAGCAAAACAAGCCTTAGTGAAAGTTCCGTCACCGTCACCACCGGCATCTTCACAGTCAGGCCAGAACCCGGCTAATATGTTGAGATGGCTATGACACGTCCCCCCCGCAAGACCGCCGCCGGCTATCTCGACGGCCAGCTTTTGATCGCGATGCCCTCGATGACGGACAAGCGCTTTGCCCGCTCCGTCATTTACCTGTGCGCCCACTCAGCCGAGGGCGCGATGGGGCTGATTATCAACCAGCCCGCCCCCCATATCAGCTTTGCCGAGCTACTCGACCAGTTGCAGATCGTCCCCGGCGGCAAAGGCGATGCGCATAAGCCATCGCTGGAAGAAACCGCCGTGCATCTGGGCGGCCCGGTCGAAACGGGACGCGGCTTTGTCCTGCATTCGTCGGACTATGTCGCCATCGAGAGCACCATGCGTATCGGTGACAAATTCTGCCTGACCGCGACGGTCGATATTCTCAAAGCCATGGCCAACCGCACTGGCCCCAAGCGCTCTTTGCTGGCGCTGGGCTACGCCGGCTGGTCGCCCGGCCAGCTCGAACGCGAAATTCAGGCCAACGGCTGGCTGAATTGCCCGGCGGACTTGGATTTGGTGTTCGATACCGATCTGGATGACAAATACGATGACGCCCTATCGCGGCTGGGCGTCAACCCGACGCATCTCGTCAGCGATGCGGGACATGCGTGAGGGGAGGCGAACCGCGCCGGCGCACGTACCAGTTCCACAATGTTTGCGATTGAGGGCTCACTGAGAGTTGCGCGCGTTCGCCCAAACCGGAGAAGCTCCAAAAAAAACTCACACCGGCTACTCAACCTCCGCGTGCACCTGAATCCCCAGTTCGCGCATCTTCTTGCGCAGGGTGTTACGGTTCAGCCCGAGCAGGCCGGCGGCGCGTAGTTGATTGCCGCGCGTTGAGACAAGCGCGGCGCGGAGCAGAGGAGCTTCGACAAGTTTCACGACACGGTCGTGCAGGCCGCTGGGCGGCAGGTCCGTGCCGTGGCGGGTGAACTCGCCGCGCAGCCAGCCTTCGACCAAGCTGGACAAATCATCAGTTTGAACCGGAACCGCCAAAGCAGAGCTGGGCTCTATCAGCTGCGCCGCCACCAGATCGGCTGAGATTGTCTCTTGGGCGTGGATAGCGACCAGCCGCATCACCACGTTTTCGAGCTCGCGCACGTTACCGGGCCAGCCGTGGCGTTGCAGGCGTTCGAGGCCATCGGGCTCTATGGTGCGCTCGGCGAGGCCCGCCTTCACGGCGGCTTTCAGGAAATGCCGTACAAGGTCCGGGATGTCCTCGCGGCGCTCGCGCAACGGTGGCAGCCGCAGCGGGACGACATTCAACCGGTAATAGAGATCCTCACGGAACAATCCGTGGGCGATGTGCTGGCGAAGATCTCTGTGCGTCGCAGCCACAATCCGCACGTTGGCGCGGATCGGCGTCCGTCCGCCCACACTGGTAAATTCGCCTTCCTGCAGCACACGAAGCAGACGCGTCTGCGCCTCCATCGGCATGTCGCCGATTTCATCAAGCAATAGCGTTCCACCTTCTGCCTGCTCGAAGCGGCCGATACCCCGGTTCTGCGCGCCGGTGAAAGCGCCCTTCTCGTGGCCAAACAGTTCCGCCTCGATCAGATCGCGCGGGATCGCGGCCATGTTGATGGCCACAAACGGCCCGTTGCGGCGCTTGGAATGGCTGTGTAGCGCGCGCGCGACCAACTCTTTGCCGGTGCCGCTCTCGCCATTGATCATCACGGTAAGGTCGGTCTGCGTCAGGCGTGCCAGCGTGCGGTAAATCTCCTGCATGGCGGGTGAGCGGCCGATCAGCGGGCCTTGGTCACTGAGCTCATTCGCGCTGGCGGGTTTGTTCACATCCTTTGGCGTCTGGAACGCGCGGTCAACGATCGACAGCAGCGCTTTGAGATCAAACGGCTTGGCGAGATAGTCGAACGCGCCGAGCTCGGCCGCAGTCACCGCCGTCGCCAGCGTGCTGTGGCCGCTCATGATGATGATGGGCAGCAGTGGCCGGAGTTTGCGAATGCGGGGAATGAGGTCAAAGGCGCTGCCGTCGGGCATGTACACATCCGTCACCACGGCGTCGCCCTCGCCAGCCGCTATCCATTGCCAGAGCGTCGAGGCCGTCGCTGTCACTCGCGCCGTGTGCCCGGCCCGGCCCAAGGCCTGTGACAGAACGGTTCGCATCGAGGCATCGTCGTCGGCAACCAGAATGGTGCGGGCGGTCATGGTTGGCTCTCCTCGGGGGCCATCGGCAAGAGCACACGGAAGACGGTGCGGTTGCGCACACGCTCGGTTTCGATGAGGCCGCCATGTTCGCCGACGATGCGGGCCGATAGCGCGAGGCCAAGGCCGGTGCCTGCAGGTTTGCTGGAGACGAACGGCTCGAACAGATGCGGCGCGATCTCTTCGGGAACGCCGGGGCCGTTGTCCTCGATGGTGATCAGCAAGGGCAGCGATACCCGCGCGCCGCCGCTGCGGTCAGCAATGGAAAACCCGGCGTGGAAACTCGTGCGCAGCCAGATTTGCCCACGGTCGCCCTGGCTGCTAGCGGCCTCAACGGCGTTCTTGACGAGGTTGAGCATCGCCTGAACCAGCCGGTCGCGGTTGCCCAGGACGGACGGCAGCGACGGATCAAATTCTGCGATAAAGCGGACCTTGCCGGTCGCACCGGCGCTGACCAACCGCCGCACGTGATCGAGCACGCTATGAATGTTGACGGGCTCGTTCGTGCGCGCGGGAGCATCGCCGAACGCCAGCATCCGGTCGAGCAGCGCTGCGATCCGGTCGATCTCGGAGCAGATGAGTTGCGTCAGCACCCGACCGTCATCATCTGTACCCGCCTCAAGCAGTTGCGCCGCGCCGCGGATACCGCCCAGCGGATTGCGGATCTCGTGGGCAATGACGCCCGCGAGGCCAGATACCGAACGCCCAGCGCTGCGGCGGCCCATCTGCCGCTCAAGCTGCCGCGCCGTCGTGCGCTCCTGCAGCGTCACCAGAACAGTGCCCGCATCATCGCCAAACGGCCCGGCAAACACCTCCACGTCGCGATGCTCACCGACGCGCGGCGAAGCGATTTCGAGGCCGTTAAGGCTGGACGAGCGGCCGCTCCGGCGCACCTGGCCGATCAAGGCTAGTAAGGGGTGGTCCTCGGGGATCAGCCCGGCCAGCGGCTTGCCACGCAGCCGCGACAGGCTGGTCTGAAGGAATTCCTCCGCGGGCGGACTGGCATAAACAACGCACTCGGACGCATCGAGCAGCAAGATCGGCAGCGGCAGCTGTTCGACCAGGCCCGCTGGCGCAAGGCTGGTCATGCCGCCGCCTGGAGCGCTTTATCGAACAGCTCGTTCAGCGCCTGATGCGCGGTCAACGGATCATCTGTCTCGCACAGGCGCTGGCGCCAGGCTCTGGCAGCAGCGCCTTCGCCAAGCATCCGCAGCACGTAAGAACCGAAGTGTTTGCGCATGTTGCGCAGGCCAAGCTCGCGCCCGTAATGCAGCAGCATAGCCTCGAAATGCCCGCGCACGATGGCGGCTCGCCGCTCCAATGACGGCTCACCCGGATCGCGGCCCGTGGCCAAAAACCGTGCCGCCCGGCCGATAATCCAGGGCTGGCCATAGGAGCCGCGCCCGATCATGGCCCCATCGGCTCCCGAGGCCGCCATCGCTGCCATCACGTCGGCCAGCGTCTCAATATCGCCGTTGACGATGACGGGGATTTTCACGGTCTCCTTCACCCGCCGCACAAACGCCCAGTCGGCTTCTTCCTTGAAAAACTGGCAGCGCGTGCGGCCGTGCACGGTGAGCATCTGGATGCCCGCCGCCTCGGCCCGAACGGCAAGTTCGGGCGCGTTGAGAGTCGCGTGGTCCCAGCCCATGCGCATTTTTAACGTCACGGGCACGGTCACGGCGTTGACGGTGGCCTCTATCAGATTGAGCGCATGATCGAGATCGCGCATCAGCGCCGACCCAGACATGCCGCCGGTCACCAGCCGCGACGGGCACCCCATATTGATGTCGATCATGTCCGCCCCCAGCGCCTCGGCGATCCGCGCTCCTTCGGCCATGTAGACCGCCTCGCGGCCGATCAGCTGAATGACGAAGGGCGAGTGCTCGGGTCGCGCGGCCTTGCGCAGCATGTCGCGGCGCTGGCGCACCAGCGGTTCGCTGGCGACCATCTCGGAGACGACCAGCGACGCGCCCAGGTCGTGCGCAATGTTGCGAAAAGGCAGGTCCGACACGCCCGTCATGGGGGCGAGAAGAACCGGCTTGTCGAGTTTGAAAGGTCCGATGTGGTGGGTGGCCATGGGATGATTGCTCAATTGCTAGGCAGTGCATAGGTCATGCCCAAAAATTGCGCAATGCCTAACAGCATCCGTTTCGTGATGAACGATGTGAAACTGAGGCGTAGGAGCCGTGAGGGACAGACGGCCCCACGCCTCGACGCCGATGGTTCAGCGCACAACCCATAGCGAACCGGCGAAATCCGTGGCAATCAAAGGACAACACTGCCGTCAGGAACGCCGCCGATGCTCGTTGCCGCCCTCATTGTTGCCGCTGGCCAGGGCACACGCGCGCAATTGGGGGCGGTGCCGAAACAGTACCAGCTGATCCATGGACGGCCGATGCTGTCGTATAGTATCGAGGCCTTCACGTCGCATCCAGCGATTGCTCTGGTGCAGGTGGTCATTGGTGAGGACCAGCGCGCCGCCTATGACGGTTCGGCGGAACCCCATCGCAAGTTGCTTGCGTCCGTGACAGGCGGAGTGACGCGGCAGGCCAGTGTGCTTGCCGGTCTGGAAGCCTTGGCGGCGCAGAACCCGGATCGCGTCCTTATTCACGACGCCGCGAGGCCGTGGGTCAGCGCGGACATGATCGCCCGTGTCCTCGCAGCGCTTGACCGCCAAGGCGGAGCTATTGCCGCGATCCCGGTCGTCGACACACTGAAGCGCGACGGTACGGACGGCTTCATTGCGGCAACGATCCAGCGCGATGGGCTTTGGCGGGCGCAGACGCCGCAGGCGTTTCATTTCCAACCCATCCTCGACGCCCATCGCCGCGCCCGGGCCGAGGACCGCACAGATTTCACCGACGACGCCGCCATCGCCGAATGGGCGGGCCTCGATGTCGGCCTTGTGCTTGGATCAGAGAGCAACCGCAAAATGACGACTGCCGAAGATCTTGCAGCAGCCAACCTGCCCGCCGCCTTTCCCGACATCCGCACTGGCTCGGGCTTCGACGTGCACCGCTTCACGCAAGGAGATCACGTCATGCTGTGTGGCGTGCAGGTGCCCCATGACCACGGCGTCGAGGCGCACTCGGACGGCGATGTGGCTTTGCACGCGCTCACCGATGCGCTGCTCGGGGCCATTGGCGCTGGCGATATCGGCCAGCACTTCCCGCCAACCGATCCGCAATGGCGCCGGGCCGAGAGCGCCGTCTTTGTTAGGGAGGCCGCCCGGCTGGTGCGCGCGCGCGGCGGCCGCATCGGCAATATCGATATCACCATCTTGTGCGAGCGCCCGCGCATCGGCCCCTATCGTGAGGCCATGCGCGCGCGGCTTGCCGAAATCCTGGGGCTCGCCCTCGACCGGACGAGCGTCAAAGCCACCACCACAGAAAAGCTGGGCTTCACAGGCCGTGGCGAGGGCCTTGCCGTCATGGCGACGGCGACCGTTCTATTGCCGCCTGCGGCCGTGTAACCAGTGGATCGTCGCGGACACGATCGTGGCTCTGGTTGCCGCGGCAGCCGAATCGCTAAATGATGCCCCCATCACTTCGAGACTCACGTGCAGCGGGGAACTCCCATGGGACGCTTTGCATCGGTCGATCCGGGCTCTGCCCATCAGATCGCGGAAACGTCGTCGGCGTGTTGTATGGCGTTGCGTGCGCGCCGGATGAGCCGGATTATCACTCGGATTTACGACGAAGCCATGCGCCCGTTGGGGCTGACCGCCAGCCAGTTCACGCTGCTGACGGCGGTGGCGCAGCAGAATGGCGTGACGGCTGCCGAGATCGGTTATGATCTTGATATCGAAAAATCGACGCTGAGCCGCAACCTGAAGCGTCTGGTGACATTAAAACATATCGACATGGACCCGCCAGCGGGGCGCCGTGGCCGTGGTCTGCATCTGACGGCCGCAGGCGAGCACGCCATTCAAGCCGCCTTCCCGGTTTGGCGCTCGACGCAAGAGCGTGTTGAGGGCGCGCTTGGCGATGAGAGCACCGGCACCTTCGACAAGCTGCTGGATTCCGCTGAAAAGCTGTTCGCGGCTGCGTAGAACGTCGATTTGCGCTACAAAAGAACCCGCTGGCATCCCGCGATGCCGGCGGGTTTTTTCTTGCCAGCAGCCATTCCTCCATTGTCATGGCAGCGGAGGCCGTCCTGATGGAACGGGTTTGAGGTATTCGGCGAGGCCCAATTTTATGACGCAAATGGAACTTGTTGCACAGGCCAGCTCCCTCCTCGACCTCTGCCGCGCGAAGGGGTTGCGCATGGCCACGGCCGAATCCTGCACGGGCGGGCTCGTGGCAGCGCTGCTGACAGAGGTTGCAGGGTCGTCGGACGTGTTCGAGCGGGGATTTGTCACCTACTCAAACGCGGCCAAGACCGAGCAGATTGGTGTCGATGCGGCCATGATTGTGCAACATGGAGCCGTCAGCGAGCCGGTTGCACGGGCCATGGCCGAGGGAGCACTGGCGCATTCGGCGGCGGACCTGGCGGTAGGGATCACGGGTATCGCCGGGCCTAGCGGCGGATCAGCGGAAAAGCCGGTTGGCTTGGTGCACATTGCCGTGGCGCAGCGCAGTCAGCCAACGGTGCATCGCCGCTGCGAATTTGGTCAGCAATCGCGGGCTGCCATTCGCGAGCAATCGGCCACCGTTGCCCTGGCGATGTTGGCAGAGATTGCGTCAAACGTCTGAAATCTAAATATCATCCAGCTTCTGCGGCGTGATGGCGACGGATTCGCCGCAACCGCAGGAGCTGGTCTGGTTGGGATTGCGAAACACGAAGCCCGATTTCATTTTTCCCACTTCGTAGTCCATGACGGTCCCGAGCAGGAAAAGCACGGCCTTGGGATCGACCAGGATGCCGACGCCCTTATCCTCGACAACTTCATCGAGAGGCGAGCGCGCATCCGCATATTCGAGCGTATATTCCATGCCCGCGCAGCCGCCATTCTTGACACCGACGCGGACGCCCGCAATCGGCTTATCCGTGTTGGCCATCAGCGTGCGGACGCGGTCAGCCGCCGCGTCGGTCAAGGTCATGACCTTGGGGATGACTCGGCGTGGGCGCTTCGGCGGCGCAATATCTTGCGTGATCGTTGTCATGCCGCACAATATAGCGCAATTCGCGAAAATTGCGAGCCGCGCAACATCGGTTACAAATCGTTCGTGTTGAAGGTGTCGCAATCCTGCATATTACCGCTGTCGAGGCCACGGCGAAGCCACTTCATGCGCTGAGCCGAGGTGCCATGCGTGAAGCCATCGGGGCGGACGCGGCCGGTCGCCTGCTTTTGCAACGTGTCGTCGCCGATCGAATTGGCGGCCGTCATGCCGCCCTCGATATCGCCGGGCTCTATCGTCAGCTGCTTGGTGCGGCTAGCATTGCTGAACCACACGCCGGCAAAACAGTCCGCCTGCAATTCCATGCGCACCTGCAAACCGTTGGCGTCGGTCTGGCTGACCTTTTGCTTGTAGGCTTGCACCTGATCGGCAATGCCCAGCAGCTTTTGAACGTGATGGCCGACTTCGTGCGCGACAACGTAGGCTTGCGCAAAGTTGCCAGGCGCGCCGAAGCGGGTCGCAAGTTCGTTATAGAATTGCAGGTCCAGATACACCTTCTGGTCTTCGGGGCAGTAGAACGGCCCCATCGCCGCTTGGCCGGTGCCGCAACCCGTCGGGGTTGCATTGTCGTAAAACACCAGCGTCGGATGCGGGTAGGATTTCCCAAAGCCCTGGAACGCGGTGGTCCAGAATTCCGTCGTGCTCAGATGCACCTGTTTGACGTAGTGGGCCAACTCGTCGCCAGCCCGGATGGTGCCCGCACCGCCCGCCTGATTGGTAGTTTGCGTGCCTGGCAATCCAGGAACATTCCATTTGGGCAGCGGCTGGCCGCTTTGATCCTGGGTTGGCATGGGGAAGGATTGGCTGCCGCCCATGAACGGGCGCAAATCAACGCCGAAGATCAGGTAGGCGCCCAGCATCAGCAGCAAGCCGACGATACCGATACCGCCGCCGCCGCCGATCTGGACCGGAAACTGCATCCCCCCGCCGCCGCCCATATCAGCCGGGCTGTCGCCCGCTCCACGGCGATCCTCGACATCCCCACTCTCACGCTGGTCGTTGAATTTCACCATGGCACTGCACCTTCGAGCCGGGATTTCGCGAAAACAATTGGATGGCCTCCTTTTTGCACGCCCCTTCGGCCAGCGGCAAGCAGAACCTGCCGCCGGCTTTATGTGCTTTATGTATGATGTGGTAGCCGTCAAAGCGCCAAGCTTTGGGGCACCGAGGCGCCTTCCATGCGGACGGTAGCAGGAATGCGCATAGGCTGGGTGGCCCAGTTTCGTAGCACCTGACCCGAGACACCCTTGGTGCGCCGGGTCGAGAGCAGAATCTCCTGGGTCATGTCGACGACGACCGCAATCGCTTCGCCCTCGGGATAGCGTTGCGGCAGCCCCAGCGGACGCACCCGCCATTCCATCGACAGCATCAGTTTCAAAAGGAAAGTGTCGATGACGCTGGTGATCTGGTGAATGCCGTTGGCCTGGCAATATTCGATCATGCCCGCGCATAAGACGCCCACCAGCCAATCGCGGACCGCCTTGCTGGATTTGAACGGAGCGACGTAGAACCGCGTCAATTCCAAAATGGCCCCGCCTTCCGGCACGCCGCTAGCCGACAGGTGCGGGAACAAGTCGCCGAAAATATGCGGGCCGGTCGTGGGTAACAGCCTCAGACCGGCAAGGATGTCCTCGGCGTCGTCCTGCACCAGCAAGTAGATCGCCGATGGCGTATCATACTGATCTTTCTCCAGTTCTCCGACCGGCCGCAGCCCACTCCACTTCCTCCGTTTGACGTAGATCTCGTACCGCTGGCGATACATCTGCTCGAAAACCGATGAGCAGTTCGGCTCGTCGTAACCCGTGTAGACATCCATCATGACTTGACCCTCCGTACGCGATGTGAGGGTGCGAGCATGGGACGCAGTTATTGTTTCGTTAACCCAGGTACACGCCTAGGTTACCAAGAATTTGAATTGTCGTATCACCTCGGAACGGAAGTCATATCTTGTGGCTTTGCAGAATAAGGCAATATTTATTGCGCGAATGACTATTTTCGCGAATGGATATGCTGTGTGAATCGGAAAAATTTAGGATTTTGTGATGGCGATCGGCATGATTGAATGCGCAATACTGAGCGACGTTAGTGATATGCCTGAACTGGCACTCAGTTGGCGAGTCGGCCAAACCGGAGCGCGGACACGATGGCTTGCACGCGCGTGGCGACGCCGAACTTCCGTTTGGCGTTCTCGATGTGGTAGTTCACCGTCTTTGAACTGATGAGGAGGATCTGACCGATTTCCCAATCGGACTTGCCAGCCGCGGCCCAGCGCAAACATTCGAGCTCGCGCTCGGTGAGGTCGGATTGCGTATGCGCCTCATGCCGGCGAAGCGTCATGAGCTTGTTGTGTACATAGATTGACGCCAACGTGAGCGCGCCACGATGCTCTGCCGTGATCATGGGATCGCGACCAGCCAAGCTCACAAGGCCGGTGTAACCGCCGCCCTGGTAAATCGGCACGACGAACCCTTCCTTCATGCCCGCTGACTGGCACTCAGCCATGATTTGCTGTTCAACAAGGCCGACTTCGCGCCGCCCGATCACTTCGGACCAGGAAAACGGCTGATAGGTCAGATAGAGTTCGCGAACAATCGGATCGGATTTGATGTAGCCGCATTCGCCATAGCGGCGCACCCAGTCGTCTGGGAACGTGTTCAGCAAAAAGCAATCATCCAGCTGCTCGCCAGCTTCCGGCACGCGCAGGCAGGTCGCGTGGGTGAACCCAAGACGATCCGCATAACTTGAAAACATCGGCGTGATAGCGGTTGATGCTTCGGTAGCGTCCAACGCGGCTACAAACTCAAGAGTTAACTGCTCGACTTCTCGCTGCGACACGTTCGCGCTCCCTATCTCCGGACGTCGTCGGCCCGCGGATAATACGCAATATGCATCAGATTGCCTAACGAATATCATTCGAGAGCACAACTGATGGTTGCGTGTTTATCTATTGCAACTTTATGTGAACTAACCGTAAGCGCCCGGAGTTCTGGCCTACGGCTTCTTTTTGGGAGCGGCCAGTTTGGCTTTGCCGGTGTCGGTGGCTGCGGTCTTGGCGACAGCTGGAGCCGTTGGCTGGCGGGCTGGCGCGATCACCTGCGGATCGCTCAATGGGGTCGAACTCAAAACGCTCTGACAGCGAAACAGCACCTGGGCCGAGACCTCGACATAGCGGCTGGTGCGCTTCAACCGTTCTGGAGCTAACGCCTTGATTTCAGACTGATTTAGCCGCAAATCGATCAAAACACCGGCGTCCTCCAGGGATTGGCGCTCCCGGTCTAGCTGCCCGCAGGACGTGTCGTCCAGTGGGCGCGCGAGCACCATTTGCGGGCCGGCCAGCAGCACGGCCATCAAACCCAGTCCACCCGTGAAAATCAGGCTACGCACGTCACAACCCCTGCCAATTGGCCTATGTCAACGCAGTCCACTTGCATTGCACGGCGCAAAGACACGGCGCAAGCCAGCGCCAATTTGCCGCCGCCCTCGCCGCTAAATCCGGTACCCTAGGAGAATACCTAGAAAGTCGGCAGCCTTGAGACTGGCCCCGCCGACGAGCGCGCCATTGACATGCGGCACGGCCATCAATTCCTTGGCATTGGCGGGCTTGACTGAGCCGCCATACAGAATGCGCAGCTTGTCGCTGTTGCCTGGCGACAATTCGCTCAGGCGGCGGCGCAGGAATGCGTGCACTTCGGCCACATCGGCGGTGCTGGCCGTCAGCCCGGTGCCGATGGCCCAGACCGGCTCATACGCAATGACCGTGTTGGCCGCTGTCGCACCCTTGGGCAACGACCCCGCCAGCTGCCTGCCGGTTACTTCCAACGTCAACCCCGCCGCGCGCTGCCCGGCGGTTTCGCCAATGCACACGATGGCGGTTAACCCCGCCCGCAGCGCCGCCTCGGCCTTCGCCTTCACGTCGCTATCGCGCTCACCGTGGTCTGCCCGGCGCTCGGAATGGCCGACGATAACAGCCGATGCGCCAATGTCCGCCAGCATCTCGGCCGAAACATCGCCGGTCTGGGCACCGCTGGCCTTGGCGTGACAATCTTGCGCGCCAACTAGAATACTGCGGCCCTTCACAACGTGGACCAGCGCCGAAATCAGCGGAAACGGCGGGCACAGCATCACGTCGCAAACCGGCGGCGTACCCGCTGCCAGCCCATCCGCTAACATCATCGCTTCGGCCAATTGCGCCGTCAGCCCGTTCATCTTCCAATTGCCTGCAACCAGTGGACGCATGAAATTCCTCACCCCGTTGTACCTTGAGCCCCATCGAACGCCTTGCCCGCCAAGGGCGCTCTTTCTATAACGGCCTCAACGGTCCGCGGTTTTGCGCGCCAAGACATTCATATAACGCGTCGCTCATACGCGATTGCGAAGGAACCAACAACAGATGCTCGAAAGTCTGCGCCAAGGCGCCAACAGCTGGCTGGCCAAACTCCTCATGGGCCTGTTGGTCCTCAGCTTCGTCAGCTTCGGCGTCCGGTATCTCGATAGCGGGACGGGTGCTCATCCGTTGGCTGAAATCGGCGGCCAAAGGGTCACGACAGAGCAGTACAGGCAGATGTTCGCGCTGGAGTTGAGGCGACTGCAAGCCCAGTTGCATCAGCAGATTGATCCCCAGACCGCGCACAAGCTCGGGCTGGACCGGCAAGTGCTCTCTGGACTGCTGGTCGATGCCCATGCCCGCAAACTCAATCTCGGCATCAGTGATCAGGCACTTCTCGATCACCTTGCGAGCCAGAAAAACTTGCAAGGCGCCGATGGCAGCTTCGACAAGGGCGCGTTCCAGGATGTGTTGCGCAACACTGGCATGACCGAGGCAAGTTACATTGCGATGCTGAGCCGCGACACCGTGCGTGAGCAGTTGCTGGCCAGTGTTACCGCCAGTGCGCCCGCGCCGGTGGCCCTCGCCGACGCCCTCAATCAGTATCAAGGCGAAGAGCGCAGCATCGACTATTTCGTGCTGCCCGCCAGCAAATTGCCAGCGCCCGCCAAAGCCGAGGACGCCAAGCTCAAAGAGTTCTACGACGCCCACAAGGACCAGTACCGCGCGCCAGAATACCGCTCGGTCGGCGTTCTTCATGCGTCACCCGATGACCTGATGGAAAAGGTTACGCTCAGCGATGACGACATCAAGGCGGCGTACGAAAAGACCAAGGACACCTACGGGACGCCCGAAAAGCGCCATGTCCAAATCATGACCTTCCAGGACAAGGTGGCGGCCGATAAGGCCTATGCATCACTGAAGTCCGGCAAGGACTTCATGGCCGTCTCGAAGGACTCTGGTTTGGCCGACAAGGATGTTGATCGTGGCGTGGTTGCCAAGGCTGAGCTGTTGGACAAGGTCACGGCGGAAGCGGCGTTCAAGCTGGCCAAGGACACTGTCAGTGTTCCCATCGACGGCGCGTTGGCGACGGCCCTGGTGCGCGTGACCGAGATCGTTCCCGCCGTCATTAAAACTCTCGATGAGGTCAAAACCCAGGTCAAAGATAAGCTCTTGGAAGAGAAGAAAGCGCCCCTGCGCGCAGCCGCTCTGCGGCAGCTGATCGATATCCGCGGCAAGATTGAAGATGCGCGCGGCGGCGGCACGCTGCTCAAGGATATGCCGGGGAAATTCCCTTTCAAATATACGGTGCTGAGCACTACAGACGCCAAGGGCTTTGGAACCGATGGCAAGGCGGCCGCGACCACGTTACCCGCTCTGCCGGCGCTTTTGAAACTCGCCTTCCAGAGCGATGTGGGCGTCGAAACCGAACCCACGGACCTTGGCAAAGACGGCTGGGCCTGGGTCGAAGTGACAGAGGTGAAGCCCTCACGCCAGAAGACCCAGGATGAAGTGAAGGCGGACGTCGAGAAGGGCTTTGAGGAGATTGTATCGGCGACGGCGCTGACCAAGCTCGCGGGCGAGCTCTCGGACCGCGCCAACAAGGGCGAGGATTTCGCCAAACTTGCCAAAGAAGCGGGAGGGGACGTGAAAACGGCAGCTGGCCTGAAACGCCGCGCGCCGCCGCCGGCCGACCTGCCACCGGCGGCCGTGCAGCTGTCGTTTGCGCTGCCCAAAATGTCGGCGGCCAACATCGGCGGCGTCGATGGCACGTCGCGCGTGATTTTCCGCGTCAAGGACATCAAGGCTGCGGCCCCGCTCGACGAGGCGCGCAAGAAGGATGTTCTGGCGACACTGGCGCAACGCCTGGGCGGCGCCTTCGAGAGCGAGTATCTGGCCGCCATAGAACAATCCATCGGAATGCGGATCGATGATGCGCAACTCAAGCAGATGAGCGGTCCCGGCGGCTCCGAGCCCTCCGATCAGTAGGCCGAAGCAAAGTAAGTACGTTAGATGTTTACCATTTCAGTGCCATGAGCCGCCCGATCCTGATTGATACGGCCATTGTTGTGCTGCCCGAAGCGGCAGCGTTTTCGCGCGCCTATGCGGCGGGCACGCCGCAGGTTGTCTGGACGCGGCTGGTTGCCGATCTGGAAACGCCAGTGTCGGCGGCACTGAAACTGGCGCGCGAAAAGCCAATGAGCTTCCTGCTCGAATCGGTTGAAGGCGGTGCCGTGCGCGGCCGCTATTCGGTGATCGGCTTTGAACCCGATATGGTCTGGCGCGCCTTTGGTGACAAGGCCGAGATCAACCGCACGCCCGCTCACGATGCCGATGCTTTCAAGCCCATGACGGGCGGCACATTGAAGGCGCTGCGCACGCTGCTGGCCGAATCCGCCATCGAGCTGCCTGCGACCCTGCCGCCGATGGCTGCGGGGGTGTTTGGCTATATGGGCTACGACACCGTGCGGCTGGTGGAAACGCTGCCGTCTGACAAGCCCGATCCCTATGGCGTGCCCGATAGCATTCTGGTGCGCCCCACCATTATGGTCATCTTTGATGCGGTGAAGGACGAATTGACCGTCGTGACGCCTGTGCGTCCTGTGAAGGGCATGACAGCGGACGCCGCCCACGCAGGCGCCGTGCAGCGCCTCAAGAACGTGGTGCTGGCGCTGGAAGGCCCATTGCCGCAATCGCCCGCCAGTGAAGAGACCTTGCCCGAGGCTGGCCGCCAGCCCAGCGGTAACACCACCAGCGCCGAATACGTCGCCATGGTGCGCACTGCCAAGGAGTATGTGGCCGCCGGCGACATTTTCCAGGTTGTGCTCTCGCAGCGCTTCTCGATGCCGTTCGACCTGCCATCGATTTCGCTGTACCGGGCGTTGCGCCGCACCAACCCCTCGCCGTTCCTGTTCCATCTCGATTTCGGCAGCTTTTCACTAGTCGGCTCGTCGCCGGAAATCCTGGTGCGCGTGCGCGACAACGAAGTGACGATCCGCCCGATCGCCGGCACCCGCCCGCGCGGCAAGACGCCCGAGGAGGACAATGACCTCGCCGCTGAGCTGCTGTCTGACGAAAAGGAACTTGCCGAGCATCTGATGCTGCTCGATCTTGGCCGCAACGATGTCGGCCGCGTTGCCGAAATCGGCACAGTGAAAGTGACGGACAAATTCTTCCTGGAGCACTACAGCCACGTCATGCATATCGTCTCCAACGTGACGGGCGCGCTTGACCCGGGCCACGACTATATCGATGCGCTGATGGCGGGCTTTCCGGCAGGCACCGTATCAGGCGCACCGAAAGTGCGGGCGATGCAGATCATCGACGAATTGGAAAAAGACAAGCGTGGGCCCTATGGCGGCTGCGTCGGGTATTTCTCCGCCAACGGACAGATGGATACGTGTATTGTGCTGCGGACCGCTCTTGTGAAAGACGGTGTCATGCATGTGCAGGCAGGGGCAGGAATCGTCATGGACAGCGCGCCCGACATGGAATTGGCCGAGTGCCGCAACAAGGCCGAGGCGCTCTTTCGCGCCGCCGAGGAAGCCGTGCGGTTCGCCAAATCCGGCCGTAGGAGACGCTGATGGCCAAGCCTGTGATGCAAACTTTCACCCTGTCGATCCTGCGCCATGCCAAAGCGGGCCGGGGCGACGCCGACAGTATGGATAGCGACCGCCGCCTGACCGACCGTGGGCGGAGGAACGCAGTTGATATGGGCGTTTGGATGACGGGTGCGGGCATCGCTCCGGCGCGCATCTTGTGCTCGGGTGCGGTACGCACACGCGAGACGCTGGAGCTTCTGCTGCCGCAACTCACGGGCCAGCCAATCGTCCAGCACCTGGCCGAACTCTATCTCGCCACCCCGCTCATTTTATTGAAACACTTGCACACCGTTGCATCGGGCGACAGGCATGTGTTGATGATCGGCCACAATCCGGGGCTGCACGCGCTTGCGCTTGACCTGATCGCCGAGGGGCCAACGGATCGCATCGCCGCGCTGGGCCGTGGCCTGCCGACCGGCGGTCTCGTGGTCATCAGCTTCAATGTTGCGGCGTGGACGGATGTTGTTGCGGGCACGGGTACGTTGGTATCCTTCACGACACCGGATGATCTGGGTTAGTTGCACGATGGGCCTGTGGGTTATTCACCTGCGGTGCTGGTCCGCTATCTGTTCCAGGATGGCCATCGCATCATCCGCCCGGTCCACCGGCACGAACAGGTGATCGTGATAGAACGCGGAGACCGGATTGACACCCATACCGGCAGCCGCCAGCGCCGGGAGGATCGCCGCCAGAAACCCCACCGCCTCCAGCGCCGAATGAATGTTCAGTGTGATCATCCGGCAGCGGAATGTGGCGGGCAGCCCGGCGGCGCTGGCCTCGTGTTCGGCAACAATCAGCGTGCGCCCTTCGCGCCCACGAAAGCTCATGACCGGATCGATTCCCAACGGAGCCGGGATGCCGGCGGCCAGCGTCACAAACACGAACACGCCCGGCACCAGGTCTGGCCGCATCGACCCGAGCAGAACTTTAAGGCTGGTCTCGCCGCTCACTCTTCGGCGGCCTTTGCCATTTGTGAGGGCAGCTTGAAGGGCCGGTCGCGCTGCAATGCGGGAATGCGCCCGCGCGCGCTCGCGACGCCGGCCAGATCGAGTGTCGCCATAACGATCCCCGCCCCCTCGCCGCTGATGTTGGCGCTGTGCTCGCCGCTGGCGTTGTTCTGCACCAGCGCGACGGTGACTGTTGCAGCCATGTTATGTCCTCCACAAATGCTGCCCAGCGTCTTAGTCAGCCGCAGTTGCCGCCATCGCCCGGCAAGACTATATCTCGGCTTAGAGGAGCCCCGCCATGGCCATGAATGCCGCCGATATCGAGCGCCTGATCAAAACCGGCTTGCCCGGTGCCGAGGTTACCATCACCGACCTCGCGGGTGACGGCAATCACTATGCTGCGACAGTCGTTGCGGCGGCGTTCGGCGGCAAGTCACGGGTGGCGCAGCATCAGATGGTTTATGATGCGCTTGGCGGACGGATGGGCGGCGAGCTGCACGCGCTCGCGCTCACCACACAGGTGCCGAAGTAGACCACAGGAACCCTTCTCCTCAGCCGCTATTTAGTCGTATAATCTTGTCTCTCATCAAACGAACCGGGCTATGCCCCCGGTCCTTAGGAGCTGAACATGAGCGATCAACAGAACGTGCAGGATTTCATTCGCAAGACTGTCGCAGGCAATGACGTCGTGCTGTTCATGAAAGGCAACAAACAGACGCCGCAATGCGGCTTTTCCGGCCGCGTGACGCAAATCCTCACGCAGATGGGCATCGACTTCAAGGACGTGAATGTGCTCGACGACGCCAGCATACGCGATGGCATCAAGGCCTTCACCAACTGGCCGACCATTCCGCAGCTCTACGTCAAGGGCGAGTTTGTCGGCGGCTGCGATATCATTACGGAAATGTTCCAGTCGGGCGAACTGGAAGAGCTGATTCACGAAAAAGGCATCAAGCACGTTCATCATCACGCCTGATGAGCCGGCGGGCGTGAAGGTGCGGGAGACGGCATGGCTGCTGCCGACAGATCGCTGAAAGCCTTGCTGCGGGCGACGGACGCGGCCCTGTTGCCGCAGCCGGAGCTGCCAACACTCCGGACCGTGAAGCCGGTCAAACTGCCAATCATTGCGCCAGTAACTGAGGCGGTGCCCATCCGGCCCCCGCGCCTCGCCATCGACTACCGCCGCTTCGTTCTCAATCTGATGATCGTCGCTGCGGCCGTCTGCCTCTATCACGGCATTACTGAGCCGATCATCAAGCTGACGCAGCTGTTCGTGTTCTCGGACACACACTCGTTGGCGACGGCGGTGCTGGCGCTGTTTTATGACGGCGAGTGGTTTCTGGCCACCATCGTCCTCATCTTCTCGATGCTGATGCCGACGGCCAAGTTGCTCTATCTGTTGGCGCTGGGGTCGCTGTCCCCGGAGCATCTCAGTCAACGCCACGGCTGGCTGAAGCGGTTGGAATGGTTTGGCAAGTGGTCGATGCATGACGTGCTGATCCTGTCGTTGACCATCGTCTATCTGCGCGCCGAAGGTATCAGCCAGGCCGTCAGTATGCCGGGCGTGCGCTGGTTTGCGGCGGCCGTCATCCTCATCATGCTGGCCTATGGCTGGCTGAAGCGCGAGGCGCGGCGCGGCGGCGATGCTGCCGTGCGGGCCAAGCGCGAGACGGCAGCAGCACTCAGCGATCCCGCGCCGCCCGCGAGCGATCTGCGCCGGTTCTGTCTTGGATTGCTGACCCTTGCCGCTGCCATGACCCTGGTGCTCGGCGTCACGTTGCCCGCGATCCAGCTGACCAAACTTTATCTGTGGACCGATCAGCACTCGATCCTGTCGGCGACCTACGCTCTTTATCTGGACAAGGAGTATTTTCTTGCGGGTTTGATCGGCCTGTTCTCGATTGTCATTCCGGCCTGCAAACTGTTCTATCTGCTCGTTGTATCGACGATTTCGGCGCCCCGGCCGGCCATGCGCGAGCGCGCTATTGACCGGCTGGAGAGCCTTGGCAAGTGGTCAATGATGGACGTGTTGGTGCTGGCCCTGATGGTGTTCTACGTCAACGCCAGCGCACTGGCTGATGCGACGGCGCTGCCGGGCATCTATTGCTACGCGGCTTCGGTGTTTCTGACCATGCTGGCCTATGCCCTCGCCAAGTCGGGGCTGACGGCGCGCAAACCGAAGCGGCTGACTGTTGCTGCGCCTGCCGGGCCACTCGTCTACCAGGCAAGGGTCTCCAGCCTGTAGTCAGGCCACGCCTGAAACTGCGCGTACACTTTCGCCAGTGCCGCCTCGTCGAGACCTGCGAGAATGCCGTTCCGGATCAATGCCGTTTGCAGACCCATGCGGGCTGCTCCGGCGATGTCGTGTTCGACGCTGTCGCCGATGGCAAGGACCCGGCCGGGAGCGATGCCGGGGGCCAATGTCAGCGCAAAGCGGTAGGTCTCAGAGTATGGCTTGCCGGTGTGGGTGACCTTGCCGCCAAGCTCCGCATAAACGTCCGCAATGGCGCCAGGGGCTGGCTGCAAGCCATGCGCCGTAAGCATCAGTTTGTCAGGATTTGCACACAGCGCAGGGACGCCCGCCGCAGCCGCCGGAGCCAGGATTTCGCGATACTGCGCCAAGATTGTGCGCGGCGCATCGCTGCCTACGATCAACAGGAACTGTGCCGCCGCCGGATCGTCAACCATCGTCAGGTTGAGCCCATCGAGGCCATAATTGTCGCCGGAAAGACCGACGACGTAGACGCGCGCGTCACGTTGGAAGGCAGGCCCCAGGTGCCCATCCCGGATGCCATGCCAGTTGACTTCGCCTGAGCTCACGACATGGCAAAAACTGCTCCGTGGAAATCCCAATTGCACCAGCCGGTTGGCGTTGGTCGCGGCGCGCTTACCGGAATTGGTCAGGATGATCGCCGTTTTGCCCGCAGCGGCCAAGCGCTGCATGGCCTCGACGGCACCGGGAAATGGCGCGCGGCCATTATGCAGCACACCGAACTGATCGATGAGAAAAAGATCATGCGCCGCCGCCAGACCAGCAAGACCTTTGACGCTGAGTGGTTCGCGGCTCATGCGGCACCTGTCATGGCTTTCAGGGCCAGCCGCGCCACGCCCGCCGCAGCGGCATCGCTCCGGGCTCGCAAGAACGGCACGCAGAGCTTGCGTTGGCGGATTTGCGTCCAGGCCGCGTTGGCCGCGCCGCCACCGACCGCGCGCAGGCTGATCAGCTTCGGCCCGCCGATTTCGGCCAGCCGCTGATAGCCGAGCGCCTCGACGGCTGCGATGCCTTCGAGCAGGCCTTGCAGGAACTCCGCATCATCGCCGGGCCGTGGCGTCACCCGCGTCACGAGAGCAGGATCGTTGATAGGGAACCGTTCGCCAATACCGGGCAAGGGATAATAGCCCAAACTCAGTTCGCGCTCCGCTATCAGGCGCGGCTCAAGTGCTTTCATCTGTGCCGCCGTAAAATGCTGGAGCAGCGCCGTGCCGCCCGTATTGGACGCGCCGCCCACCAGCCACACGTGCCCAATCCGATGTGAGTAGATGCCAAATTGCGGCGCAAACATCGGCGTGTTCGACAGGAGTTTGAGCACCAGGGTCGACCCCAGGGACGTCACACCATCACCTGGCTTGTCCGCGCCTGTAGCCAGAAACGCCGCGCAACCATCTGTAGTCCCCGCAACCATCAGCGCATTGCTTGGCAATCCCAGCGCTTGCGCCGCCGCCGTCGTGCACTGCCCGGTCACAGCACCTGCGGCGACCACATCTGGCAGCATTCTCACATCCATACCCGTCGCCGCAATCCAGCCCGGCCAAGCCCGCGCAACGGGATCATAGCCAGTTTTCAGAGCATTATTTTCGTCGCTGACATCAAAGCGGCCCGAGAGGTGGCCCGCGATCCAATCGGCCTGGTGCACAATGCGGTGGGGGCGGAGCGCCTGCATCTCCAAGGCCCGCCCGAGCGCCGAAGATGCGCCGTGGGCTGCGCTTTCGACAGGCGCGTGCTGACTGATCATCCCGGCAAATTGATATCTGCACGGATCATTATAGAGTCGCGCGGGTGCCAGGGGACGGCCAGCCGCATCAATGGCAACCTACGTGCCCGACGTGCCGTCGACCGCAACGGCACCAACGCGCGCGAAATCGATGCATGTACGTAAGTCCCGCAAGGCCGCCTCGACACCGCGCCACCAGACCGTCGCATCCTGCGTGATTGATCCGCCAACGCGGTCCGGCGCCGGTGTTGCCACAGCCGATTGTGCGACGACATCGCCAACCCAATCCAGCGCCGCCACCCGCACCCCGGACGTGCCGATATCAATGCCGACTGCCAGCCGGTCCGCCATGCTCATGCCCGCGCCTTACTCAAAGCCTGACGGTATTTCTCGGCGTCCCAGTTCAACAGCGCGTACTCATCGGTGGCTGTCAGATGGCGCAACGGCTCGCCAGGCCGCAGCCGCGCCATCACATCGGCGAGGCAGCGCGCCATGGCTTTAGCCGACGGTGTCGCTGTGCGTGGCAGTAGCGCCCCTGCCCCAGCCACGAGAATCAGCGGCGCAATGGGCCGGTCATTGCGCGCCAGCAGCAATTTGAGGCTTTCATCCGGTTGCAAGGTCAGGACCGCCGGTCCCAGAAAAATGACGTGATCGGGGTAAAGCGAGCCCTGTGCCACCGCCTGCAGCCGGAACGGATCGAGAGCCAGCGCGTGCACCAGCGGATCGGCGACAGCCTGATAACCCGTCGCCTCTGCAACCAAATCAAGCCGCGCCCAATTGGCAGATCCCGCATGCGCCTCCGGCCGCCGCAGCCGCCGCTGCACGTCCGTCAATAATTTTGCCGCCGCATCGACCGTATCGCCCGCCACCACCAGCCCGTGATTGCCCAGCACGACCACCGAAGGCACTGGCGACAGGCGTGCGGCCATCGCCTGGCTCAACGGCAGCCCCGGCCGCGCATAGGGCACGAACGCCCAGTTGAGCCCCTTCAACCGCTCGCTCAACCGCGCCTCGCCATCCTCACGGCAGGCCCAAGACAGCGTCTCGACGCAATGCACATGCACCACCACGCGCTGCGGCAGAAGCGCGTGCAGCGTGGTTTCGATGGAGGGACGCAAGGCACGGGGATTGAGCCCGGCAACGACAAAATCGGCAGAGGTCTCGCAGGCCGGGTCATGGCGGTCCAAGGCCTGCAACAGGGGCGCCAGACGAACGGGCAGGAAAATATCTGCCGTCAGCGCATCGGCAAGCTGCGTGCCTGAAGCCTTCACCCAGAGGATGCCATCCTGCTTGATCGACGTGTTGCCGCCCGGCCCCTGCACCAATGCCGCGTCCTGACCGGCCTTGGCTGACAGATGGAGAAACTCCATCGCACCGGGCACGTCCCTGATCGTCCGCGCCTCATGCATGGAAGCTCCCTTTCAGTAAAAGGCAATTGTGCCACTCATGGCCTTTTGTCAATGTGCGCATCTGGCCATACTGGCGTAAAGGCAGCTCGACTCTGCCCAGCGCGGCCGCGACGCCGATCCCTCCAACCCGGTCCGCTCATGCGCATTCTGCTTATCGAAGATGACCCGATGTTTGGCGACAGCCTCACCGAAGCCCTCGGCGATGCGGGCATGTCCGTCGATTGGTTGCGGGATGGCCCCGACGGCGAACTGGCGATTGCGGCTGGCGGGCACGCGCTAATCCTCCTCGATCTGGGCCTGCCGAGGATTTCGGGCCTTGATCTGCTGCGCTCCCTCCGAAAGAGCGGCAACACGACGCCTTTGCTCGTGATCACGGCGCGCGACGGCACGGCGGACCGCGTCGATGGGCTTGATCTCGGTGCTGATGACTATCTGGTCAAACCGTTCGAGATCAGTGAGCTTTTGGCCCGGATCAGGGCGGTCGTCCGGCGTCAGCGCGGTCATGCCGTCTCGATCTTGGGCAACGGGCAGGTGCAGATCGATCTCGCCAGCCACGAAGCGACGGCCGAGGGCGCGACCGTGGTGTTGCCGGCGCGTGAATTCGCATTGTTGCAGGCGCTGCTGGAACGGCCCGGTACCTTGTTCTCGCGCACACAGATCGAAGACCGGATCTATGCCTGGGGCGAAGAAGTCGAGAGCAACGCCGTTGACGTGCTGATCCACAGCATTCGCAAGAAACTGGGCAAAGCTGTCATTCGCAATGTGCGCGGAGCAGGCTGGATGGTCGAGGGCCGGGATCGATGACATCGCTGAGAACCCAGCTTTGGGTGTGGCTGCTGGCCCTGCTGACCGGCGTCGGCATCATCGTTGCGGTTTCGTCCTATTGGATCGCCATGGACGAAAACAATGGCTTTTTTGATCACCAGCTCCGGCAGATCGCGCTCAACATCGGGGAAGGCATTCCGGGCTACGGCGCACCGGCGGCCGATGCGACGCCGCATGATGCTGAGGACGATTTCGCCATTCAAATTTGGACCTCCAGCGGGCCTGCCATCAAGCAGTCGCCGGCCGTAGCGCAAATTCCTCGTGGCACTGTTTCAGGCTTTTCCGATACCAAAACGGATGAGGGCGGCTGGCGCACCTACACATTGGCCGGGCCGGCGCGCACGGTTCAGGTCTCCCAGCAAACCGTCGTGCGCGAAGAGCTGGTCAATGAAGCCGTATGGCGGTCCCTAATTCCGATTGCGGCGACAATCCCGCTGTCGTGGCTGCTGTTGAGCATTCTCGTCAATATCGTCTTTGGCCGCCTGGATACGCTGGCGAAATCCCTGGCGGTGAGGTCCTCGAACGACAAAACGCCGATTCCTGTCGCGGGCCTGCCATCCGAGGTGGCGCCACTCGTCATGTCGGTGAACGAGCTGCTGGGGCGGTTGCAAGAGACCCTCGCGGCGCAAAAGCGCTTTGTGTCCGATGCCGCGCACGAGCTGCGCACGCCGCTGGCTGCGCTGAACTTGCAAATCGGCAATCTGCGCAAGGTGGCGGGTGGTGCTGAGGCGGACGCGCGCATCGAAGACCTGGAGCGTGGTGTGCGGCGGGCGACCCAGCTGTCACGGCAACTGCTGCGTCTGGCGCGCTACAATGCGGACGAAATCACCTCGCAGGCGGCCCCGGTCAACCTCACGGAACTCACAAGATCAGCCATTGCCGACCTGCTGCCGCTGGCCGATAACCGGCACCAGGACCTGGGCCTGGTGCGGTCAGACCCCGCCATCGTGACCGGCGACGCCGATGATTTACAAATCCTCGTTGCCAATCTGATGGAGAATGCCTGCCGCTACAGCCCCGACGGAGGCATCATCGATATTGCCGTGATCGATGACGCGCATGGTACGGTTCTCGAAATCCGTGACACCGGCCCGGGCATCGCCAAGGACCAGCTCGATCTGGTGTTCCAGCCCTTTCATCGCGCCGCTGACGCCAGTACCGAAGGCAGCGGCCTCGGCCTGTCGATCGTCGCACGTATCGCGGAGCGTCATGGCGCCAGCATCACGCTTGCCAACCGGACAGACAGTCCAGGTTTGACCGCCCGCGTCACATTCGCGCGCCACACAATCGTCACCGGTCGCTAATTCACACCTAATTCTGCTCAGGCATGTTGCTCCGCGAAACCCGCAGATGGAGCCATGACATGAGTCGAACCGATACGTCTCTAGGGGCCAGGCTTTGGAACAAGGTTCCCGAGGTCACCATTTTCTTCTGGATTATCAAGGTTCTGGCCACAACGGTGGGCGAAACTGCGGGGGATCTTCTGTCGACGCGGCTCGGTCTCGGTTTGACCATAACATCTTGGGTGATGAGCGCTGTCTGTATCGTTGCATTGCTCTGGCAGGTCAGCACCAAGCGCTACAATCCAGTACCCTACTGGCTGGAAGTCGTGCTGATCAGTGTCGTGGGTACACTGATCTCCGACCTGCTGGTGGATGGGCTTGGCATCAGCCTGGTCATTACCAGCATCGCCTTCAGCATCATCCTCGCCTGTGTGTTCGCCGCCTGGTACGCCAGCGAACGGACACTCTCTATTCATACGATCTTCACGACAAGGCGCGAGCTGTTCTACTGGGCCGCCATCCTCTTCACCTTCGCGCTCGGCACCTCGGCCGGTGACCTGATGGCTGAGACGCTCAACTTCGGCTATGGGCCCTCCGCGATCATCTTTGCGGCGATGATCGGTACCGTGGCGGCAGCCTTCTATCTGCTCAAGCTTGACGCCATCTTCTGCTTCTGGGTCGCCTACATCCTTACCCGCCCGCTTGGCGCGTCACTGGGCGACTACTTCGCCAAGCCGCACCTCGCTGGTGGCCTCGGCTGGGGCACCATCAACACCAGCTTCGTGTTCCTGGCTGCCATCTCCCTGCTGGTGGTCTTCCTCGCCGTCACCCGGATCGACCGCACTGTGAGCGGTGCCACTGAGGCGGCCTGATACCGTCTGCACAGATCTGATCTCCCATTCACTCCTCAAAAGGATACTTCTATGTCTCCGCACATCATCAAGATGATCGCCCTTTCGGCCGCGCTTGGACTATCCGGCATGAGCGTTGCCCGCGCCGACTGCGAGAGCGACCTCACCACCCTCGAAACCGCCATGGCCTCGCCCAATCTGACGCCCGAGGCCAAGGCGACCCTCGACGCGGCCGGCGTGGCAGGCGCAGCGGCAATGAAGAAGGACGATGATGCGACTTGCAACAAAGCCGTCATGGAGGCCTTGGCCAAAATCGGGGCGGCTCCCGCTATGGGTGCACCAACATCGGCCGCCGCGCTCGGCGACCTGAAGCCGTTTCGGGAGATCGCGGCTGATACGCTGGTGATTGTGAAGGCAGGCGATCTCGGTGGGGCCAAGACCCGGATCAAGGATCTGGAGAAGGCCTGGGACAAGTCCGCCAAGGCGCTCAAGGCCGCCAATCTCGATAAATGGAACGTGGTCGACAAAGCGATTGACACTGCCTTGAAGACGGTGCGCGCCGCCAATTCAACCGCTGGCAAGAGTACGGATGCGCTCAATGCTCTGCTGATCGTAATCGACAAAACCACGTAAACTGATTTTGTCTGCAGGGAGCCGTCAAATGCCAGCTGCCATCCGCACGGACAAACTGACCAAGCGCTATGGCCCGCAGACGGCCTTGAGTAACCTCACTCTGGAGGTCGCCAAGGGTGAGGTGTTCGGGTTTCTCGGCCACAATGGCGCGGGTAAGACGACGACGATCCACATACTCACCACGTTGCTGGCGCCGTCTTCGGGTAGCGCCAGCGTCTGCGGCAAGGACGTCATCGGCGACAGTTTTGGCGTGCGGGCGCATATCGGCTACGTGCCAGAGAACGTGCGGCTCTACGATACAATGTCGTCGGCGGACAATCTGACCTTCTTTGCAAAACTCTCCAATGTCCCTGAACCGGCGGCTCGCATTCGGGAAACGCTGAACTTTCTCAACTGCGAGGAACTGGGGCCACGCCTCGTCGGCACGCTGTCGAAGGGCCAGCGCCAGCGTATCGGTCTCGCTCAGGCCATCTTGCACCGGCCCGAGGTTCTCTTCCTCGATGAGCCAACTTCGGGTCTCGATCCGCTCGGCATCAAAACACTGCGTGATCTGATTGTCCGGTTGAATAGGGAATTCGGCACCACCATCTTCATGAACACGCATTTGATCAGCGAAGTCGCCAAGACGTGCACATCCATTGCCGTGCTCAATCATGGCGAACTGGCGTACCAGGATAGTATCTCTGGGGTAATGAAGCGCTTTAGCGACGATGCGGCCCTAGAAGCGCTCTATCTGTCGCTGACACCAAAGCAGGTGGCTTGAGATGGCTTCGGCAGCCCACGTCATGACGGCGGCACTGCGCACGGCGTTGCGCGACTCGACGGTGCTGCTGCTCACCCTGCTGTTCCTGGCCATGGTGCTGGTGGCGGCCTATCTCGGTTGGTCGGCGACGCGCACGGTCGAACTGATCTTTGCCGCGGCTGTAGTCTCTATGAAGGCGCATGGCCAGGTGGTGCCTGCCAATCCGCTGAACGAAACCTCGGCGCTGGCGCTGTTGCGCAATATGTCCATCTATGTCGCCCTGCTCGGCGCGCTCGCGGCTATCGTCTTTGGGCACCTCGTCATCGCGACCGACCGTAAGAGCGGAGTGCTCCCACTGATCGCCTCGCGGCCGGTGACACGGACGGCTCTGGCAGTGGGCAAGCTCGGCGCCATCGCGGCGGCAATCCTTGGGCTGACGGTGTTCGCGGCTGTCGTCAACGCCGTGACGCTGCTAATCCTGCCTGATCTCCTGATGACACCTGCCCTGTGGGCCAGGCTCGCCGCTTTCTATGTGGCGTCGGCGCTGTACATGCTCGCCTTCGGATGTCTCGGTCTCGTTTGCGCCACCTATTGCCGTTCGGAATCGCTCGCCCTGCTGGTGCCAGTCACCATCTGGCTGACGATCACCTTCATTGTACCCCAGATCACTGCCAACATCTCGCCGATGGCCGCACTCAATCCCTTGAGCGCCACTGCGGCGTTACCGGAGGGGACTTTCTTTGCCGTAACAAGCGCCGTGCTTGGACCCTTGTCGCTGGCCGAAGCCTACCGTTCGCTCTCTTCTGAACTGTTGCAGTTGGCACCCGACAACCTGCCGCATCAAAGTTTTGGCGCCGCGCTGACCACCCTCTGCATGGCGGTCGTGGTGCTGGCGGCGGCGAGCATCCTTGCCATCACCCGCTTCGATGCCAGTAGGAGCGAATTCCGTGATTGAGACGTTCCCGCAGATCAAAGCCATCGCGTTTAAGGAAATTCACGACGCAATCCGCACACATATCATTGTCGCCGTTGCGGGGTTCCTGCTTCTGGCCGCCATGGTGGCGCTCGCAGTATCGGGCATCGCCATGCATGTGCAAGTCGCCGCCTACAATGAGGGCCGCGACCAGCTCATCGCGCTTGGCCAGTCCCCCGCTGACCTCCCGCCGCCTGCATTCTTCCCTCTGAAGCTGCTGCGCGGTTTCATCGAACAGATCGAAATTATCGGCGCCGTGCTCGGCATCGTCCTTGGCTACCGGGCCGCCGCCATCGAGCGAGGGCGCAACACGCTGGCTCTGGTCATGACACGGCCAATCGGCCAAGCAACATTTCTTGCCGGCAAGATCGGCGGCAACCTCGTGCTGATCGCCGTTAGCCTCGCCGTGGCGTTCCTTGCAGGAACGATCGGCATCGTCCTGGTGGCCGGCGTGTCGCTGTCGGCCCACGAGTGCCTTCGCGTATTTCTGCCGTTCCTCGCCGCCACGGCCTATGCGGGCAGCTTTTTCCTGCTCGGGCTCTACCTCGCCCTGCACCTGACCCGCCTACCGCACGCACTGCTCTATGCTTTCGCCATCTGGCTGACCCTCGTTCTGGTGCTGCCGCAGATCGGTGACACGATGGACCCAGACAATCAGATAGCGGGCGGCGTGTTCCACAAGCTCGGAATCGCCAAGCCGCAGGAGCGCGAGATCCTCGCCACCTTCGCTACCTACGAAACCTTGCGCAACGCCATTGAGGAAGCCTCTCCGGCCAAGCATTTCGAGCGCCTGACCTTCGCTCTTACCGGCATCAAGGATACCTATAACGGCATGGCCATCGGCCCGGTCCTCTACGAAAAACTGCGCGACGTGCTGACACTCGTTGGCATCTTCGCCGGGCTTTGCCTGCTGGTGTTCTGGCAACGGATCGATTTCACCCGCATTACCAAGGAGACCTGAGATGAAACCTGCACTCATGCTTGGCCTGGCCGCGTGCCTGATCCTGGCCTCGCACACGACCTATGCCGCAGCCCTAGACACTGATGGCGACGGCCTGCCTGATGCTGCCGAAAACGTGCTCGGCACCGACCCTATGAACGCTGATACCAACGGCAACGGAATTCCCGATAGCAAGGACAAGACGCCCTTGAACATGGCGAACCCGATCAAGGCGGGTGGCGCAACCGGCGGTTTGACGTTCACCTACAAGGTCGAGGACAACGCCGATCCGGCGACCGGCAAATCGGCTGACGACCACTTGGAAATCGCATTGACCAACACTTCCGGCGCCTATCTGGCGGGGCTCGTGATGTTCCAGCAGATCAAGGACGACGTGACCGGCAAAAGTGAAGAAACGTTCCGTAAGCTCGATACGGTCGCCCTCAAAGCGGGCGCAACGCAAACGCTGCATTTCGACACCAAGACGGCTCCGGGCCACTTCCGCGTCAATCCCAATTCGATGTATGTGAAGAACCCGAACCCGAAATCCTTCACTGTGACATTTGCCGCAGACGGCATCGCGCCGGTGAGTGTCGCCGTTCACAAAGACAAGGGTGGGGCAGAGACAGCAGACTGAGCCCCGGTTGTAACGCCAGCACTCGTCTGAAGCACTCGTATGGCAGCGCCCCATTTGGGCCAGTCCCGGCAGTCGTGACCTAGCCGGACGATCCTATTGCGATCATTGAACAAACTTAGCCGGCTCCAGTCAAAAATGGGACACGTGGAAACCTCACCTTAACTCCTGGCTGCCAAAGTGAATTCTGCGGGAATTTAGTTTGTGGAGTTATGAGGATGTTGCGCAGTATCTTAGCGTTCCTGGTCCACCGCTTGTGGGCTGACCAGCCGGCCGCCGGCTCCGAGCCGCTGGCAGAGGCCAGTCAACAGGTGCCGGTGGCGTCCGGCGAAACCTCAGAAATTGCGGCACCAGGTTTGGGCCTCGAAAGCCTTGCCAATAGACCTGTCCATGCATCAACCACGGACCTGCAGCCAGCGCCCAGCGCAGTGCCAGGGGCGGTGGGGGCGGTTGCTCAGATAACGACTGGCCCTGCTGCCAAATCCAACCCTTTCTGGACTGATACGGGGCTTGCAGGCTTCCTGAGTGCTCCACGTCTCACGCGCCAGCTCGCAGAAGACTTTCTTGACTTAGATGGCGTTCTTTCAGCCGAGCGTCCCGCGACCGGTCAGGCGTTGCTTGCCGCTGGCACTGAGCTCTCTGGGCTCGAAGACCTTGTTTCGCATGGCACTTTGTCCGATACGTCCAAGGATCGTGCGGCTGAAGCTGCGGCGCTGCTGCGCAGCATCATCGCGGTAACAGAACCCGCTCCCGCAGCCGTAACCAGTCTCCTGGTCTCAGCAGGCGTGAGGCAGGACGGCGGTCAGCCGGAGTTGCCGTCACATCGCGGGGCGGCATTTAAGCCATCCCCCTCGTCTCAACCCTTGACAGCGCGAGTATCAGCACCGCGCCAGTCTCTGCCGAGCCGGTTGGAACTGGTTCGCGCCGGCAACCGTCCCCTGCGGGCACTGGCGCTGCCCCGCCGAAGTGCACAACGCACAATTGAGACCTTGATGCTGGCGAGCCAGCCTGTCCAATCAGCCTCATTGTCCAGGCTGCCGTCTGGGGAAACGTCAATGCCCAATACTCCGTTGCCCAGCCTTGGGCTGCCGATTTCCCGAGCCACCGCCGCGTGAGTTTCACTGGCCCGGCCAGTCCAGCATCGATGTTTTGCCGCATGGCCCGCCGTAAAACTTGTCAACCTTTTGGGCTCCGCTACGGATCGAGGAAACCGGTGCGCCGTCAGCTACCGCTCACCAGACGTCGCCTCGACGTTGGCCGTGAAGGAGCGAGTGAGGACTTTTGACCGGAGTTCCAGCCTTGATATAATGGCTTTTGAACGGAGGTCGCGCTCAAACGCCCATTCGGTCGCGATCGCGGATGGCCATAACGATCTTTTCAATTGCCTCTTGAGCTTTGCCCGCATCCGGGCCGCCAGCTTGCGCCATGTCCGGCCGGCCGCCACCGCCTTTGCCGCCCAAAACCTCAGCCCCAATCCTGACCAGATCCACTGCATTCCAGGCCGCTACGAGGTCGTTGGTCACGCCGACGGCGACGCCAGCTTTGCCGTCCTCAGACGTGCCGGCAACGACGACAATGCCCGAACCGATCTGCAGCTTGCCTTCATCAACAAGACCGCGCAGGTCCTTGAGGCCGATACCTTCAATCCTGCGGGCGATCACTTTGATGGTTCCAATAGTCTGGAGGCCAGTGACACCTTCACTCGCCACATCTTTAGCGCCACCGCTGCTCCCTTGAGCCATGGCGATCTGCCGTTTCAGATCCGCAACCTGCCTTTCCAGTTTGCGCCGGTCATCGGCCAACGCCGTCACCCGCTCGACGAGTTCTGTGGAACTAATCTTTAAGACCGCAGCAGCGTCGCGCGCACGCGCATCCTGCTCGGTCAAGTACCGTCGCGCTCCCTCTGCCGTCAGCGCCTCCAAGCGGCGCACACCCGACGATACGGCGCTTTCAGCCAGAATCCGCACCAGACCGATATCGCCGGTGCGGCCGACATGGGTTCCGCCGCACAATTCAACCGAATAGGGCTGACTGGCTTTCGGGCCGTCCGTTGCCACGCCCATCGACACCACCCGGACCTCATGGCCATATTTCTCGCCGAAAAGCGCCATGGCCCCCGACTTGACGGCTTCGTCGACCGCCATCAGCTTGGTCACGACGGGCGCGTTTTGCAGCACGATGGCATTGGCGAAATCCTCAACCGCGGCAAGTTCAGAGGCGCTGACGGGCTTTGGATGCGAAAAATCGAAGCGAAGCCGGTTTGGATCGACCAATGAACCCTTTTGAGCAACATGCTCGCCCAAGACTTGCCGCAACGCCTCATGCAGAAGATGCGTTGCCGAATGATTGGCACGAATACCAGTCCGGCGCTGATGGTCAACCTCTAGAGACGCGCCATCACCCACACGGATCGTACCGGCTTCCACCTGGCCTGAATGCACCCAAAGGTCGCCAAGTTTCTTGTATGTTGCCGAGACACGAAACAGGCCTGACGTACCCACCCTGATTTGGCCGTGATCGCCCGCTTGCCCGCCAGATTCGGCATAAAATGGGGTCTGGTTGAGCACAACCTGTCCCTCTTGGCCGGACTGGAGTTGGCGAACCTCTTGGCCATCCTTCACCAGAGCGCGGATTTCACCCTCGGCAGCCTCGGTGGCGTAGCCCAGAAATTCAGTCGGCCCGAACCGGTCTTTAAGTTCGAACCAGATGGCTTCTGCCGCCGCGTCCCCCGAGCCCTTCCAAGCCTTCCGGGCCTCGGTTTTCTGAACCTGCATGGCGGCATCAAAGCCTGCTGTGTCGACTGAGATGCCGCGCGGGCGCAACGCATCTTGCGTCAGATCGAGAGGAAAACCGAAGGTGTCGTAGAGCTTGAAAGCGGTTTCGCCCGCCAGCACGCCGCCGGACTGCAACGTTGACGTTGCATCGTCGAGCAGCCCAATACCCCGGGCCAGCGTGGTCCGGAAGCGCTGCTCCTCCAGCTTCAACGTCTCGGCGATTAAAACCTCGGCCCGGACCAACTCGGGATAGCTCTGCCCCATCTGTTGGACGAGAGCGGGAACCAAGCTCCATAACAGCGGCTCTTTGGCGCCCAGAAGATGCGCGTGCCGCATAGCCCGGCGCATGATGCGGCGCAACACATAGCCACGGCCATCATTGGCAGGCTGCACACCATCTGCGATCAGGAAACTGGAGGCGCGCAGATGATCAGCGATGACCCGGTGGCTCGCAATCGCTTTACCTGTGGCCGCAACGCCCGTCGCCGCCACCGATGCGTCGATCAGGGCACGGAACAGGTCGATATCATAGTTGTCGTGTACGCCTTGCATGACGGCAGCAATGCGTTCCAGCCCCATACCGGTATCGATCGAGGGCTTGGGCAGATCCACCCTGTCACCGGGACCGCGCTCCTCGAACTGCATGAAGACCAGATTCCAGATTTCGATGAACCGGTCACCGTCGGCTTCCGCCGATCCAGGAGGCCCGCCGGGGATGTGGTCGCCGTGATCGTAGAAGATTTCGGAGCACGGTCCGCAAGGCCCTACGTCACCCATCCGCCAGAAATTGTCGGCTGTCGCTATGCGCACGATTTTACTATCTGGCAGTCCTGCGATTTTTTTCCACAAAGCATGTGCTTGATCGTCTTCGGAGTAGACCGTGACCATCAAACGCTTGGCATCAAGGCCAAACTCCCGGGTGATCAACGTCCAGGCGAGGTCGATAGCGGTTTCTTTGAAGTAGTCGCCGAACGAAAAGTTCCCCAGCATCTCGAAAAACGTATGATGCCTGGCGGTATAGCCCACATTGTCGAGGTCGTTGTGTTTGCCGCCCGCACGCACGCACTTCTGGGCTGTGGCGGCGCGTTTGTAGTCCCGCGTTTCTGCGCCAACGAACAAGTTCTTGAACTGGACCATGCCCGAGTTTGCGAACATGAGTGTCGGGTCGTTGCGCGGCACCAAGGGCGACGACGGGACTACGGTATGCCCGTTCTTTTCGTAATAGCGCAGAAATGCAGAGCGGATATCATTGACGGCGCCGTTGCCGGGCGCGCTCGTTTTGGCCGGTGAACTCAACGATTTCGACGGAGCAGCCATAGTGCACGAACCTCTAAGAATTGATGGAGCGGCACCAGGTGAACCGAATGAGCCAAGATCACCCCGTGCCGCCCATCAGCGATGTCAATATCAATCGACGTCTTAGTGGCGAGACGATTGTCTGTCCATTGCACTGCAACATGTGCCGGGATTGGCCGTCAGCCTCGCTTTGATTTACTACGTTTGCCGGTTGCCTCTTCCAGGACCTCGCCCGTCTCCGGATCGATGTCTGCCGACCCATCGTCGGCGGCATTGGCTTCGGGGGCAACGAGCATCTTCTCAGCCATCAATCCCGCATTGAGCCGGATAGCCTTTTCAATGGTGTCGGCGATCTTTGGATTTTGCTTCAAAAACAACTTCGCGTTTTCTCGGCCCTGGCCGATGCGCTCGCCGTCGAACGCAAACCAAGAACCAGACTTCTCGACGACCCCGGCCTTGACGCCCAAGTCCACCAATTCGCCTGTCTTTGATATACCCTCGCCATACATGATATCGAATTCGACCTGTTTGAAAGGCGGTGCGACTTTGTTCTTGACCACCTTGACGCGTGTTTGATTTCCGACCGACTCTTCGCCCGACTTGATCTGGCCGATCCGGCGGATGTCGAGGCGGACAGAGGCATAGAATTTCAGGGCGTTGCCGCCTGATGTGGTCTCAGGATTGCCAAACATGACACCGATCTTCATCCGGATCTGGTTGATGAAAATGACCATGCATTTGGACTTGGAAATCGACCCCGTAAGCTTGCGCAGGGCTTGGCTCATCAGTCGCGCTTGCAGGCCGGGCAGACTATCGCCCATCTCGCCTTCGAGTTCTGCCTTTGGCGTCAGGGCCGCGACCGAGTCCACAACCAGCACATCGACGGCCCCCGAGCGGACGAGCGTGTCGGCGATTTCCAGGGCCTGCTCGCCTGTATCTGGCTGAGAAATCAACAAGTCTTCCACTTTTACGCCAAGTTTCCGGGCATAGGACGGATCCAGCGCGTGCTCAGCGTCAATATAGGAGCAGACACCGCCGAGCTTTTGCGATTCGGCCACAACATGCAGGGCCAATGTGGTCTTACCGGATGATTCTGGGCCATAAATCTCAACGACGCGGCCACGCGGCAGCCCGCCGATGCCAAGCGCAATATCCAGCCCCAGCGAGCCAGACGAAATCGCCTCGACATCAATGTCTTTGTCATTTTGACCGAGCCGCATGATGGAGCCTTTGCCAAAATGCTTTTCGATCTGAGCAAGAGCGGCTTCGAGAGCTTTCTGCTTGTCCATGCCTGTTCCTTCGACCACGCGAAGTTGCGGTAGCTCTTTCATGCGTCGTCCCCTTATTCCACGCCCATTGCGGCATGACAATTCGACTCAACACGTACCGTATTTGTTCTTTTTTGTCCACTAGGCGTTCGCCTAGTGTTCAAAATTCACGCCGCCAGCTAACCGTCAGCTTGAGATCAGGTCTTTTACGGCTGTCACGAGATCGGTGAGCTGGAATGGCTTCGACAGGAACGCAAATTCCTCGCCGCTATCAAGACTGGAGAGCGCATCATCGGCATAACCCGACATAAAGATGATCTTGAGTTCGGGACTCGTTTTCCGAAGCTCTTTCAACAATGTCGGTCCATCCATTTCCGGCATGACGATGTCGCTGACAACAAGATCTATGGTGCCTGCATGGCTGCCCTTGACCTCCAGTGCTTCATAGCCGTTCCCCGCTTCAAGCACGGTGTAACCTTGGCGCCGCAACGCCCTGGCGGCAAACCGGCGTACCGATTCTTCGTCTTCGACCAAGAGGACAGTGCCGTTGCCAGTGAGGTCACGGGGCGCATCCCGCTTTTCTACTTTCACCGGCACCTCGCTGACACCGGCTCCAGACCCCGCCAGATGCCTGGGCAGGTAGACGCGGAACATGGTGCCCGCACCTGCAACCGAGTCGCAATAGATGTAACCGCCCGTCTGCTTGACGATACCATACACAGTCGACAAACCGAGCCCAGTGCCTTTGCCAACATCCTTGGTCGTAAAGAAGGGTTCGAAGATCTTTTGCAGGATATCGGCTGGGATCCCGTGACCTGTGTCGGTGACAGAACACATGACGTAGTCACCCGGCTCCATGCCCCGCTCGCCCAGGCGCACACACTCTTCGGTGCTGATATTGGCGGTCCTGATGGTCAGCGAACCGCCGTCAGGCATCGCATCGACAGCGTTCACCGCCAAATTGACAAAGACCCTGCCCAGCTCCGTCTGATCCGCCTTGATGAGCCAAAGGTCACGCCCGTAATCGCGCTCGAGTTTTACCTTTTCACCCAGCGAGCGCTTCAGAAACACGGTCAGATCGGAAATAACTTCGTTCAGCGAGAGCACTTCAGGTCGCAACGTCTGGCGCCGCGAAAACGCCAGCAGCTGGCGCACCAGGTTGGCGGCCCGGTTGGCGTTGGCCTTGATTTCATTCAGGTCATGGAAAGCAGGATCGCCTCCGCTGTTGGCCAGCAACAGGTCGCTGAAGCCTATGATCACAGTCAGCACATTATTGATGTCATGAGCAATCCCGCCAGCCAGCTGCCCGATCGCCTGCATCTTCTGGCTCTGCGCGAACTGAGCCTCGAGTTCCCTACGGTCGGTGGTATCGAGGGCATAGAGTATGACAGACTCGCGCTCGGCACCGGCAACCGTGTTGGCACTGAGGAACAGCTGGCCAGATCGCAGGCTGCCATCGCCGTACATGATTTCGATGGGTTGCTGCGGCGTTGCCTGCCGGTTGATTTTGAGCAAGGCCTCTCGCACGGCTGCCCGACTATCGGCGTGCAACCGTTCAAGCACGTTCATGCCACTCATGGTGATGCCGTTGGCAGGGCCGAAAAACATGCGAGTAAAAGCTGGATTGGCACTTCCGATCAGGCCAATGTCATCAATTGTCGCAATGGCGATGGGGGCGGCATGAAAAAAGCGGGTGAAGCGGGCCTCGGCAGCTTGAGCACCATCCTCGGGCCGGTCACTCGGCGCGCGGCTGACAATCAAACCCAGGCCCAACCGGCGCTCGCCAGGATGAGCGCGCGCCATCAAACGGGCAGGCACACGCACGCCGTCCTGGCGCAGCAAATCCACATCGAGCGCAGCGACGTCGCCGCTGCGCAACACCGACATCGACTGGTCAATGGACAGCAGACTTTCCTGCGCAAAACACGCTTCGAACCGAAGCTCTTCAGCACCATCGCCGGCAACGCCCATCCAATCGGCCAACGTTGCATTCATGTAGGTCAGACGCCGGTCGGCAGACGCAACGAACAATCCAGCTGGAAGCCGGTCGAGCTGATCCAGAATGTGCCGCACACGCTGCAGCGATTCGCTTTGCCGGGTATTTTCCCGGGTGACGTCATTGATATGCCACGCCCAATAGCCGTCGCTTCGCTGGTCCGCATGGTGCGACACAGCAACCCGCAGCCAGCGGCTCTCAACGGCGCCTTGCGACTGAGATGGCAGCTCGATCACCTCTTCCCACGGCTTGCCTGCAGACTGGGCACGTATCAAACGATAGGCAGCCTCGCCGTTTGCAGGCAGCGCGCCAAAAACCATCTCCGGATGGAACGTGGCACGCCTGCCGGACTCCAAACCAAACATGGTCCAGAAGGCCCGGTTGGAAAATGCAATTGAACCATCGCTGCGAACCAGCAACAAACCCTGGCTTAGGCCGCCACTGTAATTTGCCAGTTCACCGGTTCCAAGCACGCTTTGAGCTGGATGGCGGTAGCCAAGCCATCGCTGAGCCAGCCCAAATGCCCCCATTCCCGCCAATCCGATCAATCCGATCAGCGCCGCAATCTGCCCAAACGCACGCATCCCCGGAATGACCGCGATGACCACCAACACGGCCGCAAGGGACGATACCGTGACGAGCACCGCCATACGGCGGACTCCCGGGCGCTCCAACATGCGGTCTTCAAGTTGCGACTCTGTCATATGGCCAGAACTAGCAGATTCGCACGCCCTCGTTGGCGTCATTGTCTTGGCCCGCGCTCGCGTCATAGCCGGCTTCCAATCTGCGGCTCATGGGCCACAGTCATGGCTTTGGACAACGTTCAAAACTGGTTAACTTGACCGGTGGGATGCAGTATGACGGGGTCGGGGTATGACAGCAGGCGCGGCAGGTTAGCTGCGGAAGCGCCGTGTTGCGGTGCCTGGGTCCAGTTTGCGGGACCATTTGCGGGAAGGAAACGAATCATGCTGAGCACGGTGATTCTTCTGACGCTGCTGGTCGCAGCGGCCAGTGGCGCTTGGTTCGCTTGGCAGCACTTTGGCGGTGGTGCAGGTGCACTTTTCGGCGGCGGCCGGGAAGCCCGTATTGGCGTCAGTGAAGTGGTGTCCGTCGACGGCAAACGGAAATTAGTTTTGGTTCATCGCGATGGTGTCGAGCATCTCATCATGACCGGCGGGCCCATCGACGTTGTCATCGAGCAGGGTATTCTGCCGCAACGGCGCCAGGCTGCGGTCCAAGTTGCCGTGCCCGTGCAGCCTCAATCTTTTGAGCCGCGTTTTGCAATCCAGCCCACGGCCGCGGTGCCAGAGAACCACCAGGATCCATCGGCAGGCTTCGGAAGGCTCCGTCAGCGGGCAGCGCCAACCCCTGCGGCTGATCTTCATCCACGATCTGAATTGGGCGGGCTAGCAAGCGGCGGCAGTGTGCGCTGACCAGTAAGCCAAATCGCTGTCTGAGCGCGACGGCCGGGCTTCAACGCAGTGTCAAAGTCATTGTCACCGGCTTCGTTCAACGGCTGGCGGTCAGCCTAATGTTGGCGTTTGGCCGCGTTCGTTCTGCACAGTCTGCCGTTATGGACTTGTTGCCGCACTGCAACACAGACAAAAGCTGGACAGAAATATTGTCGAAATATCAATGATTTGAAGTGAATTTTGACAAACTTGCCTTTGCCCGTGTACCGCGTCATCTTGTCTACGAGGCCACCGAGTCCGGGTTAGGAAACCATGTCGTATCGTCGCGCATCATTTGCGTTCGCCGCTCTGCTGTTGGCACTTCTGCCGGCAGAATCGGGGATGGCTTTTGAGCAAACGGTGCCGCCTGCGGGTACGGCGCAGCCTGAGATACTTCCAGGGATCGAAATTAAGCCGGGGTCCATAGGTCATGGTACGGGTGTGGAACTAACCGTTCCTGGTGCCATTGGAAGCGACGTCAAATCGAAGGGTGGTCTTGGACTGGGGTCTATGGGAGTGCTTCCGAAACTCGATTTCGGTCTGGAGCTGCTCTATGGAACACCCGAACAACCCTCACCCGATTTGCCATCGCTGGACAGTTTGCCGGATTCGCTGACGCTGCATGGCTCGGTCAAAAAGACATTCTAGTAACCTCATGAGTTTGCTCCAACGCAGGTGAGACCGCGAAGCTGTACGTGACCGCTGGCTTTGGCGTCCACATACTGTCATTATTTGTCGCCATGCCTACTATGGTGCTGGCGGCTGGCTCCCGATCCACACGTTCACATCCGGTCCTCAATGTCGATCTCACTCTATGACCCGTCGGTTTGGGGCGGTCTGTTGACTTTGTCTGTGCTCGAAATTGTCCTTGGCATCGACAATGTTGTCTTTCTGGCGGTTCTGGTATCCCGGCTGCCGGAGGGCCAGAAAGAAAAGGCCCGTAGACTGGGCCTTCTGATGGCTTTCGGATTGCGCGTCGCGATGCTGATCGGACTTGTCTGGATCATCGGTCTCACCCAGCCCATTTTGCAGATTGCCGGTTTCGCTTTGTCCTGGCGTGATATCATCCTGATTGCAGGCGGCTTGTTCCTGATTTTCAAGGCAACGCACGAGATCCATGGCGACATCGAAGGTGAGGTCGAAACCGAAGCGGATCGCGCGGCACGCTCAAAGCGCAACAGCTTTGCCTCCATCATCGCGCAGATCGCCGTCATCGATCTGGTTTTTTCGATCGATTCGATTGTCACGGCCATCGGCATCGCCGAACACGTTGAAGTGATGATCGCGGCGATCGTGATTGCCATGCTGGTCATGTATTTTGCTGCTGTCGCCGTTGGCCGCTTCATCGAACGGCATCCCACGACCAAGATGCTGGCCCTCAGCTTCCTCTTATTGATCGGCATGGCGCTAATCGCGGACGGCGCCCATTTCCACATTCCTCGCGAATATATCTACATCGCTATGGCCTTTTCCGGTGCGGTCGAGACGTTCAACGTTTTAGCAAGCCGCAATCGCCGCAAGCGGCATTGAATTGGTGGACGCGAGGGCAGCATATTTGCCGCTTTGCCCAAGAGCATTGCGCTTGACGCTCCTGTGCCCGGCGTCTATCCATCCGTCGTGGCTTGACGGTGCCCAACGCCGTCTTGATGAAACACCCGAAACTACTGGATGGGGTCGTAGCTCAGTTGGGAGAGCGCTTGAATGGCATTCAAGAGGTCGACAGTTCGATTCTGTTCGGCTCCACCAATACTTTTCCACAGGTCAGTGCGGTCCTCGTTTTTCTAGCCATAATTGCCTCGGATGATCCGCCCACTGCTTAACAGCAGATCTGGTAAATCTTTGAAATCTCACAAAGTTTATTTGACCCCTGCGGCCAAATGGGATGCCCGCAAAATAGTCTCAATTTCTCCGTCCAACTCACAATTGTAGCGAGGGCTGCACAGGGCCGTTCTGCTTGCGTTCATGGGCTGACGGTAGCGGGGACGTGTCGCGATCAGCCCTTGGGTCGCGCGTAACAGTTGTGTGAGTTGTATGAGCTTACGAACCTCTGCGCTCGGCTTGGGCGCTGCCATCGCCGCTAATGCCGCCTTGGTTGTCGCCGCCATTGTTGCCAGCGCTGCCGGCACTCCATCGCACTCGGACTTGCAATTCGTGACGCGTGGAAAATCGAACCGGATCGTCATTTTCGTCGATGGTCTCAGCAGCGATCCCGCCAAGACCTTCCGGTGGGGCCAGGGGGTGCCATCGTGGCCTGAGCTGATGGCAGCCGATACGACGGCAGAGCATCAGCAATTGCCCCTGGCACGTTATGATACGGCGCTACTCTCGTTTGCTGGCGCAGCCCAGGACAAGCAATCGATTCCGCAGCTGGCAACCAGCGCTCTTGCCGAGATCAAAAACAAAGGCATCCTCGAAAACTACGACGGCATCACTTTCGTGGCCTACAGCGCTGGAGGTCTGGTGCTGAAAAGTATGCTGATCCAGGGATCGATTGCCGGCGCAAAGTCGCTCTCAACGAAGACCAAAGTCGTTTTTCTGCTGTCGGTGCCTGCACAGGGCAAGGCGGCGGCAGGATTTCTGACGGCACTCATAGCCAAGCAGCCTCTGGTGGCCAACATCGGGGCTATGGACGTGCCGGTTTTTCTGCAGGGGCTTGAGTCATTATGGGCAGAGCATCTTTCCAGCCGCGGCCCGACGCGCCCACTGAAGATCTACTGTCTGCACGAAACCGAAGCGACCTATGGCACCCCCGTGCAGGCGGGACAGTATTCTGCCGATGGCTGTGACGACAGTGGTGAACTTGCCGGAACCGACCACAGCACTATTGCCAAGCCGGGCTCGCGCGATGCAGCGGCCTACAAATGGGTCAAGACCCATCTTGCCGATTATTTTCAGCGGTTCCCTGCGGACGCAGGCAAAGCCAAAGCCGGACCACAGATCGCGGTTGCTGATATTCCAACGGCTTCTACGTCCAAGGGTTCCACCTCCTTGTCGACAGGGTCCGTCAGTGTGGCGCCGCTGCCGTCCGCGGCGGCACCTCCCACTCCTGCGGCTAAGGCGCAGCCCAAGCCAGCACTGCCGCCCGCGCCTGCAATCATAGCTGCGCCGCCGTCCCCCAAAGTTGAACCCAAAACTGTGGTTGCGGACAACCAGCCCCCGAAGCCAAACCCGCCGCCAGCCGCCTCAACCGCGTTTTCGCCGGTTGCTCCCAGTTCGACTGAACCCGAGCCGAGAGTCCCGTCGGCGGACGCACAGGTCAGCCAGGCCCGCCGCAGGGCCAAGGAACGGCCCCCCGTGACCTATGCGGAAACGTCGCCTGCCAAATCGGGCAACTGGACCTTACATGTCACGGGTTCCGATTGCAACCTTGCGGCCCAGCTCTGGGTGGTTAAAGTCGCCGATCATCGTGTTAGAAGCGACAATTGGGATGCCAAGATTGGCCGTGACGGCAAATTCGAGATGCACAAAGCCAATTCCTGTTCCACTGAACTGGTGCGGGGCGACATCGCAGGCAAGCTGGGGTCTGGTTGGTACATGTATTCCGACCCGTGTGCGCAAATCTATTGCCGCGCCAAATTCAAGATGACGTGGCGGCGGCCGCAGCCCGAGGACATCGCTCAACAGTAGTGGCGGCGCTCGTCTCGGGTTACGGAACGGGTATTTTCGGCTATGCTGCGGCGCAACAGACAGCCATGGAGCGCCAGCATGTTGAACGGCAAGAACGCAATCGTCACCGGGTCGACCTCGGGCATTGGGCATGGCATCGCCGATGCGTTGGCTAAGGCCGGCGTCAACGTCATGCTCAACGGCCTTGGCACCGCCGATGACAACAAGGACGCGATTGCTCAGGTTTCGGCGCACGGCGGCAAGGTGAACTTTTCACCCGCCAATATGATGAAGCCGGACGAAATCGCGGCTATGATCGATCTTGCGAACACGGAGTTCGGCAGCGTCGACATCCTCGTCAACAATGCGGGTATCCAATTTGTCTCGCCGATCGAGGATTTCCCGCCCGATAAGTGGGATGCGATCATCGCCATCAATCTGACGGCGGCGTTTCATGCCATCCGCAAGGTGGTGCCCGGCATGAAGACGCGCAATTGGGGCCGGATCATCAATACGGCGTCTGCCCATTCGCTGGTCGCATCACCCTTCAAGTCGGCCTATGTCTCGGCCAAACACGCGCTGGCGGGGCTGACCAAGACGGTCGCGCTTGAAGTCGCGACCAACAAGATCACCTGCAACTGCATTTCGCCGGGTTACGTCTGGACACCGCTGGTCGAGAAGCAGATCCCCGATACGATGAAGGCCCGCAATATGACCAAGGAACAGGTCATCAACGAGGTTCTCCTTAAGGCGCAACCGACCAAAGAGTTCGTTACCGTCGAGCAAGTCGCCGCGCTGACGATGTTCTTGTGCAGCGACGACGCCGCCCAGATCACGGGTGCCAATCTTTCCATCGACGGTGGCTGGACGGCTGAGTAAGGGACGCTATTGCGGCGGCGTCATCGCGACGGTGGGGTCGACCGTCATGGGCGCATGGATTTTGAAGCGCAGCTCGACGGCGACATGATCGCCAGTTTTGAGGGACCGCGTCAGACCCATCAGCATGACATGGTCGCCTTTTGGGGCCAGGGCGACCGGCGCGCCAACCGGCAAAGGCAGTGTCGCGATGGCGCGCATCCCAACAACGGCACCGTCGGTCTCGGTCATGTGCAACTGACTTTGCGCTGCCGCGTCCGAAGTCACGGAGACAAGTGCATCCTCCGCCGGACCTGCATTGAACAAATTCAAGTAGAGCGCACTGTTGCCCGTCGCGCCGATGCTTGGCCGCATCCAGACACCGGTCACCACTATGGAATCAGCGGCCGCAGCCCCGTCGTACCATCGCATCACGATAAGCAGCGCGAGCGCTGTTCTGGACCAAACTGGCAAGCCGCCTCCTTAGAGCCCTGGGATCAGGATGCCCGCCATCAGCACGACGTAGCTCAGTAGCAGAAGGCCAAATGTATGTGTACCGACGATCGGCAGTGAACCGGTCACGTAGTGGCTGAGCGCGGCAAGAACAGCGAGCACGAGGGAAACCAGCACGGTCAAAAAGGCCGGAGTTGAAATGCGCATGTGAAGCCCCCAAGGTTGCAAAATGCATGCTGGTGATGCCAGCATTCGCCCGCAGACGGCCAGGAGGCTAATCGTCGCTATGCGGCTCTTGTGTCATGCCCGGCGGCGGCGGCCGAACATCAGGCGCAGCAGCATCAGCAGCACGAGACCAGCTCCCGCCAACCCGGTTGCAACAGCACCGGTATGTTTGTGCCACATCAGCACCGGCGACACGTCGCCCCCGGTCACCAGGGCAAAATCCGTCTGCAAGTTGAGAACGTCAAAAATGGCGCCATCACGAAGCATCAAACCAACAGCGGCGTTCTGGTCGCGGCTGGCCAAGATGGCTTGCTGCAAAGTGGCGTCGGAAAAAATCTTCATCCGGTGTGGATCATCGGCTACCGCGCTGACGAGGCGGACGGCCGCGTTCTGTTTCAATCCCTGCACATAGCCCGCGAACGACGACAACTCCTCTGGGGTCAGCGCCCGCGCGAGCGACTTCTGCCGGTCCGGCGTCATCGCCGTGATGGCATCGCGCGAGGCCCGCGGCAAAGCAGCGATGCGGCCCACCGCGAACCCATCATCCAGCCCGATCAGCTTGCGCAGGCTTTCGGCCGTGAAATCCTGCGGCTTGGCAATGCGGTGAATTTCGAGTTTGGCGACCTTGTCCACATCGGCGCCCGCCAACTGATGCCAGCCGATGGCGTCTTGCAGCGAGCGCACGTCGGTGGCGATATCGAGCACGGCTTCGGGCAGCCGCTTAGCCGCCTCGTCGAGCGTGCCGTCGTCCAGGCGCTTGACGACCCCGGCTTCGCCTTCTGAACTCAGGACAAGCGCCACCACGCGGTCGACACGCGGCAGCTGGGCGGGGGCAACTGTGTCGATGAACGTTTTGAAGGCAGGCTGCTTGCCAGCCAGCTCCACCACTTTGGCGTGCGCGGCCTTGAACTCGTGCCAGACGTCGAGAATGCGGTCGGCTGTGCTTGAGCTGATCTCTTTCAGATGGGTCTGCAATTGTTCGGAAATCGCCGCCGCGATCTCGGATTTGACCTTGGCCTTGGTCTCGTCCGACTTCATCTCAGCGTCAATGACGGGGAGGATGCCATTACGCATCTCCCAGATATCCTTGGCGATCAGCACCAGGCCGATGCCACCGGCGACGACAGACACGATTTTGCCCAGCACTGCACCAACAACGCGCTGGCCGATGCGTTTGGCGAGATTGGCCAACGCCCGGCGCACGACCAGGATGACGGCGCCCGCGATCAGGCCCTTGCTCTCGATCACCAGATCGCCGTTGCTCACCTGCGCGCTGCCGGCCCCCGCGCTCTGCTCAAAGGCGCGCCCTGTGTCGCCTGCCACCTGAAGCGCAATGGTTGAGCCATAGCGCGGCCCCAGAAACGCCCGCACGCAGCCGATAGCAGGCTGAGCCGCGTCCAACGTCGCCAGCTCGATACGCCCCGTCAGCTGCTTGCCCACGTCGCCCGCGATGGCCTCAACTGCCTTCTTCATCTCCTCCGAACGGTAGGTACGTTCAGCAACCGACACGGCAAGGCTTTGGGCCGCTTCACGCGACGCCAGGCTCTGCAACAGCGCCGTCCAGCTGGTCTCGTCCTGGATTTCAGTGATCGACTTAGTGACGCGCTGGTCGAGAACGGAATCTGTCCCAGTTTCGCGCCAGGCGACGTTCACCAGCGCCGAATAATCAACCCCGGCCAGCCCCTTGCTGATGGCTGCAAAGGTGAGCTTGTCGATCTCGGCCCGGAAGACGTCCTCGTCGTTCACCTGGCAGACGGAAACGCCGGTTGCCGCCGATCCCGCCGCCGGGGCCGTTGCTTGTGCAAAAACCTGCGCAACGCTCGCCAACAGCAGCGCGCTAACAGTCACACTCGACACCAAAGGCCGGAACACTCTGATCATGCGCCACTACGCCCGCCAACACCTCAGGACGGGCGAACCTTACATCCGAACCTGCGGCAGAACCAGGGCGAGGTTGCTACAGCACGCGCACCGGAAAGGGCCTCAGTTGCCCGTCTCGACATGGGTGCCCCAGCCGGCGTTTTGCCCGGCGTAGCCTTGCTCCTGGTCGACAGCCAAACCAATCCATTTCCGGTTGGTTTCGGCATAGTGCTTTTGCACGTCATAAAGCCTGACTTCGAGCCCCAAATCCGATGCTGACAACCGGCCCATGGATTGCAGCAATGTATAGGCTGCCACCACCAGATCATGCCGGGCCTTCAGGGCCGAGATCTTGGCGTTGGTCAGTTCCTGTTCAGCGTTGAGCACGTCCAGCAACGAGCGCTGACCGGCCTTTTGTTCTTCGATCACGCCCGTGAGGCCCTCCATGGAGGCCTGCACCTGCTGGCGCACGGCCGCAACCTGGGCCCGCATGGCCTGAACTTCTGCATAGGCGCTGATAGCGGAAGCGCGGACCAGCTCGCGCGCTGCCTCGATCTCCTCCAACCGTCCCTGACGCTGCTGCTTAGCCTGCCGCACGCGAGCTTCAACGTCGCCCGCCTGATAAATCGGGATGGTGACCCGCGCGACCACAGACTGATTGATCTGATGATCGATCAGCGGCGTCGGCTCAAACCGCTCGACGTGCTGGGCCTGAAGCCGCACATCGGGAAGCATCTCGCCGAGGATCTTGCGCACCGAGCTGCCAGAGGCTTTTTCTAGATAGGCCGCCTGTAGCACTTGCGGATTGCTGCCCATGGCCGCCTGGATGGCTTCGTCCATCGTATGGGGCAACAGGCGCTCGAACCCAACCGGATCCGCCAGCCGCGTAGGCACATGGCCGACAAAGCGTTCGTAACGCGCAAGGCTGCCGCGCAAGGTCGCCTTGGCGCCTTCCAGGGCAGCTTGGGCCTGGGCCTGGCGAGCGCGGGCCTGGGCAACATCGGTTCGCGTCATTTCGCCAGCAGCAAAACGCTCCGCGGTCGCTCTGGCTTCACTGGTCAGGAGGCGCAGGCTGTTCTGGCGCAAGGTCACCGCGGCTGCGTCGCGTAGGACATCCATGTATGCAGTGATGGTTTCCAGAAGGACCTTCTGTTCCATGTCCCGAAGCGACTGGCGGCCGGCCATGATGTTGGCATCGGCTTCGCGCACGGCGTTGACAGTCTGGAAGCCTTTGAACAGGGGCTGCGTGAGGGTGACGGAATAGCCGCCAGGATTGGACGTGCCGTCATTGCGTTTGAACTGGTTGGAATTGCTGAGAACCTGATCGGGTGTCGGGGCCGCTCCGTTCGGCAGGCTGAAAGCCCCGGCGCTCGTATTCAACCCGGCAACGCCATAATCGGCCCCCACCGAAATCTCGGGCCGGTAGCCGGACTGGGCGCGCGCCAGTTCCTCATCTGTGCCCCGGAGCCGTGCCCGCTCGGCGTTCAGGTTTGGATTGTTTTGATAGGCTGCCACAAGGGCCTGATCGAGGTTCTCAGCTTGGCACAGGGAACAGCTCAGCAACGCTGTAGCCGCAATTGCATTGCGCAACAGGGCTTTGACGGGGAGCCGGATAAAGCGTTGGATCATGGCATTCCTGCTGGAGCGCTCGCAAGGAGCAGCCGCCCCCGCCCTTCAGGCTTTAAGGCGGGAATCGCTAATCCTTCGTTAAGCCGTGCCCCGCTGAGAGACGGACTGTTGCCTGCGGAGCGCCCGCGTGGGAGCATGGAGCCATGCAAAAGGTTTCAATTGTGCTGCCGGAGGGGGCCGTATCCAGACCGGAAATTGCCATCGAATGGCAGGTCTCAACCGGGCCGGTTGGCTACGAGGCCGCTGTCACGGCGATGGAGGCGCGCGCAGCGGCCATCGCCACCGGTGACGCGGCTGAGCTGGTGTGGCTGCTGGAACATCCGGCGCTCTATACGGCAGGTACCAGCGCGCGCGATGCCGATCTCGTCGAGCCGGCGCGGCTGCCGGTCCATCGCACGGGCCGGGGTGGGCAGTTCACCTATCACGGGCCGGGGCAGCGGGTGGCCTATGTGCTGCTCAACCTGAAGGCCCGTGGCGGCGATCTGCACGCCTATGTGTGTGGGCTGGAACACTGGCTTATTGCGGCGCTGGCGGAGTTATCCGTGGCGGGCGAAATCCGGACCGGCAGGGTCGGCGTGTGGGTGGCACGCGAGGCCGGGCGTGAGGACAAGATTGCGGCCATCGGCGTCCGGGTGCGGCGCGGCGTGAGCTACCACGGCGTGAGCTTGAACGTGGCGCCAGACCTGGCGCATTTCGCGGGTATCGTGCCCTGCGGTATTCGCGAGCATGGCGTCACGAGCTTGGCCGATTTGGGCGTGCCTACCTCAATGGACGGCGTGGACGCCGCGTTGCACAGGCATTTTGACCGCGAAGTGCTGGAGCGGCTCAAACCTATCATTCCCTGAACCTGTTGGTGATGGGATATCGGCGGTCGCGGCCGAAATTGCGCTCGGAGATTTTTACCCCCGGCGCGGCTTGGCGGCGCTTGTACTCGGCCAAGTAAAGCATTTTCTCCACCCGTTTCACCGTATCATGGTCGAACCCGGCAGCGATGATCTCGGGGATCGACTGCTCTTTCTCAACGATCCGCTCCAGGATGGCATCCAGCACCTCGTAGGGCGGCAGCGTGTCTTGATCTTTCTGGTTGGGCCGCAGTTCGGCGGTCGGCGGCTTGGTGATGATGTTTTCGGGGATGACCGGTCCCGGCGGCCCCATGAGGCCCATAGGCTTGTTGGCATTGCGCCAGCGGCTGAGAGCGAACACCTGCATTTTGTAAAGGTCTTTGATCGGATTGAAACCGCCGTTCATGTCGCCGTAGAGCGTCGAATACCCACAGGACACCTCGGACTTGTTGCCGGTTGTGATCAGCATCGGCCCGAACTTATTGGAGACCGCCATCAGCAGCGTTCCGCGCACGCGCGATTGCAGATTCTCCTCGGCGACGCCGGTTTTCGTGCCCTTGAAGAGCGGCGCGAGGCTTTCGGCAAACCCCTCGACCGGCGCGGAAATCGGGATCACGTCGTAGCGGACATGCAGCAGCTTTGCGCAGTCGGCGGCGTCCTTCAGGCTGTCGTCGCTGGTGTAGCGGTAGGGCAGCATCAGGCAATGCACTTTGTCCGCGCCAAGCGCATCGACGCACATGGCTGCAACTAAGGCGGAGTCAATGCCGCCGGAAAGGCCGAGCACGACGCCCGGAAAACCGTTCTTGTTCACATAGTCGCGCAGGCCCAACACGCAGGCGCAGTAGGCCGAGGCATCACCCTCTTCAATGATTGCGCGTTCGCCAGGCTTGCAGTGCCAGCCCGAGGGGTTGCGCGTCCATTCGGTGAGGACGATGGCCTCCTCCCAAGCCGGGAGTTGTATGGCCAGGCTGCGGTCGGCATTGAGCACGAAGGACGCGCCGTCAAACACCAGTTCGTCCTGGCCGCCGACCTGGTTGAGGTAAACCATCGGAAGCGCCGATTCAGTCACACGCGCGACGGCGATATTCATGCGCACATCCTGCTTGCCCAGTGCAAAGGGGCTGCCGTTAGGGACGAGGACAATCTCCGTGCCCGTCTCAGCCAGGCACTCGACAACCTCGTCCTTCCAGATGTCCTCGCAGATCGGCACGCCGAGCCGGATGCCGCGGAAGTCGATGGGTCCGGGCATCGGTCCAGGCACGAACACGCGCTTTTCGTCGAACACGCCGTAATTGGGCAAGTCCACCTTATGGCGAAGACCAACGATTTTTCCGCCGTCGAGCAAGGCCAACGAGTTGTGCAGCTTGCCATCTTCGACCCAGATGGTGCCCAGCAGCACGCCCGGCCCGCCGTCTTTGGTTTCCAGCGCAAGCGCTTCAACCGTCTCACGGGCGGCCTGCTGAAAGGCGGGCTTGAGGGCAAGGTCCTCGGGCGAGTAGCCGGTGATGAACAGCTCAGAGAACAGCACCAGATCGGCGTGCATCTTTGCCGCGGTAGCCCGCGCGGCTCGCGCCTTGGCGGCGTTGCCCGCAAGGTCGCCGACTGTCGGATTGAGCTGCGCCAGGGCGAGGCGGAGAGAATTGGGTGGGGTCACGATTCGGTTGTCTCGATGGCGCCCATGACGCCGGTTCGCGCCCATTCGGCCAGCGCGCGGCGGACGGCGTCGGGTTCGTGCAAAATAACGGCGAGATAGGCCTGCGCACTCTGGTCCGGATCGCGCCTGTACTGTTCCCAATCCCTCAGGGTGCCCAGTGGAATGTTGAATGCCTCCGCGAACTCACTCTGCGACATCTGCAACTTCCAGCGGATGCGCTTGGCGATGCAGACAAGCCTTGGACCAGGACCAGTGCGCTTTCGATCTTCCAGAGGCAAATTGTCAGGATCGGAGCGGGCGTTGGCCATGATTTCTTCCTCGGTCATTTTATCGAGGCGCTCGTACATGGCAGGTGTCATGCCGTACTTGTCGGGTACGTCAGCGTCGCGCAGCACGGCCGTTTTCTTGCTAGCGGTTTTGACTGAAGCAGTCTTCGCTTTCATTCTTGTTCGCCCTTCTGGCAGAGATGATTCGTTTTCGCGGTCCCCTATAAACAAAACAGACGACAACCAACTGGCGGCCAGCACGACCGGTCAACAACCAACGCTGTTCGTCGGTTTCGTCGTCATCCAATACTTCTACCGACTTTCGATCCTCGAAAGCGAGGCGCGCCAATTCAAATGAAACGCCGTGCTTGCGGAGATTCACCGCAGCCTTCCAGTCATCCCATTCGAATTCATCATCGCGCACAATGTACTGGTTTGCCGTAGTTCAGTCAAACAGCCTACGCCAGCATCACCTTCGGCCCGCGCGCCTTTTCCTCCCGCTCGGCCCGCAGCCGTTCCGCCAGAATGAACGCCACTTCGAGCGCCTGATCGACGTTCAGCCGCGGGTCGCAGTGCGTGTGGTAGCGGTCCTGCAAATCCGCCTCAGTCACCGCCTGCGCGCCGCCGGTGCATTCGGTCACGTTCTTGCCGGTCATCTCCAGGTGGATGCCGCCCGGATGCGTGCCCTCCGCGCCGTGCACATCGAAGAACTTCTTGATCTCGCTTAGCACCCGGTTGAACGGCCGCGTCTTGTAGCCGGTGTTGGCAGTGATCGTATTGCCGTGCATCGGATCGCAAGACCAGACGACCGTGCGGCCCTCCTTTTCGACGGCGCGGATCAGTTTTGGCAGGTGCTTTTCCACCTTGTCGTCGCCGAACCGGCAGATCAGCGTTAACCGGCCGGGCTCGTTGGCCGGGTTCAAAGCATCGATCAGCTTGATCAGGCCATCAGGCTCCAGGCTCGGCCCGCATTTCAAGCCGATCGGGTTTTTGATGCCGCGGCAATACTCGACATGGGCATGGTCGAGCTGGCGCGTGCGGTCGCCGATCCACAGCATGTGGCCCGAGCAGCCGTAATAGTCGCCCGTGGTCGAATCCACGCGGGTCAGCGCCTGCTCGAAACCAAGCAATAGTGCCTCGTGACTGGTGAAGAAATTGGTCGTGCGCAATTGCGCCGTGTTCGACGCATTTAGGCCGCACGCCCGCATGAAATTGAGCGTATCGGAGATGCGTTCTGCCACCTGCTGGTAGTGTTTTGCCGACGCACTGCCCTTGGCATAGTCGAGATACCAGCGATGCACGTTGTCGAGGCTGGCATAGCCGCCCTGGGCAAACGCGCGCAGCAGGTTGAGCGTCGCCGCAGATTGACGGTAGGCTTCCAGCTGGCGCTTTGGGTCTGGGATGCGCGACTCTGGCGTGAATTCGGGGCCATTGACAATGTCGCCGCGATAGCTCGGCAGCTCCACGGCGCCCTTCTTCTCCATCGGCGACGAACGCGGCTTGGCGAACTGTCCGGCGATGCGGCCAACCTTCACCACCGGTAGCGCACCCGCGTACGTCAGCACCACGGCCATTTGCAGAAACACCCGGAAGAAGTCGCGGATGTTATCGGCACCATGCTCGGCAAAGCTCTCGGCGCAATCGCCGCCTTGCAGCAGGAAACCGTTGCCGGCCGCCACATTGGCCAGTTCCGCCTTCAGCTCACGTGCTTCACCTGCGAAAAACAGCGGCGGGAACGTTGCCAGCTGCTTTTCCACGTCCGCCAGCGCTTTGGCATCGGGATACTCCGGCACCTGCTGCACGGGCTTTGCGCGCCAGCTGTCCGGCGTCCATCCGGCTGGTTTGGCGATGGCCATAACGTCCACTCCTTGACTGACAGGACAACGCTCCGGCCCGCCGCAAATGGACGGCAACCACCAGGCGCGCTCCTGATTGGGTTTTCTGCGCGCATCTATAGCGGCTTGCCCTTGGCCTGACTAGGCCGTGCCGCCGCTTGGCAATATCCCGCGAACGCCGTAAGCACTGCGGTAACTCGACTGCCGCACCTGCCCCAAGGATACCCCATGTCCGAACTTCTGCTTGAACTCCTATGCGAGGAGATCCCCGCCCGTATGCAAGCGCGCGCCGCCGAGGATTTGCGGGCGATGCTGGTGGAGGGGTTGGGCAAGTCGGGGTTGGCGCATGGAGCGGCCAACGGGTTCGTGACACCCCGGCGGCTGACGGTCGTGGTGGTGGGTGTGGCCGTCAAATCCGCAGACGTCGAAGAGGAGAAGAAGGGGCCGCGTGTTGGCGCGCCGGAAGCTGCCGTGCAGGGCTTCCTCAAGGGCGCGGGCATCGGGTCGCTCGCGGAGGCGACGATCGTCTCCGACGCTAAGAAGGGCGACTATTACATCGCCAAACTCAAGAAGCCGGGGCGAGTGGCTGAGATCATCATTGCCGACCTAGTGCCGGACATCCTCGCCCGCTTTGCCTGGCCCAAATCCATGCGCTGGGGCAGCCATAAGTTGCGCTGGGTGCGTCCCCTGAAGAGCATTCTGTGCGTACTGGGCGGCAAGGTCGTACCGTTCGAGGTCGAGGGCATCACGTCGGGCGCCATGACGCGCGGGCACCGGTTCCATTCCGAAGGGGCCATCGAGGTCAGGGATTTCGCCGACTACGCCAAGAAATTGAAGGCTGCCAAGGTGCTGGTTGATCCGGACGAGCGGCAGGCCATCATCGCCGGGCAAGCCAAAGCGGTTGCTGCCCAAAACCATTTCGAGTTGGTCGAGGACGAAGCGCTCTTGCGCGAAAACGCGGGCCTCACCGAGTGGCCCACGGTGCTGATGGGCACCTTTGATGCCGATTTCCTGAAGGTGCCGGGCGAAGTGCTGACGACCTCCATGAAGGCGCATCAGAAGTACTTTTCCTTGCGCGATCCCAAAACCCACAAACTCGCCAACCGCTTCCTGATGACAGCAAATCTTGAAGCGGCGGACGGCGGCGAGACCATCATCCACGGCAACGAGAAGGTGATCCGCGCCCGCCTGTCGGATGCCAAATTCTTCTGGGACCAGGACCTGAAGAAGCCGATGGACGAGATGTGGTCGTCCTTACGGGCCATCACATTCCATGAGAAGCTTGGCTCGCAATACGACCGCGTGGAGCGTATTGCGGCGCTGGCGGAAGAAATCGCGCCGCTGGTGAAAGCGGAGAAGGCCGACTGCCGCCGGGCTGCGCAGTTGTGTAAGGCGGATCTGGTTTCCGGCGTGGTCGGAGAGTTCCCCGAGTTGCAGGGGCTGATGGGGCGGTATCTGGCGGAAGCCGCAGGCACCAAGTCCGCGATTGCCCATGCTGTCGAGCAACACTATTGGCCACGCGCCCAGGGCGATGGCGTGCCCAAGGAGCCGGTAGCGATTGCGGTGGCGCTGGCGGACAAGCTCGACACTCTCGCAGGGTTCTGGGCTGCAGGGGAGAAGCCAACGGGATCGCGGGATCCGTTTGCGTTGCGGCGCGCGGCGCTCGGAATTGTTCGGATCGTGCTAGAAAATGATTTGCGTTTGCCGCTCGGCACGTTGCTGTCTCCCACAGTGATGTTTGTCGAATGCAAGCCTAGTTTCGATCAGGAAAGGGCAAGATTGCGCAATGAGTTTGAAAAGAGTGATGCAAGCCTTCAGCAGCTGGGCCGTGCACCGCCCTCGAATCCCGGCGAGGTTCTGGGAGTGAACTTTGCATGGGACTTTGCAAGGGACTATGTTGTTGGAAGTGTGCAGGGCAAGGTTGCGGAGCTAGTCGAGTTCGTCCACGACCGCCTGAAAGTCCAGCTGCGCGAGCAGGGCGCGCGGCACGATCTCGTCGACGCTGTGCTGGGCGATAGCGGCCAGGATGACCTGCTCATGATCGTGCGCCGAGTCGAGGCGCTCGGCGCGTTCCTGAAGACCGAGGACGGCGCCAATCTGCTGGCCGGCACCAAGCGGGCGGCCAACATCCTGCGCATCGAGGAGAAGAAGGACAAGACCGCCTACGCCGGCAACATCAACGCCAAGCTGCTGGAGAGCTCCGAGGAGAAAGACCTCGCCAAGGCCATCAACGAGGCGACGGCCGCCGCACAGAAAGCCGTGGGCACAGAGGATTTCGCTGGCGCCATGGCCGCTATGGCGAAGTTGCGCGCGCCGGTCGATGCCTTCTTCGAGAAGGTGACCGTCAACGCCGAAGCTGCCAATCTGCGTGTCAATCGCCTGAACCTGCTCGCCCAGATCCGCGCCGCCACCCGCACGGTCGCCGACTTCTCAAAGATCGAGGGGTGAAAGGTGCCTGCCCCAACCCCGTCCCGCGTCTTCCATCGCTCGCTGACCAGCGACTATCCAATGGTTGTCTCGGGCGACGGCGCTTACGTGATCGACAGCCATGGAAAGCGGTATCTTGACGGCTCGGGCGGCGCGGCGGTCAGCTGCCTCGGGCACAGCCATCCGAAGGTGATTGCGGCCGTGCAGGCGCAGGTCGCAAAACTCGCCCATGTGCATACGAGCTTTTTCACCAACGAGCCTATGGAGGCGCTGGCTGATCGGCTGATCACAGACGCGCCCGCCGGTCTCAGCCACGTCTTCTTCGTTCAGGATGGCTCGGAAGCTGTGGAATCGGCGCTGAAACTCTCGCGGCAATATTTTGTCGAGCGCGGCGAGCCTGAACGGCACATCGTCATTACGCGGCGGCAAAGTTACCACGGCAATACGCTCGGCGCTTTGTCCGTAGGCGGCAATATGGCCAAGCGGCCGCTGCATCAGCCGCTGATGAACCCATCGGTCGTGCATGTCTCGCCGTGCTACGCCTATCGCGGCCAGTTCGCAGGCGAGAGCGATAAGGTCTATACAGAGCGCCTTGCCGCCGAACTGCATACGGCTATCAGCGCTGCCCCGCCCAACGCAGTCATGGCCTTCCTTGCCGAAACAGTTGTTGGCGCATCGCTTGGCGCGGTGCCCCCTGTCGCCGGCTATTTCAAACGCATCCGCGAGGTTTGCGACCGGCACGGCGTGCTGCTGATCGCCGACGAGGTCATGTGCGGGATGGGGCGCACTGGCCAAACCTATGCGATCACTGACGAGCGGGTCGCGCCCGACCTCCTCACCATCGCCAAGGGTCTGGGCGGCGGCTATCAGCCCATCGGCGCGCTGCTGGTCTCGCAAACCATCCACGACACGTTGCGCGATGGCTCAGGAGCCTTCGCCCATAGCCACACCTATAACGGCCATCTGGTCGCCTGCGCCGCAGCGCTCGCCGTGCAGCAGGTGATCCGCGAAGAGGATCTGCTCGCCAATGTGCGGGCGATGAGCACGCATCTGGAAGCCTGTCTAACCGAGCGTTTCGGCAATCACGCCCATGTTGGCAACATTCGCGGGCGCGGCCTGTTCTGGGGCGTCGAACTGGTTGGCGAACGCGCCACAAAGATGCCATTCCCGGCCGGGATGCAGTTGGCGGCACGCATCAAGTCGGCAGCACGCGAGGGCGGGCTCCTGTGCTATGCTTCCCCAGGCAATTTTGATGGCCGTGACGGAGACAACGTCATCCTGGCGCCTCCGTTCAATGTCGGGCCAGCCATCCTCGAAGAAGCCGTCGATAAGCTCGGCCTGGCCATAGATGCGTCTTTGCAACAGTCCCGCGCCTAACTGTCAGATGGCGCTCGTCTCATCCACCATTTCACTTCACTGGCCGTGGCAATGCCATCCTCGCGTGCCTATGTTCCGTACCAGCGCGAATAGACAGGTGATTCTGAGTCTATGATGTGGCAGGGCAATCCTTACAGAACATTGGCACGTGCGGTGCTTGCAGCCGCTCTCCTGGCGCTGGCCGGTTGCGCTGCGTCCCAGGCCCCGGAGCCGCCGGCCACCAGCTTCACAAGTTCGATGCATGACCCGCAAATCACGCAGCAGATTATGGCCGACAGTGCCTGGTTGCAGAAAAACCGGCTTCCAAAGCACCCGTTGGCTGCGGCCGTCCCCAAGAACGAAGCCACCTGCCCAAGCGACAAAGTGCGCGACAAGGGCCGCCGCCAGATGGTGCTGCCCGCCGATCTGATGACCACAATGGTCATGCACGACGCCAAACCCTGGGCCTATTTGCGGTTCGACGTCGATGCCGATGGGACGCCCTTGAACATCACCGTAGACTCGTCCTCGGGCTTGAAGTCGTTCGACCGCGCCGCCATCGAAACCGTGACCAGCTGGCGCTTTGAGCTGACGGGCGGACTCAAAGAAGCCCATGGCTGCGTGACGGAAGTTGCGATCACTTAGCTTTTCGCTTCGCCAGCGATCTGTGTCCGAGCCTTGCCCGCCATCTCAGCCAGCACTTTAGTCAATTCAGCGGCATCCGCTTTGACGTTTTTGGCCGAGAAATCGGCCGTCACCTTGCGCAAGACATCGCCGTCGCCCGCCTCCTTCAGGTCCTCGACGACGATGCTCTTGGCATAAGCGTCAGCCTCGGCGCCGCTCAGCCCCAGTTTACCCGCCGCCCACAGGCCGAACAGCTTGTCGCGCCGCGCGTGGGCCCGGAATTCTTGCTCCTGATCGAGGGCGAATTTCTTCTCAAAGCCCTTTTCGCGCTCATCGAACGTCGTCATTAAGGGAACTCCTTGCGGTCGGACAGGTGATTTTCGCACCTGCGAAATGGTCCAAATTCTGTCCCGAGGCATAGCCCGGCGGGGACAGCAAATCAACGGCCTTGCCTTGATCGCAAAAGCCCGCTTAATCAACGAATGGATCTGAAGCGGCGGCGGCCAAGTTCATCGAACGTTCAAAGACCCGCTGCCGTAACGTGCCGCTCGCCGTAATGCTGCACGTCCGCATGACGCGGGGAGACCCCGATTGAAGGACGAACCCATGAACCGCCGCCGCTTGGTATTCGATGGCAAGGGCAAGACCCTCTATGAGGGACCCGAGCCCGGCACGCTCATTCAGCATTTCAAGGACGACGCGGCCCCGGTTGCCGACGCTCCGGCCGCCGATGCGGGCAAAACCGCCATCGTCGAAGGCAAAGGCGCTCTCAACAACCGCATTACGGAGTACTTATTCCAGCGCCTTGGTGACATCGGTGTGCCGACACATTTCATCCGCCGTGTGAACATGCGCGAACAGCTGATCCGCGAAGTTGAGATCATTCCGCTTGAAGTCGTCGTGCGCAACGCGGCAGCGGGCGATTTCGCCAAGCGGCTCGGGCTGGCCGAAGGGTTGCAGCTGCCGCGCTCGATCATCGAGTTCCATTTCAAGAGCGATGAATTGAACAGCCCGCTGGTGACTGAGGAGCACATCACGGCCTTCGGCTGGGCCGCGCCGCAGGAGATCGACGAGCTGATGGCGTTGTCGCTCCGCATCAACGACTTCATGTCGGGGCTGTTTCTGGGCATCGGCATCAAACTCGTAGAATTCCGCATCGAGTTCGGCCGGCTGTGGGAGAACGATCTCATGCGCATCGTGTTGGCCGATGAGATCAGCCCCGACAATTGCAAACTGTGGGACGCCAAGACCGGCGAGCCCATGGACAAGGACGCCGTGAGCGCTGGTGGATTGGTTGAGGCATACCAGGAGGTTGCAAGGCGTCTGGGTGTGCTGACCGAGGCGCCCAAGGCCAAGACACGCGGGCCGGTGCTGGTCACGAGCAATGACAAGTTGAACTGAAGTTTTGACGACAAAAAGGATGCCCCATGAAACCCGTTCGTTGGGGCATCCTCAGCCCCGCCAAGATCGGAATGGAAAAAGTCATTCCGGCCATGCTGAAGAGCAAGGAAGTCGAGGTGTATGGGCTGGCCTCCCGCGATCTCGGCCGGGCGCAAGCAGCGTGCAAGGCCCTCGGCATCCCCAAGGCCTATGGCTCCTATGAGGAGATGCTGGCCGACCCGAGCATCGAGGCAGTCTATAATCCGACCCCGAACCATCTGCATGTGCCGCTAACTTTGCAGGCCGCGGCGGCGGGCAAGCACGTCCTGTGCGAAAAGCCAATTGCAATTACGGCTCGGGAAGCGGAACAGCTACGGGGCGTCGCCAAGGGCATCCTGGTCGCCGAAGCCTTCATGGTGCGCCACCATCCGCAATGGATCATGGCGCGCGATCTGGTGCGGGCTGGCGCGTTGGGGCGCGTACACGCGATCCAGGTGCTGTTCGCCTATCACCTGACGGACCCAATCAACGTGCGCAACCAGGCCGATATCGGCGGCGGCGGAATTTTGGATATCGGATGTTATCCGGTGACAGGCGCAAGGTTCGTGTTCGACGCCGAACCGTCGCGCGTGATTGCCCTCATTGACCGCGATCCAGTGATGAAGGTGGACCGGCTGACGAGCGGCATCGCCGATTTTGGCGAGGGGCGGCAGCTGAGCTTTGTCTGCGGTACGCAGAGCATGAACTACCAGCGTGTGCATGTGCTGGGTACCGCGGGCCGCTTCGAGATCGATATTCCGTTCAACGCGCCGCTGGACACGCCGACGATTGTCCGCTTGCACCAGGACGGCAAGGCAGAGGTCACCACCAAGATCCCGGTGTGCGATCAGTATACGCTGCAAGCTGAAGCCTTCGGGCGGGCCGTGCGCGGGCTGGAGCCACTGGCGCATGGTGTGGAGAGCGCGGTGCAGAACATGAAGATATTGGATGCGTTCTTCAGATCCGAGACGAGTGGGAGGTGGGAGGGGGTTTGAGGAACGCTTAGCGGGTAGTTCTCGCTCTACAATGCTGCTCTGATGCAGACCAGCATGGAAGACGTTGCCGGTCGCCATCATCCACGTCCACACCGCCGGGCTATGCCCCGCGATGGACAGAGTTCCCCAGGATCAGGGAGGTGGTTGGGTGAAGACACCAAGACGCCCACACCCCTAATTCGTCGGCCGTGAAGAATTGCCAACCCTTTGATCCGGAATGCGAAACGGCCTGAATTGTATCGTGGGCGTTGCAAGATTTCAACGGTTGCACAGCGATTTCCTTGCAAATCGCGTTGGCCGATTCCCTCTCCTCACGAAC
>JANYHF010000087.1 GCA_025359185.1 Hyphomicrobiaceae bacterium | reverse complement strand
TTCGGTGCACCGCAGACGCGGGATCTTGTGGTTTGAACAGGGGCTAGAGCCGCAAACAAGTTCCCGGATCAGCGCAGCACCATGAAGAATGCTGCAGCGCATCCGGGACGACGGAACTTGATGGGTCGGTATATTTGCTCGGCGGTATAAGATGTCTATTTCGCCGCGAACGCCATCCTCAAGGTGCATCCACGAGCGATATCAGCAGAATGGCAACGTCGAGTAACCCGGCAACCAGCTGCGTAAGAGAATGCTGCAGCGCGTCCGGGATGACAGTAGTTGATAGGCCGGTATACTCGCTTGGCGGTATTGGTCGTGGTATCAAGCGCCTTTAGGTCGGTAATACGTTTCCGTATGCTTGAAAGGCACTCATGATATCTATCGTCAGCACACCTATCGTCAACCCAATGCTCGGCCGCCAAACTCTCCCTCCACCTTGGAACGACATGGCGCCGGTACGCGAGGAGCTGTTCGGTGTCGAGCGGCTGGAGCAGCATGCTGAAAGTCTGGCGGCAGCGCAGCGCGTGACGGCAACGCCGCCGCGCGTACTGCCGTTGCGAACCCGGCTCAACGACAATGCCGCCTTCCTGCTGACGGCCTATCGTGCGACGGCGGCGGAAGTGGAGGGTGGCCGTGGCGTCGTCCATGCCGCCGAGTGGCTGCTCGACAACTATCATCTCGTTGAGGAACAAATCCGCGAAATTCGCGATGATCTGCCGCCGGGCTATTATCGGCAACTGCCAAAGCTCGCAGACGGTCCCTTCATTGGCTATCCGCGCGTCTTCGGCCTTGCCTGGGCCTTCGTCGCCCATACTGACAGCCATCTCGATCCCGAGATCTTGCGCCGTTACATCGCCGCCTACCAGCGTGTGCAGCTTCTGACCATTGGTGAGTTGTGGGCGGTTGCGATCACCTTGCGCATTGTCCTTGTCGAGAATATGCGCAGGCTGGCCGACCGCATAACCGTCGGGCAACGGGCACGGGGCGATGCCGATGCACTAGCGCACCGGTTGCTCCTGCCCGGCGGGGCGCGAACGGCACTTGAGGCGGACATCGCAACTCGCCCGGCTGGTCCATTGTCGGAGCTGTTCGCGGCACAATTGGCCAAACAGCTTCGAGACCAGGACCCAAAAACCACACCCGCGCTCGGCTGGCTGGAAGAGCGGCTCGCGCTGCAAGGCGTGTCGATTGATGAAGTGGTGCAGCACGCCCAGCAGCGCCAGGTCGCATCCAACGTCACCATGCGTAATGTCATTACCAGTATGCGGCTGATTTCCGATATCGATTGGGCCGAGCTGTTCGAAAGCGTCAGTCTGGTGGACGAAAGGCTGCGTGCGGGTAGCACCTTTGCAGCCATGGATTTCCCGACGCGAAATCTTTATCGCAGCGCCATCGAACAGCTGGCGCGCGGTTCGCAAGCAACGGAGTTGGACATTGCGGCACTGGCGCTGGAAGCTGCAAAGTCAGCAGCGGCGGGTACAGGCGATGCGGAGCGTGCGAGCGATCCCGGCTATCATCTCATCACGGAGGGCCGGCCAGCGCTCGAACGGGCCATCGGTTTTCAGCCTCCGCCTCGCCTGGCCATCAGCCGTTTCAGCGTCCGCCTCGGCATCGGCGGCTATGTGGGCGCGATCTTGTTTGTGACTACGGTTTTGATCGGCCTCTCGCTCTGGGTGCTTTGGTCGCCCGGGGTTTCAATCGGCTGGTTAGTTCTGTTGGCACTTATCGGCATTCTGCCAGCAACCGAAGTGGCTACCACGCTCGTCAACCGCGCCATAACCTGGAGCTTTGGTCCTGTCACCCTGCCGGGGCTTGCCCTGCGCGATGGCATCCCACAGACGCTGCGAACGCTGGTCGCCGTGCCGACACTGCTCACCAGCGAAGTCGATGTCCGTGAGCAGATCGAACGGTTGGAAGTCCACTTTCTCAGCGGCACCGGCGGAGACATTGTTTTTGCTCTGTTGGCAGATGGCATAGACGCTGATCAAGAGTATGTCGAGGCTGATACGCCACTGCTCGCCTTGGCCGCCGGGGCGATAAAAATGCTCAACCTCCGGCATGGCGCTGCTCCCAGCGGCGACCGGTTCCTGCTGCTGCACCGCGCACGCCTGTTCAATCCGTCCGAAGGCAGATGGATCGGCTGGGAGCGCAAGCGGGGCAAGCTGCACGAACTCAACCGGCTGCTGCGCGGGGCCACGGATACAACCTTCATTCCAGTTGGGGGCCAACCGGTGCGCGTGCCCGCCGATGTCCGCTACGTCATAACACTCGATGCCGACACACGGCTGCCACGGGACGCCTGCCTGCGGTTGATCGGAAAAATGGCGCACCCGCTGAATCGCCCGCATTTCGACGCCGTTCGGGGCCGGGTTGTGCGCGGCTACGGCATATTGCAACCGCGCGTGACGCCTGCCCTGCCTCTTGGCAGCGACGGCTCTTTGTTCCAGCGGGTGAACTCGGGACCTGCTGGCATGGACCCCTATGCCGCTGCCGTCTCGGACGTCTATCAGGACCTATTCGGCGAAGGGTCCTACACGGGCAAAGGCATCTACGACGTCGATGCGTTCGAGGCGGCGCTCAGCGGCCGCGTGCCGGAAAACACGCTGCTCAGCCATGATCTTTTCGAGGGCGTGTTCGCCCGGGCGGGTCTGGCGTCCGACGTAGAAGTGGTCGAGGACTTCCCCTCCCGCTACGACGTCGCGGCCAAGCGGCAGCATCGCTGGACACGTGGCGACTGGCAGTTGCTGCCATGGATCATTGGCCGGCATACGGGGTGCGAGGCCGTTCCGCCCGTTGGCCGTGGCAAGATGCTCGACAATCTCCGGCGGTCGCTGCTCGCCCCCGTAATGCTGGCTGCACTCGGCGTCTGCTGGCTGCTGCCGGTGCCAGCGGCTATCGATGGTGTGCTGCTAGTGCTGGCCGGCATCGCCATCCCGGCATTCTTTCCGGCCTTTCTCTCGCTGCTGCCGCAACGGGCTGGCGTGCAACTGCGCAGTCACATGCAGTCGCTCGCTGCAGATTTGCGCATGGCGGCGTTGCAAACCCTGTTTTCGATTGCCTTTCTCGCCGACCACGCCTGGCGGTCGGGCGATGCGATCGTACGTACATTGCTACGACTGTTCGTTACGCGCCTGCATCTGCTGGAATGGACGACGGCCGCGCAAACGGCTGGTGGTCCCCAACCAGGTGTCATGGGCGTCTACAAGCAGATGGCAGGGGGAACGTTGTTGGGTTTGGCAATGTCTGCCGCTGCCGTCGTGATGGCGCCAACCGCGTGGCCTATCATTCTACCGTTTGCGCTGCTTTGGCTGTCGGCGCCAGCGCTCGCCTTGCGGGTCAGCGGAGCGCCCAGCGGTGCGCAAAACCTTGCTGTGTTGCCTGACGACGCCCAGGAACTACGACTGATCGCACGCGGCACTTGGCGCTTTTTTGAGACATTTGTCACGCCGTCCGAGAACATGCTGCCGCCAGACAATTTTCAGGAGGAACCCCAGCCCGTTGTGGCGCATCGCACGTCTCCGACCAATATCGGCCTCTATCTACTCTCGGCCGTTGTGGCTCGTGACTTCGGATGGGCGGGAACGGCTGAAACCATCGAGCGGCTGGAGGCGACGTTTGCGACGCTGGCCAAGCTGCCGCGCCATAGAGGTCATTTCTTCAACTGGTATGCCACGCGGGACTTGCGGGTGCTCGAGCCTGCCTATATTTCTTCTGTAGACAGTGGAAACCTCGCCGGACATCTCATCGCCCTGGCCAATGCCTGCGAGGAGTGGATGGACGCTGGCCCCGCGCCCGGCGTCCGGCACGGTCTCATGGACACGTTGCATCTGGCGCGTGAGGCTGCCGCAGCCAAGCCTGAACTGGGTTTGTCGTCAATTCTGGATGAAATCGAGGCGCTTTTGACCGGGGCGCAAAGTCTGGAGGCACTCTGGCCGGCATTGCAGCGTCTCACCGAGAAGGCTGCCAAACCGGTCCAGGCTTCGGGCTCCGAAGAGGTCGTGTTTTGGATCGGCGCTCTGAAGCAGAGCATCAATCAGCATAGCCGGGATAGGCTGTCTCTCGCCGAAACGCCACAAGACTTCCGCGACCGGCTTAGGGCGCTTGCGGACGCTGCACGGCAAATGGCGCTGGATATGGATTTCGCCTTCCTGCTCGATCCTGCGCGCAAGCTGCTGTCCATTGGCTTTTCCCGGTCAGATAACACTCTTGATACAAACTGTTATGATCTGCTGGCGTCCGAAGCCCGCCTCGCCAGCATGTTTGCGATTGCCAAAGGCGATGTGGCGACGCGGCATTGGTTCCGGCTAGGCCGCTCGGCGACACCGCTTGGCAGCGGCTCAGCGCTGATCTCGTGGTCGGGCTCGATGTTTGAATACCTTATGCCATCGCTTATCATGCGTGCACCAGCGGGCAGCCTGCTTGAGCAGACCAATCGCCTGGTGGTGCTGCGTCAAGCGGCCTACGGACGGTCGCTCGGGTTGCCTTGGGGCATTTCGGAGTCGGCTTACAACGCCCGCGATATCGAATTGACCTATCAGTACTCGAACTTTGGCGTGCCCGGACTTGGCCTGAAGCGCGGCCTCTCTGAAAACATTGTCGTCGCGCCCTATGCCACTGGCCTCGCCGCCATGGTGGACCCGCGCGCTGCGGTTCTCAACTTCGCGCGGCTTGCCGCGCTTGGCGCTCGTGGCCGTTTCGGCTTCTATGAAGCGCTCGACTTTACCCGCTCGCGCCTGCCCGATGGCCAGGACGTTGCCATCGTGCGCTGCGTCATGGCCCATCATCAGGGTATGACCATTGTCGCCATCGCCAACACGCTGCACGACGGCGCCATGCGTGCCAGGTTTCACCGTGAACCAATGATCCAGGCCTGCGAGTTGCTTCTGCAAGAACGGATGCCGCGCGATGTGGCCGTGGCGCATCCCCGGGCCGAAGAGGTGCGCATCGCCCCCGCCGACACGAGTTCGGAAACGCCAGCAGTGCGGCGGCTGACGGGGCCACTCGCCGGTGCTCCGGTGACGCATCTTTTATCGAATGGGAGATATGCAGTTATGCTGACGGCCTCGGGCGCAGGCTACAGCCGCTGGCGCGACATGGCCGTCACGCGTTGGCGCGAGGACACAACGCGCGACGACTGGGGATCATTCATAATGCTTCGCGATACCCAGGGCAGCGCCATCTGGTCCGCAGGTACGCTGCCAGGGAGTGTTGCGCCCGATGTTTCGGAGGTCATCTTCAGCGAGGATCACGCCGAGTTCGTACGCCGCGACGGCACGCTGACCACGGTCATGGACGTTCTGATCTCTAGCGAGGACGATGGCGAGGTGCGCAGGGTTTCCGTGACGAACAGCGGACGGCGCACGCGCGATTTGGAAATCACGTCGTATGCAGAGGTGGTGCTGACGGCGTCTGCCGCCGACACCGCCCATCCGGCCTTCGCCAAGATGTTTGTGCAAACCGAGCACCTACCGGAGTTCGGTGCCCTGATTGCCACCCGGCGGCCCCGTTCGCACGACGAGCCGCGGGTTTGGGCTGCCCATTTTGCCGTGGTCGAAGCTGTAACGGCTGCTGGCATGCAATACGAAACGGACCGCGCCCGTTTCATTGGACGTGGGCGCTCGATCGACACTGCAGCCGCCATCGTCGACGGCAAGCCGCTGTCCAATACGGCCGGTCCGGTGCTTGATCCGATTTTCTCGCTGCGCCAACGCGTCACAATCGCCCCCGGCAAAGTGGCGCGGGTCGCATTTTGGACCGTGGTCGCATCAACGCGAGCCGGACTTTTGGATCAGATCGACAAACACCATGATCACAGCGCATTCGACCGCGCCAAGACGCTGGCGTGGACGCAGGCGCAGGTGCAGCTCCGCCACCTCGACGTCGAGGCAGAGGAGGCGGCCGATTTCCAGCGGCTGGCCGCGCCTATCCTTTACGCCGATCAGCGCTTCAGAGCGGGCTCCGACGCCATCCTGCGCGGTGCGGGCGCGCAATCTGGGCTGTGGCCGCAGTCCATCTCGGGCGATTGGCCAATAGTCCTGTTACGGATTGACGATCTTGAAGATATCGCCCAAGTGCGCCAATTGCTGCGCGCGCACGAATACTGGCGGTTGAAGCGCCTCAACGTCGATCTCATCATCGTGAACGAGCGGGCCTCGTCCTATGTTCAGGATTTGCAGATCGCGATTGAAACGGCGGTGCGAACCAGCCAATCGCGCCCACGCTATGGTGCCGAACCCACGCATGGTGGCATTTTCGCCCTGCGAGCTGATTTGATGAACACGGAAACCCGCAGTTTGTTGCAATCGGTGGCGCGGGTATCTCTGCTGGCACGCCGTGGCCCCATTGCCGATCAGTTGGCGAGGTTGCCGCCGTCGAAGCCGTGGCCGTTGCCGGAGCGCCGCCGCAAGCCGGGGCTGCCGGCAACGCCAACTTCGCAATCATCAGTGCACACTGGTCTGGAATTCTTCAATGGGCTGGGTGGCTTCGACAAGAACGGCCGGGAGTATGTCACGATCCTCAAAGCTGGCGATACGACGCCCGCGCCCTGGATCAATGTCATCGCCAATCCGGGCTTTGGATTCCAGGTGTCGGCGACGGGAAGTGGTTATACCTGGGCGCTGAATAGCCGTGAGAACCAGCTCACGGCGTGGTCAAACGATCCAGTCACGGATCCGGCCGGCGAGGCGTTCTACATCCGCGACGAGATCACCGGCGAGGTCTGGACACCGACGGCGCAACCCGTGCGTGACAGCGGCACATACATTGCGCGCCACGGTTTCGGCTATAGCCGCTTCGAACATGAGGCAGGCGGCATCGAGGCGGTGTTGCTGCAATTTGTGCCCACTGAAGATCCGGTCAAGATATCGCGTTTGACATTGCGCAATCTGTCGGCGACACCGCGCCGGCTTTCGGTTACGGCCTATACGGAGTGGGTGTTAGGCACAGTGCGCGGGGCGTCCGGTCCATTTCTCACCTCGGAAATCGATATGGTGACGGGTGCGGTGCTGATCCGCAATCCTTGGAGCCTTGCCTGCTCAGGCCGCGTCGCCTTCGCCGATCTCGCTGGGCAGCAAACCGATTGGACGGCTGATCGCACGGAGTTCCTCGGCCGGGCGGGTGGAACTTCGGCTCCAGCAGCATTGCTGTCCAAGGTACCGTTGTCCAAGACCGCAGGCGCAGGATTCGATCCTTGTACCGCCTTGCAGCGTACGATACGGATTGGCCCGGGCGAGACCGTCGACGTCGTCGCCTTCCTCGGGCAATGCGCCACGGTTGAGGAAGCCCGTACACTGATCGCACGCTATCGAGGAGCCGATCTCGATGCACTTCTGCGCGCAGTCACGGATCAGTGGGCTGCGCTGCTGGGTGCCATCCAAGTCAAAACGCCCGACCGGGCGATGGACATTATGCTCAACGGTTGGCTGCTGTATCAGACGATCGCCTGCCGGGTCTGGGCGCGCTCGGGTTTCTATCAGGCGAGCGGTGCCTATGGCTTTCGCGATCAGCTCCAGGACGGCATGGCGCTGAGTTTCGCCAAGCCAGCTGAAACGCGGGCACATCTGCTGCGTGCCGCCGGGCGCCAGTTTGTCGAGGGTGATGTGCAGCATTGGTGGCTGCCGCAGTCTGGCCAAGGTGTGCGCACACGGATTTCCGATGACCGGGTGTGGCTTGCCTATGCGGCTGCCACATACATCATGTCTTCGGGCGACACCTCTATACTCGATGAAGCAGTTCCGTTTCTCGATGGTCCCGCTTTGCGCCCCGGCGAGCACGATGCCTTCTTTCAACCGATGCAGGCGGATCAATCAGCATCGTTGTTCGAGCATTGCGCCCGTGGCCTCGACCAATGTGCCGAGCTCACCGGCGTACACGGATTGCCACTCATCGGTACCGGCGACTGGAACGACGGCATGAACCGCGTCGGAGAGAGCGGCAAAGGCGAGAGCGTGTGGCTCGGCTGGCTGCTCATCCGCACCATAGAGCTGTTCGCGCCCTATGCCGCCAAGCGTGACGCCGCGCGCGCCAAGCGATGGTCAGTCCACGCTGAAAACGTGCGAGTAGCGCTGGAACGTGACGCCTGGGATGGCGCCTGGTATCGCCGCGCGACCTTTGACGATGGCACCTGGCTGGGCTCGCACAGCAGCGAGGAATGCCAGATCGACTCCATCGCTCAGTCCTGGGCGGTATTGTCGGGCGCAGCGGACCCGGCGCGGGCAGCGACCGCCATGGCGTCCATGGAGGCCCAACTCATCCAGCCCGGCGATGGCGTCGCCCGCCTGTTCTGGCCGCCGTTCGATCAAACGCCGAATGATCCCGGTTACATCAAGGGCTATCCGCCCGGCCTGCGTGAGAATGGCGGGCAATACAGTCACGCCGCCATGTGGTCCATTCACGCCTTCGCCAAGCTTGGAGCGGGGGACAAGGCCGCGAACCTCTTTGCCCTGCTCAATCCGATCAACCATGCGCGCAATCGGCCGGACATCGAGCGTTACAAGGTGGAGCCCTACGTCATCGCAGCTGACGTCTATTCTGTTGCTCCCCACACAGGCCGTGGCGGCTGGACGTGGTATACCGGCGCTGCCGGATGGATGTACCGGGCGGGCATCGAGGCGATCCTGGGGTTGCGTCGCGAGGGTGCGTATCTCGTCGTAGCACCGTGCCTGCCAAAGGCCTGGCCAGGATTTGAGGCAACGGTCACTGTTGGTGCGACTATGTACGCCATTTATGTCGACAACGCCCGTGATGGCCGCGGCCTCGCACAATACTATCTCGATGGTAACGAAATGACGGCTTGTGAGCATATGATTCGTGTACATCTTGATGGTGCTTCACATAGTTTACGGATCACGATGGGATTACAACGCCGAAATGATCTGGACAGTGCGGAACCAATCCTCGCCACAAACCACCCTGCTTAGCGCCATCTATCTCGCCGTACGTCACTGTGTTGTGTTCGTTTTGAGCGCCGCTGGACTCCAATGAACTGGGTCGCAAGAGAGGAGATTTCCAGGTTTCGCGACTTCGGTTTGTGTGCGGCAGGTGTCACGATCGTCTGACGAATGGAACCAAACGGCTCCGCCGGCGTTGTGCACACAGTTCAATCGAAAACGGAGTGACGACGATGGCATCGCCTTCCACCGCATACAATCCGAACAATCAATCCTCCCCCGGCATCAAGGATCAGGTGTCTGAGCAATTCGACAAGCTTGCCGAC
>JANYHF010000066.1 GCA_025359185.1 Hyphomicrobiaceae bacterium | reverse complement strand
CCGTCAAGCACATGGCGAGCAACCTCTTGCGCCGCGCGACCGGCAAGGACAGCCTGCGCGTCAAGCGCAAGCTCGCTGCCTGGGACGACGACTACCTCGCCGCCCTCGTCACCGCCAAATAACGTTCACCCGATTCCCCTGCGCCGCCGGGTGCCGCCGTGGGTGCCTGTCACGCTCATGCCACGGCTTTGCCGCTAACGTCGCGTTTGAGAACAACCGGGCGGCTGAACGATTGACACCCGGCCGCCGATGACCGCTAGGCTGGCGGTAAAAGTTGTAACGACAGGGGACGGGCGATGGTCGAGATGACAACGGCGAAGCCCCGGACCGTGGCTTTGCCCGCGACAGTTGCAGGCGTCGGCGGGCTCGGGCTGTTCGGCTGGCTCATTTACGAATGGGCCGCGCAGCCCTTTTACTCTCTCATCACCACGTTCTTGTTCGCACCCTATTTCGCCAACGGCTTCATCAACAATCCGGTACGCGGTCAGGAGATCTGGGGCTATGCGGCGGCAGCCGCAGGCCTCGCCGTTGCCGTACTCAGCCCGTTGCTGGGCGCCTTTGCTGATGCGTCAGGCCACCGCAAATGGTGGATAATCGTCTCACTGCTAATCTTCATGACCGGCATGAGCATCCTCTGGATCGCCGATCCTGGCCATTCGGAGCGACTGTATTGGATCCTGGCCGCCTACATCATCGCCTCGGTCGCGGCAGAAGTGACGGCTGCGTTCGTCAACGCCATGATGCCGGGACTGGTTGCGCCAGAGCACTACGGCCGGCTGTCAGGAACCAGTGCCGCCATCGGCTATCTCGGCGGCCTCAGCGCACTGGTCATCGTGGCGGGGCTGCTGGTCGGCGAACCCAGCACGGGCAAAACCCTGTTCGGCTTTGCACCTCTCCTCACCCTCGATGCCATTTCACGCCAAGGCGACCGGCTGGTCGGCCCATTCTGCGCCCTTTGGCTGCTGATCTTCTCGCTGCCCTTGCTGCTGTTCACGCCAGACAAGCAGGTCGCGCGTCCCGGTGGCGGCCTCGACGGCCTACGCCAGACCCTTGGCGAACTGGGGCACCACAAGGACATCATCCTCTTTCTGGTGTCGCGGATGCTGTTCACGGACGGCCTGCTCGCCATGTTCTCTTTCGGCGGCATTTACGGAGCCGCGCTGTTCGGCTGGCAAGCGGTCGAGCTCGGTATGTTCGGCATTATTCTGATCGTCGCGGCCATGATCGGCGCAGCCATTGGCGGTCTCTTGGACGACAAGATCGGCCCTAAGGCCGTTATCCTCGGCGCCCTCGTCATCGCATTCTTTGCCGCCGCTGGCGTCGTCTCTATCGACAAAACGCATGTGCTGTTTGGCCAAGCTGTCAACGCCAAAGTGGCAGGCAGCAACTTCCTGTCGTCGCCGGCCGAACGCTGGTTCCTTGGCTTCACGATCTTTGTAGGCTTTGTCACCGGGCCTCTGGCCGCCTCCAGCCGGTCGCTAATGGCGCGATTGGCACCGAAGGACCGTGTTACCCAGTTTTTCGGCCTGTTCGCCTTCTCAGGCAAAGCCTCATCGTTTATTGCGCCGCTGATGGTTGGATTGCTCACAACGATCACGGGCGAACAGCGTTGGGGCGTAGCGGTGGTGCTGGTGTTCCTGCTGGCGGGCCTCATCATGATGCCCTTCGTGCGCGCCAACCGTGATCCGTTGGAGGACCAGCCTCGGAGCGCGCGAGGAACACTGTCTGCGGTCGCTGTCGCCTATCATGCTCCCAGCTCGTTTGCCGATTCGATGGGGCGGCTGATCGTGATCCTGCTCTTTGCGGCCTCGCTTGCAGTTATCTTGCTGACCGGGTTCCTGGGCAAATAGACAAACCGTTGACGGCGGGGGGGAGATGTTGCCTATCGCGGCGGATGGTTGAAACACACGTCCTTTTTGGTCTGCCCGCCCAGCCCGTGGCGATTGCGATCCTGGCTGCGACATACGTGGCCATCATCAGTGAGCGGGTGAATCGGGCGCTGGCGGCACTGCTCGGGGCAGCGGCGACGCTGTTGCTGGGGCTGGTCGATGTCACTGGTGCCATGCGCGGCATTGACTGGAACACCATCGCCCTCCTCACGGGCATGATGGTTGTCGTTGCCATCGCCCAGCGCTCAGGCATGTTCGAGGCGGTTGCTATTGCGGCGGCACATCTTGTGAAGGCGCAACCGGCGGCGCTGCTGGCGATGCTGCAACTGGTGACGGCCGTGCTTTCGGCATTGCTCGACAATGTCACGACTGTCCTGCTGGTGGTACCTGTGACGCTGGTCCTCACCAGCCAATTGCGGCTCGCCACCTTCCCGTTTCTGGTCGCCGAGATCATTGCTTCCAACATCGGAGGAGCCGCGACGCTGATTGGCGATCCGCCCAACATCTTGATCGGCTCCAGCGCGCCGCTCAGTTTCAACCAGTTCCTGCAGCACTTGACGCCCATCGCGGCCATAATCCTGCTCGTGCAGATCGCGGTCGCTCATGTGGTGTGGGGCCGAGGGCTAAGAGCGGCACCAGAAGATCGCGCCTTCGTGCTGGCCGAAACGCCACGCCTGGCCGTGCGTGATTGGCCGCTCCTCTGGCAGTCGCTGGGCATCATTGCAGCCGTCATCGCCGGATTTGTGCTGGCACATGAGATCGGCATTGCTCCTGGCGTTGCGGCGATTGCGGGCGCGGTTGCACTTCTGCTGTTGGATAGTGTCGGCGTATCGCCCCCGGAGATCGCCAGGCGCGCCAGGCACACGTTCAGCGGCGTCGATTGGGTGACGATCTACTTCTTCATCGGTCTGTTTGTTGTCGTCACTGGAATCGAGCGGTCTGGGTTGCTTGGTCTTCTGGCTCAAGGCCTCTTGGCGTCCACCTCCGGTTCGCACGACCTGATTGTTGTTAGCGTCTTATGGGGCTCGGCACTGCTGTCGGCGCTCTTCGACAACATTCCCTTTGTCGCCACGATGGTACCGATTGTCCGCGAGATGGGGCCGGCTTTTGGCGGTGCCGATGGCCTGCAACCCGTCTGGTGGTCTTTGGCGCTCGGGGCTTGCCTTGGCGGCAACGGCACGCTGATCGGCGCCTCGTCCAATCTCGCCGTGGCGGGCTTGGCCGAGCAGGCCGGAGAACCGATCCATTTCTGGCGTTACTTCAAGGTTGCCTTTCCAATGCTGCTGCTGAGCATTGCCTTAGCCACGCTATATGTGTGGGGACGCTACCTCGCCCATTAGCAGAGCCGCGGCATGTAAGCTGCTGCAATTATGCGTTATTTTCTATCCAATTGAACGTGTCGGCCGTGAAGAATTGCCAACCCTTTGATCCGGAATGCGAAACGGCCTGAATTGTATCGTGGGCGTTGCAAGATTTCAACGGTTGCACAGCGATTTCCTTGCAAATCGCGTTGGCCGATTCCCTCTCCTCACGAACCGTGATTCAGTCGTCGCGGGT
>JANYHF010000026.1 GCA_025359185.1 Hyphomicrobiaceae bacterium | reverse complement strand
CGAACTTCTCCATTCTCCGGTCCTCGTCACACTTGGTCCGGCTCATCCAATCCCCCCAATGCTGCCCGCATTGAGAGGATCACGGATTACCGGACATATCGTGTGCTACAGAAACCGGACAACTCGTGTGCTAGCGACATTGACTGCTTCCGCACTTGGCAAATCCCGCCCGCTGCGGCTATGCATCCCCGGTCGCACTGAGCGACTGCTTTTTGCCGTAATGGCCACTCACACATCCGCCGTCACTTCAGCGGGCAGCCGCTGCGTCACCATCGCTGCGCCCAACTGGCGCCAACATACGAGGTTCTCCTGTGTTTCCAACCCTCACATTGCGCAAGGGCGCGCTCGCCATCGCCGGCGGTGTGCTGCTGTCGGCCTCGCTGGCCATTGCGCCAGCCTTTGCCGACGGCAAGGTTCTGGCAAAGGTCAACGGCATCGACATCACCGAGGGTGATGTGGCGCTGGCAAAGTCCGAAATCGGCCCCAACCTTGGCGACATGCCCGCTGAGCAGCGCCTTGGTATCCTGGTGGAGTATCTGGTCCAGAACAAGCTGATGGCCGCCGCCGCAGAGAAAGCCGGCATGAGCGCGGACGCTTCGATGCCGGCCCGCATCGACTACTACAAGGGCCGCGCGCTCCGGGACATCTACTTCGACAAGAGCATTCAAGGCGCTATCACGGAAGCCGACGCAAAGGCTTTCTATGACAAGCAAGTTGCCGCCATTAAGCCGGTCGAGGAGATCCACGCCAGCCACATCCTGGTGGAAAAGAAAGAAGAGGCCGACGACATCGAGGCCAAGCTTAAGGCAGGCGGCGACTTCGCAGCCTTGGCGAAGGAAAAGTCCAAAGATGCTGGCAGCGGCGCGAACGGCGGCGACCTCGGCTTCTTCAAAAAGGGCGACATGGTCAAGCCGTTTGAAGAGGCAGCGATCGCTCTGAAACCCGGCGAAGTTTCGGCCCCGGTGCAGAGCCAGTTCGGCTGGCATGTCATCAAGCTGATCGAAAAGCGCAACCGCCCAGCGCCTGTGTACGATACGGTGAAGGACCGCATCATGAACAGCCTGTTGCAGCAGAAGGCGCAAGAGGTGATCGGCGGAATGCAAAAGGCCGCCAAAATCGAGTATATCGACGAGGGCCTGAAGAAGGCCGCCGCTGGGGCCGCTACGGCGCAGCCACAGCAGTAGAAGCCAGCGCCCTCTCTCCCCGTACGTCACGGGGAGAGGGGATTTGCAAGTTCGACTGGGCACCCCTCAAAGGCCGGTGATCATGAAACTCTCCCCCTTTGCGCCCAAGTCGCCACCCCACTTGCCCGCCATCGACGGCGTGCGACTCGCGGCTTGCGAGTCTGGCATCAAATACAAGAACCGCACCGACCTGCTGTTGATGCTATTCGATCCGGGTACGTCGGTTGCGGGCGTGTTCACGCACTCCAAGACGGCGGGAGCGCCGGTCGAGTGGTGCCGCACACAGCTGCCCGGCGGCCAAGCGCGGGCGCTGGTGGTGAACTCAGGCAACTCCAACGCCTTCACCGGCGCACGCGGGCGCGACACGGTGAAGGCGACCGCTGAGGCTGCCGCCAAGGCCGCAGGTTGCGAGCCCAATGCTGTGTTCATCGCTTCGACGGGCGTCATCGGACAGCCGTTTGATGCCAGCGTCATCACGCGGCAACTGCCTGCTCTGTCGAAGTCCGCACACGGCGATGGCTGGGCGGATGCCGCCAGCGCCATCATGACCACCGACACCCATCCCAAGCTCGCCACCCGCACGGCTAGCATCGACGGTATCGCGATCACGCTCAATGGCATCGCCAAAGGCTCGGGCATGATTGCACCGGACATGGCCACCTTGCTGTGTTTCGTTGCGACAGATGCCCCCATCGATGCCGCCGTATTGCAGCACCTCTTGCAGCCCGCCGCCGATCAGAGTTTCAATGCCATCACCGTCGATGGCGACACCTCGACCAGCGACACGCTGCTGGTGTTCGCGACCCACGCCGCAGCCAAACGTGGTGTTGCGCCCATCCGCGATGCCAGCGATCCGCGCCTTGCTGGTTTCCGCAAAGCGCTTGACGCGCTGACGCTTGATCTGGCCTTGCAGGTCGTCAAGGACGGTGAGGGCCTGACCAAGTTCGTTACGCTGCATATCACCGGAGCCGAAACGGCCACCGCTGCCCGGCGCATCGGCATGTCCATCGCCAATTCGCCACTCGTCAAAACAGCCATCGCTGGCGACGATCCCAACTGGGGCCGGCTGGTGATGGCGGTCGGCAAAGCAGGCGAAATGGCGGACCCCGATAAGATGGCTATCCGCTTCGGCGACATCCAGGTCGCCGAGAACGGCAGCGCGGTCGCAAGCTATACAGAAGCTGCGGGCGCAGCCTATTTCAAACGCTCGGAGATCACCCTCACGGTCGACGTCGGCGTGGGCAACGCGCGCGCAACGGTCTATACCTGCGACCTGACGGCCGATTACGTTTCCATCAACGCCGACTACCGCAGCTGAGCCAGAATGACCGGCGCATTTACATATCGTCGCGGAATGTTAACGCTTGGCTGGCAACCTGGGCAGTGAGTATGGGTCTCGATATCGTTCTGGTTGCAGCTTGCGCCCTCGTCGACGTTGATGGCCGTGTGTTGCTTGCGCGCCGTCCTCCGGGGCGGCATCTCGCCGGTCTTTGGGAGTTTCCCGGCGGGAAGGTCGAAAAAAGTGAGACACCGGAAGACGCGCTGATCCGCGAAATGAGCGAAGAGCTTGGGATCACGATCGCCGAACCGTGCCTTGCCCCACTGACCTTTGCGAGCCACAGCTATCCAACGTTCCATCTGCTGATGCCGCTCTTTGTGTGCCGGCGGTGGCACGGTGTGCCGGAGGCAAAAGAAGGACAGGAACTCGCCTGGGTCCGGCCCAACCGGATGGCGGAGTATCCGATGCCTCCAGCCGACGAACCGTTGCGGGCCATACTCCGGGATCTCCTATGAGATGCCGCACATTTGATGGTGTTGGAGCCTTGCGATGATGCCGAACAAAAAGTCTAGTCTGAAATCGCTGCTGCAACGCTTCGCGCGCGACGACGTGGCCGCGACTTCGGTCGAGTACGCCCTGATCGGCGTGATCATGGCCATCATGATGGTCGCTGCCTTGCCGCCCATCCGCCAGCAGATCGCCAACGTTTTCGTTTATCTAGCGGCCGCTTTTTAACCCGGTTCATAGCATCGGTGATGTTGCAGGATGCGGCCCCATGAAACGTCTCTGGGCCTCACCCGTGTTGCTCCTGCTGCTGACAGGTGTGATGCTTGGCCTATCGTTGCCGCTTGGCAAACTCGCCAGTGCGGCAGGTTTGCCACCGATACTGTGGGCGTTCGTCGTTTCGTGCGGGGCCGCTGCGGTGCTGTTTCCGGCACTTGCGCTGACCGGCGGAGTAAGACGGCCAGATTGGCACCGGCTGCGCTATTTCGCCATCACCGCCGTCGTTTCCTATGCGCTGCCCAATCTGTTGCTGTTTTCGGTCATCCCGAAAGTCGGGGCGGGCTATGCCGGCATCATGTTCACGCTGTCGCCGGTTATCACGCTGCTGCTGTCGCTGACGCTCGGCATCCGGCGGCCCAATTGGCTTGGCATGGCAGGCATCGCGACGGGATTTGTTGGCGCCTTGATGGTGGCGCTGTCACGCGGCGGGCTGGAGCAACCGGCGGCGGCAGTTTGGGTGTTTGCCGCGCTGTTCATCCCGGTGAGCCTTGCGGCCGGCAACATCTACCGCACCGTTGACTGGCCGAAGGGGGCGGGGCCCATCGAACTTGCCGTTGGCAGCAATGGCGCTGCGGCCGTCGTGCTGTTTGCAGCCTCGCTCCCCTTCACTGGCGGCCTGCCCGTGGCCGCACTGCTCAGTGTCCCGCTGCTGACCCTTGCCCAGGTCGCAGCGGCAGCAGGGATGTTTGCCGTCTACTTCAGGTTGCAAGAGGTGGGCGGCCCGGTCTATCTCAGCCAGATTGGCTACGTGGCGGCCGCCGTCGGGCTGCTGTTTGGCACGTTGCTCTTTGGCGAGCATTATTCGCTGGTCACCTGGGCAGGAGCAGCGCTGATAGTCCTTGGCGTGACGCTAACGACACTTGCGCAACGCCGCTAACTGCCATCGATAGCGGCCTTGAGGCTTCCGCGCGCAGAGCCTGGGCGCAGCGGTTGCTGCTGGCTGGCATGGGGAGCCCATCCCGTGAGCGTCACGATCTCAAACGTCGCAGGCACCCGGCCAGTGTGGCCGAAGTCGCGTGCGTAACCAGCCATCGCAGCCTCCAGCGTCGCGCGCCGCATGGTAGCCCTGCGCCGCTCGCGGAGCATATTGCTCACGCCCATGCCGCGCAGGTCGGCCACGAGGCCGTGAGCAGATGGGTATGTCACCTCCAGAACATCCGCGTCGGCCACCGGCAGCGCAAATCCTGCGCGTTGCAACAGCTGGCCCAGCTCGCGCACATCGGCGAACGGCGCCACGCGGGGGCTGAGGCCGCCAGTGGTGGCGATTTCGGCCTTGGCAAAAGCGTCACGCAGCTGCTCCAGACTGCGGCCACCGAGCATCGCAGCCAGAAACAATCCATCCGGTTTCAGGGCACGGCGGATCTGAACCAGCGTGCCTGGAAGGTCGTTGACCAGTTGCAGACTGAGCGCCGAGATGACCAGGTCGAGCGACGCCGGGGCCAACGGCAGGGCTTCTTCATCGCAAACGATGCAGGCGACATCGGCCAGACCGCAGAGTTCAGGAATGGGAGCGGCGCACACCATCCGCCCGATCTTGCCGGTGCGCAGGACATGGCCGGATAAAAGCGTTCCGTGTGCGCCTAGATCGAGACCAATCTCGAACCGGCGCTGCATGATTGAGAGCCGGTCTGCAAGGTCGGCCACCACATGCTCCAGGAGGAAGGCGTGCTTGGCCATGCACAGCGCCGCCCGGGCTTTACGCCGACGCAGCAGGGCACGATCGAAGATTTCGGGCTGTGCGGTCATGGGCCTAGGTAATGTCCGGTGTGAAGACTGGGGGCTGGCGAGGTACGATCGCTTAGTGCTGCAACCCCGGCCGTCCCCATGTCAACCAGCGCCGCCTTCGAGACCGCCCGCAAACTCGCCACTGGCCTCGCAGATGCGCTTCTGCCGCCCGTCATCCGCGTTGCCCGCGCCTGCGCCGATGTGATCGTGCCGCCCGCCTGCGTCGCCTGCCGCCAGCCGCTCGCCGACCACAACATGCTGTGTGCGCCCTGCTGGCTGAAGGTCGATTTCATCCGCCCGCCACTGTGCGACCGGCTTGGCATCCCGCTCCCCTATGGCACCGAGCAACCCTTGACCTCGGCCCGTGCCCAGGCCGAGCCGCCCGTTTACGACCGTGCCCGCGCCGTTGCCGGCCATGCGGGTGTTATGCGGGACCTCGCCCACAAGCTGAAATATGGCGACCAGCACCATGTTGTGCCGCTGCTCGCGCGCCTCCTGCACGAGGCCGGCCGCGAGCTGCTGGCCGATAGCCAGCTGCTAATCCCGATCCCGCTGGGCCGCTACCGGCTCTGGCGGCGCGCCTTCAACCAAGCCGCTGTGCTAGGGCAAGCCCTCAGCCGCCGCTGCGGCGTGCCGCATGATCCGATGCTGCTGGAGCGCCCGCGCGAGACGCCGAGCCAGGTCGGTAAAACGCGCGAGCAACGGCAGGACAATGTGCGCGGGGCTTTCCGCATCGCCGAGGGCCGCGCCAATGAAATCTACGGCCGTAACATCACGCTCATCGACGACGTGATCACCACCGGCGCCACCATTGATGCCGCCGCACGAATTCTACGCCGGGCAGGGGCAAAGCGGGTCGATGTGCTGGCGCTGACGTTGGTGACCGACGGCGGTGGCTGGTCTTAGCGGGCCAGTTGGCCTAAACTGGCATGCAAATCAGTCCGCCGAGAGACGACATGCCCGAGATCACTGTTTATACCACGCGCAGCTGTCCGTACTGCCGCTCGGCCAAGGCGCTGCTCACTCACAAGGGCGCAACCTTTCAGGAAATCGATGTGTCAGACGATCCGGAAAAGCGGGCCGAAATGACCCGGAAAGCCAATGGCAGCTATACGGTGCCGCAAATCTGGATCGGCGCGATGCATGTCGGCGGCAGCGATGATCTGCACGCGCTTGATAGTGCGGGCAAACTCGATCCGTTGCTCGGATGATGAGCCAGCCGTTCACAGCTGCGTTGGTTCAGTTGCGGTCAGGCCGCAGCATCCCCGAAAATGTTGCGAGCATCGACCGGCTGGTGCGCAAAGCAGCGCGGGCGGGCGCGCAGTATGTCCAAACGCCCGAAAACAGCACAATCATGGACGAGGACAAGGCGAGGCTGAAGGCGAGCGTGACTACTGAGGAGGAGAGCCAAGCTCTCGCGGCGTTTCGCGGCCTCGCGCAGGAATTGAGCCTCTGGTTGCATATCGGCTCCATGGCCGCGGCTCTGCCCTCCGGCAAGCTCGCTAACCGCTCCCTGCTGATCGCCCCCGATGGTGAGATCGCGGCGCGCTATGACAAGATCCATATGTTCGATGTCGATCTGCCGGGCGGCGAAAGCTATCGCGAGAGCCGCAATTTCGAGGCGGGCGGCGAGGCCGTCGTGGCGGACCTACCGTGGGGCCGCCTGGGCCTGACGATTTGCTATGACCTCCGGTTCCCGTCGCTGTTTCGCGCGCTGGCTCAGGCGGGCGCGGGCATTTTGGCTGTCCCTGCGGCGTTCACCAAGCAGACCGGCGCGGCCCATTGGCAAACGCTGCTGAGGGCCCGGGCGATCGAAACCGGCTCTTATGTGCTGGCGGCGGCGCAGGGCGGCTTGCACGAAAACGGCCGCGAGACTTATGGCCACAGCCTGATCGTCGCTCCAAATGGCGAGGTGCTGGCCGAGGCGGGCATTGAACCTTGCACCATCAGCGCCCATATCGATTTGACGAAAGTGGAAGACTTCCGGCGTAGAATTCCTTCGATGCAGCAGGATCGCGCGTTTGGACGGCCGGAAGCAATTGGAACCCAGAAATGATCCGCTTTGCCTTGCGCTGCCAGCGCGGCCACGAGTTCGAAGCCTGGTTCCGGTCTGGTGACGCCTATGACGATCAGGTGGCGCGGGGCCTGCTGGCCTGTGCTAATTGCGGATCGGGTGCGATTGAGAAAGCGCTGATGGCGCCTTCGGTGCCGGCATCGACACGGACCAAAGGCAAGGCGGTTGATCGCCCGGTTCCCTCGGCCCCGGATAGCTTCGGCACACAACTGCCGGCGGGGTTGGTCGAGGTCATCCGCAAAGTGCGCCAGCATGTGCGCGACAACTCAGACTATGTCGGCGACCGGTTTGCCGAGGAGGCCCGGCGTATCCACTACGAAGAGAGCGAGCGGCGCGGCATCTACGGCGAAGCAACCATCGAGCAGGCCCGCCAGCTGCGCGACGAAGGCATCGAGGTGCATCCGCTGCCCAAGCTGCCCGAAGAGGCTAATTAGGCACGGCGGCCGTCTGCTGCGGGGGTTCGGACGGAGGTTCGGGGGGTGGAACTTCCAACGGCGGATCTTCCGGTGTGGGGGCCTCGACAGACATGCCCGCACTTGTGCCAATCACGGTTGCTGAACCATCCTCGTTTACGATTTCAATCTGCCCGGGATGCGTCACTTTGATCTGCGGACCGTTGGCGCTCTCGATCCAGCCACGCACACGGACGGTCTTGCCCTTCAGTGATAGCAAATCAAACCCGGCCTTCTCGAACAGCTGACGGCACTTGGGTTCGATGCTGGCGGTAAAATCCGTATGCCAATCGGCGCCGAAATCCAGGAACACGCGGCCCTTGCTGTTGGCCGCTTCGGCTACTGTGCCGCTTACAAGTTGATAGCTGCCGGTGTATCGCAACAAATCATCTGTTTTGCCGGCCTCACGCACGTCATAGGCGGCGTTCGCCCAAATCCCCAAACCAAGGGCGCGGGCGCCCGCCTCAAGCTGGACGAGTTCTGCGGCGCACCCGCTGTTGTCAGGAAACGAATAAGCGCGCGCCAACCCTTCCTCAACCATGCGGCCCTGTAGCCAGAACCCGCCGTCTTCGTTGACAACAAAAGCCTGCGCCAGCTGCTGGCCATACCGGTCGGTGGTGCGCTGATCAAATTCCAGCAGCACCGTCTGTCCCGTCACCATGCGCTCCAGCGCCTCCTTGGCGGTGGCAGCGGGCGGCCAGTCCGCATCCGGCGTATTGGCCAATGGCGGCGATGGCCTGAGCGCGCCCACGAGCCGCAGCTTGGACTGATCATCCAGCAGCAGCGTATCGCCATCGATCACAGCGACCACGGCGCGGGCGGGGCCTTCGGGTAGAGAGCAGGCGGACGCAGTTTGCGCGACGGCCGCGATGCCAATCGCCAGCGCGGCGGCCCTAGACACACGTCGCCCCTCTGCCATGATGCGATTCCCGCCATAACCATCCAATACGAGCGGTCATTGGAGGCGACGCGGTGAGCAACGCGCAAATAGGTGAATTCCTAGTGGTTTCAGTCCAACTCGTCATGGCAGACAAGGCTGCCTTAACTAAAGTGAGTTGGATACCATTCCTCAAAAATCCGTCGGCGCGCCGCCTTCGCGTTTGCGCTTCTCGACGAACGCGGCCAGTTCCTCTTGGATGGCCACATCCATCGGCGGTGGTTCGAACTCGGCGAGAATCGCTTTCCAGATCTTGTTGGCGCGCTGCGGCGTCTGCTCGGCGCCGGCCAGCTGCCAGCTTTCGAAGTTGCGCCAGTCGGAGATGAACGGCGCATAGAACGCGTCAGTATAGCGGGCGCGAGTGTGGTCGCTGTCGAAGAAATTGCCGTGCGGGCCAACCTGGCGAATGGCCTCGACGCCGATGGCGTCTTCGCTGGTGTCAATCGGCTGCATGTAGTGCATAACCTGTTGCAGCGTCTCGCAGTCCATCACGAATTTCTCGTAGGACGCACACAGACCGCCTTCCAGCCAACCTGCCGCGTGATAAACGACATTGGTGCGCGCCGAGACGCAGGCCCAGAGCGAGAAGATGCTCTCCCACGAGGCCTGCGCGTCCGGCGCATTGGCAGCGCAGGCGTTGGAAGCGCGCAAGGGGAGGTTGTAGAACCGCGCCATCTGGCCGGACATTTGCGTGGCGCGCATGTATTCGGGGGTGCCGAAGGCAGGCGCGCCGGTCTTCATATCGACGTTGCTGGTGAATGATCCGTAGACCACAGGCAAGCCCGGCGTGATCACTTGCAGCAGCGCGATGCAGGCGAGCGCCTCAGCCGTCTGCTGCACAATCGCCCCCGCCAGCGACACCGGCGCCATGGCACCCGCCAGCGTGAACGGCGTGACGATGGTGGGCTGGCCCTTGCGGGCCAACCGCATGGCCCCGTCCAGCATCGGCGTATCGTGCTTCAGCGGGGAACTGGAATTTATGTTCGTGTACATGCGCGGCTTGGCGGCGAACTCTTCATGCGTCAGACCGCCTGCGATGCGCACCATCTCCATCACGTCTTCGATGCGTTCCTTGCCCAGTGAATAGGCGTGGCAGACTTTGTCCGTAAGCGTCAATTTATCATAGAGGCAATCCAGGTGACGGATCGAGGCGTGGATATCGACGGGCTCAACCGGATAGCCGCCCGCCATATGGATGCAGTTAAAATACTGCGTCAGCTTGATCAGATCCTGAAACGCCGGGCGCGTGCCGACTTTGCGGCCAACGTCCAGATTGGAATAGTTCGGCGGCGATGAGACGTTCACGAACAGCATGTTCTTGCCGCCGACAGTGATCGTCTTTTCCGGGTTGCGCGGCGTGATCGTGAACTCTGCTGGTGCCTTCTTCACCTGCTCCATCACAAAGGCACGATCCATGCGCACACGCACGTCACCGTCCTTCACGATGCAGCCCGCGCCCTTGAGGATCTTGCGCGCATCATCGTGCAGAAAATCGATGCCGATCTCCTCCAGCACGCGCATGGCGCCATTGTGCACGGCTTCGACACCCTCGGACGTCAGAGGCTCGGTCGGCCGGTCCGGATTGGACGGAATGCGCCAGGGCATCTGGTTGATGGCGTGCCCGCTCACACGCGACCCGCGCCGCGCCGAACGGCCGCCGCTCCGGCCACGGACCTCGCCACCAGCTTCAATGGGTTCGCTCATCGCAATCTCCCGCAGTTTCTTTGGCCCAGCCGCCGGCGTGCCGTTGTCAGTGTTCTAGCGTAGTTCGGCTTCGCCTGGAATGGAGTCGACAACCCGCGTCATGGAACCACGTCCACCTTGTGCCGCATCGTGGGGTGGGTGTTGCAAATGATGTCGAAACTGCCGGTTTCATTGCATCAGCTTACCAGCCTTCAGCTCGATCCGGGCGATCAGCCCCAGGACGGCGTCCGGCGGCATCACGGCCTTGTCCGGCGGCATCGGGTCTGGCCACGCCGCTTTCAGTTCGACGATCGCCTTGCGCACAGCCGCATAGGCCGGAGCGCTCTTGGCTTGGAGTTTGGCCGACGACGCCTCCAGCATCTGTTCCGCCTGCCAGACAAACCCACGTGAATCCTGGTACTCGACGGGGTTTTTGATCTTGGACTTGTCGGCTGCGTCAAAGGCGCCCGCATAGTCCTCGCTGGCTGATGTCAGCATGGCAACGGCTGCACGCACGGCAAAGCCATCCCAGTCAGCGGCCTTGGCGCGCATCGCATCATCGACCGCCAATAGCTGCTTGTTGACCGTGGCCAGCGCCGCAGCATAGGCGCCGGCATCCTTGGCTTTCACCGTTTGCAGCAGAACCTTCAGTGAGGCGTCGAACGGCGCGGCTTTATAAGTGTCGAGAGACGGAGCGATACGGGCGTAAACCTCTTCGATCGGATGAAGAAAGTGTGGCACCGCATCATCCCAGCGGCCGAGCTTGATCAACTCGTCGCCAACGCGGAAGTGGCCGCGGATGAGCCCGATATCGCGATAAAATTGCACAGGCGACACCGTACCGGCAACCGGAGCGCCGCTCTCTCCGCCCTCGCCGCCAGGCGCCTTGGTGTCCGCGACAGGCCAGACCTGTTTGGCTGCAGCTGTATGGGCGGGCACCGCTGGCAAAGCACCCGGTGTCACGCCCGCTGCGCCAGCACCGGCCGCTCCCGACATCGCCACCAGGCCAACGCCCAGCCAAATTTTCCGTCGCATCGCCGTTGTGTCCATTCAGGGTTGAAAGCCGTTGTCGGATCTAACGGTACAAGTCCTGCCATGGACCGCGCGCCGGAACCAAGTATTATCTTCTGGAATTGCACTCATTCAAAGCTGCGGAGGTGCGCCGCTTTCCGCTGCTATTCGAAGGACTTAACGCTCATGACCGTTGCCACGGCCGACACAGCCACCGCGCATGCCTTCGCCGCACTCACCGCCCATCACCGGACTGCGGCCCCGCGCGACATGCGTGCGGCCTTCGCTGGCGATCCGGCCCGTTTCGCGCGGTTTTCGCGCGAAGCCGAGGGCGTGCTAGTCGATTGGTCGAAATGCGCCATCGATGACGAGGCGATGCGGCGGCTGGTGGCGCTGGCCGAGGCGGCGGGCGTGGCGGCCAAGCGCGACGCGATGTTTGCGGGCGCGCGGATCAATGCCACCGAGGGGCGCGCGGTGCTGCATACGGCGCTGCGGGGCGATGACCGCAAGCCGCTGCTGCTGGATGGCGTCAATGTGATGGACGATATCCGCAGCGTCGGCATCAATGCCGGAGCGTTTGCACAGGCAGTCCGGCTCGGTGAGCCGAGGGGTGTTGGCGCGGGCGGCCAGAAATTCACTGATGTGATCAATATCGGCATCGGCGGTTCGGACCTCGGTCCGGCCATGACGACCTTGGCGCTCGATCCGTACCATGATGGTCCGCGCCTGCATTTCGTCTCCAACGTTGATGGAGCGCATATTTTTGATACGCTTAAGACACTCAATCCGGCGACGACGCTGATCCTGATTGCGTCGAAAACCTTTACCACCATCGAGACCATGACGAACGCGGCGACGGCGCGGGCGTGGATCGCGGGCGCGCTTGGCGAGGCAGCGGTGGGCAAGCATTTCGCGGCAATTTCGACGGCGCTCGACAAGGTGGCAGCCTTCGGCATTTCCTCGGACCGCGTGTTTGGGTTCTGGGATTGGGTCGGTGGGCGCTACTCGATCTGGTCGTCAATCGGCCTTCCACTCATGATCGCGATAGGGTCGCAGCGGTTTGTGGAGTTTTTGCGCGGCGCGCATGCAATCGATGAGCATTTCCGGTCAGCACCGCTGGACAAGAACCTCCCGGTGCTGATGGCTTTGGTGGGCGTCTGGCATCGCAATATCTGCGGGTATGCAGCGCGGGCGGTGATTCCATACGATCAGCGGCTGTCGCGGTTTGCGGCGTATTTGCAGCAACTCGACATGGAGAGCAACGGCAAGAGTGTGACGCTCTCGGGTGCGCCGGTTGCGACAAAGACCGGGCCGCTGGTCTGGGGCGAACCCGGCACCAATGGTCAGCACGCGTTCTTTCAGCTGCTGCACCAGGGCACGGATGTCATCCCGGTCGAGTTCCTGGTGGCCGCGCGCGCACACGAGCCGGCCGCGATGGCCGCGCATCACACGCTTCTGCTGGCCAATTGCCTCGCGCAATCGGAAGCGTTGATGCGTGGGCGGACGCTTGCGGAGGCCAAGGCGGGGCTGCTTGCGGCGGGGCGCAGCGCGGCGGAGGCAGATCGCCTCGCCCCGCACCGCGTGTTCCCCGGCAACCGCCCGTCGGTGACGATTGCCTACCCGCTACTGGATCCGGCGACTTTGGGGAAACTGATTGCATTGTACGAACACCGCGTATTCGTCGAGGCCGCGATCTGGGACATCAACGCGTTCGATCAATGGGGCGTGGAGCTGGGGAAGGAACTGGCGACCGGCTTGCAGGCGGTCGTGGAGGGGACTGTGCCGGGGACGGGGCTGGTGGCGAAGTTGAGGGAGTGGATGTAGGATGCAACAGGCGTTGTTGCGCCGTATTGCACCGTCGCGCCGAAGCAATCTACTTCTGGTGCAATGCGGCATAAGCACGCCTATTTCACCCGACAAAAAGGCCCACAGCGAACTGCGAGCCCTGATCTTTGTAACGCTGACAGAGCAAACCTACTCCGCCTTATCACCCTCGCCCGGCTCATCCGTGGTGCGCTTGCGCAATGCCGCACCCAAAATATCGCCGAGGCTCGCGCCGCTGTCCGAACTGCCGAACTGCGCGACGGCTTCCTTTTCTTCGCTGAGTTCCAGCGCCTTGATCGACACGCTCACTTTACGCGAAGCCTTGTCAACGCCGGTGACCATGGCGTCCACCTTGTCGCCAACAGAGAACCGCTCTGGGCGGCGCTCTGAAGCGTCGCGGGAAAGATCGGCGCGCTTGATGAAGGCGGTCTGGTCGGTCTCGGCGAGCTTCACCTCGATGCCGTTCTCCTGCACCATGACAACGTGGCAGGTGACGGGCGAACCCTTCTTGAGGCCCGCGACATTCTCAAATGGATCGACATCGGCCTGCTTGATGCCGAGCGAAATCCGTTCTTTGTCCGTATCGACATCAAGCACGATGGCCTTGACGTTGTCGCCCTTTTTATAGTCCTTGATCGCCTCTTCGCCGGGCTTGTTCCAGGCGAGATCGCTCAAATGCACCATGCCGTCGATGCCGGTGTCCAAACCAACAAACAAACCGAATTCGGTGATGTTGCGGATCTGGCCTTCAATGATGGAGCCCTTGGGATGGGTAATGAGGAAGCTCTCCCACGGATTGGCCTGGGTCTGCTTCAAGCCCAACGAAATCCGCCGCTTGACGGGATCGACTTCCAGCACCTGCACTTCGACTTCCTGCGAGGTCGCGACGATCTTGCCGGGATGAATATTCTTCTTCGTCCAGCTCATTTCCGAAACATGGATGAGGCCTTCGACGCCTGGCTCAAGCTCAACAAACGCGCCGTAATCGGCGATGTTGGTGACCTTGCCCTTGAGCTTGGCCTGCACGGGATACTTAGCCTCGATGCCCTGCCATGGATCGTTCAAGAGCTGCTTCATGCCCAGTGAAATACGCTGCGTATCGGGATTTATACGGACGATCTGCACCTTGACGCTGTCACCCACGGCGACGATCTCGCTCGGGTGGTTGACGCGGCGCCAGGCCATGTCGGTAACGTGCAACAGGCCGTCGATGCCGCCAAGATCAATGAACGCGCCATAATCGGTGATATTCTTGACCACGCCCTCAATGATCTGATTCTCTTCGAGCTTGGCGACGATTTCGGAACGCTGCTCCTGTCTCGTCTCTTCGAGGACCGACCGGCGCGAGACGACGATATTGCCGCGGCGCTTGTCCATTTTGAGGATCAGGAAGGGGAGCTGCTGGTGCATCAAGGGGCCGATGTCGCGCACCGGACGGATGTCGACCTGGCTGCCGGGCAGGAACGCCACCGCGCCATCGAGATCGACCGTGAAGCCGCCCTTGACCTTGTTGAAGATGATCCCTTGCACCTTCTCCTGCTTGTTGAATTGCTGTTCGAGCTTGACCCAGCTCTCTTCGCGCTTGGCCTTCTCTCTTGAGAGAACAGCTTCTCCCATCGCGTTCTCGACACGCTCCAGATACACTTCCACGACGTCACCGACCTTCAGATCGACGGTGTTGCCGGGCGTGTGGAATTCTTTGAGCGGTATACGTCCTTCCGTCTTCAAGCCAACGTCGATGATGGCCAGATCTTTTTCGATGCCGACGATCGTGCCCCTGATGACGTTGCCTTCGGAAAGGCCGTCCTTGTCAAAGCTCTGATCGAGAAGGGCTGCGAAATCCTCGCGCGAGGGGTTCATTTCGCTATGGGCTACTGCGCTCATCAAAATTCCTTAGAGGTTTCCCGGACTTGAGGTTGCGTTCGGGGCATCGACTTTTTGGTGAAAAGCATTCGAGGCGGCCCAATTGGAACCGTCCTCATCACCCTAATCACCGCCAGCCCATGCATGGTTCAAGTGATGCCGCCCTGGCGAAGACATCCAAGGGTCGCAAACCCTTTTTCGTCTTCGATGCCTGATCAAAATTACCAATCGGGAATTGCCAAAACCTAATGGGCGCGCCTCACATGTGAGGAACGCCCGGCAAGGCCCGTCTTGGCCGCAATCAAGTCCACGGCGGCTTTGAAGGACGCATCTATACCCAAATGCGTCGTATCGAGCAAGTCCGCGTCTGCCGCAGGCTTCGAGGGCGCGATCTCACGCTCGCTGTCGCGTTTGTCGCGCATGATCACTTGTTCCAGCACTTCCTCGAAGCTGATGGCGATTCCAGCGGCATTGAGTTCAGTGGAACGGCGGCGGGCGCGCTCTTCGGGGCCGGCGGTGACGAAGATTTTCACGTCAGCTTGCGGGCAAATGACGGTGCCGATATCGCGGCCATCGAGCACAGCGCCGGGAGGGCGGGCGGCAAAATCGCGCTGGAATTTCAGAAGCGCGGAACGAACTTCGGGGATCTTGGCGACGATGGATGCGGCTTCGCCGGCCGTTCGTCCGCGTAACGCTGGATCATCCAAGGTCCGCGAATCGAGCACCCGTGCGGCGGTGACGGCCGCCCAGACGTCGTCGAGCTTCAGGCCGCGCGAGAGCAAATCGCGGGCGACGGCGCGGTAGAGGGCGCCGGTGTCGAGGTGGTTGAGCCCAAAATGCGCCGCGATCCGCTTGGCAAGCGTGCCCTTGCCCGAGGCCGCCGGGCCATCGATGGCGATGATCATGCGGCCGCCCGCAAGTTTGCGCCGAGGCTGGTCATCAGGGTGCCAAATTGCGGGAAGCTGGTATCGACGATGCTGATATCATCAACGATTACGGGTCTTTGCACGACCAGGCCCAGCACCAGAAAGGCCATGGCGATGCGGTGATCCATGTGCGTTTCGACCCTGCCACCGCCCGGAATGCCAGTCCGGCCTTCGACCTCCAGCGTGTCGCCTTCGACCCGCGCCACCACGCCATTGGCAGTCAGTCCAGCGGCGGTTGCTGCCAGCCGGTCGCTCTCCTTGGCGCGCAGCTCGGCGAGGCCTTCCATGCGTGTGCGTCCTGTCGCTGTCGCGGCCAGAACCGCCAGCACCGGATACTCGTCAATCATGCTCGGCGCCCGCTCTGGCGGCACACGCACGCCATGCAGATTGCTGCCCTTCACGCGGATATCGGCGATCGGTTCGCCGCCTTCGACACGCTCGTTCAGGAACGTGATATCCGCGCCCATCTCCTTGAGAATGATATAGAATCCGGTACGCGTCGGATTGATCAGTACACCCTCGACCGTCACGTCGGAGCCGGGCACCATGGCACCCGCCGCGATAAGAAACGCCGCCGAGCTCGGGTCCGCCGGAACCACCACGTCGCGGCCCTTGAGTTCGGCATCGCCTTGAACGGTGATGGCGCGGCCGCCCTTGGTTTCGGTGACGCGGATGTCAGCGCCGAAATGCTTGAGCATTCGCTCGGTGTGGTCGCGCGTGGCTTCATGCTCGATCACCGTGGTCTCGCCGGGCGCGTGCAAGCCGCAGAGCAGCACGGCCGACTTGACCTGCGCCGAGGGCACATCCAACGTGTACGTTATAGGGATCGGCCGGGAGCGGCCGCGCACGGTAATCGGCAGCGTCAGCTTGTCGCCCTCAACGACCTCTAACCCCATCTGTTTCAATGGCTTCAGCACACGCCCCATCGGTCGCCGGCTGAGCGACGCATCACCCGTCAGCCGCGCCAAAAACCCGTGCCCAGCCAGCACACCCAGCATCAGCCGCGTGCCCGTGCCCGAGTTGCCAAAATCCAAATCACTCTGCGGCTGCGTCAGCCCACCAACGCCGCGCCCATGCACCAGCCAGCTGCCATCGGCTTGCCGCGCAATTGACGCCCCCAGCGCCTTCAAGATTTCTGCCGTACCCAGAACATCACCCGCTTCCAGCAGCCCGCTGATCCGCGTCGCCCCCGTCGCCAGCGCGCCGAACATAAGGGAGCGGTGCGAAATCGACTTGTCGCCGGGCACCCGGATGCGGCCGGTGAGCGGCCCGGAACGCATTGATTCATATGGCTTTTGCGTACTTTGACCGCTCATGATGACCGCTGGTTGTGCTGAGAGATTGCCGCATAGAGCAGCCGCGCGCTCCCTCTGTCAACGATTTGGCTTTGACAGCCCCAATCGTCCGTGCCAATGGGGTTTCAGAACCCATCCATTATGACGAGGAATTCCCATGTCCCAGAAAGAGGCGAGGGGTAAAAAGCGCACCTGCCAATCGTGCGCGGCCCGCTTTTACGACCTCAACCGCGACCCCATCACCTGCCCGATGTGCCAGACCGAATTCGTTGTAACTGCTGGGGAAACAGCGGCTGTTGCGGCGGTAGAGGCGGCCAAGATCAAGCCTATCAAAGAGAAAGTTTTCGCTAGTCCGGACGTGGTGCCGGCGGAGGGCGATTTGCCGGAACTGGAGTCGACCGAGGCGCTGGCCGAGATCGAGGCCGAGGATACGGAAATCGCCAGCGAGGATGCGGCCGAGGATACGTTCCTGGAAGAGGAGGAGGGCGAGGAATCAGATGTCGCCGGCCTCATCGACAGCCCGGTCGAGGGCGAGGAAGAGACGTGAGATTTGGAGGCGCCCCCGGCCGGTTAAGGATAGGCTGAATTCCGCAGCGCCGGGACCCCTCCGGCGCTGCTTCCGTGACGGTTCGCGTTCATTCCGGTATCATTCCGGTATCATTCCGGATCATCCAGTGATGGGTCCCGGCGATTTGCACACGTGTTAACCTTGATCGCCTCCAGTCGCCGCATCCGAGGGAGAGTTGTATGCGCCTTATCCAGCTTCGCGATGGCGGCTCACGCCATGTGGCCTTGGTTGACGGCGAGGGTCACGATGCCACGCTGCTCGCAGGTGTCGCGAGCGTGTACGATCTTGCCCAACGAGCGCTCGCTCGCCAAACGTCTTTGCAAAGCATGGTGAAGGCGCTGGCCGCCGGTCCCGTCATCGACTACGCGGCCGCGCTCGCCGCCGGCAATGTTCTCCCCCCGCTCGACCACCCTGAGCCTGCGCGATTCCTGATTTCGGGCACCGGCCTCAGCCACACCGGCAGCGCGGCGGCACGCGACAAGATGCACGCGCTCGGGAAACCGGCGGGGACGCCCGAATCCGACAGCATGAAGATGTTCCGTATGGGGGTTGAAGGTGGCAAGCCCGCACCCGGCGCGATCGGCGTTATGCCCGAATGGTTCTACAAGGGCGACGGCAGCATCGTCGTGCCACCGGGCGGTGAGCTGCCGCTGCCCGGCTATGCGCTGGCGGGCGGCGAGGAGCCCGAGGTTGTCGGCCTCTATATCGTAGACACGGACGGTTCGCCCCGCCGCATCGGCTTTGCTCTGGGTAATGAGTATGCCGACCACACCACCGAGGCCATCAACTATCTCTTTCTCGCCCATTCCAAACTGCGCGCCTGCTCCTTCGGCCCCGAACTCCTGATCGGCGATCTGCCACACGACGTGCGCGGAACGTCTCGCGTGCTGCGCGGCAACAGCGTGCTGTGGGAAGACGATGCGCTGCTCGGCGAGGCCAATATGAGCCACTCCATCGCCAATCTCGAACACCACCATTTCAAGTACCCCAACTTCCGCCGCCCCGGTGATCTGCACGCGCATTATTACGGCGCAGCGGTGCTGAGCAGCGCGGCGGGCGTCAAGACGCAAGTGGGCGACGTGTTCGAAATCGACGTGCCAGTGTTCGGCAAACCATTGCGCAACACGCTGGTGACGGGTCCGGCGGAGACGTTGATAATTGTGAAGGCAGTGTAATACTAGGGCCTGTCGTCAGTTATGGGTTCGGGCTGGACGTGAGCGATTTTGGCCGAGGAGCAGGCGCTCGACGACGCAAGCCAAATGGCTTGCTAGGAAGAGCAACGCACTCATCGGCCAAAAGCGCCACGTCGCGAAGCGGTG
>JANYHF010000008.1 GCA_025359185.1 Hyphomicrobiaceae bacterium | reverse complement strand
CTCGGGCGGCACTCGAAGCGCGCAGACATTGGCTCACTGTCGAGTGGCTGCCCAAGTACGCCCCCGAACTCAATGACATCGAGGTTGTCTGGCACGATCTCAAAGCGCATCATCTGGCCCATCAGACTTTCACCGATGTCGCGGCTCTCGACCACGAAATCCACGCGGCAGTGGAAGCCTTGAACGCCGAGAGAGCCTTTGGTTCGGTGGTCAACCGGCGAATCTCTGTTTAGGCAAAGGCAAGAGCGGCGGCTATCGGACGATCATCACTTACCGCCAGGAGCGATTGGCTGTGTTTCTATTTGGTTTCGCAAAGTCTGATCAGAGCAATGTGAGCCCTGCACAGCTTGCAGATTTGAAGAAGGCTGCTGTCCACTTTCTGGCCCGCGCTGAACGCGAACTCGACGATGATGTCGATGAGGGTCGTTTAGAGGAAATTGTCTATGACCAGGAAAACTAAAGGCAATGCGCGGCTTGACGATGCACTGCTGGAAATGGCCCAAGACTTTCGCGGCACGATCTTCGGCAAAGACACCGCCGACAAGATCACCATGCGCATCCTGGGTGAGCGCGCTTCCGCCACCAAGCCTTTGCCACTACAACCCGACGAAATCCGCTCCTTGCGCGAGGCCTCCAACATGAGCCAGGCCGTCTTCGCGCGGGTGCTGAATGTGACGGCGAGCTATGTATCGCAGCTCGAACGCGGCGTGAAGACGCCGACCGGCCCGGCGCTGGCGCTGCTGGGCGCAAGGGCGTGGCGGGGGTGATGTAGGGACTATTTGTGTCGCCTGCGACCACGCCCCTGTGCATCGCCGATGCGCCCGGTAACCTCCTGGCTTGGCACCCCGCCCGCGACGGGTTAGCGATACAGATCGAGGCGCTAAACCCTGAGTCGCGACCACCCATGGCCCAAGCTGCCCTGAAGCTGGCGGAACCCTCCCCCGCCCTCGCTCGCGCCGAATCCCTGCTCGCCTCCGTCTTCGGCTACTCTTCTTTCCGTCTGCACCAGGCCGCCATCGTCGAAGCCCTCATCGAGGGCGAGGACGTGCTCGCCTTGATGCCGACAGGCGGCGGCAAGTCGCTCTGCTACCAGATCCCATCGCTCGCCCGTAAAGGCACCGGCATCGTGGTCTCGCCGCTGATCGCGCTGATGCAGGATCAGGTCGATGCATTGCGCGAGCTCGGCGTCAAGGCCGCCTTTCTCAACTCCTCGCAGCCCGCCGACGAGCAACGCGCTGTCGAGCGCATGCTCTCCTCCGGCGAACTCGATCTGCTCTACATCGCCCCCGAACGCCTGCTCACCGAGCGCGCGCTCTCCCTGCTCCGTGATGCCGAGCTCGCACTCTTTGCCATTGATGAAGCCCATTGCGTGTCGCAATGGGGGCACGATTTTCGGCCCGACTACCGCCAGCTCTCGCGCCTGCCGGACCTGTTCCCGCATGTGCCGCGGATCGCGTTGACTGCCACCGCCGACGAGAAAACCCGCGCCGAAATCATCGAGCAGCTGCGGCTGCAACGGGCGCATACCTACGTTTCGAGTTTCGACCGCCCGAATATCCGCTACATCATCGAGCCGGGCGGTGCGGGGTCGGGACGTGAGCGGCTCTCGGCCTTCATCAAAACCAACCATCCGAAAGACTCCGGCATTGTCTATTGCCTCTCTCGCAAGCAGGTTGAGGAGACGGCGGAGTATTTTGCCGGAAAGGGGCGCGTCTCGCTGCCCTACCACGCCGGGCTCGACGCCGCCGTACGCCGCAAACATCAGCAGCGCTTCCTGCGCGAAGACGGCATTGTCATGGTCGCGACCATCGCCTTCGGCATGGGCATCGACAAGCCGGATGTGCGGTTCGTCGGCCATCTGAGCTTGCCCAAATCCGTCGAGGCCTATTACCAAGAGACCGGCCGCGCCGGCCGCGACGGCGAGCCCGCCGATGCCTGGATGGCCTATGGTCTCTCGGACGTGGCGATGCTGCGGCAGTGGATTTCTTCCTCTGAGGCAGGAGACGACAGAAAGCGCGTCGAGACCCAAAAACTGGATGCGCTGCTTGGGCTGACGGAATTGACCAGGTGCCGCCGCCAGGTGCTGCTGGCCTACTTCGGCGAGACGGCCAGAGAGCCTTGCGGCAATTGCGACAACTGCCTGAACCCGCCCGCCACCGTCGATGGCACCGAAGCAGCGCGAAAAGCGCTGTCGGCGATCTACCGCACCGGCGAGCGGTTCGGCGTCGGCTATGTCATCGAAGTCTTGCGTGGGGGGACCACGGACGAACGGATCGCCCGCAATGGTCACGACAAGCTAGCGGTGTTCGGCATCGGCAAGGAGTTCGGCGACCAGGAATGGCGCGGCTTGTTCCGCCAGCTGACGGTGCAGGGTTTCATCATGGTCGATATGGAGCGGCACGGCGCGATCCGGCTGACCGAAGCGTGCCGTCCGCTCTTACGCGGCGAAGCGGCGTTCTCGATGCGCAAAGACGCGCGCCCGGCGATGGGAAAGGCCGTGCGGGCGACGCGCGAGCGGCGGGCTGGGAAAACGGGTGGTGCCGCTGCAACTGTGGCCCCGGCGTCCGGCGACGAGGCTTTGGTCTCGGCACTGCGGGCGCTGCGTTCCGAACTGGCCTCCGAGGGCAATGTGCCGCCCTATGTCATCTTCCACGACCGCACCATGCACGAGCTGGCGGCCAAGAAGCCGCTGAGCGCCGGGGCGTTGCATGGGATCACGGGGCTGGGCGAGGTGAAGATCGCCCGCTATGGCAGTGCCATTGTCGAGGTGATGTTGCGGGTTTCGGGGGCGGGGAGGTAGGCCGGACAACCGGGGGATCATGCAACGGCAGCGTTGTTGAACTTTCCGGTTTGGCCCGTCACATCATCCGATCACGACCGGATCGCGGCGCATAACGCTCATCGCACACTCGCGTGATTGTCCCTTTCGTGTGTTGCGCGTGATTGGTCCGATGATCGACGTTGTGCGTGGGATGTCACTGTCCAGTTCCAATTGGAGTTCCTGAAATGATGAAAACTATCCTGGTCGCAGGCGTGCTTGGGTTGGGATTTACCGGTTCGGCTAGCGCGATGGACATCGTCCGTTGCACGGCCGCGAACATGGACAAGATCCATAACGAAGCCGCCGCCATGACAGCTCCCTCGCAGAAGCACGCCATGGAGATGACCATGAAGCAGCTAGAGATGGCATCGGCCATGATCGCCAAGGGCGATGTTTCGGGCTGCCGCGAGCATATGGGCATGGCGATGGAAGATCTGCACGCGAAGTAAGCCCTGTCGGGCTCGACAACACGGTACGAGCGCGAAGTCTGCGACTGTCACTTAATCCGCGCTCGTACCAATTTGGTTAACACTAGGCAACGTCCACCTGCAACTCTTTGAGCAGCTTGGCCTGAAACGCCCGCGGAAAATCGCGCATTTCCTTGACCTGCATCACGAACGCTCCTGGTCCTGTCATCACGCTGTACACGTACCAGTCGTACAGGTCCGGCCTATCCTTAACGATACAGAGGCCGTTGATGATGACGCCCGCCACGGCCGCCATGGCCCGTGCCTCGCGCATCATGATGACGTTGGACGTCAGCAGCGGCAGCGGTTCCACCCCGTCGCCTGACACATCGATGATCTGGCGTCGCGACGTCCACGGCGCGATCTTCAGCAAGCTAATGGCTGAGGCGACGCCCTCGCCCATGCCGGTACCACCCGTGACCCGGCGCGGCCAGGTTTCGATCTCGGCGGCAAACGCGGCCGCCGTCTCCGGACCATCGATCAGCCGCCAGCCTGTCGTGTCGTGGCGCTGCGTCGCATCGGCCCAGACCAGCATGGCGAGGCCGAGCCGGTGGCCAGGCAGCACCGCGATGGCCTCCTGCACCGGACGGCTACGAAGCGCGGCAGCGATGCCCGAAAGCTCCAGCCGCCATTCCCAATCCTCGATGCTATCCGACGCATCGACGGCGAAGATGAGCTTGATCGCAACCTCGGCGGCGCTGGCACTCGCGTCTTGATATAGGGTCAACGGCACCACGCGGGAGTTGGAGGCAAAGGGCATCGTCACCGTGCCCCGAAGTTCCGGTGGAGGCAAGATGTCGGCTACGCACTCTCCCGGATGTGCCCTGATGCTGCCCCAGTCGGCCGCCATATGTTGTGCCGGGCAGTAACGGACGGGGGCACGCGGCAGCATGGCTGAGCGGGACGCTGAGGGCTTACGCCGTATCGCGCTGTGGAGTGCGCCGGGTGTATGCGTCTCGGCGATCGCAGACTTCCTCGGCCGCTTCGCCCGCCACTGGTTCATGATGGGGCTGCTGTTCGGCGGGGTGTGTTTGGCCATCCGCGGCACTTGGTTCCTCGATTTTGGCGTCGCCTTCCTGTTCCGCGAAAATGCGCCGCTGGAGGGAATCTCCCCGGCAACCCTTTTGCAAAGTCCAAGTTTTTTCACCGAGCTGCTGGCGATGCTGCTGGCAGGCGCAGTGTGGGTGTTCGCGGTCGATCTGGATTCATCGTCTGCGCGACATCTCCAGGAGATGCCGTTTCCCCGGCAGCTGTTAAGTCTCGGCGGCCGCATTGTGCTGCTCGGCGCGCTGCCATGGCTGGCGCTGGTCTACCCGGCTTCGATCGTCATTGAGCCGCTGACGACGGGCGAAATGCAACGGGCCGCCGTGGGGTGGGGCCTTGGCCTCTTTCTCACGCTGATCCTGGTGGCCCTAGCCTGGCTGATCGAACTCATTCTGTTTGGCAGCAAGGATGGTCATGTCGGCGCGCGGCAATGGCTTGAGCACCGCATCCCAAGCATCGGCCATTGGATCGACTGGAACAACATCATCTGGCGTGTGCTGATCCTGTGGGTGATGTTCGTGCTCACTTGGTCCGCCATCATCATCGGCGCGCTGAACCTGCCGGCCGTCGCCATCTTTGCTATCGTCGGTGTGCTGACGGCCGGGTACGTGTTCCTCAATTTCTTCATTGAGCGGGTGCGGCTGTGGGTGGTTCTGGTGCTCATCGCGGTGCCTGCCGTCTTGCATGGCCACGAGCCGTTTCCGTACACGTTCCCCGGCCTGGAAGAGAACTACGCGGCCTGCGATCAGCTGTTATTGCAACGTGATGGGGCGCCACCGCCCTCGCCCCGGTCGCCGGTGGCCTGTGCAGTCTCCAATGCTGGAGAATTCCGGCAGGTGCGCCGGGCTGCCTCGCTGGAGGCCCTGCGGACATTGCGGCTGCCGGGCCAGACCGGCGCCCAGGCGCGGCTGCCAAAGCTGGTCGTGGTAGCGCTGTCGGGTGGCGGCTACCGGTCGGCCTTCTGGGGCGCACTGGTCCTTGATCGCTTGCGCGAAGACAGCGCCGCCAAGGGCCGTCTGACGGGCTTGGCGCAAAGCATCCGGCTGCTGACGGGGGCATCTGGCGGCATGGTGCCGGCGAGTTATTTCACCATGCTGCCGCCTGAATGGGTTGATGAGCCCAAAGGCGAAGAGGGCTCTCCGTCGCACCGCCTGGAGGATCTGATAGCCACTGACATTGGCGCGGCCAATGGGCAGCCGCGCGGCGAACTCAGCTATGACAGCCTGTCGCTGGTAGCCCAGCAACTGGTACCGGACAATCTGCTCAGCACAGTGTTGCCGTGGCGCCGCAATTACGACCGGGGCCGGGCGCTGGAGGAGCAATGGCGCACACTTGATGTGACGTTCGCACAGCTGCGCCAGGATGAAGCTGCGGGCAAACGCCCCTCATTGATTTTCTCGCCGATGATCGCCGAGACCGGCCAGCCGCTGCTGATCAGCAATCTCGATCTGTCGGGCATTACCGATCCGCAGGCCCGCCAGACCTTTGATTTGTTCAAGGAGATGCCCGAGGCTGCCGCCAAGCTCAAACTGCGCACGGCGGTGCGGATGTCGGCAACCTTCCCGCTGATCTCGCCTGCCGTTGGCCTGCCGACTATCCCGGCCCTGCATGTACTCGATGCCGGCTACTTCGATGATTACGGCATGAGCATCGCGCTCGCCTATCTGAAACAACCCGACGTTGTCACCTGGCTGACCGGCAATACGTCGGGTGTCATCCTGGTGCAGATCAACGCGTTTCCGGTGCGCACACTCGATAGCGATACGCAAGAGGCGTCGTGCCGGGAGGCGCAGCCGGGGGATCTCGATGCCTGGATGGCGCGCGTGCTGTCGCCTGTAACCAGCCCGTTGTCGGGCCTGTTCTCGGCCCGCGAGGCCAGTATGGTGTTCCGCAATGATCAGGAGTTCGATACACTGCGCCAGCGCTTCAGCGGGTTGATGGCGGCGGATGGAGCGCCATTCCTGTTCGAGCGCGTGAGCTTTGAGAATGCAGCGCGCGCCAGTTTCTCGTGGTATCTCCCCAAGCGCGACTTGAATTGCATGCGGTTGCAACTTGCCGAGCCGCACAATCAAAGGGCCTTCGACCGGCTCGAAGCCCTGTGGAACAAGTGAACCCCGGTTGCTATGCGGACTGACGTTTTTGATTTTGAGCTGCCTCCAGAGCGGATCGCGCTGCGACCCGCCGTGCCACGCGATGCGGCGCGGCTGTTGGAGGTTTGCCCCGGCGGCACGCCTGAGCTGCGTGATCTCACTGTGCGAGATCTCCCCGGATTACTGCGGGCGGGCGATGCGGTGGTGTTCAACGATACGCGCGTGTTGCGTGCCGAGTTGAGCGGCGTCCGGCATCGCGGCGAGGCTACGGCGAGCGTGTCAGCGACATTGATCAAGCGGCTGGATGCCAGCCATTGGCAGGCTTTTGCGCGGCCAGCCAAGCGATTGCAGGCGGGCGACCGAATCCAGTTTGGCGGCACAGGCGAGGCTTGCCTGCTGGACAGCCTCGATGCAACGCTCACGGAGCGTGGCGAGGGCGGGGAGATCACGCTGGCGTTCGATCTGGCGGGGCCGGATCTCGATATCGCTATTGCGGCTCACGGCAAAGTTCCGTTACCGCCCTATATCGCGGCCAAGCGCGCCGTCGAACCGGGCGACGAGCGTGATTATCAAACCGTATACGCCCAGCATGACGGCGCGGTCGCTGCGCCGACGGCGGGCCTGCATGTGACGGATGGATTGCTGGCAGCTCTCACGGCGCGCGGTGTCCCGCAGCATTTCGTGACGTTGCATGTGGGTGCGGGCACATTTCTTCCCATGAAGGCCGACGACACGGACGGCCACAAGATGCATCCGGAATGGGGTGAGGTCAGTGCGGAAACGGCATCTGCGTTGAATGCCGCGCGGACCGCTGGCGGTCGCATCATGGCGGTGGGCACCACGTCGTTGCGGCTGCTGGAAAGCGCTGCGGCTGCCAGTGGCGCAATCCAACCCTTCCACGGCGACACCGCGATTTTCATCACCCCTGGTTACCGCTTCCGCGCCGTCGATCTGCTGATGACCAATTTCCACCTGCCGCGTTCCACATTGTTCATGCTGGTCAGCGCCTTTGCTGGTCTCGACACCATGCAGCGCGCCTATGCGCATGCCATCACAACCGGCTATCGCTTTTACTCCTATGGCGATGCCTCACTCCTTCATCCGGCGTCTTCCTCTCCATGACTCAACCGTTTGCCTTCAATCTCAAGGCCACCGACGGCACTGCCCGTCTGGGCGAGGTCGTGACCCCGCGCGGTACCATCCGCACACCCGCATTCATGCCAGTGGGCACGGCGGCGACCGTCAAAGCTATGTTCACGGAGCATGTGAAGGCAACAGGTACCGACATCCTGCTCGGCAACACCTACCACCTGATGCTGCGGCCAGGCGCCGAACGGGTGGCGCGGCTGGGTGGTCTGCACAAGTTCATGCGCTGGGATGGGCCGATCCTCACAGACTCGGGCGGCTTCCAGGTCATGTCGCTCTCTAAGCTGCGCACGCTGAGCGAAAAGGGCGTGGTCTTTCAATCCCACATTGACGGCTCGCGCCATGAGATGAGCCCGGAGCGATCCATCGAAATCCAATGCCTGCTTGGCTCCGACATTCAGATGCAGCTCGACGAATGCGTCGCGTTGCCAGCCAGTCGCGCCGAGACTGAGCGCGCCATGGAACTGTCGCTGCGCTGGGCCGAGCGGTCGCGGACGGCGTTCAAGGCGATGAGCCAGCCGGGGGCCGCCATGTTCGGCATTGTGCAAGGCGGCACCGAGCCCGATCTGCGCCACCGCTCGGCCCGCGCCCTGGCGGCCATGGACTGCGAAGGCTATTCCATTGGCGGCCTCGCCGTGGGGGAACCGCAAGAGGTGATGCTGGACACCATCTCGGCAACAGTGCCCGATCTGCCTGCCGGAAAGCCGCGTTACCTGATGGGTGTTGGCACACCGCAGGATATTCTCCTCTCGGTCGAGCGCGGCATCGATATGTTTGATTGCGTGATGCCGACCCGCGCGGGCCGCCATGGCCTGGCCTATACCTGGGATGGCAAGCTCAACATGAAGAACGCGGCACATGCGGACGATCCGCGCCCCATCGATCCCCTGTTAGACGCACCACCTGCCCGTGACTATTCCCGCGCTTATCTGCACCACCTCGTTCGCTCCGAAGAGCTGCTGGCCGGGATGCTGCTGACCTGGAACAATGTGGCGTTCTACCAGGCGCTGATGGCCGGCATCCGCGCCTCTATCGCGCAAGGCCGGTTTCAGCAATTCAAGAATGAAACCTTGGCGCGGATGGCGGTGAAAGCCAAATCCGAATAGGGCTTATCGCCCGCTAATCACGCCCCTCAGCACGCTTCGCAAAATCGTCATGCCGAAGCGCAGCACCAGGAATTTGATGATCCAGCCCATCCAGCCGCTGGACGACCCAAAACCCAAAAGCCCGCCCAGAATGTCGCGTACGCCGCCCGACACTTGGCCCGCGCCCGAGCCGCCGCGCCGGATGCTGTCGGCGATGTTGCCGTAGGGATTGTTGCGCCCGCTGGTATCGAAATTGCGGATATCGGGCAAGCCGAGCGACGGTCCGCCGCTGCCCATCGGGCGGCCCATGGGCGCGCCACTCATCGGGGGCATCTGGGGCATCGACATGCCGCCACCGCCGGTGCCCATGGCCGAACCCAGGACATTGCCCAACATGCCGCCCGCATTGCGGAACAGCCAGCCCATCAGAAACACCGCGACCGCCGGGCCAAGCTCCTTCATCAGGCCGACCGGCACGCCAGCTTGCCCCGCCGCCATCTGCAACGTGCTCGGACTAAGACCCGCAGGCCCGACCAAGTGGCCAATGATCGCGTTGCCGTCCATGACCGTGCTGGCGCTGCCGACGGCGGCCGGGTCAGCGATGACGCTGTAATGACTGCCGGACGACAGCGCCGTCATCAGATTGGCGATGCCATCGCGCGACATCGTATTGTGTTCCAGCCCGGTGATCAGGCTTGGCAGCAGGCCGGTCATGGCACAGGCGGCCGCCGCTTGCGAAATCCCATATTTGGCTGCCAGCGAAGCCGTAAAGACCTGCGCCTCCGGACTGTTGGCGATGTTTGCGACTGACATGGTGCCCTCCCCTTGAACCGCTGCGGTCGTCCGCAGACATACTTCTGGCTCTTACGGCAAAAGCGCTCCAACGGCCAGAGCCCGCGTGAGACGTCCCGCACCCTGCAAGTGATCCGGGCGACTGATCAGGCCCGGTTGGCGATGATGGCGCTGGCGACGATGAAGACAGCGCCGAGGATGGTCGCCCAACCGGGGACTTCGCCGAATACCGCATAGCCGATGCCGACGGCCCAGATCAGGGCCGTGTATTCAAAAGGCGCCAACCGCGCGGCCTGCGAGCGGGCAAAGGCGTTGGCGAGGAACAGATGCCCGCCTACGCCCAGCAATCCGGTTGCCGAGAACACCAGTAGATCGCGCGGCGGCGGGACCTTCCAAACCAGGAGCGCGGGTACCAGAAGAATGAGCGTCGTGCCAAGATGCAGGACAAGCACGATTAAGGGGATCGGGTCGGTGCGGGCTCGCGATTTCAAGAGCACCATGGACAAGGCATAGATTACCGCCGACGCAAAAGCGCACACAGCACCGGCCAGCGCCCACGGCCCATAACTTCGGCCCCCGATCTGTCCACTGACGATAATCAGCACGCCGAGAAATCCGACGCCCAGCGATACGCCGATGCGAGGACTGAGCCGCTCTTTCAAAAGCCACGCGCCGAACAGCGCCAGAAACGTCGGCGACAAAAACGACAGCGCGACGGCCTCGGCCAATGGCAGCGCCGCCAGCGAAAAGAAGAAGGTCAATGCCAGCACTGCGGTCAGGCCCGAGCGTATGCCGTTGACAAACAGCATCTGCCGGGTTGGCCAACCCGGCCGCAGAATGGCGCAGATGACGCTAATGACCACCAGCCCCGAGACGTTCCGCATAAAGCCAACCTCGGGCGTCGGGTAGCGCCCGGCCACGTCTTTGATGGTGGCATCCATGACGGATAGGAGCGCGACGCCCGCAAGATAAAACAGCAAGGCCTTGAAATCGTCGGGCTTGGGCAGGATCGAGCCTGAGGAATTGCGCTCGATGGGCGCTGTGCTGGGTAAACCTGCAGCGACGCTGCTGTTTTCGGGCCGATCAGACATTGCGGCTCTTTGGTGGCGCATCGTCAGTGTCGTCCACATGAAAATCATGCAGGACGCGGTGGACGACGGGGGCGAGAATGATGCCGGTCGAGAAGATCAGCACCACTCCGCTGTACAGCGCGTAGGTGCCAGCGAAGATCTTGCCAGCCGTGGTTTGCAGAGTAGCGACCGGCCCCATGCCGCCAAGAATCATGCTGGCATTGAGATAGGCATCGACCACGCCCATGCCCTCGAAGACCGCATAACCAGACATTCCCGCCAACAGTGATAATCCTATCAGCCCCAGTGCCACAGCCGTATTGAAGGCGATGCGGCTCATGAACTGGCCCGCCGAGGCCAGGGGCTGTTGGCTGCGCTCGAATTTCGTCAGTCGCTTCAGCATTGTCTTGGCCCCGGTCGCTTCGCGCGCACCTTGGCCTGGCACGCATGCAGGGGCAAGGTCCGGTGCGGTGCTGCATGGATGCCCGGCGTCGTGAACATGGCGTGGCCCGGTTAACTGCGTCTGCGGCCTTCCGCTTGACCGGACCTGCACGGTGCCGTAGCGCCGGACCCATGGCCAAAATCGAACAGCTCTTCATCACCCAGCTCTATCGTGCCGAACTCAATAGCAAGGGCGGTAAGGCTCTTAACGCGGAGCTGGCCGGGCGCGCGCTGTATCTGGCCCGCGAAGATGGCGCCGGGAAGCGGTGGTGCAAGGCTAACGGCTACCCAGGTTACACGTCCTATGCCTCGCTGAACGATGTTGCCATACGGGTACCTGTCTTCCGTGACCTCACCAAAATCATCGACGGTCATGTCGCCACATTCGCCAAAGCGCTCGACTTTGATCTAGGTGGGCGCGGGTTGGAAATCGACAGCCTGTGGGTGAACGTGCTCGATCCCGGCGGCCACCATGGCGCACATATCCATCCGCAGTCGGTGCTGAGCGGCACCTATTACGTGGCGGTGCCGGAGGGCGCGAGCACGCTGAAGATCGAGGACCCGCGCTATGCCATGATGATGGCAGCCCCACCCCGCCGGGCCAAAGCCAAGACCGGCAATCGCAGTTTTGTGTACATCGCGCCGATACCCGGTACGCTGCTGCTCTGGGAAAGTTGGCTCCGCCACGAGGTGCCCACCAACACAACCAAGGGCCAGCGCATCAGTGTGAGTTTCAACTACCGGTGGGCGTGACTGTCTTTCCGCATCGCACTACCGCCGCACGGCAATCTGATCGATCTCGTAGTCATCAGGCTTAGTTGCGTCAGGCGCTGACGATCCCAGCACGGCCGACAACGCCGCTGAAATCGCGATGTTCACCACCACGGCGATCAAACCGTTGTACGCTACGAACCAGTCGAACACGCCGTGCGTCGGCACCCATTTGTCGGCGCCCCAGGCGAGCCAGGTGCCCAGCAGCATTCCCACGGCCCAGCCTGCCAGAAGCGCCTTACCGTCGAACCAGCGCGTGTAGAGACCAAAGATGATCGCCGGGAAGCACTGGATCATCCAGACGCCGCCCAACAGCTGGAAGTCGATGGCGAACTTCGTTGGCACGAACAGAATGACCGCCAGCGCGCCCAGCTTCACGACCAGCGACACCACTTTGGCGACCGTGGTTTCTTCCGCACCGGACATCTGTGGATGGATGAACGGCTTCCAGATATTGCGCGTAAACGTGTTGGCCGCGCCAATCGACATCACGGCCGCCGGCACCAGAGCGCCAATGGCGATAGCGGCGAAGGAAAAGCCCACGAACCAATCGGGAAAACTCTTCAGGATCAGCGCGGGTACCACCTCCTGCGGGTTCTTGACGACGATGCCAGCGGCATGAGCCATGAGTCCAAGCATCGCAATAAGCCCAAGCACCAGCGAATAGGCCGGCAACGCCACGGCATTGCGCTTGATGGCATCGGGCCCCGAGGCCGACAGGATTCCAGTCAGCGAATGGGGGTAGAGAAACAGCGCCATTGCCGAACCGAGAACCACGGTGATGTACGGCATGATCTGCGCTGGCTGCAGCGTAAGCCCCGTTGCACCGCCCTTTTTGGCGTAGACTGCCGCCGCCGCGTCAAAGATCGCGCCAAATCCACCCAACTGCTGGGGGATGACGATGATCGCCGCCAGCACAAAAATGTAGATCATGATGTCCTTCACAAAGGCAATCATGGCGGGCGCGCGCAAACCGCTCCGGTAGGTGTAGACGGCCAGAATGATGAAAGCCAAGGTCAGGGGAAGATGGGCCGTTACGCCCTCGGTCGGGAAGCCCAGCGCACCGATCACCTTCTCGATGCCGACCAGCTGCAAGGCGATATAGGGCATGGTGGCAAGGATGCCCGTGAAGGCAATGGCAAGCTCCAGCCACTTATCGCCATAGCGGCCCAAAACGAAATCGCCAGCGGTCATGTAGTTGTGCCGGTGCGTCACCCGCCAGAGGCGCGGGAACACCAAAAACAGCAGTGGATAGATGATGATGGTGTAGGGGACGGCAAAGAAGCCATAGGCGCCGACAGCATAGACCAGCGCGGGGACTGCGATGACGGTGTAGGCCGTATAGAGATCGCCGCCGATCAGGAACCAGCTGATCCAGGCGCCGAAACGCCGGCCACCGAGGCCCCACTCACGCAGATCGCCGAGGTCAGCCTTTTTCCAGTTGGCGGCGACAAAGCCCAGCACCGTGACCAGGGCGAAAAAGAACACAAAGACGAGTGTGGCCGTCCAGTTGAGATGATCGGTCATTTGCGGTCACCGAGATAGGCGGCCAGCAGAAACAGCACCGAGACCGGGATCATCAAGAGCTGGAACCACCAGAAGAATGGAATGCCGATCCAGCGATTATCGATGACATTGTAAAGCGGCACTGACAGCGCCACCATCACCGGAATGAACAGCATCAAATATCGCATAGCCCTGCCCCTTGCGCCTTCAGCTCGTCAAGGCAACCATCGCTGCAATGACGAAAGTGAATGTTCACAGTATTTCACTAATTCAGGGCGGCGAGTCCAGCAAGCCCAACGCTCACAGATACGCTGATGCGCCCTGCTGAGAACCTGCGGCAGCCTTGGCGGCCGCTTCGTCGCGCCAGCCCTGTTCAGCCGCTGCCATCGTCATGCGGATGAAGTCTGCCGTGATCGCGGGCGGCTCGGGCCAGTCAGGTCCGAGGTCCTCGTAGAGGTTGCGGCTGATGAATTCGGGGCCGTGCATCAGATAGGGGCGCAGGTGATCAAGCTCGCGATTGACCATGCGGCGGAGCGCCAGCTTCACCGGCGACAGCGTCCAGTTGCCGTTGTCCTCGATGAAGGTGACATTGGTCATGTTCATAGCTTCGAGGGTGGCCCAAATGATCTCTTTCAGGCGCATCGATTTGGTGTGGGTCAGATTGTAGGTGCGGCCGCGGGCGGGCAAGGCGACGAGCGCGGCCTCGGTGCGCGAAATCCAGTCGAGTTGGATGAGGTTGAGCGGCACGTTGTCGGTGGGCTTGATGCCAATGGGCAGCTGCAATTTGTAGCCGCGCATGATCTTGACGCCCTTCTCGTCTTTGTAGTTGCCCCGGCTGATCGACTCACGCAGCCGCGTGATGTTGCGAAAAAAGCCATACCAACCATCGAGCAGCGGCGCGGTGCCATCATCGGACCGTCCGACAACAATCGAGGGCCGGAGCACTGAGAATTGCCCGGAATAGCCACGCACTGCCGTTTCAGCGGCGACCTTAGAGCGCTCGTAGGGATTGCGGCCGGTGCCAACATTGAGCGGCGCGCCTGTCTCCTGTTCCTCAAGTACGGCGGCGTCGCCTGCGATGTAGGCTGTACCCACATAGTAGAAATCCGGGTGGCCCAGCGCCTCGGCAAGCGCCAGCGCATTGCGCGTGCCCTCAAGATTAGCCTCGACGATGCGCTCGGGGCTGGCTTGATTGAGGCTGGTGTCGGCGGCGGCGTGCACCAGCTTGCCGATGATGGGAAGCTTGGCCGGATCGACGCCGCACAATGGAAAAGTGATATCGCCATCCAGGGCGATGGCGCGTGGATGGGTTGTGATCTCGCGCAGCCGGTCCGCCGCCTGACGGCCGGATTGGGGCCGGATCAGGCAATAGACTTCAAAGCCCTTACCAAGCAGCTCCGGCAGTAAAGCGCATCCCAATGCACCCGTGACACCCGTTAAAAGCACTCGCATCGATTGTCGTTTCCCTTTGGCCATCACTGGCATGGCAGTTGACACCGGGTGCCAGACGCAAAAACCGGACCATGCGCCCGCGTGGTTCGCAATCACCAGCGTGATGTCGCAAAATCCCTAATGGGCGGGACGCACCGTGCCATTGCTTTCATAGCCAAAGAGTATGCGCAACCACGAGGTGCCGTGACCGGCCGGAATCGTCACGCACAAATGCCGCTGGCCGCCTTCGGTAACGATCCGGGGCGGCCGGTGTCTTTTGATAGGCCGGCGCGGCGTTTACTGCGCCTTTGCCATTGGTGAGCTACAAGACTGGTCAGATTTGCCGTCGGCTATTTGGATCAAAAAGGGAACGGAAGACCTTCACACCAGCGATATCAACCGGTTTGCCTGGTCTGATGGTTCGACGCCGGAGGCTGGGTGAGCTAGGGTGAGAGGCGCTGTTGCGTTGACGTCAGAGACGCGCGCTCTGGGTTTGCCCATTGGAGGCAGTTGAACATGGCCGAGTGGCTCGTTCTGGTTTTGGCAATTGTTGCCATTTTTGCGCTGGCGATGCGGCGGGCGCGGCTGGTGGTCTGGGGCACGGCGGCGGCTCTCACAGCCGTCATTTATTGGGTGCTGACACCCACGGGGCAGCATCTGTCGTTTTTGCCTGTGCTGCTGATGGCCATCCCGGCAGCGGCGTTCTTTGCCCTCAACGTCGACAAAGTCCGCCAGGCCGTCATAGGGCCGATTTTCGCCATCATCCAGAAGAGCCTGCCGACGGTGTCCGACACCGAGTCGCAAGCTCTTGAGGCAGGCACCGTTGGCTGGGACGGCGAGCTATTTTCGGGCACACCCGATTGGCGCAAGCTGAAGGAGGTGCCACCTATCCAACTGACAGCGGAGGAACGCGCGTTCCTCGACGGCCCGACAAGCGAGCTGTGCAAAATGCTCGACGATTGGGAGATCCGCCATCATGACCGAGAGATCCCCGATCGCATCTGGCGCTTCGTATCCGAGCACGGCTATCTCGGAATGCTGATTTCCAAAGAACACGGCGGTCTCGGATTTTCCGCTCAAGCGCAGTCGTTGATCCTTGGAAAAATTTCGTCGCGCAGCCCGGATGCCGCGACCGTCGTCATGGTACCCAATTCGCTAGGGCCTGGCGAACTGATCGAGAAATATGGCACCACGGCGCAGAAGGAGCATTTTCTGCCGCGCCTTGCCAAAGGCATCGACATTCCCTGCTTCGGCCTCACCGGCCCTACCTCGGGCTCGGACGCCGCCAACATGCGCGATATCGGTGTCGTGACCAAGGGGATGCACCAGGGCCAGGAGGTGCTGGGGATCAAACTCTCTTGGGAAAAGCGCTACATCACGCTCGGACCCAAGGCCACGCTGCTGGGCCTTGCCTTCCATCTGTTCGATCCAGGCAAAATGATCGGCACGGCAGAGGATATCGGCATCACGCTTGCCCTCATTCCCTGCAACCATCCGGGCGTGAAGATAGGCCGCCGCCATCTGCCGTCCGGCTCGGCATTCCCGAACGGGCCGAACTGGGGCGAGGACGTGTTTGTGCCTATGGAATTCGTCATTGGCGGGCAAGATATGGCTGGCCACGGCTGGCGGATGCTGATGGAGTGCCTGTCGGCGGGCCGCTCGATTTCGCTGCCATCTTCGTCGGCGGCGGGTGCCAAGACCATGCTGCGCGTGACCACGGCTTACGCGCGCATCCGGCGGCAGTTCGGCATCCCTGTCGGCAAGATGGAGGGTATCGAGGAGCCGCTCGCCAAAATTGCCGAGCACGCCTATGTTCTAGAGGCCGCTCGGGCAGTCACGGCCTCGATGGTATCCCGAGGCGAAAAGCCATCCGTCATTGGCGGATTGCTCAAATACCAGTCGACCGAACGGATGCGCGAATGCGTCAACCACGCCATGGACGTGCATGGCGGGCGTGGCATTTGCGATGGCCCGGCGAACTATCTGCAAGCGGCCTATCAGATGGTGCCGGTTGCCATCACAGTTGAAGGTGCCAACATTCTGACGCGCTCGCTCATTACTTTTGCGCAAGGCGCGCTGCGGGCGCATCCTTATCTCTATAAAGAGATTCAGGCAGCGCAAGAACCGGACAAGGCCAAGGGGCTCGCCAATTTTGAGCATCTGCTGCTCGATCACGTCGCCTTCAGCGCCTCTAACCTGTTTGGCGCTCTGTTCCATAACCTCACGTTTGGGGTCTTTGGCAACGCCCCCTCGGATGCCGGCCGCGTCGGCGTCTGGTACCGCCAGCTTTGGCGCGCCTGCCGGACGTTTGCGTTCGTCTCGGACATAGTTGTTGCCATATTGGGCGGTGGTCTGAAGACGAAGCAGCGCATCACCGGCCGCATGGCGGATGCGTTGTCTGAACTCTATCTCCTGTCTTGCGCCCTCAAGCGCTACGAGGACGACGGACGGTTGCTGGCCGATGTCCCCATCATCGAGCTTGCTGCGCGCAACGGCCTGTACCGCTTCCAGATGGCGATCGCCGGAGCCATTGACAATTTCCCGGTCACGCCTGCCCGATGGCTTATGCGCTTCGTGGCGTTTCCATTGGGAGCCCGGATGCGTCCCGCCAGCGATGCGCTTGGCAAGAAAGTGGTGGCGCTGGTGCTCGAACCGGGCGATGCGCGCGACCGGCTGACGCGGGAGATCTTTGTCAGCATGGACCCGAATGATCCAGGCGGCATCCTCGAATATACTTTGCCCAAAGTCGTTGCCGCCGAGGAAGCGCAGAGAAAGCTCGAACGGGCTGTCCGCAAGGGCGAAATTAAGCGCTATCACGGCCGGGACTGGATCAAGGACGCGGCGGCAAAGGGGGCCATCACCGAAGCTGAAGCTGTGCAGTTGCGCGAAGCCGAAGATCTGACCGCGCGCGTGATCGCCGTCGATCATTTTGACCCGGAAGAAGTCAGACCGCATTACCGCGTTCTCTCCAACGCCCCACGTTCAATCCCTGGCCAAGCCGCGGCCGAGTAAGATGACCCGGTGTCAGGCACCGCTGGTGCCTGACTCCCAGTAAGAGGTTCCCCCGCATGGCCGCTGACATCAACGCATTGAAGGATTGGCGCTTCTCCACGGATCAGGAGGGTATCGCCTGGGCCGTGTTCGACCGCGAGGGCGAGCGCGTCAATACCCTCAGCCGCCGCGCCATCGAGGAATTGGGCGCCATCGTCATCCGCGCCGAGGAACTGGCGGCGCAGGGCGCGATCAAGGGCGTCGTCTTCATCTCGGGCAAAGACTCGAGCTTCGTCCACGGTGCCGACATCCGCGAATTCGATGCGTTCCGCAGCGAGGGCGACGTCCGCGCCGCTCTCTCGCAAGCAACCGAACTGTTGGCCCGGCTGGAAAAGCTCAGCGTGCCGACGGTTGCGGCTATCCACGGCATGTGCCTGGGCGGGGGCCTCGAATTGGCACTGGCGTGCAGCTGGCGCATCGCCGACCGCGACGACGCCACCCGCGTCGGCTTCCCCGAAATCAAACTCGGCATCTTCCCCGGCTTCAATGGCACGTTCCGCTCAATCCGGCAGGCTGGCCCCACCTCGGCCATGACGATGATGCTGACCGGCAACATGCTGCGCACCAGCGCCGCCAAGGCCATGGGCATCATCGACGAATTGGCCGCTTCGCCCGCCAATCTGCGCTGGGCCGCTCGCAAGGCCGTGCTCTCGGCCAAGCGCTCCAAGGGCGCCGGGATGTTCCAGCGCCTGATGCGGCAGTGGCCGATCCGCGGGTTCCTGGCCGAGCAGATGCGCAAGAAAACCAAAGACAAGGTGCGTGAGGACCATTACCCCGCGCCCTTCCGGCTGATCGACCTGTTCGAGCGCACCGGCGGCAGCGACAAGGCAATGGCAGAGGGCGAAACCCGCGCGTTTGCACCACTGATGGTCAGCGACACCGCCCGCAATCTGCGTCGGGTGTTCAAGCTTTCCGAGGCCATGAAGGCACAAGCGCCCAAGGGCAACTTCAAGCCCCAGCGGGCCCACATCATCGGTGCAGGCACCATGGGTGCCGACATCGCCGCCGTCTGCGTTCTGGCGGGCATGGAAGTGAGTTTGCAGGACATCAACGACGATCAACTGAAGCGGGCGGCCGAGCAGGCCAAGGCCCTGTTCCGTAAGCGTCTCAAATCGCGCACAGAGGTCGATGCCGCCATGGCACGCCTGCTGCTGGATGGCAAAGGCGATCACCTGCCGCGCGCCGATGTGGTGATCGAAGCCATCGTGGAAAAACTCGAAATCAAGCAGCTGTTGTTCAAGAACATCGAAGGCCGTCTGAAGCCGGGCGCGGTGATGGCGACCAACACCTCCTCGATCATGATCGAGAAGATCGCCGAGCCGCTCACCGACAAGGGCCGTTTGATCGGCTTGCATTTCTTCAATCCAGTGCCCGCGCTTCCCCTGGTTGAAGTCGTGCGCGGCGCCGGCAGCCGGCCTGAGGAAGTCGCCAAGGGCTGCGCCGTCGTCACCGCCATCGGCAAATATCCGCTGGTGGTCAAGAGCGTGCCGGGCTTCCTCGTCAACCGTGTGCTCGCGCCCTACATGATGGGGGCGATGGCCAAGCTCGAACAGGGCGTCGAGCGCGAAAAGATCGACGAAGCCGCCAAGACGTTCGGGATGCCCGTCGGCCCGCTGGAACTCGCCGATCAGGTCGGCCTCGATATCTGCAAGCACGTCGCCGATATTCTGGGCATCGCCACGGGCGCGATGGAAGGCTCAAAACTGGCCGGGCTAGTTGCCGCAGGTAAACTCGGCAAGAAGTCAGGCGAAGGCTTCTACGTCTGGAAGGACGGCAAGCCTGAACAGAAAACCGCCGATCCGCCCTACAACACCGTTGAGCTGCACCTGCTGGGTGAGGAACTGGTCAAGCCGCTGATCGATGAATGCGAGCGCTGCCGCGATGAGAAGGTTGTCGAAAGCGCCGACATGGTGGATGCGGGCGTCATCTTCGGTACCGGCTTCGCGCCGTTCCGCGGTGGGCCGCTAAATTACCGCGCCAGCCAGGGTCTGCTGATCAAACGCAGCGAGGCGGCGTAGGCGGCTAAACGGCAATCGGGGATTTCAATGGCACAGCAAACTCTTCGGCGGATCGCGGTTATCGGCGGGGCACGCATCCCATTCTGCCGCTCGAACACGCTCTATGCGGATCAGACCAATCTCAAAATGCTGTCGACGGCACTGTCAGCGCTGGTCAGCAAATATGGCCTTGCGGGGTTGCCCGTGGGCGAGGTCGTGGGCGGCGCAGTGGTCTCGCATTCGCGCGACTGGAACCTTGCCAAGGAAGCCATCATCGACACCAAGCTGCACCCCACCACACCGGGCATCACCATGCAGCAGGCCTGCGGCACCAGCTTGCAGGCGGCGCTGAACATCGGCGCCAAGATCGCCGTTGGCCAGATCGACAGCGGCATCGCCTGTGGCTCGGATACGACCAGCGACGCCCCCATCGTCTTTTCACGGAAATTCGCCCAGCGCCTTGTGGCGTTGCAGCGCGCCAAGACGGTGATGGAGCGCCTCGCCGTGTTCAAAGATTTTTCGCCCGGCGAACTGACGCCGCAGCCGCCCAACACCGGCGAGCCGCGCACGGGCCTGTCGATGGGTCAGCATACGGAGCTGATGGCGCAGTCCTGGAAAATCGCCCGCGAGGACCAAGACAAGCTCGCCTTCGACAGCCACAAGAACGCGGCCAAAGCCTACGCCGAAGGCTTCCACGACGACATCGTGTTTCCCTGCGCTGGCGTATTCCGCGACAACAATCTGCGCGAGGACATCGATCTCGCCAAACTGGCAACGCTGAAAACCGCGTTCGAGAAATCGGAGCGTGGTACGTTGACGGCGGCCAACTCGACGCCGCTGACCGATGGCGCCTCCAGCGTACTGCTGGCGTCGGAGGAGTGGGCCGCCAAGCGCGGCCTGACGCCACAAGCGTTCCTAACTTTCGGCGACACCGCTGCCGTCGATTTCGTGGCCGGTGCGGGCCTGCTGATGGCGCCCACAGTGGCCGTCTCGCGGATGCTGGACCGCGCCGGATTGACCTTGCAGGATTTCGACTTCTACGAAATCCACGAGGCCTTCGCCGCCCAGGTGCTCTGCACCCTGAAGGCCTGGGAGGACCCGGTTTACTGCAAGGACGTGCTCGGCAAAGACAAGCCGCTGGGCGCGATCGACCGCAAAAAGCTGAACGTCAAGGGGTCGAGCCTCGCCTACGGCCATCCGTTCGCGGCGACCGGAGGGCGCATCCTCGGGCTGCTGTCAAAACTGCTCAGCCAGAACGCCGGGCGCGGCCTCATTTCCATCTGCACCGCTGGCGGCATGGGCGTGACGGCTATTCTGGAAAGCGCCAAGGTCAAGGTGGCGGTTTGAGCGTGACTTCGTGTCAGGCACCAATGGTGCCTGACACCGGATTCTGGCTAATTGGCCAGCGTCTTCATCGCAGCTTTGGCGATGGCCTCGCCGGTCGGGATGAAAAGGTCCTCTAGCGCTGGTGAGAACGGAACCGGCGCGTGGGGTGACGTAACCATCTGGATGCCGGCTTTCAACGATTTGAACGCCGTTTGCGAAACGTAGGCTGATACGTCCGTGGCAATCGAACAGCGCGGATGGGCCTCATCCACCACCACCAGGCGGCCGGTCTTCTTGACGCTGTCGAGCACCGTGTCCCAATCGACCGGCGACAATGTCCGCAGATCGATCACCTCGGCTTCCACCTTGTTCTTGGCCAGTTCCGTCGCCGCGTCCATCGCTCTGTGTGCGGTGAGGCCATAGCTGACAATGGTTACATGCTTGCCGTCGCGCATCACATTGGCTTCGGCAAAGGGGATAGCGTAGGGCTCTTCGGGCACGTCAGACTCATGATTGTAGAGGTTCTTGTGTTCGCAGAAAATCACTGGATCATTGTCGCGGATGGCTTGGATCAGCAGCCCCTTGGCATCATAGGCGTTGCACGGAACGACGACTTTCAGCCCCGGAATATGCGTGAACAGAGGGGTGAGCATCTGCGAGTGCTGGGCGGCAGCACGGAAGCCAGCGCCGACCATGCAGCGAATGACGACCGGCGTCTCAGCCTTGCCGCCGAACATATACTTGAATTTCGCGGCTTGATTGTAGATCTGGTCGAAGCAGACACCCATGAAGTCGACGAACATCAGTTCGGCGACCGGCCGCAAGCCGCAGGTTGCCGCGCCGATGGCTGCGCCGATGAAACCGCTTTCGGAGAGCGGCGTATCCATCACCCGGTCGCCATGCTTGGTCCACAGGCCCTTGGTGACGCCCATCGGCCCGCCCCAGGCATCCATCTCGCCCTTGCCGCCAGAACCGCCCGCAATGTCCTCGCCCATCAGAATGACGGTCGGGTCGCGCGTCATTTCCTGGTCAAGCGCCTCGTTGATTGCGTCTTTCATGCTCAGTTTGCGTGCCATTTGGAAAAACTCCGAGGGAAGTGGGATGAGGGAATAGGGGTGAGTGGGAACAGGGTGGGACGAGAACTCCTCATCCTTCATCCCTATTCCCTCATCCCTAGTAAGAGACGTAAACGTCGGTTGTCAGCTCGCGGGCGTTGGGCAGTGGCGCAGCTTTGGCCTTGGCCAGCGCATCGTCAATGAGCGCAACGACTTCCCTGTCGATGGGGTCGAGTTCCTTTTTAGAAATGACTTTGGCCTCGGTGACGCGGGCAACGAACAGTTTCAGGCAATCCTTGTTGGCGCGGATGTCTTCGACTTCGCCTTTGCCACGATAGGTTTGCGCGTCGCCTTCGAAGTGACCGAAGAAGCGGACCATTTTGCATTCGAGCAGCGCCGGGCCGCCACCTTCGCGGCACCGCTTGATCATTTCGCCAGCGGTCTCGTAGACGGCAAAGAAATCGGTGCCATCGATGGTCACACCCGGCAGGCCGAAGCCGGCGGCGCGGTCCACGTAGCTGTCCACGGCCACGGCCCATTCGCGGGCGGTGGATTCGGCGTAGCCGTTGTTTTCGACTACAAACAGAATCGGCAGGTTCCAGACCGCCGCGAGGTTTAAGCTTTCCAGGAACGCGCCTTGGTTGGAGCCGCCGTCGCCGACGAAGCTGATCGCCATGCCGCCGTTCTTTAAGGTTTTGGCCGCCAGCGCCGCACCGCAAGCCAACGGAGCGCCTGCCCCCAAAATACCGTTCGCCCCCATCATGCCCTTGGAGAGATCGGCGATATGCATCGACCCGCCCTTGCCCTTGCAGGCGCCCGTCGATTTTCCATAGATCTCAGCCATCATCGAATGCACGTCGACGCCCTTGGCAATGCAGTGGCCGTGGCCGCGATGAGTGGACGAGATGCGATCGTTGTCGCTGAGATGCATCATGATACCTGTGCCCGCCGCCTCTTCACCCGCATAGAGATGAACGAAACCCGGAATGTCACCATCGGCAAACACCGCGTGCAACCGCTCCTCGAATTCGCGGATGGTGCGCATCGTCCGGTAGGCCTTCAGCAAGTCCGCCTTGCTGAGCGGGAACGGGTTGTTGGACATTGGTTTCCTCCTTACAGTGTTTCAGATCTGTGGGCTTCGCATCAGTCCGGCCTTGGCCGCGAACGTCATGACGGCGGCAACGTCGATAGTGTGGAAAGCGTCGTTGGTGACGGTGACCTCAACCCTATGCTTCTCATCAAACGTGATTTCGCGTTCGCCGTCGAGGGCAATGGATCCGACGGGAGTCGCGGGTGATTGCGGTTCGCCGGCGGGCAGACGCCGCCAACTGGCAACGCCGATTGGCATGGTCATGCCAGGCGCGATGGGGGCGCGCAGGATATGCGCAGCGGTCGCGACCGGCGTCAGTTCCACCATCAGCCCGCCGGGTTCAGAGCGGCTGACCGGCTCCAGCAGCCCGGCGATGGCCGACATGCCGATCACTTCGGGGTCAGCGAAGGTCACATACAACTCGCGGAACGTCTCGATCCTCCACAGTGCGCGTGCGCCCACATAGCGCTCGGTGACGATGGCGGCATCAACCAGCGCAATGTCGTGGCGCGTTGGCTCACCGTCTGCGCGGATGGCGACGTCAATGCGCTTGTTGGCGAACAGCGCCAGCGATTTGGGCACGCGCCCCGTCACCGCCAGACCAACGGCAAGCCCGGTGATGGTCGGCTCGCGATGCTCGGGGAACGCATTGTTGGTGCCGGTGGAAATACCAGCGATAGGCACCGTGACGCAATGGGCAACCACGGCGCGGTGCGTGCCGTCGCCACCGAGGACGACGATCGCGGCAGCGCCGGCTTCCACCATCGCGCGCGTGGCCTTGTGCGTGTCCTCGACACCGCCACTGACCCGCATGTCCACATAGCGCAGCTTTGGAAAATGCTCCCGGTCAATGGCCGAGGCGCGGTTGAGATTGCGCTCCACATGGCCCCGGATACCGCCCGCCTCGGGCATCATCAACACCTCATCAACGCCTGCCGCCTTAAGACTGGCGAGTACCCGCAACACGATATTGGCGCGATCCGTGATTTGCAGACTGGAGGCATTAGCGATCACGCGCCGGATGTCGCGGGCAGAAACGGGATTTGCAACGATGCCGACGATGGGTGGGGGCACGGCGGGGTTCTCGCAGACTTATGCTAACTAGCGATGGCGATTGTTCGGCGGACAGAGGCAAAGATCAAGCGGGAAAGTTTTGAGGGTTGGGTCGCAGGCTGTTTGCTGCGCGCCAGGGACCAGCTATTATATCAGTCCAGGGCGGCGCCGATCTGCCCGCGAGGCAACCAAAAGTATGGGGTATGGGATGGCGACGAACATCAAGGGACCGGCGATTTTCTTGGCGCAATTCATGGGCGACTCAGCCCCGTTCAATAGTTTGCCGTCGATTACCAAGTGGGCAGCGGGTCTCGGCTATAAGGGCGTGCAGATTCCGTCGTGGGATGGCCGGGTGTTTGACCTGAAGATGGCGGGCGAGTCCAAGACCTATTGCGATGAGATCGCTGGCATTTGCCGCGAGGCGGGCGTTGCGATTACGGAACTCTCCACCCATCTGCAGGGCCAGCTGATCGCCGTGCATCCGGCCTATGACGAGGCGTTCGATGCATTTGCGCCCGCCGCCGTGCATGGCAATCCGGCCGCGCGCACGGCCTGGGCGACCGAGCAGATGATCTATGCGGCGCGCGCCTCGGGGCATCTTGGCCTCAAAGTCAGCGTGTCGTTCACCGGCGCGCTATCCTGGCCGTTCACCTATCCCTGGCCGCAGCGGCCCGGCACGTTGATCTCGGAGAGCTTCAAAGAACTCGCTCGCCGCTGGAAACCGATCCTTGATGTCTATGACAGCGAGGGCGTCGATGTCGGCTTTGAGATCCATCCCGGTGAGGACGTGTTCGACGGTGCCACCTTCGAGATGTTCCTCGAAACGCTCGGCAACCATCCCCGCTGCGCCATCAACTATGATCCTTCGCACTTTGTGCTTCAGCACCTCGACTATCTCGCCTTCATCGACATCTACCATTCGCGGATCAAGGCCTTCCATGTGAAGGACGCAGAACTGAACACCGATGGCCGCCAAGGCGTCTATTCGGGCTTCCAGCCCTGGGTGAACCGGGCGGGACGATTCCGGTCCTTGGGCGATGGACAGGTGGATTTCGGGAGCATTTTCTCCAAGTTGGCCGGCCATGGTTATGACAGCTGGGCGGTGCTGGAGTGGGAGTGCTGCTTGAAGGATTCTTCTGTTGGCGCGGCAGAAGGCGCGCCGTTCATCGCCAAGCACATCATCCCGGTGACGGCAAAGGCGTTCGACGATTTCGCCGGTGGCGCAGTAGACCACGAGCAGGTGAAACGGATGCTCGGGTTGAGCCGGAAGGTTTAGTGCAGCGCTCGCAGACTGGGGTCAGACCCGTGGACGGACCTCACCAAGAATAGCCATCTTATCATGGGTCTGACCCCGCTTTTCCGCTGCTGCCAATCAAGAAACGAGAAGTTCAATGGCAAACCCCGCCCTCCCCATCCGCTCGCACGAGAAAATGCGGATCGCCGGCAAGCTGGTGGACGGGGATGAACGGGTTGACGTGCGCAATCCGTATACGGGCGAGGTTGTGGCAACGGTTCCTTCCGCCTCGCCTGCGCAGGTTGCGGATGCGTTCGCCAAAGCCCACGCCTTCAAGCCCAAACTCACCCGCTTCGAGCGCTCGAAAATCCTGCTCAACGTCGCTGACATCCTCGTCAAACGGAAAGTCGAGATCGCGCATCTGATCACAGCCGAAAGCGGGCTCTGCCTCAAGGATTCGTTGTACGAGGCCGGGCGCGCCTACGATGTCTGGACCTTCGCGGGCCATGCGGCGCTGCGTGACGACAGCGAGGTTTATTCCTGCGATCTCACGCCCCACGGTCAGCAGCGGCGCATCTATACGTCCCGCTACCCATTGCTCGGTGTGCTGTCGGTGATCACGCCGTTCAATCATCCGCTCAACATGATCAGCCACAAGCTGGCCCCCGCCATCGCCACGAACAACCGGATCGTCGCCAAACCGACGGAGTTGACGCCGCTGACCGCGCTGCTGCTGGCTGATATTCTGTACGAGGCGGGGTTGCCGCCGGAAATGCTGTCGGTGGTGACCGGCAATCCGCGTACCATGGGCGATGCGATGATTACCGATCCGCACGCGGATATGATCACGTTCACCGGCTCGGTGAAGGTCGGCAAATACATCGCCGGGAAGGCGGGATACAAACGGCTGGTGCTGGAGTTGGGCGGCAACGATCCGCTGATCGTGATGGACGATGCGGACCTCGACAAGGCGGCAACTCTTGCCGTGTCCGGTGCTACCAAAAATTCCGGCCAGCGTTGCACCGCGGTCAAGCGCATACTGGTGATGGAAAAAATCGCCGATAAATTCGTGGAACTGGTGTTGGCCAAGGCGAAGAAACTGAAATCAGGCGACCCGATGGACCCGGAAACGGACATCGGCACGGTCATTCACGAGGGCGCGGCAAAGCAGTTCGAGGCGCGCGTCAACGAGGCGGTAGAGAAGGGCGCCAAACTGCTGCACGGCAATGACCGAAAAGGCGCACTCTACCCCGCCACCGTCGTCGACCATGTGCCATTTGATTGCGAGCTGGTGCGCGAGGAAACCTTCGGCCCGGTCATCCCCATCATCCGCTGCCCAAACGACATCGCGGACGTGATCCGCATCAGCAACTCCACCGCCTACGGCCTGTCCTGCGGCGTCTGCACCAGCCGCCTCGAACACATCACCCGCTTCATCAACGAACTTGAGGTCGGCAATGTCAACGTCTGGGATGTGCCCGGTTACCGCATCGAGATGAGCCCGTTTGGCGGCATCAAGGATTCCGGCCTCGGCTACAAGGAAGGCGTGTGGGAGGCTATGAAGAGCTATACCAATGTGAAGACCTACACGTTACCCTGGCCGGGATAATGACACCTGCGGGGAGGTTTGCCGTGAAGCCTATCGTCAATCTTGCCGACGTCACCTTTGACGACATTGAAGACAATGGCCTCTACACCTCCCGCCGCGCCCGCTTCAGCAAGGCGATCGGCGCGCGCAAACTGGGCTACAACCTTACGGTCCTGCCGCCGGGCAAGGCGCAATGCCCGTTCCACTCGCACCACGGCGAGGAGGAGATGTTCCTGATCCTGGAGGGGTCGGGCGAGCTGCGCTTCGGAGACCAGCGCTACCCGATCCGCCAGCACGACGTCATCGCCTGCCCCACCGGAGGGGCCGCCTTCGCGCACCAGATCATCAACACCGGCACGGCGCCGCTGCGCTATCTGGCCTTATCGAATCTGTCCGAAATCGACGCTTGCGAATATCCCGATTCGCAAAAGGTGTCGGTGGTCGTCGGCGGCCACGGCGGCAGCGCCACGCTGGCGAAATTGTTCCGGTCTGAAGCCATAGTCGACTACTACGACCGCGAGAAAACCTAAGCTTGGTTGGGAGCGCCCGGTGTCAGGCACTTATGGCGCGCTGGCGCGGCCTGTTGACTTGCACCTACCTCGATACGCGCCATAAGTGCCTGACACCCAGTACCGAGCCATACGACAGGACATTCCTCCATGCCGCAACCGCAACCCTGGCACGCCGTCGCGGGCCGCCTTATCGACGTCGCGATGGGGCGCGCGCCTGCAGACACCGTCATCCGCAACGGCCGCTGGGTGAATGTGCATTCCGGCGAGATCATCCCAGGCACGGACGTCGCCATCGCGGCCGGCCGCTTTGCCTATGTTGGGCTGGACGCCGCGCACACCATCGGCCCCGCAACAAAAATCATCGACGCCGCCGGCCGTTATCTGGTGCCTGGCCTGTGCGACGCGCACATGCACGTCGAGAGCGGCATGGTTACCGTCACCGAGTTCGCCCGCGCGGTGATCCCGCACGGCACCACCTCGATGTTCATCGACCCACACGAGATCGCCAATGTGCTCGGCTTGACCGGCGTGAAATTGATGCACGACGAAGCAGCAAGCTTGCCAGTCAATGTGTTCGTGCAGGTGCCCTCCTGCGTGCCGAGCGCACCCGGCCTCGAAACGCCCGGTGCCACGCTCGGCCCCGCCGAGGTCGCCGAAGCCATGTGCTGGCCTGGCATCATCGGCCTTGGCGAGGTGATGAATTTCCCGGGCGTGGTGGCAGGCGATGCCAAGATGCTCGCCGAAATGGCGGCCACGTCAGCGGCCGGCAAAACCATCGGCGGCCACTACGCCTCGCCCGATCTCGGCTGCGCCTTCCACGCCTATGCCGCTGGCGGCCCAGCTGACGACCATGAAGGCACCCGCGCCGAAGACGCCATTGCGCGCGTGCGGCAAGGCATGCGGGCCATGCTGCGGCTGGGCTCGGCTTGGTACGATGTGGCGGCGCAGGTCAAGGCGATTACCGAGAGCGGGCTTGAGTCCCGCAATTTCATCTTGTGCACAGACGACAGCCATTCGGGCACGCTGGTACGCGATGGCCATATGAACCGTGTGGTTCGCCACGCCATCGCGCAAGGCCTCAAGCCTATGACAGCCATCCAGATGGCGACGCTGAACACCGCGCAGCACTTCGGGTTAGAGCGCGAGCTGGGGTCGATCACGCCAGGCCGCCGCGCCGACATCGTGTTGACTTCGGATTTGATCAGTCTGCCGGTTGACATGGTGATCGCGCGCGGAAACGTGCTGGCCGAGCATGGCAAGCTGACGGTTGACATCGCGCCCCATGCCTATCCGGCCTTCGCCCGCCAAACCATGCATATGGGCCGCCATATCGCGGCTGCTGACTTTGACATTGCGGCCCCGCACGGCGCCAATTCCGTCACGGCCCGGGTCATTGGCGTGATCGAAAACCAGGCCCCTACGCGCGCGCTCGAAAGGACGCTGCCCGTGCACGAGGGCACCGTGATGATGGACCGCGTTGGTGACGTTTGTCAGATTGCGCTGGTAGAACGGCACCAAGGCACCGGTGGCGTTGTGAACGCCTTCGTCTCGGGATTTGGCTACACCGCCGACTGCGCCGTCGCGTCCACGGTCGCCCATGACAGCCACCATATGATTGTCGTCGGCACCAATAAGGCCGACATGGCGCAAGCCGCGAATCGGCTGGGGGAAGTTGGCGGCGGCATCGTGGTGATTTCGGGTGGCCGCGAACTGGCGCTGGTGCCACTGCCGATTGCCGGGCTGATGTCGGATCAGCGCGCCGAAGTGGTGGCCGGGCAGGCCGATCAGCTGATCGCTGCGATGCACTCGTGTGGCTGCCAGCTCAACAACGCCGTCATGCAGCATTCGCTGCTGGCGCTTGTCGTCATCCCTGAGTTGCGCATTTCCGACAATGGCCTGATTGACGTTACCAAATTTGCGAGGACAGACCTGTTTGTGTAAGCCGCAGCCAGTGTGCGAATGAGCACAGCGGCTTTGCAACGGGTCACTTTCCTAAGTGCTCCAATTGACTTATGCTTTTGGTTCATCAAACCGGATGGAGCGGCGTCCATGATGCGGCGGATTTGGCAAGGCCTAGCGCTCTTCGTCGGCTTGATGATTGTTAGCGCTCCAGCAGACGCGGCCAAGCGTGTGGCTCTGGTTGTGGGTAACAACGACTACGCAAACGTGCCAAAACTGGAAATGGCCGTCAACGACGCCAATGCGGTTGGCGAGGCGTTGCGAAACATCGGGTTCGAGGTGGTGGTTGGTATTAATCTCAACCGGCGAGGCATGAACGACAAACTCGCCGAGTTGGAAAAGCGCATCGCGCTCGGCGACATCGTGTTTTTCTACTATGCCGGGCATGGCGTGGCGCTGGGCGCTGAGAACGTACTGCTGCCGGTTGATATGCCGGCGGTGCAGGCTGGTGAGCAGGAGCGGGTCCGCGAAGAGGGTATCACCGCTGACCGGATCGTACGACGTTTGCAACAGAAGGGCGCTGCCACCACTTTCATGGTGCTCGATGCCTGCCGCAACAATCCGTTCGAGTCGGGAGGAACACGCGATATCGGCTTAACCCGGGGGCTGGCCGAAGTGGTGGCGCCAAAGGGCGTGTTCGTACTTTACTCGGCCGGTATCAATCAGACCGCGCTTGACCGCCTGCCCAATGACAACGATGTGAATTCGGTATTCACACGCAAGCTATTGGTTGCGCTGAAGATACCAGGTTTGTCGCAGGTCGCTATCGCCAAGCGGATGCAGACCGAAGTTGGCGAACTGGCAGCCAGCATTCAGCATGATCAGGTTCCGGCCTATTACGATCAGATCCCGGGCGAGGTGATGATCAATCCTGCGCCCATCGGTAATGTGCCCACAGTCGTGGTCGCACCGGTACCCCTGCCGACGCTTCCCCAGCCGCCTGCTGTAATGACAGTTCCAGATGCCGCCGCAGAATGGTCCGACGTGAAGACCTCAAATTCGACCGCAGTTATTCTTGCCTTCATTGCCCGGCATCCCAAAGATACCGTCTATCTGGCGCTGGCCGTCGAAAGACTTGCGATTTTGACGCCCCAAGCGGTCACGCCACCTAAACCAATCAATCTGCTCCCTGCCGCCCGCGCAACTGCGCCGCAGCAACAGCCTGTTACGCGGAGCGCTGGCCCCACGAGCGCGGTCGTCATCGGTACGTTGCAGCCGGGCACGTATCATGTGCCAGGAACCATCGCCGCTGGAATAGCGATATTGCGCAGCGGACCGGGCGTGAACCACGATGAGATTGTGGCCGTTCCGCCGGGCGCAGGCGGCATCCGTCTGGGCCGGTGCACGGCGGCCGATGACACTGTCAGCCAAAGAGACTGGTGCCAAGCCAAGTGGCAGGGCCAAACCGGCTGGCTTTCGACGTGTTGTGTTGTCAAGGATGGCACAGCGGCAGCGCGTGCGCCGTCTGCGAACACAACATTTCACGTTCCGTCCACGGTCGCTGCTGGAGTGGCCGTGTTGAGAAATGGTCCCGGCGTCAATCACGATGCTATTGTCAGTGTGCCTCCTGGAGCCTCGGGCATCCGTATCGGCCAGTGCGTAGCCGCAGACGACGGCATCAGCCAGCGCAACTGGTGCCGTGCGAACTGGCGTGGCTATTCCGGCTGGCTGTCATCGTGCTGCTTCGACAAGGATCGCGCAGACAATTATGAGTGAACGGCTCCCACAAAGGCCTCGATCAGCACGTTGACCTTGGCGGCGGCTTCCATTTGCACCATGTGGCCGGCGCCGTCGATGACCTCGGACTTGGCTGCGCTGCCAAGAGCTGCGGCATGGCTCACCGGGATAATCTGATCCTCGCGGCCCCAAATCACCTGGATAGGCTTGCCCGATTTCGCGATTTCGGCGGCCAGGATCGACCCTTGTTTGCCGCCTGGAAACACGCTTGCGGCAAGGGAGTGCAGCGTCGCCTCGACGCCGTCGATGCGCTTGGCGCGCAAAAGATTGTCGATTAGCTGACGGCTGACCAATTCCTGGTTGGCAAACAACAGCTCGACCACAGGTTTCAGGTCACGCCGCGAGCTGGCCGAGACGAACCCACCGAGATAGCCGCTGTTGATTTCAGGGCCTAATCCCGCCGATCCGATCAATGTGAGTGAATTCACTCGCTTGGGCGCATCCAGCGCCAACCGCATGGCAATGGCTCCACCCAGGGAATGACCGACCAGGTGGGCGCTGTCGATGTGCAAGGCATCCATGAATGCGGCGACAGTTTTGGCAAGGCCCGCCAGCGTCGGCTCGGGCAACCTCTTCACAGACTCTCCGTGCCCGGGCAGATCGAGGGCATACACACTTCCCGATTTGGCGGGCGCATCGATATTGAACAGCCAGTTGTCCGCATCGCCGCTAAAGCCATGGATGAAGATGACAGCGTTCTCACCCTCGCCGCGCTTGGCATAGCGGATGCGGCCTTCAGGTAATGCCACAAAGGCATATGCCGATGCGCCCTCGTCATCATCGCCGCCGCCAGCAGGGGCCACATAACCGGCCACGAATGCATCAATGTCGCCATCGCTGACACTATCATCAGCGATCACGCCGAGCAGGGCCTTAACCGGGTACATCGCATCAGTTTCGCCAACCACGCGCCGCAGCGTGCCGTCTTCGGCCGCCTGCACCACATTGGCGATCTTGTCGGTCTCAATCTCCATGATCTCGTCGCCAGCCTTCAGCTTGGCACCTGGCTGCACGAGCCAGCCCGCGAGTTTCCCCTCCTTCATGGAGAGACCCCATTTCGGCATGGTGATTGGCTTGATGCGCGGATCGGACATGCTGTACTCGCTTTTTGGGGCCGGTAGAGCGCTATGATCTGGCAGCGCAGGTTTAAGGTCAAGCGCGTTGCTTAGCGTGCATCTTCGAGGATCATCTGTGCGCCCTTGGCGCCGATCATGATCGCGGCGGCGTTGGTGTTGCCGCTTACGATGTTGGGCATGATCGAGCAATCGACAACGCGCAGCCCGTCAACGCCATGGACGCGCAGCCTGGCATCGACAACCGCGCTGCCAGCACTGGGTCCCATGCCGCACGTCCCAACCGGGTGATAGACCGTGCCAGAACGTGCCCGGATGTCGGTAATCAGGTCGGCATCGCCTTGGCAGCCTGGGCCAGGCGCCAGTTCCTCTTCGATCACAGCTGCCAGCGACGGCGTGGCGGCGAGCCTGCGCAGGAACTTCACAGCCGCCAACATTTCCTGGATGTCGTGTTCGGTACCATAGGCGTTGGCGGTGATTTTGGGCGGCACAAGCGGGTTCGGCGAGCGGATCATAATGCTGCCCCGGCTCGTCGGGCGGCAGGACGAGAGACCGAGCGAGAAGGCTTCGAACGGGTCGGGATTGTGAATAGGCCGCGAGCCCTGCCGCGCCGTGATGGTGCTGATGGCCTGCATGTAGAGTTGCATGTTCGGCCGCGTAAGGTTCGGGCTGGTCCGGAAAAAACCGCCGCCCTGGTTGAGGCTGAGGCTCAGTGGGCCCCGCCGCGCAAACACATATTGCATCCCAGCCCAGAGCTTGCCCCACCACGGCCGTAGCACGCCGTTCAGCGTCGGGACGCGCGACCGGTAGGTGTAGTTGAGACCGAGATGGTCTTGCAGATGTTCGCCTACGTTGGGATTGTCGAGCACGATAGGCCCACCCAACGACTGCAAAAGCGCGCCAGGTCCAATGCCCGACAGTTGCAACAGTTGCGGCGAATTCACAGAGCCGCCTGCGACGATTACTTCGCAGCCGGCGCGGGCCGCCACCAGGCCCCCGTGCTGCCGGTATTCGACGCCAACGGCCTTGCCATCCTCGATCAGCAGCCGCGTCACCAACGCCCCGGTTTCGACGTGCAGATTTTCACGCCGCCGGGCCGGCTTAAGGAACGCCCGGGCCGCGGACATCCGCCGCCCGTTCTTGGTGGTGAGCTGATAGACCCCTGCCCCTTCTTGCATTGGTCCGTTCAAGTCGGGATTGAGAGCGAGGCCAGCTTCGCGTGCGCCCTTCAAGTAGATGCGGGTGAGGGGATGCAGTTGTTCGGACACATCGCTGATATGCAGTTTGCCTCCGACACCGCGGAAATCGCTGGCGCCGCCGTCATTGTCTTCGATGCCGCGAAACACTGGCAGCACGTCGGTCCAGCCCCAGCCGGGATTACCTGCCGCAGCCCAATCGTCGTAGTCGGCCGGGTTGCCGCGAATGAAGACCATCGCGTTGATGGAGCTGGAACCTCCAAGAACTTTGCCGCGCGGCCAATAGTCTGCGGCTCCGCCAAGACCCACGTCAGGCTCAGCGCGATACATCCAGTTCACGTTCGGATCGTTGATGGTGCGGCCATAGCCCAGCGGCACTTGCACCCAGAAGCGCAAATCGCTGCCGCCGGCTTCCAGCAGCAGCACTTTGTGACGGCCAGTCTCGGTCAGGCGGTCAGCAAGCACGCAGCCGGACGAGCCTGCTCCCACGATAATAAAGTCGTAGTCCATCGTTGCCCTGTCGGATTTTCGCGGGCCCTGGGCAGGGAGCCCTTGTCTGTTGTTGCCACTCCCACGTTTTGCACCGGCCAAGAGATAGTTCAATCGAAATGATCTATTGACAGGGTTGTCAGAGTTGGCGTGTCCCTTGCTCTGGCAAGTATCCCATGCACATTGAGCCAGGCAACCAATCAAGGAGTGGGACATTATGCGTGAGAACGGCATTCGCAAAATCTGGGCGGGCGGCGGCAACGTCATCAACGCTTGGCTCAGCATTGCGTCATCGCTCAGCGCCGAACTCGTGGCAAACCAGGACTTTGATAGCGTCTGCATCGATCTGCAACATGGCGGTGTGGATTTTCAGGCTTCCATTCCAATGTTGCAGGCGATCTCCACCACCCATCGGACCCCGCTCGTTCGCGCTCCGTGGAACGAACCTGCCATCATCGGCAAACTGCTGGACGCAGGGGCCTATGGCGTCATCTGTCCGATGGTGAATTCACGCGCCGAATGCGAGGCTTTCATTTCGGCCTGCCGGTACCCACCACTGGGCAGCCGGAGTTCAGGCCCCCACCGCGCGGTGCTGTACGGCGGGCCCGACTATTCCGCCAAAGCCAATGAGACCATTCTGACCCTTGCCATGGTCGAGACCGTTCAGGCGCTAGACAATCTTGAGGCCATTCTGACGACACCAGGACTTGATGCGGTCTATGTTGGCCCCTCTGATCTGTCGTTGAGCATGGGCGAGAAGCCGGGCTATGACCCGAAATATCCCAAAGTGATGAAAGCCATCGCGCGGATTGCGGTTGAGGCTAAGCGGCACGGCGTGCAGCCTTGTATTCACGTCGGCACCACCGCATACGCGCTCGAAATGTTCGGCCTCGGCTACCGGCTCATCACCTACGCGGGCGACTACCGTTTCTTGCAATGGTCGATGCAGCGAGGGCTCGCGGCACTCCGGTCTGGCAAAATTGCGCCCGATGCTCTGTGACGCGCGCATAGGCGCGTGGCGTTTGGAGTTGTGGCAGCGCGAGCCGATTCTGCGTATACAGTGGCTATGTCAATTTGGGGAAAGCTCGCGGGCGCGGCCGCTGGATTTGCTGTCGGCGGCCCGATCGGGGCATTGCTGGGCGGTGTCGCTGGACATTTCGGGGTCGACCGGCAGCTGGGTGGCGACCAACCCCCGCAAGACCAGGTCGCGTTCACGGTCGGCGTCATTGCGCTGGGCGCCAAAATGGCCAAGGCCGATGGCGTCGTAACGCCCGACGAGGTCGCCGCCTTCAAGGAGGTGTTCCGCGTTCCACCGGGCGAGATACACAATGTCGCGCGCATTTTCAATCTCGCCAAGGAGGATGTCGCGGGCTACGAGGCCTACGCCGAACAGCTCGCGAATATGTTCCGCGACAATCGCGAACTGCTTGAGGACGTGCTGGAAGGACTGTTCCATATTGCCGCCGCCGACAATGTGTTGCACCCCATGGAAGAGGAATATCTCGCGGCCGTCGCGAACCGTTTTGGCTTCACGAAGGCCGAATTTCTCTCAATCCGCGCCCGTTTCGTGCCCGACGTCAAGGCCGATCCGTATGTCGTTTTGGGACTTCCCCACGCCGCCAACATGGATGACGTCAAGGCGCGCTACCGCAAGCTCATGCGAGAGAACCATCCGGACAGAGCCATTGCGCGCGGGATGCCGGCTGAATTTATCAAGATCGCCACGGATAAGGTCGCGGGGCTCAATGCGGCGTACGACCAGATCCTCAAAGACCGCGCGAACTGATGTCCATCGCGGGGACCCAAGGCGGCGTGTTGCGGACACGCTTTGAACCTGAGCACCTGGCGCTTCTACTGCTGATCCAGACAGTTTGGGGGGTGAACTGGATCGCCTGCAAACTTGCCGTCAACGAGTTTCCGCCGCTGCTGCTGATGGCGATCCGGTTCGGCCTGACATTCGTGTGCGTCGTGCCGTTCTTGCGCTGGCATCCGGGCCAGATGCGAAATCTGCTCTTGGGGTGCCTGCTGACCGGGCCGCTGTCCTTCGCCACGGGCTTTGCTGGCTTGGCGCTGGCCAAAGACATCGCGCCACTGGCGGTCGCGAGCAATCTTGCCGTGCCGTTTGCAACGCTGCTTTCAGCGATATTTCTGGGTGACAAGATCGGTGTCTGGCGCGGCTCGGCGCTCATCCTTGCCTTCGGCGGTGTGGTGCTGATGGGGTTCGACCCCAAAGTGTTCGCCTATTCCAACGCTGTGACTTTGACGGTCCTCTCGGCACTCTTTTGGGCCACGGCCGCGATTTTTCTGCGCCGCGTTCAAGGCGTTGGCGCCTATGAATTGCAGGCGTGGGTGTCCCTCTCGACCTGGCCGCCGCTCTTAATCGGTGCACTGCTGTTCGAGCGTGATCCGGTGGCTGTGATCACACAGGCCAGCTGGGGCGCCTGGATCTCGGTTGCCATGATCGTCATCGGTGCCACGCTGATTGGTCATTCGGGATTCTTCTGGCTATTGCGCCGCTATCCGATCCCGATGATGGCGCCGTTTCTACTGCTGGCTCCGATCATCGGCGCGATGTCAGGGGTGCTGTGGTTTGGAGATGTTTTGACCTGGCGCATGGTCGTTGGCGGCGGACTGACATTGGCGGGGGTCCTGATTATCACCATCCGGGAAGGACGCCGCAACCGGCCTGATCTCGCCCTCGCGGAACCGGCGTGATGCAGGGAGTGATCGATCGACCGTCACCCAACTGGGCTGTGCGCGCGGGCGGCCAGGCGCCTGATATGGTGATCCTGCATTACACTGGCATGGTTTCGGTTGAGGCGGCACTTGCGCGGCTGTGCGACCCGGCAGCACAAGTGTCCAGCCACTATGTGATCGACCGGGCGGGCGCGATCTTCCGGCTGGTTGCCGATGAGCACCGGGCCTGGCACGCCGGCGTTTCGTCCTGGCACGGTCGCACCGATGTCAACTCAAGCTCGATCGGCATAGAGCTGGTTAATCCCGGACACGCCCATGGCTATACCGATTTCACCGAGCCGCAGATGCACGCGCTGTTGTTACGTCTTGACGGGCTTTGCAGCCGCTACCGCATTGCCCCGGAAAATGTGCTGGCACATTCAGATATTGCGCCGGATCGCAAGTCCGACCCTGGCGAGCGTTTCGACTGGCAGCGGCTGTCGCGCGCAGGCTTCGGTTTGTGGGTGGCTCCGGGGCCCATACAACCGGGGGAGACGATCAGCTTGGGACAAACGGGGCGAGCCGTCACGCGCCTGCTAGGGCTTTTATCCACACTCGGCTTTGGCCTCGACGCATCGGGCATGTTTGACGCCAAAACCGAGCGCACGGTCTGTGCCTTCCAGCGGCATTGGCGGCCACAGCTCATCGATGGGCGCGCGGATGTGTCTACGATGGACACACTGACCAGGCTGATTGCTGCGATACAAAAGCCTCGATAGCGGTGGGCGCGAAAGCCCGCTAGGTCAGTGGCATGGAACAGACGGCCTGAACGGTTTCCCCCTATGAACACCGCCTCACAGATGGACAAAGACACGAACGCCGAAAAGCGTTCGGCAGCGCTATGGTCGATTGTGGCGAGTGCGGTTTTGACAATTGCGAAACTGGTGGCTGGCCTCGCAACAGGCAGCCTCGGCCTGCTGTCTGATGCCGTGCACAGCCTGATCGACCTTGGGGCGACGGGCATCACCTATTGGGCCATCCGCATCGCCGAGCGGCCAGCTGATACCCGTCACCACTATGGCCACGCCAAAATTGAAAGCGTGGCGGCCCTGGTCGAGACTGGATTGCTGTTCGTCACGGCCATCGGTGTTGTGGTTGAAGCCATCCGGCGGCTGTTTGGCCACGAGGCGCCGGTCACGGTGACATGGTGGGCGATTGCCCTGATCCTGGCTGCGATCGCTATCGATTTCTTCCGGGCCCGTTCGCTGGACGCAACGGCAAAGCGCACCAACAGCGTTGCTCTTGAAGCTGACGCACTGCATTTCAGTTCGGACATGCTGAGTTCGATTGCGGTGCTTGCCGGATTGGTACTGGTGGCGCTGGGCTACGCTTGGGCTGATGCCCTGGCGGCCGTGTTCGTTGCGGCCTTCATCGGGCTGGCGGGCTGGCGGCTGGGCAGCCGCACGATTGATATGCTGATGGATGCTGCACCCGACGGCGTGATCGAGCGCGTTGAAGCGGCCGGGCAGGCCACGCAGGGCGTCCTGTGGCTGGAGCGGGTACGGGCGCGGCCAGCGGGCGCAACGCTGTTTGTCGAAGCGCAAGTGGCTGTGCCGCGCACGCTGCCATTCGACAGAGCGACGGCCGTCAAGAACGCATTGGCTGATGCGATCCGCCTGGAGCTACCGTCAGCGGACGTGTCTCTGTCGCTGTTGCCCGTCGAACTCGATGACGAGACCGCCTTTGACAAGGTGCTACTGGTGGCCTCCCGCCAGGGAGTCGCGGTGCACCACGTCACAATCCAGCACATTGCTGAAAAGCTGGCGGTGAGCCTGGATCTAGAGGTGGACGGAGCGATGCCTTTGGGTGAGGCGCACGTGCTCGCGAGCCGCCTGGAAGACGCTATCTTGGCCGAACTTGGCGCTGATGTCGAAGCCGAGAGCCATATCGAGCCGATGCTAGTTAGCGCCGTCTCAGGCGAGGATGTTCCGGCAGCGGAGCTTGCCCGTATCGAGGCCGTGTTGCACGAGCTTACCGCGAGTGACATGCGCTTGACGAACATCCATGACGTGCGCGCCCGGCGGTCACCGCTGGGCCTGTTGGTGACCATCCATTGCCAGTCGAGCCCCTTGGCAATCGTACAAGCCGTACACGATGCGATGCAGGATCTGGAGCTCCGGTTCCAGTCCCGGATGCCCGAGGTGAAACGGCTGATCGGGCACGCGGAGCCTTGACGGCGGCGGCGTAAGACTTTCCCGCCCACCCCCACCTTGTTCCTCCCCCTTCAAGGGGGAGGCGACGCTGGAATCGGAGTTGCGGCGCTTGCGTCCCTTCCCTCTTGAGGGAGGAGAGACAAGATGGGGCTGGGGCGGGAAAATCCTAGACCACCCGGTTCAGCGCGACGTCGAACACGTCGTAATTGCGTAAGGTGTGCCCGGCGGGGATGGTGACCTTGCGGTTGGCAAGCATCGGCACGCGCTGCTCCTCCAAGCCGCCATGTGAGCGCAAGGGCTCGTCCAGCCCTGAGAGATCGTGCCGGGCCACCGACGTGCCGAGCGTCATGTGCTTGCCCGACAGAACCACCAGATCGCCGATTCGGTCGGGCGGCAGTTCGAAGCGGTTGCAGGCCTCGGCGCGAGTCAGCACAAGGTCAACGCCGGCAATAGGGCGTAAGCGGTTGGCGATTGCCTCGACATTGGCAGTAGCCGGCAGATAGACCGTCGCAAACGAGCCGAGGGCGCCATGATGGGCGACATAGGGATCGGTGATCGGCAGGATTACACGTCCGATGCCGATGCCCAGCCAGTCATCCAACAGGCTTTGCAGATAAATCACCTCAGGCGAGCCATCGGCCTTATGCTTGTCGTTCATGCCATGATCGGCGGTGGCCACGATGATGGCACCCAGCGCATCCATGCTGGCGAGGTAACGGTCGATCATGGCGTAAAAGTCGTTTGCGATTTTGGTGCCGGGGCCGGTCTTATGCTGGATATAGTCCGTTGTCGACAGATACATCAGGTCCGGCCTGAACGTTGCCAGCAGTTTGACCCCGGCAGCGAACACGAACTCCGACAAATCAGCGGAATAGACTTCGGGCAGCGGCAAACCCACACTGCCCAGGATCTGATCCATGCCGTTGTCACGGACCGTCGCCGTATCGGCTTTCTCAGATGAAAACGCGATGGCCCTTCCCGGCCCAAAGTCGAGCCCGTGCGACAACAACAGCCGCAGTTTGTCCTTGGCGGTCACCATGGCGACTTTGGCGCCTGCATCATGGAACGCCCTCAGGATCGTGGGCGATCGGAGAAACTTCGGGTCATTCATCATCACTTCGGTGCCGGTAGCAGGGTCGAAGAAGAAGTTGCCCGCTATGCCGTGCACGGAGGGCGGGCGGCCGGTGATGATGGAGAGATTGTTCGGATTGGTAAAACTGGGGATCGCGCTTTCGCCGATCAGGTTAGCGCCGTCGCGCATGAAGCGTGCAAATGTGGGTGCGCGGCCAGCCTCGATGGTGGCCTCGATGTAGCCGGGCTCCGAGCCGTCGATGCAGATGACGACGGTGGGGGCGGACGGCCAGCAGTAGTCGCGGCCGTTGCAGGTAATGGTGGCGGGGTGGGGCATGAAGATTGCCTTGAAAAGTAGTCAGAGGGATTAGAGGGTAGGGATTAGGGATTAGGGAAAGCAGGAGCGGTCCCCTTTTCCTTTCCCTAATCCTAATCCCTACTCTCTAATCCCTCTTTCTACTGACCTTCATCTCCCCAATCACCTCCCCAATCGCGGCCAGCGCGTCGCGCATATGCCCCGCATTCAGCCGGCCAATACAGCCGATGCGAAAGCTGTCGGCCACCGTGAGCTTGCCCGGATAGATAACATAACCGCGATCCTTCAACGCGTCGTAGAAAGTCTGGAACACGAAGGCCTTGTCCGTGGGCATATGGAAGGTCGCGATAATCGGCGCCTGCAATTGCGGTTTCAGCAGCGGCTTGAAGCCGAGCTCCCGCATTCCCTCGATCAGCACGCGCGCATTCTCAGCATATCGCTTGCCGCGCCCCGGCTGTCCGCCCTCGGCAAAGAACTCCTCCAGCGCCTTGTGGAACGCGACAATGACGTGGATTGGCGGCGTGAAGCGGTATTGGCCAGTCTTTGCGAAGTTTTGCCATTGGTCGTAGAGATCGAGCACCAGCGTCGTTGCGTTGCCCGCCGTCTTGTCCAGCGCTGCCGGGCTGGCGATGACGAAGCCTAAGCCCGGCACGCCTTCGATGCATTTGTTGGACGATGCCGCCACCGCATCGAAGCCAATGGTGTTGAGATCAATGGGCAACGCGCCGAAGGCGGACATGCTGTCGAGCAACAAGCTACGGCCATGCTTGCGCACCAGCGCGCCGATGGCTTCGATAGGATTGAGGATGCCGCTCGTGGTCTCACAATGTACGGCAAAGACATGGGTGATGGTCTTATCGGCGCACAGAATGTGATCCACCTCGGCAAGGTCCGGCGGCACGTCTTCGGGCGTCTGATGCACAACGCTGGCGCGGCGTGCGATGTCGAGGATCTTCTTGGCACGTAAGCCATAGGCGCCGTTGATCAGTACGAGGCATTTTCGCGTCGGGGGCACGAACGTTGTCAGCATTGCTTCAACCGCGAATGTGCCGGACCCTTGCATCGGCACGGTCACATAGTCTCCCGCTGCGTTGATGATGCCGGGCAGCCATTCCAGCACCTCGCGGTTGATCTTGAGGAACGCAGCGTCCCGAGAACCCCAGTCGTGCACCATCACCTCTTTGACGGACTTGGAGGTGGTCAGCGGACCCGGCGTCAACAAAAGCGCGTCGCCGGTTTCCGAACGGCCATGGGGGGCCTGAGCAGCTGACATCGTATTTAGACCTCGTGCGCAAACGGCGTTGTGTCATCTTAGTGTGAAATTGGCGGGCCATCCATTCCAGTGTGTGGTCTTGAATGGGGATAATGCATGTCTTGGCTCGGTCTGCCGTTCACACCACGGTTCCTGCTGCTGACGCTCGTCCTGGTCATAACCGCGCTGCTCATCAGCGAGATGGTCCTACATCATAACCTGATCGAGGTTCTGCTGATACCCGTCATCGTCTGCGGTGGGCTCGCCATCGTTGGCATTCGCGATCTTATTCAAACCCGTTCCTCGATCCTGCGCAATTATCCCATCGCCGCGCATTTGCGCTTCATTTTCGAAGAAATTCGACCAGAGATGCGGCAGTATTTCTTCGAAGGCGAGACCGATGGCACCCCCTTCAGCCGCGATACCCGCGCTATCGTTTACCAACGGGCCAAGATGGTGCTCGACAAGCGCCCGTTCGGCACCCAGGCCGACGTCTATGCCGATAATTTCGAGTGGTTGAACCATTCGATTGCGCCGCGCCCGGTCGCCAAGGAGGGTTTTCGGGTGATGGTAGGTGGGCCCGATTGCACCCAGGCTTACAACGCCTCGGTGTTCAACATCTCGGCCATGAGCTTTGGCGCACTGAGCGCCAATGCCATCAAGGCGCTTAGCACAGGCGCACAGTCGGGTGGTTTTGCGCAGGACACGGGGGAAGGCGGGCTCAGCCCTTATCACAGGGCGGGCGGTGGCGACATTATCTGGGAAATCGGCTCAGGGTATTTCGGCTGCCGGAACGACGATGGGACGTTCTCCTCTGAAAAATTCGCTGCGACTGCCGGGCTTGATCAGGTCAAGATGGTTGAGTTGAAACTGAGCCAGGGGGCCAAACCCGGCCACGGCGGGGTGCTGCCTGGGGCTAAAGTCAGCGCCGAGATTGCGTGCATCCGTGGCGTGCCTGAGGGCAAGGACTGCATCTCGCCCGCCCGGCATTCGGTGTTCAGTACACCCATAGAACTATTGCAGGTGGTCGGCCAGCTCCGGCAGCTTTCGGGCGGCAAACCCGCTGGGTTCAAACTCTGTATCGGCCACCCGCATGAGTTTCTGTCCATCTGCAAAGCCATGCTGGCCACGGGACTTACGCCCGACTTCATCGTTGTCGATGGCAAAGAAGGAGGCACGGGTGCGGCCCCGCAGGAATTCATCGATCATCTCGGGATGCCCATGCGCGAGGGCTTGAGCCTTGTTCACAATGCCCTCGTGGGTGTGGGCCTGCGCGACCGCATTCGCATTGGCGCAGCGGGCAAGATTGTCACCGGCTTCGACATTGCCCGGGCCTTTGCGCTGGGTGCGGACTGGTGCAACGCGGCGCGCGGCTTCATGTTCGCCATCGGCTGCATCCAGTCGCAAAGCTGTCACACGGACCGCTGTCCTGTTGGCGTGGCAACCCAGGACCCTGGCCGCCAGCGCGCGCTGGTGGTCACCGACAAAGCCATCCGCGTTGCCAATTTCCACAAAGCGACCGTTGCCTCGCTGGCCGAAGTGGTCGCAGCCGCAGGGCTGGACCACCCCAACGGCTTCACGCCCCACCACGTGTCACGCCGCGTCAGCCCGAGCGAGATCAAGACTTTTGCCGAGCTGTATCGCGGGCTGAAACCTGGGGAACTGCTAGAGGGAACGGACGATCCGCGATTCCGGGCTGCCTGGGCCATGGCACGCGCCGAAACGTTCGAAGCAGCGTTTTGATATCTCACTTGATATCAATGCGTTTCACGCGGCGGCGACGGACTATCGTCCTCCGCATCATCACCTGCAACATCTGTGGCGGGGATGGCATAGCCGCCGGTCAACCAGCGGGCCAGATCGACGTCGGCGCAGCGCTTGGAGCAGAAGGGACGGAAGGCCGGGTCTGCAACATCACGGCATTCGGGGCAGCGGGATTTGGCGTCGGACATTGCGGCCTCAGTCCCCGGAGCTGTCGCTGAAGCGCAGCCAGTTGAAATGGATCGGGAAGCCTTCACCATTGAGCATCAGCACGACCTCATGCAACGGCAACCCGACGACATTGGTATAAGACCCGGAGATCTTGCGCACGAACGCCGCCGCGATACCCTGGATTGCGTAACCGCCGGCTTTGTCCTTCCACTCGCGCGAGGCGATATAGCTATCCATCTCATCGGCCGACAGCCGCTTGAAGCGCACCCGTGTGACAACGACCTTGCTGCGGATTTTGTCATCGGGGCGGATCAGCTGCACGGCGGTGTAGACGCGGTGCGCGCGGCCAGACAACAGCCTGAGCGATGCCAGCGCCTCATCCACCGAGCGGGGCTTGATCAGGATACGGCGGTTATGCGCAACCACCGTATCTGCCGCCAACACAAACGCATCAGCAAGTTCGGGATCGTTGGAGATCATCTCGCGCGCGGCCAAGGCCTTCTCGTAGGAGACGCGCAAGGCGTATCGGCGCGGCAACTCGCCTTTGAGGGGGGTCTCGTCGATTTGGGCCGGGCGCAAGGCGTCGGGTTCGATGCCGACCTGGGCGAGCAGCTGCATCCGGCGGGGCGAGGCACTGGCGAGCACCAGCCGTGGCCGCACGCCCGATTTGCGCGCAGCAGCCGACGCTGCCGCACCCTCTGAGCGCAAGCTCGTTGGCCGCCAGTGATTGGCAGTCCGTTCGCCACCATCGGGCGCCGTGGCCCGCCGGAACGGCCAGCCAAGCCTACTTAAAACGGTAAGTGATCCGGCCTTTGGTGAGGTCATAGGGCGTCATCTCCACCTGCACCTTGTCGCCGGCCAGGACCCGGATCCGGTTCTTGCGCATACGGCCGGCGGTGTGCGCGACGACCTCATGCCCGTTTTCCAGCTTGACCCGGAATGTAGCGTTGGGCAGCAGCTCGCTCACCACCCCTGGGAACTCCAACAATTCTTCCTTGGCCATGAAACCTCTCGTTGCGGCCCGAATTTGGGCAGAACCATGCTAAGATGCGGGCGATAGATCAAGTCGCGTTTGCTGTGTCACTGCCAACGCTCCAAGGGCCGTCCGATGACTCTTTCCCACAGTTTCAAATCGTTTATTGCCGAGCAGCTGGCCCCCCTCGGCCCGATCGAGATCAAGCGCATGTTCGGCGGTGCCAGCATTTATGCCAGCGGCAAGATTTTCGCGCTTCTGGACGATGATGCGATTTATTTCAAGGCCGATGATAGCACGAAGGCGAAGTTTGAGAACGAGGGCATGGGGCCTTTGGTGTATCCGTCCAAGAACGGCCCGATGACGATGGCAAATTACAGCCGCTGTCCGGACCGGCTGTTTGATGAGCCTGACGAGCTGTTGGCCTGGGCCCGCGAGGCGATGAACGTGACCGAACGCAAGACAACCAAGCCAAAGTCCAAAGCGGTTAAGAGCGCTTGAGCATCCCCGCAGAATCAAATTCAACTGCTGGACTGCTTGGTCGTGCGCTTCAGGAAATCGGGCATGTGGTCGCCAAGGCCGATAACGGAAGGGCCGCTATCGTCCCGTTCGCGGCGCAGCGGACGATCCTTGTGGTCATCACGCGGGGTGCGATCGTCGCGTTGCGGCCGGCTGAGGCGGGTGGGCGCACCCAGCGGCGGCTCAGCGGCAGGATCACGAGGCGCACGGGTTTGACGGCGCGGCTTGTCGCTCTGTTCGCTGCGGGCGCGCGATTGCGGCCGTTCACGCGGTGGCTGCGAGCGCTCTGCCTGCCGATCGCGCGGGCGCTGCAGCTCTTCCTGGCGGGGATGGGATTCACCAGTATTGGCGGGGACAATCGGTGCGGCTTCCAAGGCGCTAACCGGCTCAGCCACACGGTCTCGCCTGGGTCCACGGTCGCGGCGTGTACGGCCTGGCACACGGCCTTCGCGGCTACTTGCGCGGGGTTCACTGCCAGATTCGCTGGTTTGGCTCAATGGCTCTTGCGTGTCGCTGGTAGGCGCGGGCGCGTCCCGGCGAGGCTCACGAGCCTCGCGCCGGGGTCCGCCCCGGCCCTGTCGGGGCGCTGGCCGCTCGCCACGGCCACCGCGCCCGCGTTTTCGGGCCTTTGAACCGGCATCGGCTGGCGGCGGATCGCCGATCCACTCCAGCGGCATCTTTAGCATCTTTTCAATTTCATCCAGAATACGGATGCCGTCGTCCGTGACCAGGGTCAGCGACGTGCCTTTGCGTCCCGCCCGGCCCGTCCGTCCGATACGGTGCACGTAGTCCTCGGCATGGACAGGCACGTCAAAATTGAACACATGACTGACATCGGGAATGTCGAGCCCGCGCGCCGCAACATCGCTAGCCACCAACAATTTAAGGTTGCCAGCACGGAAACCATCCAGTGTGGCCGTGCGCGAATGCTGGTCCATGTCACCATGCAGACAACCGGCATCAAAACCGTGCTTGACTAGAGACTTGTAGAGTATGTCGACATCCACCTTGCGGTTGCAAAAGATTATCGCGTTCTTGATATCGGCGCCACGGATCATCTCGCGCAGGGCATCGCGCTTGTCCCAATCAGCGCCGTCGACGAACTTGAAGCGCTGCTCGATGGTGCTGGCGGCAGTAGCCTGCGGGGCGACTTCGACGCGGGTTGGTTCACGCAAGAATTTATCGACCAACCGCTGAATTTCGGGCGGCATCGTCGCCGAAAAGAATAGGGTCTGACGGGCAGGCGGCAACAGGCTGCAAATGCGTTCGATATCGGGGATAAAGCCCATATCGAGCATCCGGTCGGCTTCATCGATGACGAGGATTTCAACGCCGGTCATCAACAGCTTGCCACGCTGGAAATGGTCGAGCAGGCGGCCAGGCGTTGCGATCAACACATCGGCGCCGCGATCCAGTTTGCGGTTTTGCTCATCGAACGACACGCCGCCGATCAGCAACGCCATGTTCAGCTTGTGATTGACACCGTACCGATCGAAGTTCTCAGCCACCTGGGCGGCCAGCTCGCGCGTCGGGCACAGAATCAGTGACCGAGGCATCCGGGCGCGGGCGCGGCCTTGTTCCAGCCGGGTCAGCATTGGCAAAACATAACCGGCAGTCTTGCCTGTACCGGTTTGCGCGATACCGAGCACATCTTTACCTACGACGGCGCTCGGAATCGCCTGCTCCTGGATGGGCGTGGGCACCGTATATCCAGCAGCGGCGATGGCGCTGAGCACTTTCGGGCTCAAGCCGAGATCAGAAAAATCCATGAGGGCTTAGAACAACCTCTTATCTCATCACGACAGTCTCACATGCAGGCGCAATTGTTTGGCAGAAAAAACGCTACAAGCAGTCAGCGCAGCCAGTACCGCATCAGGGCAAGGGACGCAACACGCTGCGCACAGTCTCCTTGTCGCAACGCCAGCCTGCCTATTCGGGCAGGGCACCTGCTACAGCCGTGTATTTGCCGGGCGACGTTGCGGTCACCGAAAAACCCTGCTGGGTGTCTTTGGAGGGGTCATTCGGCTCAACATACAAAATGAATTCGTTGGCCTTCAGCGTCTCCATACTCAGCGTGGCGTCCGTCAGTTTGAGGTCGTTAACCTCCTTGATCGGCACTTCAAGCACCAGCGTCGGGGTAGTTTGGTCCTTGGCAGATTGGAACCATTGCAGATAAACTTCCGCGCCACTGGCCGATGTGGCCGGGGCAATCATCACCGCCCGGTAATACCCCTTCTTGCCCCCATCTTCCCAATTGCCCCCCGTCACCATCTGAACAACGGCAGGATCAACGGCCTTGGCGATATCAGCGGGAGAGGCCGCGAGCGCTGCCGGCACGGCCAAAGCCGCCACCGTTGCCGCCAACAGGATTGCGCGCATGGACGTCATGGTTTGCCCTCTGATCCTGACAACATCCATCAATACTGCATGAGCCGCGATGCGTTGCAAACAACGCTTGCGTCATTCCAGAACACCAGCCACAACGCCCGATCCCAAGTTCCGGGCGACGATCCAGCGGCCGAAGAAGCCTCCGAGCACAGCACCGACAAACGGCGCGGCCCAGAACAGCCATAGCTGCGACACCGCAAGCTGGCCGCCGAACAGTGCGGTCGCCGTTGACCGGGCGGGATTGAGCGATCCATTGCTTATCGGAATTGTCACCAGTAGCAGCGCCGCAATCGCGCAACCCATGGCAAACGGCGCAAAGCCGTGCGCCGCGTGTTTCGGCACGGTGCCCACATAGACAACGACCAGCAAGGCTGTTGCCAGAGCCTCGGCCAACGCCACGCCCGCCATATTGAAATGTCCTGGCGACCCGACATCAAAGCCGTTGGCCGCGAAGTTACCGAGTGCCGCCGCTTTGCCAGGATCAGATGACTCCAGCGCGATCACGTACCAGATGAACGCGGCCGCGACGGCGCCTGCAACCTGAGCCACAATGAAGGAAATCGTGTGGCCAACAGGGTGTCGGCCAGCTGCGGCCAGTCCGATGGTGATTGCTGGATTGAAGTGCCCGCCCGAAACGTGGCCCACGGCGGACATCATTGCCGCTGTGGCCAACCCAACGGCAACTGCCACGGGCAGCGCGCCAGCCGGCCCTAGGGCGCCAACGCCGCACACCATTGAGACAATCATGAAGGTGCCGATCAACTCGGCGGCGAAGGACTTCATTACGGCGCGTCCCCTGTTGGCATAATCGCTGATCCGTGTAGACCAAATCAGCACCAAAGGGCAGAGCGAACCACCAAACTGGGCTAACGCGAGGGATCTTCAGCTGCGGCAGGGCGTCGCCGTCGCCACGCACGTCACCTCGAACAGGCTGCGGTGGCAATCGACGCGCGCGCCCAGCGACCGCGACCAATCGGAATAATAGACGCCGATACTTGCTTGCGTGGTCTGCTGCCAGGTGGCGATGGCGATCTTGCTCACTCGCTTATCAACTCCGAGGACGCCGTGCCCGATCGCACTCACCGACACGGCGTTGGCCGTGCAGCGCACAAATTTGGCCGTATCGGCCGACGCAATTTGGATTGAGGGTGCAAACGCGGCCACCAAAGTGGCGGCAGCGATAGTTGCGAGCAACGCGGAATTGGCGGCCATGGCGGATATCCCGTTAGAGGGACGGCCAAACGGTAAAAACCGCGCTTGGCCGCAACTGACTTGATGCTGGTCTAACGTCTTGCCGCTGATCATGATGTGAATGCGGCGTTCATTAAGGGTTCATCTGCTTGCCACCGGCGATGTGGTTGTTAGACTGAATTTTGAGACATGGCTCACGTGGGCCCTGTGCAATGAGGAGGTTTCGATCGTGATTCGCTTATCGTATGTGGCCGCCGCCCTCGCGGCTTGTGTTGTTGCGCCGGCGGGCGCGTTGGCTGCCGATATGATCGGCAATTGCGAGATGACTGGCAAGAAGGGCGATATGGCACTGGCGGCGCCGGCCAAGGCGGGGCAGCTGACGGTGGAAGTCAGTTTGCCGGCGCCCACCTGGTGGAATGGCGATACGCCAGAGGGCATCAAGGACGGATACGAGTATTGCATGGCGGCCAACATCGCCTGGCACGCGGGCTTCGATAAGATGGAAGTGCTGAATGTTGGCTGGGACCCGATGGTCGGCGGGCTGACCAAGGGCTTCGATCTCGCGATCTCGGAGATTTCGATTACCGACGACCGCAAGAAGGTGGTTGATTTCTCTGTGCCGTATTTCAACTCGGACATTGGTGTGCTGGTCAAGAAGGGCGTGACTGCGGACGAGGCCTCGATCAAGGGGATGCGGATCGGCGTGCAGACGGGCACCACCGGCTCGACCTTCGCCAATGAAAAATTGAAGCCGAAGTCGGTCAATCAGTATCCGGAGCAGGGCGATATGTTCACCGCGTTGCGCGCCGGGCAGATCGACGCAGCGATCACCGACACGTCGATTGTGCTGGCCGAAGAAGTGCAGGAGAAGGGCGCGGTTACCGTGGTCGGCCAGTACAAAACCGGCGAGGCCTATGGCGCGCTGTATCCCAAGGGCTCGGCCAACAAGGAGGGCCTCGATAAGATCATCGTGGCGTTGCAGGCGGATGGCACATTGAAGAAGCTCGCCGACAAATATCTCGGTGCCGTCTGGGGGAAGGATCCGGCGACCGTGCCATATTTCAAGCCGTAGGTCGCGCGTCAAGGAACGCTCATGTTGAGAGACTTGAGCACAGATCAATCCCTCATCCTGTCCTACTCCCCACGGGAGAAGGGACGCTAGCGGATCATGCGTCCCCTCGCCTTTGGGGAGAGGGACAGGGTGGGGGGTTGATCGATACTCACTCGATCAACAGCCGCCGCTGCCGGTACCGCCGAGTCTGCGTGTCTTATTCAGAGTCCAAACGATTGTGACCCTCGCATCCGAACAGACGCAGCTGGACTGGGGGGCGCCGTCGCAGCCCAAGGCATCGGGCGGGTTGGCTTGGGGGGCGCTGGCGGCTGTCGTTGCGATTCTCGGCGTCGCCACACTCGTTTTGTTCAATCTGCGTGGGCTGCTGGCGCGCGAAGTGCTGAGTTCTTCGGCAGCTGATGCAGCCATGGTCGCCGTGCTTGCGGCGTGTACATTGCTGGTGTGGCCGGCGAGCCGGGCCATTGCCGCATCGTTCCGGGTGCAACCGAATCTGGCTGCCGGGGACTTGGTCGCCGCCCGCATCGCCGCCGCCAGTTCGCGAGAGTGGTCGTTTATCACGCTCGGCTACGGCGCCGCCGCGCTGCTGGTCCTTGGCGGAATCGCGTTTTTCACGGCCAATGACGGGCAAGTCAGCAAGACCTTTTTCGACGCCAAGCTGATCCGCGATTTCACGCCACTGGTCGCCAAGGCCTTCATGGTCAACGTCCTGATCTTCATGTGCGCCGAAGTTCTGGTGCTGATCTGGGGATTACTGGTCGCCATAGCGAGGCTGATCCCTGGTGAGGCTGGCCGGCCCGTCCGTTTCCTCGCCACGGTCTATTGCGACATCTTCCGCGGCTTTCCGGTGATCATCACCGTCTATCTCGTCGGTTTCGGCATTCCCCTGGCGGGCCTGCCCTTTTTGGGCGATCTGCCGCTGCCCTGCTATGCCATCTTTGCACTGACACTCGTTTATGGCGCTTATGTCGCCGAGGTCTACCGGTCTGGCATCGATAGCGTGCATTGGAGCCAGATGGCGGCGGCGCGCTCGCTCGGCCTCTCGCACCTCCAGGCGCTGCGCCATGTGATCGTCCCGCAGGCGATACGCAGGATCATACCGCCGCTGCTGAACGATTTCATCGGCTTGCAGAAGGACACGGCGCTGGTGCAAGTGATCGGCGTGCTCGACAGCTTTAATCAGTCGCGCATTATTGCGTCGAACCACTTTAATCTGTCGGCCGTGACCATCGTTGGCCTCCTGTTCGTGCTCATCACCATTCCGCAGGCGCGGCTGGTGGACCGGCTGGTTGAGCATGATCAAAGGCGTATGCGAGCAGGCGGATGATCTAGATGGACAAGTACGAGGAATTGCAGTTAGCCTCACACCGTCAGTAAGGCCCTCAATTCAGGAGAGCGACATGAGTTGTGTGAAACATCGCCGTCCTTTGCATCGTCCGGTTGCAACGGTGGTTGCCGCTGCTGCCTTCGCGTGCTTTGCCTCAGCCGCCAGCGCCAAACCACTGTATGTTGGGACTTGGTCTGCCAGCCCAGACTTGTGCCCGGCCCCCAACACCGACGCGCATTTCATTATCAAGGCGAACTCATACCACTTCTTTGAGGAGAACTGTGCCTTCCGCTCTGTCGTCCGTACGGCCGGGGCCTGGAACGTCGTCGCGCGCTGTTCAGGCGATGGCACTCGAACAACGAACAGGTTCACTCTCTGGGCCACCAAGAAGGTTCTGACGTTGAGATATGCCGGTGAAGCTGGCATCGCGAACTATGTCCGCTGCAAGTGACAAACAGTTGGCTGCAAGTCAGGAGAGTAACATGCGTGCCATGGCTTTGACGAAACGGCGTACCGGGTTTGCCGCCGCCATTTTGGCGCTTGTGCTGGCAGCGACCGCAGCTGAGGCCCGGCCAGCCTATATAGGAAAATGGGCCACCACCGCTGCACAATGCCGGCTGCCACCCAGCAGCGAAAATGCTCCGATCGTGATGACCCGCTGGACGTTTGACCAATATGAGACCCATTGTGATCTCAGAAACATCGCGGGCGGGCGAAACCTCTGGACCGCCAAAGCCCGCTGCGTTTCGAGTGGGAACATCACCCAAACGCGTGTCACCCTCTATGCTACGGCGATGGGATTGTCGCTGAAATGGCGTGAGGCCCATGTCGCCGATAACAACGTGCGTTGTCGTTGAAACGTGAGTTTGCGGATGCCGCTTCTGGAAATGCTTGGCGTCCGCAAGGCTTTTGGCTCGCACGATGTACTGCGCGGGCTCGATCTTAGCGTCAACGAGCATCAGGTCGTTTGCCTGATCGGGCCGTCGGGCTGCGGCAAGTCCACTTTGTTGCGCTGCATCAATGGGCTTGAAGGTATCCAGGACGGTGAGATCCGGCTGGCGGGCGACCGGGTGTCGGGTCCGGGCGTGGATATCGACCGCCTGCGCCGCAATGTCGGCATCGTGTTCCAGAGCTTTAACTTGTTCCCGCATATGAGCGTCTTGGAAAACGTCACGCTGGCGCCCATCTGCGTGCTGAAGCAGCCGCGTGCCGAGGCCGAGGCACGGGCGATGGCGCTGCTCAAACGCATCGGCTTGGAGGCAAAGGCGCGGGACTACCCGGACCGGCTGTCGGGTGGCCAGCAGCAGCGCGTCGCCATTGTGCGGGCGCTGGCCATGGACCCCAAGGTGATGCTGCTGGACGAAATCACCTCGGCGCTCGACCCTGAACTGGTCTCCGATGTGCTCGACATCGTGCGCGATCTGGCCAGACAGGGCATGACGCTGATGCTGGCCACCCATGAGATGGGTTTCGCGCGCGAAGTCGCTAGCAAGGTGTGTTTCCTGTTCGAGGGCCGCGTGCATGAAGAGGGGCCGCCAGACAAGATGTTCGGTGATCCGGAGGAAGAGCGCACACGCGGATTCTTGAAGCGGATCATTGAGGCCGGGCGCCTTTGACCTCGATCAGGGTGCGTGTGATGCTGCCTTCTTTGCGCGCGGTGACGATCTCATGGCCCAGCGCCGCGCACAGCTCGCGGAAATCAGCTGGTGCGAGCGGGTCGGTGCTGAGCACCTCAATGCGTGCGCCCACATCCAGGCTGCGCAGTGCCTTGCGCAACTTCAAGAAGGGCAGTGGACAGTTGAGGCCAGTGGTGTCGAGAACGGTGCCGGTCACGGGATTGGTTTTGCTCTGATGCGGGTACCGCCTCGCATAGCAGAAGCACCCTGGCCAACGCCACCTTCGGCGCACGCTTGTGGATCGCACTCAACACCCATATCCGAAGACGGAAGCAGTGGCTCGTCATCCCGTGCGCGGCGCAGCGACCCTTTGTCGGTGCGCAGTACACAGGGGGAGGGGCCTTGTTCGACAGATAATTGATGGATCCGCAGCCAAGATCCCGGATCCGCGCTGCACCACGAACGATACTGCAGCGCATCCGGGACGACGAACGTGGAGCCGGTAAACTCAAATAACGAATTTGGACAAGACGATCGGCTTTTACGTAGTTCTTGTATGTACACAAAATTGCCCGAAAATTGGGCTTGAAGCGATCGCGAAGCGAGGACCCCCAACCCTGTCATGGATGCCTGTCTTGCCCGTTCTGACGCCCCAACTTGGCCGCCGAAAGATGATCGTTGGCATCGCCGCCGTGGCCATGATCGGATTTGGAGCGGGCAGTTTCACAGCCCTTCAGGCCCGTCAGAGGGTTGTGAAACTGCAACCGGGCGAAAAGCTGCCTACACCGGACCAGACCGAAGGCCCGTTCTACCCCAAGGATTGGACCGGTGACGTGGATGCGGACTTGGTGAAAGTGCAAGGCGAGGCGGCACAGGCGCAAGGCACCGTCACTCATGTCATGGGCCGCGTGCTCGACAAGCACGGCAATCCACTCAGCGGCACGCGCGTCGAAATCTGGCAATGCGATGCCAACGGTGTCTACCGTCATCCCTACGACGAGACCGCGACCCGCCGTCACGACGCCGGCTTCCAGAGCCGGGGACGCATCATGAGCGGGGCCGATGGCAGCTATGCGTTTCGGACCATTAGGCCCGTCGCCTATTCCGGCCGCACACCGCACATACATTTTCATCTGGAGACAGCGGCAGGGGCAGCCCTCACAACTCAAATGTACGTCGCCGGCGAGCCGCTGAACGTGGGCGATGGCGTCCTAAACGGCATTGCCGATCCGCGCCAGCGCGACGCCGTCACCGTGCGCCTTGACCCGGCCAGCGGGTTGGAGCCCGGCGCTTTGGCTGGAACATTTGATATCGTCGTGTGGGGTTGAGTTTGCGGGCGCAAACTGGCCGCAATTCTGCTACAACCACACTCAGGCTAAGACGCACGGCAACGGACCGCCTTTGGTCCAGACGGCTGCCTCTGGCGTTCTCGAATCACGCTGTTGAAAACAAGGAGTTGAATCGATGCTCAGGAACACTTTGATTGCCGCGGCGGTCGCGTTGACGGGCTTCGCCATGACGGCGCCTGCCGCTTCTGCCCATCAGCATGTGTATAGCGGCTATGGCGTGTATGTTGGTGTCAACGGTCACCACCACGTTCGCCGCCAGCACGTGAACTACGTTTACGCGCGGCCGCATCACAACTATTACTATGCCGACAACGGCGACGGGTATCAGTATCCCGGCTACAACGCTTACATCACACATCGGCGTCACGGCGTATACGCCTATGGCTATCCCGGCGTAAACGTGTTTGTTGGATCGGGCGGCGGCTTGAGCGTGTCAGTTGGTTTCTAATTGACTTGCATTTTGGCGGTGCCGTTGACCGGCACCGTCGACGCATCTCACGCAGGAAACGCATCGCCCGATGGCTTATGGCAGCATAAAGCAAAGGTTAGACAGCGGCGATGTCGTGATTCTGGATGGGGCGACCGGGACAGAATTGCAGCGCCGGGGTGCGCCGATGGATGCCGCAGCCTGGTGCGGCCCGGCGACGCTTGAACACCACGCGTTGTTGACCGAAATCCATCTCGACTACATCCGCGCCGGCTCGGACGTTGTCACGGCCAACACGTTCGCGGCGTCGCGCCTGATGCTGGCGGGCGCTGGGCTGGGTGGCAAGGTTGGGGACGTTGCGCATCGGGCCGTGGAATCTGCGTTGGAAGCCCGCAAGCGGGCGGGCGCCGAAGCGCGCGTCGCCGTTGCAGGGTCGCTGTCGCACATGGTGCCGGTCGCTGTTGGCACCGATAGGGTCGATGCGTCCAAGGTTCCGTCCGACGGGGCCGTGTCCGACGCCTTTCATGAACTTGCAGGCCATCTGAAAGACGCGGGCGCCGATCTCATCATGTTGGAGATGATGTACAACCCGGTGCGCACGCCCCTCGCCGTCGAGGCCGCACTTTCAACGGGCCTGCCTGTCTGGTTCGGCGCCAGTGCCCGGTGCGGTGCTGATCGCAGCGTCCTCGCTTTCGACCGGTTGGAGGATATTGCGCTCTCTGATATTGCCCGCATGATCCCAAAAGGCCGGGTGGACGTAGCAGGTATCATGCACACAGGCTCTGACACAGTCGCTGACGCACTCGGCGTAATCGCCGGGCATTTCTCCGGGCCGCTCAGCGCCTATCCGGACTCTGGCTATTTTGCCGCGCCCGATTGGCGTTTTGTCGATGTCATTTCAAATGACGCCCTGCAGCAATTCTATATCGATTGGCTCGGCCAAGGCGTCCGGGTCATCGGTGGCTGCTGTGGAACAGGGTTGCCGCATGTCAAGGCGGCCGTGGCCGCACGGGCCGCATTTGTGGCGCGAACGGAATGAACCTTTGGGCGAAAACGTTCGCTGGTGTTGGGCTCCCTGAAGCGGAGAGCAGTACGATGGACTATCTGCAGCATTTTACCAATGCCGTTGACGCCGTCCGCCGGGAGGGCCGCTACCGCGTGTTTGCCGATATCGTGCGCCATGGCGGCGCGTTTCCGCGCGCAACGCAGCATTTGGAGGGCGCTACGCGGCCAGTAACGGTGTGGTGCTCGAACGACTATCTGGGCATGGGTCAGCATCCCGATGTGATCGCGGCCATGCACGCCGCCATCGATAAAGCGGGCGCTGGATCCGGCGGTACGCGCAACATCTCTGGCACGACCCACTATCATGTGGAATTGGAGCAAGAGCTGGCCGATCTGCACGCTAAAGAACGGGCGCTGCTGTTCACCTCCGGGTTTGTTGCTAATGAGGCGTCACTGTCAACGCTGTCGCGGTTGCTACCCGGCCTGATCATTCTTTCTGATGCCATGAACCATGCGTCCATGATCGAGGGGATCCGCCAGGGCGGCGCGGCCAAGCGGATCTGGAAGCACAACGATCTTGCCGATCTTGAGCGTCAACTTGATGAGCTGCCACCGATGGCGCCAAAGCTCATCGCCTTTGAATCTGTTTACTCGATGGACGGTGACATCGCGCCAATTGCCGGAATTTGCGAATTGGCCCGTCACTACAACGCCCTCACCTATCTCGATGAAGTGCACGCTGTTGGCCTTTATGGGCCGAACGGGGCCGGGGTCGCCGAACGCGATGGCGTGATGGCTGAGGTCGATATCATCGAGGGAACGTTGGCTAAGGGATTTGGCGTCGTTGGGGGCTATGTGGCTGCCGCAGCGCCGATCATAGACGCCATCCGGAGCCACGCGCCTGGTTTCATCTTTACGACGTCATTGCCACCAGCCATCGCCGCCGGCGCACTGGCAAGCGTACGGCACGTCAAGGCCAACGCCGACCGCCGGGTCCAGCTGCACGCGCAGGCCGCCATCGTCAAGCGCCGCCTGACCGAAGCCGGTCTGCCGGTCCTTGAGGGGCCAAGCCACATTGTTCCGGTGTTGGTCGGAGACCCGGTGCTGTGCAAAAGCCTGACCGACCAGCTTCTCGACCGTTTTGGCATTTATGTACAACCCATCAATTACCCGACTGTTCCGCGCGGGACCGAACGCATTCGCCTCACACCGAGCCCTGTACACAGCGCGGACGACATCGCGCACTTGGTCGAAGCGCTCGGGCACCTTTGGAGCGAGATGCGATTGCGCAAGGCGGCGTAGGCGATCAATGGGCCATAAACACCGGGAGTTCTGCTGACATGAGAATGTGGCTGGTAGCGCCGCCAAAAATCATCTGGCGGAGGCGGCTCTGGGTGTAGGCGCCCTTGATGACGACATCGGCACCCCAGGCGGTTGCTTCGGCGAGGAACACTTCGCCTGCCGCCCGGTTGGATGCGGGCACCAGCCGCTCTTCGGTGGTGACACCGTTGGCGCGCAATGTCGCGGCCATTTCAGCACCTGTGGGACCGGGAACGCCGCTGCCCTCGACACTGAGAACCATCACCTGCTGGGCTCGTTCCAGCAACGGCATGGCAAATCCAACGGTTCGCGCGGTCTCCGTACTGCCATTCCAGGCCACAACAATACGCTCCCCGAAGGTCTTAGCTGGTTGCGGCGGGGCAATCAGGATCGGCCGGCCAGCTTCAAAGAGAGTGGCCTCCAGTGAACCCATTCGCGGCCCTGAACCGTCGCGCCGCACACGCCCAAACACGGTCAGATCGAATGCGCGCGCCCGGGCCGCCAGCGCTATATCGTCCAACGGATCCATATCACGCCATGCGAAGCGGAGCCCAGAGCCCGCGATATCGCCCGGTGGCAATCCTGAACGCTTGGCCTCGAACTCGGCGATGCGACGCAATTCCTCGCCGCTTGCCCCGGTGCTAGGCAACTGGGCCACAGGAACGCCGCCGAACGCACCAGCAATGTAGATATCGGCGACCAGCGACCGGACGCCAACAGCTTCCACATAACTGCCAAATACCCGCGCCAGAGCAGCCGCACAGTCGAAAATGGTACTGTTCTGATCATGACGTTCAACAGGGAGGAGAATTGTCTTGAGGCTCATGGGGCATCTCCATCGTCAGTCGCAAGCAAATCTGGCTTCCGACTAGCCCCATTGCGGCAGGTAGCGCAACCCTGCGTAAGAGCGTACCGTATGTGAGCTAATGATGCAACTGATCGCTCACAATGGCCCCAAGGCCGCCATCGATACCGGCATATCCAGGCTCACGCGTGATGGTGATCTGCCACCATTTGCCATTGGTCTCATTGTAGTGAGCCGTTGTGTCATACTGCCGGACAGGAACGCTCAGCCTATCGACCGTCAGCCGCCCCATGACTTGCAGTAGCCGGTAACTGTTCACAACAATATCGCGCTTCGTGCCAATCAGCGTCACCTGGGCGTTGTTCAACGTCTGCTGCGAGTTCAGCACATCAATTTCTGTACGCTGACCCACCTGAAGCTCGGCCCGCACGCCCTCCAGTGCCGTCTTGGCCGCATCGACTTGTGTCTGGTTGGCCAGCAATTGCGCCCGTGACGCCTGCAGTTGCGCCCACGCTGACGTCGCGTCAGATTGCGCCTGCTCACGCGCCTGTTCCACATTCTCCAACAGCGCCTGCCGGTTTTCCTTCTGCTGGCGGATCTGAGCGCGCACTTCGCCTGCTTCATAAATCGGCAGACTGACCTTACCCGTCACCGACGCCGTCCGAGTTTCTTCCGTCAGTGGGCTAGGATCTTCGGTAGCGCTCAATTGCGCGCTCAACGACAGCTGCGGCAGCAATTGTCCCGTTAATCTGCGGATCGTATGTTGCGAGGCTTTTTCAAGATATGCGGCCTGCACGACCGATGGCCGGGCCGCCATAGCGTTGGCAACCACTTCCTCCAAATTGCCCGGTATGGATCGTAGCGGCGCTGCCGGGTCGCGCAAACCGACCGGCGGATGGCCGATGGCAAGCACAAAACGCCCCTCGCTTGCGTGGACGTTCGCCTTGGCACCTTCGAACAAAGATTGAGCTCCGGCCAAACTGGCACGCGCCTGTTCTACGTCCGTTTTGGTTACCTCACCGACATCGAACCGCGCCTTGACCTGTTTCAGCTCCTGCGTCAGCACAGCTACGTTCTTTTGTTGCACAACGAGTGTTGCTCTGTCGCGCACCACGTCCACATAGGCTGTGATCGCATCCAGCAGCACGAGCTGCTCGGTATCGCGCAGAACCTCGCGCTCTGCCTTGATGTTGGCGTCGGCTTCGCTGACGGCATGGCGAGTCTGTCCGCCGCTGTAGATGGGTTGTGAGGCGGTCAGAGAATAGGTGCGCGACAGGGTCGTGCCGTCGCCGGGCGAACTTGGCACCGTCTCGTTATTGCGCAAGGTATAATCGATTTCGCCGCCGATTGTGGGCCGGTATCCAGATTGCGCACGGGCAAGGTTTTCGTCGATCGAGCGCAAGCGGGCGCGTCCACTCATGATGCGTGGATTGGTGCTGTAGGCACTCGCCAGCGCCTGATCGAGTGACTCTGCTGCCTGCGTTGGAACGGTTGACAGGCCCGCACACATCACCATTACCGCAGCAACGCCCATTAGGCGCCGCTCATGCCTGGCATGGGCTCGCAGTAGCGTCGGCATAGAATGCAAAGCCCCTTGTAGAACGCCGACCTCAAAAACGCCACTGCGGAGCCCACCCAGACCCAACAGCGAATCTTATTCACAGAATATCAACACCGGTTTGGGCGCTTGCCAAGGCCCCTCGGGACACACTGAACAAATATTAACTGTGCGGGAGAGGAGTACCTGCGTTTGCGGCGCCCCAAATGCGCAATCTCAATTCGACAGGGCGGTCAGGGCCGCGCCATCCGGGCCAGCCCAAACAACAAATGGGCCTCGGCTCGCGGGTTGAAATCGTGATCGCCAGCGCGTTGGGCAAACAGCCCGTCGCCGAACCGGTAGGCGCCAACCTGGCCTGCAATGGCATGGGCACGTACTGTGTCGCCGATGTCGGCAAGCGTAAACATCAGCATGCCGATGCCCCAGAGACTGGCTGGCTTGGCGCAACGCCCCTTGTGCAGGACGGTGTCCATCTGGGTCACACAGGCGCCAGTAATGAAACCGTCGAGATAGTGCAACTCGGCTCTGATGTCGGGTGCGCGGTTGTTCCAACGCGCGTAGTCGATCAACCCCTGCACGATGTAGCTGGCATGCACGAGGTCGTTCATGCGGCTGTTTGGGTTTTGCGAGTATGGCCAATAGGCGCGATCGCCCGCCATCACCCGTTTGGTCATCAATTCGGCATAGGCCCGGTCGGCAAGCTGGCGATAGTCCTGGCGATCCAAGACGCGTCCAGCCCGGGCATACTGCCCCATTAGCATCGACACGACATTGGGCACTTCGATCGCATCTGCAACCTGATCTGAATACCAGAAAAAAACCCCAACCGGTGTTTGTGTGACGGCACCGGAATAAGCATCCAAGGCTCCCACGGCGCTGTCGCGATAGCGTCTTTCCCCGGTTTTCTCAGCCACATCAAGCAACGCACGCACGGCCAAAGCCGTTGTAATGCCGTAGACGGTTGTCACCGGATTGGTGCTGCCATCCGAAAAGGCGTCCCAGGCAAAGGACAGGCCCCAACCTGGTCTGGCGCCATCATGGTCATGCGCCACCAGCCAGTCGGCCGCGATGCGCGCATCATCCGTGCGGCCTGCCAGTACGGCCGCAGACGCATAGAGCGCATAGGCCATCGCGTGATCATCTGGCGCCGGGCGGCCCATGTCGCCGCCGCGTCCCGGATGCTGTTTGTCGAAGGCCAAGAACACGCTGGTAAGCGACGGTATGTCTGGAGTTGCGGGACGGCTTGCCCACCAGCTGGCGTAACCGCCAACCGGCATGGCAAACAGCAGCATGAGCAACAAAAGCCATTTGCCGGCAGGGTGCCGCATGGTCAACCTAGACGTCCAGTTCTTGCGCAAATTCAGCACGTTCCTGGATGAACCGGAAGCGCGCCTCGGGCCTGGAGCCCATCAGGCTGGAGACGGCCTCTTCGGTTTGCTGCCGGTCGGCATCCACGACTTCCACACGCAGCATTCGGCGGTTCTTCGGGTCCATCGTGGTTTCTTTGAGCTCAGCGGAGTTCATTTCACCGAGGCCCTTGAAGCGCTGCACTTCCGGCTTGGCGCCCTTTTTGAAGGCGTCGGAGGCGAAGATTTTCTCCTTGTGCGCATCATCTAGCGCATAGACGTGGGCCTTGCCCTGCTTGATCTTGTACAGCGGCGGCACGGCCAGGTAGAGATGGCCGTTCTCGATCAGTTGCGGCATCTCCTGGTAGAAGAAGGTTATCAACAGGCTCGCAATATGCGCGCCGTCGACGTCGGCGTCGGTCATGATGACCACTTTCTCGTAACGCAACTCGTCCTCAGTATACGACGAATTGGTGCCGCAGCCGAGCGCCTGGATGAGATCGCCGATCAGCGCGTTCGCCGCCAGCTTCTGCGAGGTGGCGTTGGCGACGTTGAGGATTTTTCCGCGCAACGGGAGCACCGCTTGCGTTTTGCGGTCTCGCGCCTGCTTGGCCGAACCACCAGCTGAGTCGCCCTCGACGATGAAGATCTCCGAGCCCACCATGCCCGCATTGGCACAATCTGCGAGTTTGCCGGGCAAGCGCAACCGCTTGGTCGCTGATTTGCGGGCGATGTCCTTCTCGGCCCGGCGCTTCAGCCGGTCTTCGGCAATTTCAACCACCCAATCCAGCAGCTTGGTCGCCTGCACGGGGCTATCAGCAAGCCAATGATCGAACGCATCGCGCACGGCGTTTTCGACGATGCGGGTGGCCTCTTGGGTCGCCAGCTTGTCCTTGGTCTGGCCCTGGAACTCCGGCTCGCGGATGAACACGGCCATCATGCCGCCGAGCTGGTTGAACACGTCCTCGGCCGTGACTTGCGCGGCCTTCTTGTTGTTCACGAGTTCGCCATAGGCCTTGAGGCCCTTGGTCAAGGCCGCGCGCAGGCCCGCCTCATGCGTTCCACCCTCGGGCGTCGGTACTGTGTTGCAATAGGTGGATAGGAACCCGTCGTCGTTGCCGATCCAGGCAATCGCCCATTCGACCGAGCCGTGCCCCCCGTCCTTGACAACCTTGCCCGCGAACACGTCCTTGGTAACGAGGGCGAGCCCCTCAATACGGGTGGCCAGAAAATCCTTTAGGCCGCCGGGATAGCGGAACACGGCCTCGGCCGGGATCTCATCTTTCGCGTCCAGCAAGGACGGATCGCAGAACCAGCGAATCTCGACGCCGCCGAACAGATAGGCCTTCGAGCGCGCCATCTTGAACAGCCGGGCGGGCTTCCACTGCCAGTCCTTGCCGAAAATCTGCGGATCGGGCCGGAACCGCATTTTGGTGCCACGCCGGTTCATGGCTGGCCCGAACTTTTCCAGCTTGGTCTGCGGCAGCCCGCGTGAATAGACCTGCCGGTACAACTGTTGCCCGCGCGCAATTTCCACTTCCAGCGTTTCGGACAGCGCATTCACCACCGACACGCCGACGCCATGCAGGCCGCCTGAGGTGTTGTAGACTTTGCTGTCAAACTTGCCGCCCGAATGCAGCATGGTGAGAATGACTTCCAGCGCCGATTTGGGTTTGAATTTCGGGTGCGGATCGACCGGGATACCGCGGCCATTGTCCATCACCTGCAGGAAGCCATCAGCTTCCAGCCGCACCTCGATCCAGGTGGCGTGGCCCATCACGGCCTCGTCCATGGAGTTATCGATCACTTCGGCGAACAGATGGTGCAAGGCCTTCTCGTCGGTGCCGCCGATATACATGCCCGGGCGGCGGCGGACGGGTTCAAGACCCTCCAGCACCTCGATGTCGGCGGCGCTGTAGTCGGCCTCTGCATCTCCGGTTCTGGCGCGCGCAGCCTTGATCGGCCTCTCCTCAAGCTCCTTTTCGAGCTTGCCGAACAGACTAGGCGAACGGGCGGCGGTGGACTTGCTCATGTCGGTCTTCTGTTCTGGTTCTAGAACGGCACGGATCGGAACTACCGGCGCTGGCGCAGCTTGGGCAGGTGGCGGATCGACGCCTAGGCGTGGCGCGGGAGGTGGCGGGTCAGCCAAAGGCAGCTCCGGCGCAGGGACGGCCTTAGCCTGCCTCCCAGCACTGGAATCGCCCCTCAACTTGCGAATCCATCCCCTAAGCATGACCTGGGTGGTGCCATGAGTCAGGCTCAGGAGGCAAGGACGGATGGTTAGCATCAACGCAATGGAACGTAAGTTGTCGGAGGCGCAGGACTGCGGCACGTGGACAGGGCCATCGTGGATGGCAGCCTTCGCTGCCATGACAAGCGCGAAGCCGAGGGGCTCGTGCGTCCAGGTGACGATTGCCCTGGTTCACAGGCTGCGCACGAGTGAAGCGACCGCAACGAGCGCAAGGATCGAGGTGACGAGGAACGCACCCTGGATCGGCGCACACCCAGAGAAAATGTTCCAAAACATGCAAATTGCCTCGGAGTTAAGTGCATTGCGGCGGCAAGACGGCGATGTTGTCGATGAGCCGGGTTTTGTCGAGCCAGGCGGTGGCCAGCAGGCGCAAGGGTTGACCGGTCAGGTTGTCGATCGGGGCCAGCGTGGTGGCATCGCGCAAGGTCAGATAGTCGACCCTGAAGCCCGCTTTGCCAAGCGCGTCGCGGGCCCTGGCGCAAGCAATCGACATCCGGTGCCCAGCCTCGATGCTGGTTGCCGCTTGTGTCAATTGACGATGGAGGACCGGCGCGATCAACCGCTCCTGCGGCGTCAAATAGCGGTTGCGCGACGACATGGCGAGACCGTCCGGCTCGCGGATGGTGGGAGCGCCGATAATATCGAGCGGCAAATTAAGGTCGCGCACCAGCTGTCGCACAACACAGAGCTGCTGATAGTCCTTCTCGCCGAAGATTGCGGCCATAGGAGCAACTTGCGTGAACAGCTTGCAGCAGACGGTCGCCACCCCCGCAAAAAACTCCGGCCGGAAGTCGGTTTCCAGGCCTCGCGCCGCACCTTCAGGCACGATGCGGGTAGCAAAGCCCGGCGGGTACATCTCGGCGGCATCCGGCAACCAGATCAGATCGCAATCGACGGTGGCCAGTTTTGCCGCATCGCCTGCCTCGTCGCGCGGGTATCGTGCCAGATCCTCCGCCGGCCCGAACTGCGCCGGGTTGACGAAAATTGAGACCACCACCCGTTTGGCATGCTGCCGCGCCAGCCGCACCAGCGCCAGATGCCCCTCATGCAGCGCCCCCATGGTCGGCACCAGCGCGTGGGTTTGCTTTGCCAGCCGCCAGGCCGAGGTTACCGAGCGCAACTCGTCAAGTGTTCGTACGATGCGTGGCGTCATGTCCGCGGTCGCTTCCTTCGGCTATGCTGATTTCGAAGCTTAAGCGAATCCCGCAAGAACGGAAACCTAGGCATGGCCGCGACACCCCGCATGTCCCCACTCACAGTTACTGATGTCTGCGACAGTCTAGCCGCCCATGCCTACCGCGACGAGGCGGCCGTGCTGGCGGACCTGTTGCCGCTGGCCGAGCCCCGGCAAGACGAGAAACCCATTAGCGAGGATCTGGCGCGTAAGCTGGTCCATGCGGCAAGAGCAGGCCGCAAGGACTACGGTGGCATCGATGCTTTCCTGACAGAATATGGCCTCTCGACGGATGAGGGGGTCATTTTGATGTGCCTGGCCGAGGCGCTGCTGCGCATACCAGATGCGGCGACTGCGGATGATCTCATTGACGACAAGATTACCAATGGCGATTGGGCCCGGCACTTGGGGCAATCGGACTCGCTGTTCGTCAATGCGTCCACCTGGGGGTTGCTGCTGACGGGCCGCGTCATCGGCCTGAAAGAGACTGGTAAAGGCGCCAGGGGCCTCGTCGGCCGGTTGGTTGCGCGTACAGGCGAACCGGTCATCCGCCGCGCCATGCGGCAAGCCATGCGCATCATGGGCGACCAGTTCGTGCTTGGGCGGAACATCGGCGAGGCGCTCACCCGCGCGAAAGAACAGGAGGCGCTGGGCTCGCGCTATTCCTACGACATGCTCGGCGAAGCGGCGCGTACGGCCGAAGACGCGGAGCGCTATTTCCAGCGCTACATGAATGCCATCACCGCCATCGGCCAATCGGCGGGCAAATACAGCGGGTCAGGCATGGAACAACTGATGGCCCGGCCAGGGATATCGGTGAAGCTGTCGGCCATCCATCCGCGGTTTGAGGCCTCGCAGGAGGCGCGGGTGCGCAAGGAGTTGGGAGAGCGGCTGCGGGCCGTGGTGCGGGCGGCGCGGGCGGCAGATATTTCGCTGACGGTGGACGCCGAAGAATCCGACCGGCTGGAGCTGTCGCTGGCCGTGTTTGCCGATGCGCTGGGCGATCCGGCGCTGGCGGGCTGGCACGGTTTTGGCCTCGCCGTGCAGGCCTATAGCAAACGCGCGCTTCCGGTCTTGCGCAATCTCGCGGCGCTGTCGGCGGCAAGGGGCCACCGGCTGCCGGTGCGGCTGGTCAAGGGAGCCTATTGGGACAGCGAAATCAAATGGGCGCAGGAGCGCGGGCTGCCGGGTTATCCGGTGTTCACGCGCAAAGCCAACACGGATGTCTCTTATTTGGCGTGCGCGCGTTACCTGCTGTCGGACCGGGCTGCGTTCTATCCGCAGTTTGCAACCCATAACGCCCAGACCGTGTCTGCGATCCACACCATGGCGGGCGATGCGCCTTACGAGTTCCAGCGCCTGCATGGCATGGGCGAGGCACTCTTCAAGGAAGTGGTGCCTAAGGACAAACTTGGCCGCGCCTGCCGCATTTATGCGCCGGTAGGCGAACATGAGGATCTGCTGGCCTATCTCGTCCGCCGCCTGCTGGAGAACGGGGCGAACACGTCGTTCGTCAACCGGCTGGCGGACGACGAATTGCCGGTGGCTGAGATCATTCGCGATCCCGTCGAGAAGGTCCGGGCGACGGCCGTGGCCGCGCATCCCAGAGTGCCGTTGCCCGAGGCGATCTTTGGCAACGGGCGCCGCAACAGTGCTGGGCTCGCCTTGTGGGATGCCCAAGTCCGGGAACCCCTACTCGATAAAATGCGGGCTGCGCTCGCCACGCCGCTGGCCGTGGGACCAATCGTCTGTGGCGAGACGGTTACTCGAGAAGATGGCGGGGCCGTCGCAAGCCCGCACGACCGCCGTGTCACCGTTGGTCGTGTCACGCTCGCGTCTCCCAAGGACATTGAGAGCGCCCTTGCAGGCTCCCGCGCCGCTCAACTCGCCTGGGACCGCGTCGGCGGCGGTGCCCGCGCCGCCATCCTCGATCATGCCGCTGAACTCTACGAAGCCAACCATGCACAGCTGATGGGCGTCATGGTGCGCGAAGGTGGCAAGACCCTTTCCAATGCGCTCGCCGATTTGCGCGAGGCGGTCGATTTCCTGCGCTACTACGCCAGCGAGGCCCGCCGTCAGTTCGAGCAGCCGTTGCAACTTGCCGGCGCGACTGGCGAGCGTAACGCGCTGAGTTTCCACGGCCGCGGAAGCTTTGCCTGCATCTCGCCCTGGAATTTCCCCATCGCCATCTTCACCGGGCAGATCGCGGCGGCGCTGGCGGCAGGCAACTGCGTTCTCGCCAAACCCGCCGAACAAACACCGGTTACGGCCTATCTGGCCACGTCCCTTTTGCATCAGGCAGGCGTGCCTGCCGATGTGCTGCATTTCCTGCCCGGCAGCGGCGGCATCGTTGGAGCGGCACTGGTCGGTGATCCGCGCGTCGACGGCATCGCCTTTACGGGCTCGAACGACACCGCGCGGCTGATCCAGTCGACTCTCGCAAAGCGCAAAGGCGCCATGGTGCCACTGATTGCCGAAACCGGCGGCATCAATGCCATGGTTGTCGATAGTTCGGCGCTCCCCGAGCAGGTGGTGCGCGATGCCGTGATGTCGGCCTTCGACAGCGCGGGCCAGCGTTGTTCGGCGCTACGGGTGCTGTATTTGCAGGACGATGTGGCGGGCAAAGTGCTGATGATGCTGACCGGTGCCATGCGCGAGTTGCGGCTCGGCGATCCCCTGGACTACGCCACCGACATCGGCCCGGTGATCGATGAAGAGGCGCGGCTGGTACTCAACGCCCATAAGAGCCGCATGCAGCGTGAAGCCAAGGAGCTGATCGATATGCCGCTGCCTGAGGCCTGCCGCGCGGGAACTTTCGTTACCCCCGCCGCCTACGAGATCTCCTCGATCTCGGCGCTGGAGCGCGAAGTCTTCGGCCCGGTGCTGCATGTCGTTCGCTATGCGCGCGGCAACCTCGACAAGGTGTGCGACGCCATCAACGCCACCGGCTACGGCCTCACGTTGGGCATACACACCCGCATCGATACGACGGCCGAATTCGTGGCGGACCGCGTGCGAGCGGGCAACATTTATATCAACCGCAACCAGATCGGCGCTGTGGTGGGTGTGCAACCGTTCGGCGGCGAAGGCCTCTCAGGTACCGGGCCCAAAGCGGGCGGGCCGCACTATCTGCCGCGTTTCGCAGTGGAACGTGTGCGCACGACCGACACGACGGCCAGCGGCGGCAATGCCAGTTTGCTCGGCGCGATGGACGAGGGCTAGACGGGGAGTTGGGCGAGCAGCGGAACAAGAAACGCTGGTTGAGAGTGCGAACGCCTCCAAGCGAGCGTACGTATGGCTGGGTTCTCGCAAAACTCGTGAGTTCTTTGCTTGCGGAACTCTCCCTGCCAGTGCGAGCGTGAAAACACAACGTGTGTGTCGCAGCGTGGGAGGAGTTCAATGTCTGCTTCTGACAAGGTCTTCGCCGGCTCGATCCCGAAGATGTACGACGACTGGATGGTGCCGCTTATCTTTGCCGGGTTCGCCGAGGATCTCGCGCAGAGGGCTGCCTCCGTTTCGCCTTCGGCCGTTCTCGAGACGGCGGCAGGCACCGGTGTCGTGACGCGTGCCTTGGCTCCCAAGCTTTTTGCAGATGCGCGTTATGTTGTGACGGACCTCAATCAGCCGATGCTTGATCATGCCGCACAGCGACAGGGACAGGATCGACGTATCACTTGGCAGCAGGCCGATGCCCTCGTTTTGCCATTTCTCAATGCCCAGTTCGACGTCGTCTGCTGTCAATTTGGGGCAATGTTTTTCCCGGATCGCATAAAGGGATATCTGGAGGCAAAGCGGGTCCTCAAGCCCGGTGGCCGTTTCGTTTTCAACGTCTGGGACCGGATTGCAGACAACGTGTTTGCCAATGATGTCACGAATGCGCTGGCCGAGGTGTTTCCAAACGATCCGCCGCGTTTCCTGGCGAGGGTACCCCACGGCTACCACGACGAAAGGCTGATCAAAGACGAACTGCGGGCGGCGGGTTTCTCCCGCGTAGATGTCGAGAGGAGGAGCGAGCAGAGTCGCGCGCCAACGCCTCACTACGTGGCCACTGCCTATTGTCAGGGGACCCCGCTCAGAAACGAGATCGAGGCTCGAGGAGCCGATAAACTTCAGGCCGCGACAGAACATGCAGCTGCGGCAATTGCGAAGCTTTACGGTAGCGGCGAGGTGACTGGAAAAATCCAGGCGCTTGTGATCTCGGCTACAGAATAGTTTGGGTTCGTCAATTCTGTATCCGACCCACCGCAGAATCGTTCGCAATGGGTTCCTTTGACGGACGGTGTTGTGGGAAAAGCGGGAGACCGTTCTTTGCACTCTGGCTGTCTTGGCACCACGAAAGCCTTATGTGCCGGTGCTACTCGGGTCCCGGCGACAGAAGGCCCTTCGACGTCGCAACGTGCGCCTCCCACAAACAGGCCAAGTGTCCAAATTGTGCGACTGTCAGTTCTTCGGCCCGGGCTGTCGGATCGATGCCTGCTGCCAGAAGCAGGCGTTCCGGCTCAGGGGTCGCCTGCTTCAGGCTGGAGCGCAGCATCTTACGCCGTTGGCCAAAGGCGGCGCCTGTGATGGTTTCCAGCGCTCGGCGCGAGCAGGCGGGCGTTGGCGCAGCGTGCGGCTGAAAGCGCACAAGTGAGGATTCGACCTTGGGCTGCGGCGTGAAAGCCTGTGGCGGCAGGTGGAACAGGATGCGCGCCTTGGCTCGCCATTGTGCCAGCACCGACAACCGCCCGTAGATCTTGCTGCCCGGTACGGCAACAATCCGCTCGGCGACTTCGCGCTGGAACATCAGCGTCATGCACTCGTACCAGGGCGGCCAGGGTTCGCTGGACAGCCAGCCGACGAGCAGGTTGGTCGCCACCGCATAGGGCAGATTGCCGACAATGATCTTGGGGCCGGATGGAAGGCGGGCCGGATCGAACTCCGTGGCGTCATCCAGAATGACGGTGAGGCGGCCGGGATAATGCGCCGCGATCTGCTCCAATGCAGGCAGACAGCGCGGATCCTTCTCGATGGCGACGACGTGACCGGCCCCATTGGCGAGCAACCCGCGCGTCAAGCCTCCCGGGCCGGGACCGATTTCGACCACGGTGGCCCCGTCCAACGGCCCCGCCGACCGGGCGATGCGGCCCGTCAGATTGAGATCAAGAATGAAATTCTGGCTGAACGCCCTTTTAGCACTGAGATCGTGATCATGGATGACATCACGCAGCGGTGGCAATCCGTCCTGGCTCATACAACTCGCCTTAAGCGTCGGCTGGCGATTTCGGCCGCCATGTGCAGCGCGGCGATGAAGCTGCCGGCCGAGGCCTTCCCCGTTCCCGCAATATCGAAGGCGGTGCCATGGTCGGGGGATGTGCGCACGAAGGGAAGGCCGAGTGTGACGTTGACGCCGTGATCGAAGGCGAGGGTCTTGATCGGGATCAGGCCCTGGTCGTGATACATCGCGAGCACGGCGTCGTAGCGTTGGCGGGCGGCGGCGTGGAACAGCGTATCGGCCGGGTGAGGACCGGAGACGGCGTGACCTTGCGCATTGAGGGCGTCAATGGCCGGACGGATAATTGCCTCGTCTTCATGCCCCATAAATCCTGCCTCGCCAGCGTGAGGATTGAGCCCGCAAACGGCCAGGCGCGGTTTGGCGATACCGAAATCGGTGGTGAGGGCTCGCAATGTGATCAGGGCCGTGGTTTCGATCATTGCCTGGGTCAGTAAGCCCGGCACTTTTGACAGTGCCACATGCACCGTCACAGGCACCACCCGCAGTTCTGGTGCCGCCAGCATCATCACCGGCTGAGCTGTGACCGACCACAGGCGCTGGGCTAACTCGCCGAGAAATTCGGTATGCCCCGGATGCTTGAACCCGGCCGCGTGCAGCACGTTTTTGGCGATGGGGCTGGTGACCATGGCCGAAGCGTGCGCCTCTTTCACGAGGCGAGCCGCGCGTTCGATGGATGCAATGACCGCCGCACCGTTGCCTGGATCGGGGCGACCCGCTTCGACTGGGCGCGGGCAGGTTATAGCGCAGACTTGCAGAACGCCGTGCAACCGCGGGAACTCTTGCCGACCGGGATCGAAGGTGGCGATGGTCAGGTCGCGGTTCATCTGCCGGGCGCGGGCGGTCAGACTGATCGGATCGGCGATCAGGAAAAACGGCGGCAGGTCTTGCCGCTGTGGCCCCGTGACGGCCTCGATCACAACATCGAAGCCGATCCCGGCCGGGTCGCCCATGGTCACGGCGACGGGCTGCAAGGTATTATTCTGTTCCACAGGATTTGGTCAGCTGGAAGCCATTGCGGGGCTCGATGGATGCGGCGGCGCAGAGATCGCTCAGCAGCCCCTTTGACAGCGCGTCAAACTTCTGTTTTTCGATCTTGTTGCGGGCCGTGGTGCGCGCGGCGTCGTTTTGTGTCGCGGCGGTGCGCTCACACACACCATAGATCTCGATGCCGTTCTTGGTGAGGATCGGCGGTGGAACGGAACCGGGTTCGGCGCTGGCCAGAATGGGACGGACTTCGCTCGATAAGGATAGCGGGTTGACGTTGCCGAGATCATCGAACTTGGCACCGGCAGTCTGCTTGGCCAGTTGTGCGAGGTTGCTGCAGGGCTTCGCCTGCTGGCGCAGTTTGTCAGCCGCAGCGTAGCCGGCCACCGAGGAGGCTGCATCACCAGCTTTCAATGGAATGAGAATGCGCTGGAGCTTCAGCTCGACCTCACCCGACGTGCCGGTATCGGCAGCAGAGCCGGTCAAGACTTCCTGGTCAAGCTCGGCCTTGCCAACGGAAATCTGACCACGAAACCTTTGGCTGAGCACCCGCTGCCAGGACATCTGCCCGCGAATACGCTCGCGAAAAGCGTGCACATTGATGCCGCTTGCCCCGATGCTGGTCTCGAAATCCTTGACCGATTTCTTATTGCGCTGGGCGATTTCGGACATCGCTGCGTTCAGCTCCTCGTCACTGGCGAGGACAGCCAGACGTTTGGCTTCGCTACGCTGAAGACTTTCATTCAACAGCTGAGCGATGGCACGGTCATGCAACCCGGGGCGCGCCTCTGCAATGGCTTGCTGCTTGAGGCCTTCGACAAACTGCTTTTGCAGCGCGACGACCTCTTCCTTGCTTTTGGGTTTGTGGGCGATGGCGAAGGTTTTGAAGCGCTCCTGAATGTCGGGCGCGCGCAGCCGGGCTTGCAGGCGCTGCTGCCAGCCGCCGCCTTCGAGCGACAACAGTTTCACCCGCTGATCGACGCTGTAGGCGGTGATCGGAGTGTCGTTGACGACAACATAGATGGTGCCGGCAGTGTCGCTTTTGGCCCCAGCGTCGGCGGCTGTCTTTGCTGCCTTATCCGCTGCAAAAGCGGTAATCGGTGACAGTAACGTGCACAGACACCAGACGCGAAGAAAGGCAGATACGAATCGTCGCAGGATCATGAGCGGGGCTAGCCAAATCCGAGGTTGCATCAGAGCCTGCGATCTTAGGCTGATCTCGCCCCAATCTCAGCCCCCTATCGACAATCATGCACGGTAATAGTGGCGGCAATCGAACGGCTCGGGACGCTATCCGCGTGGCTACGCACTATTCGACGTGCCTGGCGCAAGCGCCAGCAACTGCGCAACGGCGAGGTCAATTGCCTGAGTTCGATTTGGCGCCGCTGTTGCCCAGCGCGTCGGTCGACACACTGGTCCCGCCAAGATACTTCAGATCGACCCGCAAGAGCACCGTCTGGTTCGGCTGCACGTCCTGGTCGGACACACGCGATTCAGAATAAGTGACAGTCACGCCGACGCAATCATTGGTGTATTTCACGCCAAGCGAGTCGGTGATGAAATAGCGGCTATCGATGTTCAAACGGGCTGATGCCAGGGCACTCCAATTCTGGGTGAGCAACACACTTGCGCTCGAAAGAATTTCCTGCTCCTGACGCAGAACACCGTTCTGATCGCGGGTCCGCTCCAGCGAGTAGTTGGCCGCCAGCGTGCCAACGCCGGCCGAGACCGATACGCCGAGATCTTCGCGCCGCAGCTCAAACGTATCGCTCGAAAACCGGGATTGCGAAATGAACTGCAACTGCGAATTTGGGGCGAGATACAACCCCGCGACGTAGTCAGAGCGCTGGGTGTCCAGGCCCGTCTGTGCCGCGAACGGATTGTCGCCGCCCAGATGCAGGCTCTCGCCGAGAACAGCCCGGACATGCCCGCCATTGTTGGCTTGTGCCGTGTATTGAATGCCGACGTTGGCCCTGGTCCCAGTCTCAATCCGGTCATAGCCGGAAAATTTATCCAGATCGAACAGCAGCGTGTCATCAAACACGAGGCTCTGGGCATCCTCGTTCAGGATCTTACCTTGCTCGATGGTGTTCGGCCGAACCAGGATCTGGGCGATGGGTTCGATCACCTGGGAGCCCCAGCTGGCGTTCGATACGAACGGGAACTGGTATTGAAGCCCCAGCGTTCCTGTGGCGCGAGTGACCATTGTATCACTTTGCGCAAACGCATTGGCTGGATCATTCAGACCCGAGATCTGATAGACGTCACCTCTGCCGTTCAGGAACGGAGTGAACACCTCGCCGAGCGGATCGATGATCTGGCTGCGCCAATTGGCCTGCGCTATGATGCGGCTATCGCTGGTTGAGGTCGGCGCGGTAAGTCCGGTTAGATCTGAGGATCGGCGGCTCAGTCCGAGCGCGTTGGCATCAAAACTGAACTCGCCGCCCAGTATGGGCGTGCCGGCAACGTAGTGATAGTCCACGCTGGGGAGAGCGTTGGACTCTGCGGCCTGGTTGTCGGTGGCTAGCAATCCACCGAAGTGATAAAGATAGGCGCCAAAATAGTTGCGCTCGCTCTGACCGATCAAGTGAGCCTCCGACACCCGATCGGTGGTCAAAACGCTGTCCAGTTTGTAGAACCGGCGGAAGGTCGCATCGCTTTCGATTGTCGCGTTCCAGCCGGCCGACCACCAGGACCCAAGGTTAAAGTCACCTTCGGTCACGATGCTGCCACGGAACTTGCTGTCTGTCGGCGCACCTGACGGAGAGTCCGTTTCCTGGATCCCGGCCAGATCAAACTTGTAGACCCCGTTTTCGATCCGATGGCGCCATGTGGCCTTAGCCAGTATACCGCGCCTGCTCATCAGCAGAGGGTTGAGCGTCAAATCCATGTTCGGCGCGATGGCCCAAAAATAGGGGACCTCGGACGAGTAGCCCAATTCAGTGCTGTAACCGACAGATGGTGTAAGGAAACCGGTACGGCGTTTTACGGACGGGTCGGGCGTGTAGAAATACGGAACATAGGCCACCGGAACGCCGTAGATATCGAAAAAAGCGTTCTGGAAGTAGACGTTGCTTTCGCTCTGGACGTGGGTAATGCGCTCAGCGCGAATGCGCCAGAACGGCGGTGACTCGGGATGCTCGCGGCAGGGTTTGCAGGGGGTGAACACGCCGTTTTCGAAGATAGTCGTTTCGCCTTCCTGGCGAGTTGCGCTGCTGGCCGCGATCCGCACGTCGTCCTTGGTCACGACACGCAGCGAGCCGATGAAACCATCGCGCAGGTCATCAGATAGCGTAATCTGGTCGGCTGTGATGATCGAGCCGTTGGGCTCTTTGATGCGCACATTGCCGCTGGCCGCCAGGGTGTTCGCAGCCTGGTCGTAGATGACCTTGTCGGCGGTCAACGCGTAATTGTTGAAATAGATCTCGACATTGCCAGAGGCCGTCACCTTGTTGTGCTGATTGTCATAGACGAGGGTGTCGGCCTGCAGCAGCATCGGCTTGCTGGGATCGGCCTTCGGATTGGTCGCAGCGCCATTCGACACAATGCCGTCAAGCAGATTGGCGTCAACGCGCTGCTCGGCGCGGGCTTGCCCGCCAAAGGCCAGCGTCAGGACGAACACAAACGCAGACAGCGGCGCTGCAAGGCGCATCCATGCGCCCGCAATTGCGCATCCTGCGCTGCGTTTGTCTTGCCCCCAACGCGCCACTAACCATCCTCCTGGTGCAAAAGCACCGTCACGGCCATCATTCCAGCGACCACCACAGGCGCGAACGCCGCAGCAACGGCTGTCGTCAACCCAGCGACACCCATCTGGCGAGCGACCTCCGCCACGATGAAGAAGCCAAAGCCGAACAGCAACCCCACGATCACCTTAGATTGTATTTTGCCGAACCGGAATGTCCTCAGGGCCACAGTACCGGCCAAAAGCACCATCACGGCGAACTGGAGGGGGCGCGACAGCAGCGAGGCATATTGGACGCGAAACGTGGTGGCTGGCAGGCCGGCCTTCTCGGCTAGGTCGATCAGCGCGGGCAATTGCCAGATCGATACCGAGAATTCCGACCCGAGTGTCTCGCGGACCTGGGCAGGTGTCAGATAGGTGCTGATTTCGTAGTTGGCGTAGTGTTCCGGCACGCCCCGGGGCCGCTCGACGGTTGTGTTGGTTAGCTCCCAATAGCCTTCCCGCAGTTCGGCGTGCGTGGCCTGGATGCTTTCGACAAAACTGCCACGCCGGTCGAACTGAATGATTTGCGCGCCCGACAGGCTTCGCCCCTGGTTGGACGCCGCCGCCGCGCTCATCACCGAGGAGCCGTCGATGCCATCCTGGCGCAGCCATTGACCCGCGCTGCTGGCACTGAGCAGGCTCGCCTGCTCGCCAAAGGCCACAGCATAGGCCTGTTCAGAGGCCGCCCGGGCAGAAGCCGCGAGAGGATTATAGAGCATATTGGAGAGCAGACCCAGCAGCGCCGCTGTCAGCAGTCCCGGCATCAAGAACTGCCAGACCGACATGCCGGCGGCCCGGGTCACGACAATTTCAGCGCTGCGGTTGAGCATCAGGAAAGCACCGATGGTGCCCGTGAGAATGGCAAACGGCATGGTCAGCTCGGCAAACGATGGCAGCCGTAACAGGACGATGCCCATGATGGACAGCATGGAGACCTTGCCGGTCTTGCCCGCAATCCGGAGCAGTTCCACGAGGTCGATCATGAAGATGAGAACGAGAACGAGCGCAAACACGCTGGCGATCGTGAGCAGAACCCGCAAGGCGATATAACGGGGGAGAATGCCGAAGACGGTCATCACGCGCGCCCCCGGCGGCCAATCAGCCGCCACGGCACGGTGATCAGTTGAGCGCCGAGCTCGCTGAGCCCCTCAAGCGGACCCGCAATCCAACCGGGCAGTGGTCTAGCCTTGCGCGGCGCCATGGCCGCAAAGGCCGCATAGCTCCCGATCAGCAGTCCCGACAACGGCAAGCCGTAAACAAGGATGATGGCCCAGGCTTGCGAGGCAAAAAGATTGCCAGCCGCAATCCCTCCCAGCTTCAGGCTGGCCGCGATTGTGAATGCCAAGACTTGGCTGCTGCCCCGGCTTTGCCGGGTGGTGCGGGCCTGCCCCAAATAGGCAACGACGATCGCCACAAAAGCGAAGGGATAGAGCAGACTGGCAAAGCGCTCATGCAACTCAGCCCGGTAGATCCCCGGATTGCTGGTGTAATAGTAATCGGTCGGATCGGGATTGAGAAGTTCACCGAGATAGCGGGCATGGGGCTTTGGCCCCTCGCCGTGCCCTTTTTCGCTGATCGTGGACAGGTCCAGCACGTAGCTGTCGAATTCGATGATGGTGGCATCTTGACCCTTGGGACGCCGCACAATCTGGCCTTCGTGCAGCACGAGAAAGGCTTTGTCGTCTCGCTTGACGATATCGCCAGTGTTGGCAAGGTATGTCATCTGCTCGGCGGCGGACCGGGTGTCGCTAAGAATCAGCCCAAGCAAGTGGCCCTCACTATTGCGTTCCCGAATATGGAAAGTCAGCCCTTCCTCGGGGCTAGCAAACTGGCCCGGCTGGAGCACCTGCGAAATCAGGTCGGTCCGGACCTTGTTGAAGACGTCGTTGAGGGCCCGGAGGCTCCAGGGTGTTACCAGGAAATTGGCCGCGATCAGCCAGCCTGTGACCAGCAGCGCCACTAGCAAGAGTGGCTTGGCGAACCGCCAGACCGTCGCCCCCGCTGCCGTCATGACGATCAGTTCGCTATCGCCGTTCATGCGGTTGAGTGTGTGGAGCGCCGCAATCAGCAGGGCGATCGGTGCGATGATGGCGATAATGTCAGGCAAGATGAGCAGCGTGATTTCGAAAAAGATCCAGCTGCTCTGGCCGCCACTGGTCATCAGGTTGAGCTGCTTCAAGGCCATGGCGATCCACACGATCGCGGTGAGCGACAAAAGGATCATCACCAGCGCCGAGAAGGCTTGCCGGAAAATATAGCGGCCGAATAGCGTCATCCGGTTATGTCTGCCCCTGCATTGGCGCGATTCGCAAATGCTGCGCCTTCGGCCCCAGCCAAACCCCTGACCATGACGCTGCCTTGGCATGGTGGCTTAAATTCGGCGAACTTGTGCCGTTGGAGCTTGGTCTTCACGACAAACTCGCTTTCTGGCTTGCGCCAGTTCTGGCTTTCTCCATAACGTAGATGCTGCGCCTCACGTCGAGGCAAGCCCCAATTCCAGGCCGGAACCCTCCATGTCAGACATGCCCGCCATCGATTTCACCGGCTTTGATAGCAAGCCGGAAAAGACCATCATCGTGCTTGTGCAACCTAACGTGGCGCTTGGCAGCCATGGCAAAGCCCTCGACAAGTCGCTCGGGCAGCAATTGACGCGGGCGGCGGCGGCGGCACGGTTTACCGGCGCGCGCAAGACCTCCCTCGAAGTGTTGGCTCCCTCCGATAGCGATCTCGACCGGGTGATTCTAATCGGCTGCGGCGAAGTCGAAGCCGCCAGCGAGCAGGTCTGGGCCGAGATCGGCGGTTATACGTTCGGCCAGATGAGCGCGCGTAAGGCAAGCACCGGCAGCTTGATCGCAGAGACCTCGAACGGTGCCTTGGCGTCTGATGCCGCGGCCGCCATCGGATTTGGCGCCGCCCTGCGCAGCTACAACTTCCGGAAGTTCAAAACGCGGGCCAAGAACGGCGAAGCGGTTACCGAAGCCCCTCAGAAGTTAGCAATCCGCTGCAAGGATGCGAGCGGTGCGAACAGCCACTTCGCCCGCCTGCGCGCCATCGCCGAGGGGATGTTCCTCGCCCGCGATCTAGTCAATGAACCCGCCAACATCCTAGGACCGGTCGAATTCGCTGACCGGGCCGCCGAGCTGACCAAAGCCGGCGTCATGGTCGAAGTGTTCGACGTTGAGCGCCTGACCGAGATGAAGATGGAAGCACTGCTAGCCGTTGGCCAGGGCAGCGCCCGGCCCTCCCGGCTGGTAGTCATGCAGTGGCAGGGCGCCGAGAACAAGCGGGCCAAGCCGATCGCCTTCATCGGCAAGGGCGTGGTGTTCGACACCGGCGGCATCTCCATGAAGCCGGCCAAGGGCATGGAAGACATGAAGGGCGACATGGCGGGTGCGGCCTGTGTCACCGGGCTGATGCACGCGCTGGCCCGGCGCAAGGCGGCTGTCAACGCGGTCGGCATCATTGGCCTTGTCGAGAATATGCCTTCGGGCACCGCCATGCGGCCAGGTGACATCATCGGTTCGATGTCCGGTCAGACCATCGAAGTGCTGAACACCGACGCGGAAGGCCGCCTAGTGCTGGCCGATGCGCTGCACTATTGCCAGGAGCGCTTCAAGCCCAAGGCGATGATCGACCTCGCGACGCTGACCGGCGCGATCATGGTGGCGCTGGGCAAGGAATATGCGGGGCTCTTTTCCAACAATGACCGGCTGGCGCAATGGCTCAGCGAATGCGGTGAGGCGGTGGGCGAGCGGGTCTGGCGGATGCCGATGGATGCGGCCTACGACAAGGACATCGACAGTAAGAACGCCGACATGAAGAACATCGGCGGGCAGTATGCCGGTGCGATCACCGCGGCGCAGTTTTTGAAGCGCTTCGTCGGCGATACGCCTTGGGCGCATCTGGACATTGCGGGTGTGGCGCTGGCTTCGAACCGCACCGAGATTTCGGAGAGCTGGAGTTCGGGCTACGGCGTCCGGCTGCTCGACCGGCTGGTGGCCGAGCATTATGAGAGCTGAAGCAACTCTCTGATATTGATTCGATAATTTCCGTATGTTTCCATAATATATATTATGCGAATGGCTCATCCGACAGCAGCCGGGCGCTCCGATGCTGCCTGTTTTCTCCACAATGGCGGCCTGGGCAGCGATAATGTAACTTGTGGCAAACCATTGAATTGCGCCAGGACCGCCAATGACGGAAGACCCCCCTCGAAAGTCCCTCGCTGATCTCGCTGGCGTGATGGCCGCACTGCGCACGCCCGTCACCGGTTGCCCCTGGGATCTCGAACAGTCCTTTGCCACCATCGCGCCCTACACTATCGAGGAAGCCTACGAGGTCGCCGACGCTATCGAGCGTGGCGACCGGGCGGACCTCAGCGAGGAGCTTGGCGATCTGCTGTTGCAGGTGGTCTATCACTCGCGGCTTGCCGAGGAGGAGGGCGCGTTCGTGCTGGCCGACGTGGTGGATGGCATCACCCGCAAAATGATCCGGCGGCATCCGCATGTGTTCGGCAATGACGCGGCGCGGAGCGCTGGCGCGGCCAAAGGGTTCTGGGAGAAGGTGAAGGCCGAAGAGAAGGCGGCCAAGGCGACGGGCCATCCGGTCTCGATCCTCGCCGATGTGCCAGTCGGGATGCCAGGCCTGACGCGCGCCGTGAAGTTGCAGCACAAAGCGGCCAAGGTGGGCTTCGACTGGCCGGATATTGCGCCAGTGTTCGACAAGATCGAGGAAGAGCTGGCGGAGCTGAAGGCCGAGATCGCATGCTCGCATGACCCGGTACAGCATGCGAAAATCGCAGGCGAGTTTGGTGATCTGCTGTTTGTGATGGCAAACCTCGCGCGGCATCTGGGCATCGATCCCGAGGACGCCGTGCGCGGAACGAATGCCAAGTTTGTGCGCCGCTTTGGGCGGATCGAGGCAAAGCTCGCCGCGCTGGGCACGACACCCGCGCAGTCGGACCTCGCCGAGATGGACCGGCTGTGGGACGAGGCCAAGCGGGAGGAGAGTTAGGGTGTAGAGAGCGGCACGATCACACGACCTTAACCCGCCCCACCCCCGCCTCCTCCAGCCGCGCCTCTAGCCGCCCGCGCCGCGTCTTATCTATCCGCAGCTTCAGCACCAGCCGCCCCTCGTCCGTCATCGCGCGCTCGATCACCTCGGCGTTCTGGTGCAACCATGCCACGAGCTTTCCCTCCGCAGGGTCCACGTCCAGCGTCATCACCTCATCGGCGCCTGCGATCCGCTCGTCGACCGCTGCGAGCAAATCGGCCAGCCCCATCCGCGTAACCGCCGACACCAGAAGCGCGCCGCCCTCTTCGCGATCCGCCCGCAGCCGCAGTTCGGCCTGATGCCCGCTGCTCAGCAAATCGGCTTTGTTCCACACTTCCAGGATCGGGCAGTCGGGGCCGTCTACAGCAATCCCAAGCTCCGTCAGCACCTTCAGCACATCGACGCGCTGGGCATCGCTTTCAGGCGACGCCACGTCGCGCACATGCAGGATGACGTCGGCCTCCAGCACCTCTTCCAGCGTGGCGCGGAAGGCGGCGATCAGCATGGTCGGCAGCTCGCTTATGAAGCCCACCGTGTCGGCCACAATGATCTTACGGCCAGATGCGAGCTTCACCTCGCGCATCGTTGGGTCCAAGGTCGCAAAAAGTAAGTCCTTGGCGAACACATCCGCGCCCGTAAGGGTGTTGAACAGCGTCGATTTGCCGGCGTTGGTGTAGCCGACCAGCGCCACGATCGGGTAGGGCACCTGTCGCCGCCCAGCCCGGTGCAGGTCGCGGGTGCGCTTGACCTTTTCGAGGTCGAGCTTGATCGAGTCGATACGGTCCTGCAGCAGCCGTTTATCCAATTCGAGCTGCGATTCACCGGGGCCGCCCAAGAAACCCGCGCCGCCGCGCTGGCGCTCAAGATGGGTCCAGGATTTGACCAGCCGGCTTTTGGCATAGACCAGATGCGCCAGTTCAACTTGCAGCCGGCCTTCTGCCGTGCGAGCGCGCTTGCCGAATATCTCCAGGATCAGGCCGGTTCGGTCCAAAATCTTCGCGCCAACCCCCTTTTCGAGATTGCGCTGCTGGGCCGGACTCAGCGGGTAATCGATGATCACCAGATCCAGCTTCTGCGCCATCACCAGATCTTTGATTTCTTCGAGTTTGCCGCTGCCGATTAACGTGCCCGGATTGATGGCGCGCAAAGGGGCAAAGCCGCTCGCCACAACATGCAGATCAATCGCCGCCGCAAGGCCCAGTGCTTCGGCAAGCCGTGCTTCGGGCGCATGGACGGTGCCCGCCAGGATCGCCGCATTGGCAACGTGCCGGTTGGAAGTCAGCACCGGCACAAACACGGCAGCGCGGCCCGACGAGCCCGGTGGTCCGTCCACAATCCCAGGTCCGGGCGAAGCTGCCGCCTCGCCGTCGTCGTCATGGTCGTTTGGATGTCCGGTCAAAGGCTCAGCCTTACGCGTCGCCGGGCTCGTGGTCCTGAAGGTTGATCGGCGCGCCGGGCATGATCGTCGATATGGCGTGCTTGTAGACCAGCTGGGCGTGGCCGTCACGGCGCAACAGCACGCAGAAATTGTCGAACCAGGTCACGACGCCTTGCAGCTTGACGCCGTTGACCAGGAAGATGGTGAGAGTGATTTTGTTCTTGCGAACGTGGTTGAGGAAGGTGTCCTGGAGGCTTTGCGGCTTTTCTTGAGCCATTTTTTGTGTCCGTTTGTGTTTGGGATGCCTGAGAGCAACGTCTTTTTGTCGAAACGGCAGCGATTGACGTTTTGGTCAAACCGCTGCGCTCAAATTAGCTTAGTGGCAGGACACGGCCAATACCTATATTATGACTCATACTGGCAATTCGTTCCAGTTTTCTGATGCGGTTTGGATCAGCCCGGCTGCGAGTGGGCTTGCGCCCTAGCGGCAGCGAGCACCAGGCCTCTGAGTTGCATCGACAGCGAGCCAGGGCTGCCAGAGCCGATGGCGTTGCCGTCGATGGTCACTACGGGCATGACGAAGGTCGTGGCACTGGTGAGGAAGGCTTCGCGGGCATCGAGGGCCTCGGCGACGGTGAAGGCGCGTTCGGAACTTTTCAGGCCCTCGCGGGCGATGAAGTCGAGGAGTACCGTGCGGGTGACGCCGCGCAGGATGCCTCCCGGATCGATAGGACGGGTGATCACCTCGCCTGCCTTGGTGAGAATCCAGGCGTTGCTGGATGCGCCCTCCGTGATGTGTCCGTCGCGATCCACCATCCAGGCCTCCTTGGCGCCCACGGCCCGTGCCTTCTCCTTGGCCATGGCGGGGGCCAGAAGCTGCACTGATTTGATATCGACGCGGTCCCAGCGGATGTCAGGCGTGGTGATGACGGCAATACCCTTGGCAGCCTGCGCATCGCCCTTGGCCAGCGGCTGGTTGCGGGCGAAGCATACAACAGTGCGATCCGTGCGGGCAGCGGGGAACAGGAAATCGCGTGGCGCGACACCCCGGCTGACCTGGAGATAGAGCCAGCCTTCTACGATGCGGTTTCGGCGCACGGTTTCACGCAGGACATGCGAAAGCGAAGACCGCGGCATCGGAGCCAGGATGGCCAGTTCGCCCATCGAACGCTCCAGCCGGTCAAGATGCGGCACCTCGTCGATGATCCGCCCGCCAATGACCGGGCAAACTTCATAGACGGCGTCACCGAAGAGAAAGCCGCGATCCTCGGCATGGATCGTTGCATCGGAATACCTGCGGTAGGTGCCGTTGACATAGATGATGCGGGCCATGGGGAGTGCTCTCGATTGCTGTGGCTTACGGGGCGCAGAACTGGCTGGCGCTTGGGTCCCTTTCCCCTTGAGGGGGGAAGGACAGGATGGGGTGGGGCGGGAAAGCCTGACAGGTGTCCGTAGTGTCAGGCTGCGGAATGCCTTATGTCCCGCCGTTGCCGCTACCACGATCCGAGGAGTTGACGCCCAGCGTCCGCAGCTTTCGGTGCAGCGCCGAGCGCTCCATGCCGACGAATTCGGCCGTCTTGGAGATGTTGCCGCCGAAGCGGTTGATCTGGGCAATGAGATAGTCGCGCTCGAAGATTTCACGGGCATCGCGCAAGGGCTTGCTCATGAGGTGGTCAGAGCCGCCATTGGCTGAGAACGGCACGTTTGACCCGATCTCGTCTGGCAGCATTTCGGCGGTAATCATCGAATCCGGTTCGCCGCCCGACATGATCAGTAGACGTTCTATATTGTTGCGCAGTTCACGGACGTTGCCCGGCCAGTCATGCGCCTGCAAAATGGCCATAGCGTCGTCGGCGATGGTGCGCGGCGGCAGACCAGATGCGGCGGCGATCTGCTGCACAAAGTAGCGCACGAGCTCTGGGATATCTTCGCGCCGCTCCGAGAGGCCGGGCACCTTCAGGGGTACAACGGCGAGCCGGTGATAGAGATCCTCCCGGAACCGCCCCTCGACAATCAGCCGTTCCAGGTCGCGACCGCTGGACGAGATTATGCGCACGTCCACGGACACTTTGTGGGCGCCGCCGAGCCGCACGAATTTCTGTTCCACCAGAACCCGCAGCACTTTGCCTTGCGTCTCGGGCGGCATGTCCGAGACTTCGTCGATGAACAGTGTGCCACCGTGGGCCGCTTCGAGCGCGCCGACTTTGCGCGGCCCGCCGAGCCGGTCTTCGGTGCCGAAGAGTTCTTCTTCAACCGACTCTGGCGACATGATCGCGGCGTTCAGCACCACAAAGGCCGCCTTATCGCGGGTGGACTTGGCGTGCAGCATTCGTGCCGCCAGCTCCTTGCCGCTTCCTGATGGCCCGGTTATCAGCACCCGGCTGTTTGTGGGCGCGACCCGGTCGATGGCGCCGCGCAGCTGGTTCAGTGCGCTCGATTTGCCAATCATGTCGGAGCTGACGGTGGAGCGTTCGCGCAGCTCCTTGTTTTCGCGCCTGAGCGCAGTCGCTTCCAAGGCGCGTTGGGCGACCAGGATCAGCCGGTCGGACTTGAACGGCTTTTCGATGTAGTCATAAGCGCCGCGTTGAATAGCGATCACGGCGGTTTCGATATTGCCGTGGCCGCTGATGATGATCACTGGCAGATCGGCGTGCTGCTTTTTGATGAGGTTGAGAACCTCTAATCCGTCCAGCCGGCTGCCTTGCAGCCAGATATCGAGGATGATCAGCGCCGGCCGCCGCTGCTCAATGGCGGCAAAGCACTCCTCACTGTCGCGTGCCGTGCGCGTCGAGAATTTCTCGTCTTCGAGAATGCCACTGACGAGTTCTCGAATGTCAGCTTCGTCATCAACGATCAGGACATCAGACGTCATAGCTCACCCCATTTCGTCATCATTCGGCAGCGCGGCTTGCGCCCGCTGCTTCGATCAACTCTGGCAGTGCGGCCTTGGCCGCCGCCGTCACGATTGGCAACACCATGCGCACGGCCGCTCCATGGGTTCGGGCCGCTGTCAGCGGCGCATCCTCCAACAGAAGCGTCCCGTTGTGCTGCTCGGTCACCCGGTGGACGACGGCAAGACCGATGCCTGTGCCCTTGGCGCGCGTCGTCATATAGGGTTCAACAAGCCGATTACGGTCCTTCTTGGGAAGGCCGCAGCCATTGTCGATGATCGAGATCGTCACCATCCCATCCAGGCTTTCGACACTGGCTTCGATCTCACCGCGATAGGCCTTGTCGGTGCCCGGCAGATCTTTCACCGCCTGCACACCCTCGGTGGCGTTCTTGATCAGGTTGGTGATGGCCTGGCTCAGTAACCGGCGGTCGCACTGCATGGGTAGTGGGTCCTGCGGGCCTGTCATTTTGAAATCGATGTCCGAACGGCCAAGGTGGAAGAGATCGACAGTCTGGCGCACCACTTCGCGTACGTCCTGCAACTCCATCTGCGCCTTCGGCATCCGCGCGAATGACGAGAACTCGTCAACAATACGGCCAATGTCACCCACTTGCCTGATGATGGTATCGGTGCAGCGGTCGAAGATATCGCGATCGGTCGTGATGGTCGGACCATATTTGCGGCGCAGGCGCTCGGCCGAAAGTTGTATAGGCGTCAACGGGTTCTTGATTTCGTGGGCGATCCGGCGGGCGACGTCCGCCCAGGCCGAGGTGCGCTGTGCCGTCACGAGACCCGTGATGTCGTCGATGGTGACCACATAGCCGTAGTCGCGATTGCCAGCATGTTCGCGTGTCACCTGCACGATGAAATGGCGATCTGCACCGGCGATTGTCAGATCAACCTGTTCTTGGGCGCGGTCGCGCTTGGTCTGCGTCTGTGCCTTCTCCAGCACATGCGCCATTTCGGGAAACACATCGGCGAAGGCGCGGCCTGAAAGCTCATCATCGCTGCGGCCAAGCAGGTGCAAGGCCGAGCGGTTGGCCAACGTGATGCGCCCGGTGCTGTCGAGGCCGACGACGCCCGCAGTCACGCCCGACAACACAGCCTCGATGAAGCGGCCACGCTCCGACAGCTGACCATTGGCGTTGACCAGATCGTCACGCTGCTTTTTCAGCTCGCTGGTCATGGTGTTGAAGGTGATGGCGAGATGGGCGAGGTCGCCTTCTGAGCGCGTAAAGGGCACTTGCACATTGAGATTACCCTGCGAGATCAACTGCGCGGCGCTGATCAGCCGACGGATGGGGCTGACCAGAATGTTGGCGAACCACATACCGGCCCAGATCGCGGACAAGAGTAGCGTGAGCGCCAGTTCCAGATGCATCAGGCCAAAGGCAATCTGCGTGCCCGCCCGCCGGTCCTGCATCTGCTGGTACTCGGCCGCCAGCCGTTCAGCCCCGCGCACCTGTTCGATAACAGTGCCGTTGACCTCGCGCACGACATAGAGATAGGCGTCCGGCAGACTGCTCAGTTTCTGCAAGGCACCGACCTGGTCGAGCCCATCGCGCGGCGGCACAATGACCACGTCACCGGCGGCTGCCGCTGTCAGCATCGGGACCGGCGGCGGCGTGTATTTGAGGGCTATGGACGGCGCCGACAGCACACTGCCGTGGCCATCAATGAGATAGGCGCCTGGCAGATTGCGCAATTGCGCCTGCTGCAAGAGCTGGTTCTGGAACTGCTCGGGGTCGGTCCGGTACAGCCCCGCCCGTTCATCCATGTCATTGGCCATGGCCAGGATATCGGAGCGAATGACCTGCCCGTGCTCCTGCAGATAGGACCGCGCTACCACCAGCGAGTTGATGATGATGGTCTCGGTACCCTTGGCAAACAGATGATCGAGCGCACGGTTCAAGGAGGCGCTGGCGAACAGGGCAAGAATGATCGCCGGCAGCACCGCAATAACGGAAAACAGGCCGACAATATTCACATGCAACCGCGCGCCCGCAACCTGCCGCAGCCGTGCCCGCCAGAGTTCGAGCACTTGCAAGGTCACAACAATGAGCATGGAAAAGACTAGAAAGAGATCGATCAACAGTAGGCTGCGGACGACAAAATTGGTCGGCACAATCGGCGTCAGCCCGGTCAGGATCATGTAGGTCCCGAAGCCCGACAACAGGGCGAGGATGACCATGACCAAGCCGAGATAGAAGGCTGGGCTGCTGGGTTGCTGCAGCGTCTCGGGGCCATCGTCGGGCAGGCGGCGCGGCAGGAGCAGGCGCGCCATGGCCTTGGCGGCGTTGCGGACGCGCACAGTGGCAGGTTTGCTCCAAAGTGTTTGCAACGATACGGCCACTGCTTTGATCCGTGTTCCCGGCACCACAGTCGGTACCAGTCTTGCAACTAGGGCGATTATATACTTGCCCCACACGCGACAAACTGCCCCAGGATTGAAACCATCGGGGCAGAACTGCCTCACCAGATATGGCAATTGTTGCAGAATAGTGACAGACTAGGCGTAGCAGCCGAGTTGCGTACAGGTCAAGTCACTTGCGCTGTTATCGGCGGTTCGATTTGGGCTTCGCCGCCTTTGCGGGCCCGCACAGTGCCAGAGCCACACAGCCTAAGCGCTTGATTGACCGACCCGTCATGCTACCGATTGAGTGCAGCACGGAGGTTTCGAATGCCGGTTACAGAAACTCAGTTCGTGGCTTTGGCCATGGGAGTGTCAGCGCTTGAGCTTGCCAGCGCTAACAACACCGAAACCATCACCTGGATGGCGGGTACTCTTGGAACCGTGAAGGCCGCGGTCGATATGCACACCAAACGGCTCTATGGCATCGATACGAAGCTTGAGCGCCTCGACTCCAAGACAGACCGGCTTCAGAACGACCTTGCCGCTGTGAAAAAGGCTGTCGCCGGGCTGCGCGCTGATATGCCTGGGTTCGCCGTCGCCGCCATGCGCGAAGTCATTGGCAAAGGCTAACCTCAATTCCCCTCGCGCCTCAGGGCCGCCTGCAAGCGTTCGGCGAGACCTCGCAGGATCTCGGGATCTGGCAGGGCGTCACTCCAGCTGGCGGGCTTGGGCGGCATGTCATTCTCAACCGGCAAAGGCAGTGCGGGCTCAATTTTGGCGGGGCCATTGTTGAAGCGCGCGCCGAACTGGCCACGTTGCAAGCGTGCCAGCCCGCCCGAGGGTTCACCGTTCGCGGCCGCAGCGCCGTTGCCTGCGGACATCGGGATCGCCGGGGCAATCACCGTCGGCGTATCACTGGGTACAATGATTTGGTGGACAGGAGTCGCACCCTGCATCGCCGGGGCTTGCCGGGCTTGATCGTCGGCCACTGCCGCATAGGCGCTCGCCAGTTCTGCCGCCGTCAGCGCGTCGCCATACTCGGCTGGCGCATCGTCACGCGCGGCGGCGTAGTCGTTCTGGAATGCCGGCCTGTTGCCGTTGCCCATCGCCGGAGCCGGCTTGGACACGTTGGCCGCTGGAGCCGCCGCAGCTTTGCGTGACCGGGACAACAGGCCGCCGCCGAGCAGCCCACGCCGCTCGCTCTTTCGCTCCGCTTTGCGTACGGCCGACAGAAGCTCGCCAAGTTGGCGCTCCGTCAACGGATCACCATAGAACGGGCCAAGACCAAGTGTGCAGCCCGCCGCCCGCAGTGTCGCCACGTCCTCTGCCGATTCCATGGCGTCGGCAATGACCGCACGGTCAAGTTCGCGCGCCAGCGCCGTCAGCCCGCGGATCAGTCCCGAACCGCCATTGTCGGCCAAGGCTTCAAAGCACAGCCATCGGTCCAGCTTGATGGCATCGACGGCGAGCCGTGCCAGGTAACCCAGCGGGAACCGCCCGGCGCCAAACTCACCCAGAACGATGCCCGCGCCTGCATTGCGGAGCCAGTCCAGGACCTCGGCGGCCCGTTCCGGATTATCCGTTATCGCCGCATCGGATACTTCGAGCCGCAGGCACCCCTTGGGCAGCGCATAGCGGCCAAGCAGCGTGCGAAGCTCCTGGACCACCTCGGGTTGCAGCGGCATCGCCCCGCCGACGCTGACATTGACGAACAGTTGTCCGGCGTCGCGTGGCACGGCCTTTTGCCATGCGACCGCGTCCTTGATGGCTTGTTCGATGATTTGCGTCGCCAGTGCCACGGCAAATCCGCCGCGTTCGGCAATCGGCATGAAATCCAGCGGCCCCATCGGCCCCAGCTGCGGATGCTCCCAGCGGACAACGGCTTCAAAACCGGCAAGACGCTCGGGTTTCAATTGATAGATGGGCTGGTACAGGACAAAGATCTGCTTACGGTCCATCGCCTTCTTCAGCTGTTCCACACCGGCGACCCGGTCGTCAGCCTCAAGCCGCATATTGGCGCGGAAGGTTTCGACGCGGTCGACGCCCGCCTTCTTGGCCCGGAACAGCGCCAGATCGGCATCGCGCAGCAGTTGGGCGGGATCGGCCTGATCGTCCGACATCGCCGCAATGCCGATGCTGGCGGTCAAAACCACCTCGCGACCCGACAACTGCATCGGCGCACGGATGGAACGGCGCAACAGCTCGGCGAACGCTGCCAGTTCGCGTGGATCGGCACCGCTGGCCAGCAGGATGCCAAACTGCTGCGCGCCCATGCGGGCCAGCGTATCATTGGGCCCCAGATTGCGCGTCAAGCGCTTGGCCATGGTCAGCAACATACTGTCAGCGCGGATCGGGCCGAAATCGGCGACAATTTTGTCGAAGCGATCCATCTCAATCAGCATGATCGCTGATTTGACGCTGCCGCCGTCCAGCCGGACACGCTGGAAACTCACATTGAGCCGGTCCAAGAACAGCTGCTTGCTCGGCAGCCCCGTAAGGTTATCGCGCACCGCATCAAGGACGATCCGCTCGTGCGCGCGCTTCTCGCGGGTGATTTCGCGGACCAAGCCAACGCAACGCAACGTCCGCTGATCGGTTTGTGGCAGCGTCGCTCCGTTCAGCGAGAACCAGCGATAGGTGCCATCGCCGCTGCGCATCTGGAACTCGCTTTGGATCTGGCCCGAGCCTTTTTGCAGCAACGCTTCAATCTGCGACCGCAGGCGTTCACGGTCCCCCAGGCGCAGATGCTTCAGCCAATCATCGAGCTTGCACGACAGTTCGCCTGGTTGCAGGCCCAGCGCCTCCTCGACCATGGCGCCGGTCTGGATTTCGCCGCGCCGCGAGTTCCACTCCCAGGTCGCCGCGCCTGCGCCTTCGACCGCAAAGCTGCGGGTCTGGGCGGCGTCCTGCGAACCAAGCTGCGAGGTTTCTATCGAGCGGAAGGCGAACTGGGTGACAGTGAAGCTGACGAGCAGCAAGATCAACACTAGGCCTGAGATGAGCCCGGCAGCGACAAACTCGCCGGTCAGGCGTCCACTTGCGGCCACAGCGGCGGCAAACACCCAGACCAGCAGCATCAGCCAGCTCGGCATCAAGGCCAGCGCGCGATCCTGATTGGCCAGGACGAGATAGAGAATGAACAGCGAGCCAAGGCCGGCAATGCCCAGGAACGAGCAGCGCGCCAATGTGGCTGCCAAGCCGGGATCGAGGATCGCGAGCGGAATCAACGCCAGCTGACCGGCAATCCACACCATCCATATGAGACGGATCCAATTGTGCCAGCGCGCAAGTTTCAGGAACGTATACAGAAACAGCACGAGCCCGGCGGCGACCGAGGCTTCGGCCGCAGCTCGATAGAGGGCGTTGTCCTCCGCCGTCAGCCGGAAAATGCGGTGCCAGAAACCGAAATCGACACATAGCAGCGCCAAGATGCTCCAGGCCAGCAAACCGGTCGCGGGGAAAATCGCCTTGTGATTGGCAGCGAACAATGCGGTAAGGAACACCGCTAGCAGACCTGTGATGCCGAGCAGAATACCGTTCAGCAGCGTGCGTTCGCGCTGCTTGGTTTCGTAGAGGAATGGCTTCCACAGCATCACTTTGGGAAACCGCTCCGAGGCCACCTCGGCCACCAGCGTCACCGTCTGGCCCGCATCAATGGACACCTGGAAAATGTCGGCCCGGTCGCTACTGACACGCTCAGGCACGAAGCCCTGAGAGGGGGTCACGGCGCTGATGCGCGAGGCATCGAGGTCAGGGAAGATGATGCCTGAGCCGATAAAGGTAAAACGCTCGGCCACCAGCCAGCGCTCGATCGGCTTGTCGGTGGTGTTGCGCAATGCGAACACCATCCAGCCCGGATTGGTGCCGGGGGTCTGGGCCTTGACCTCAACGCGGCCGGCAACGCCATCGGGCGAGGCCGCCGTTTCGATCTGCAAACGGTCGCCACGGCCCGCATAGCGTTCCGTATGCGCTGTGATGTCGATGCGGTCCTGGCCGGCTGTAACCGCCGTGACTTCGACAGCCCGCGCAGGCATCGCGACAAGCAACAGCATCACCAGGCACACGGCCACTCTCCCGGCGAACGTCCGCCAGGACTGGAAACGCAGCGTGCAAGGCTCAAACGGCAAACCAAATTATCCTTGTGCAAATACTCGGCGCGGAATGCTAAGCTCGCCGCCCGGGAGAATCAGACACTAGCCCGTACAAACAGTGATCCTGCCACGCCCCATCGATCTTCAGGTACCGCAGCGCGAGGCCCTCGCGATGGAAGCCGTTGCCCTCCAGCACCCGCATCGAGGCGGTGTTATCTGGCAAGCAGGCGGCCTCCAGCCGGTGCAGCCAAAGCTGCTCGAACACGAACGGAATGACCATGCGAACGGCCTGGCTCATGAAGCCTTGACCTGCAAAAGTCTCGCCCATCCAATAGCCAAGCGTGCAGGCCTGGGTCACGCCCCGGCGCACATTGCTGAGCGACAGCCCGCCGACCAGGCGGTGATCCTGCGAGCGGTAGATGAAGAAGGCATAGCCCGCCTCCTCCCGCCATTCCTTCTGATATTGTCGCAAGCGCCGCCGGTAGGCCGTGCGCGTCAACTCATCATTGGCCCAGGTCGGCTCCCAACGCGTCAGGAACCTGCGGCTGCGCGCACGCAACTCGGCCCATTCAGCGTAGTCGTTTGAGCCGGGCAGCCGCATGTAGAGGCCGTTGCCGTACAAGTGAGGCTGCGCATCCAGCGCGGAAACTGATCTCAGAAAGGCCATCGCCGCATTTCTCCGCAGCCGTCAGAGTGTCAAACCGTCAGTAGTCGCGCAAGGCGGCTGGCGTGCTCGCCATTGGCACCTGCCCCGACTTCGGACCAGACCGGATTTGGCGCCGAAAAGACCCGCGCAGCCAGTTCTCGCACGGCGTTGGCAGTCACGTCAGCAACGCTCACCACCAATTCATCGGTCGTCAGCGGCCGGCCGTGCACCATGACGTGCCGCGCCAGCTGCTCGGCCCGCGCGCCGCTGCTTTCCAGGCTCATGAGCAGCCCGGCACGCATTTGCGCCTTGGCGCGCTCCAACTCGGGCAGCGTCGGGCCATGGCTGGCGATATCGCGGATTTCCTCGGCGACCATGTCTGTCAGATCCCCCACCATGTCCGATCCCGTGGCCGCGTGCACGCCGATCACCCCGGTATCGCAATAGCCCCAGCCAAACGCCTCAATCGCGTAGCACAGGCCGTGGTCTTCGCGGACCTTCTGGAACAGCCTGGACGACGCCCCCCCGCCGAGCAGGCCCGATAGCACTTGGGCGCTGAAATGGGCCGGATCGAGATAAGATGGCCCCTCGAACGCCATCAGAACGTGATGCTGCTCAAACGGCTTATTGGCAACACGAACCCCGCCTGAGAATCGGGCAGGCTCGGCAACCCTGCTTCCCTCGCCATTGAAGCGCCCGAATAGGGCTTCGGCGTGGCGGACCAGCGCGCCGTGATCGACGGCGCCAGCGGCCCCGAGCACCATTCGCGCTGCCGTGTAGTGGTGCCCGATATGCCGGCGCAGATCGGCGGCGGAGATGCGCCCGACGCTAGCGCGGGTGCCAAGGATCGGCCGGCCGAGCGGCTGGCCAGTAAAAGAGGCTTCTTCGGCCTGCTCATAGACCAGATCTTCGGGCTGGTCGTTGGCGGCCGCGATCTCCTGCAAAATCACGCCACGTTCTCGCTCCAGCTCGGCTTCATCGAAGCGCGGATTGATCAACATGTCGGCCAGCAGATCGAGCGCGAGGCCGGTGTCGGGTTTCAGCACGCGCGCGAAATAGGCCGTGGTTTCGTGGCTGGTGGCCGCATTGATTTCGCCGCCGACCGCCTCGATTTCCTCGGCCATCTGCCGGGCCGAGCGGTTGAGCGTCGCCTTGAAGGCCATGTGCTCCAAAAGATGCGAGATGCCTTGCAGTTTGGCTGTCTCATGCCGCGACCCGCTGCCCACCCAGATACCGAGCGTGGCCGACTGCAAATGGTGCATTCGGTGCGAGACGACGCGCATCCCGTTGCTAAGGGTGCTGACTTCGACACCATCATCGAGTTGCATGATCATCAAATTGAACCCAATCGCGCGCGCTGGCTGATGAACTCCGCGACGGCAGAAAAGTCGTTTGGCAGCACCGTGTAGCGCTCCTTGGCATCCAGAACGTGGGCGAGCCGCTCGGGCCTATCGGGTTTGCGGCCGATGGCGCGCTCGACGGCCTCGGGGAATTTTGCGGGGTGGGCGGTCGCTAGCATCACCATCGGCTGTCCCTGGCGCTGGGTTGACCGCCTCGCCGCCGCGATGCCAACGGCCGTATGCGGATCGGCCACGTAGCCGGTGGCCTTGTAAAGTTCTGAGATCGTCAACGTGGTGGTTGCCTCGTCGATGGCCATCGCCTCGAACTGCACCAGCTCGTTGCGGCGCGTGACGATAGTGGGATCGAACGTGAAACGGCCCTTAGACGTGAGGTCGCCCATCCAGCTGCGGACCTGCTCGGGCCGGCAATGCGCGATCCAATACAGCAGGCGTTCGAAATTGCTCGCCACTTGGATGTCCATGCTCGGACTTTGTGTCGCCAGCGTTTGGCGCGGCTCGTAGACGCTCGTGTTGAGCGCGCGCGCCAGAATGTCGTTGCTGTTGGTGGCGACGATCAGTTGGGCCATGGGCAGGCCCATCAGTGCCGCGATGTTGCCCGCGAACACATCGCCGAAATTTCCCGTGGGGACACTGAACGAAATCCGGTTGCTGTCAGTTGCGCCCAGCGCGTTGGCGGCGGTGACGTAGTAGACCACCTGCGCCAGAATGCGGACCCAGTTGATCGAGTTGACGCCCGCCAGCTGCAAGCGATCCCGATAGGCGTGATCGTTGAACAGCGCTTTGACCAGCGCTTGACAATCATCGAACGTGCCTTCGATGGCGATGTTGTGGACATTGCCTTCGATGGCGGTCGTCATCTGCTTGCGCTGCACGTCGCTGGTGCGGCCGTGGGGATGCAGAATGAAGATGTCCAGGCTGTCGCGCCCCTTGAAGGCTTCGATAGCTGCGCTGCCCGTATCGCCCGAGGTTGCGCCAATCACAGTCGCCCTGGCGCCGCGCTTTTTCAGCGTGCGGTCCATCAGGCGGCTGAGCACCTGCATGGCCACATCCTTGAAGGCAAGCGTTGGCCCGTGGAAAAGCTCCAGCACCCAGTCGTTGGCGCCAACTTGCAGCAGCGGGCAGGTCGCCGCGTGGTCAAACGTTGCATAAGCGTCGTTGACGATCTGCCGGAAGTCTGCATCAGGGATTTCGCCACCGATAAATGGGTGCATGACCTCGAAGGCGACGTCCGCGTAAGGTAGGCCCTGGAGCGACTCAAAATCCATGTTGGGCAGCGTCTGTGGCACATAGAGGCCGCCATCGCGGGCGAGCCCGGCCAGCATCACGTCCTCGAACCCGAGGACCGGCGCCTCGCCTCTGGTGCTGACATATTTCACGGCCGGCGTCCTTGCGGGTTCGATTGCATTGGCGGCCCCCAGCAATGCCAAGCCTTGGCCCCTGAGGCAAGCGATGCGGTAGCCTTATCCTCGGCCAGACCTGAGGCGGCGGAAGACAAAGAGGCCGTAGATCACGCATAAGGTGACTGCCAGCGCGAACCAGGTGATGGCGTATTCGAGGTGGCGGTTGGGGAGGTTGAGATTGGTGGTGCCGCCATGGGGAGGGGCGGCGAGATTGGTTGCATCCGCGTCGATGTAGAATTGCACCGGGCGATTCGGTGCGTCCGGATAAGCCGACTGGGTTATGCTGACAATCTCGGGCCAGTACCAGTTGAGTATGGTGGGTTCGCTGTTTGGGATGAACCAAGGCTTGGCTGGCGGCGTAACGCGGATCAAGCCGGTGATCTCGACGTCCCCCTCCGGCTGACCAGCCTTTCGCACCGCAGGATCACGGGCCGATTGCGGGACGTAGCCGCGATTGATGAGGATTGGCTGGGCCATATACATTTCGAGCGGAGTAAAGACGTCCCAGCCCCAATCGCCTTTGCCGGTCGCATAGACGTAACGCTCCAGGTCGTGGCGGAAACGGCCCTTGAGGCGGACATGGGTGTATTCGACATCGGCAGGAACTTGTCCGGCCGACGGCGTGGCCTGAACGAGAGCCAATTCGATTGGCACTGGCGGCGCGTGGACCCGTTCGGCGATCCGGTCCAGCAAGCCTTGCTTCCACTGCAGCCGCTCAACCTGCCAGGTGCCAAGCGCAATAAGAATAAGCAGCGCGGCAGCAGTAAAGAACGTTGGCCAGAATAAACCCGGACGATGCGGCAGTTTATTTATGGGCAAGACGGCCTTGGCGGGCATCGTTGCGGAACTGCAAGGCGACGAGACCAGCCTTCAGGAAGCGCAGCAGTCCAAGGGCCAGAACCAGCATCAATGGCACCCAAAGTACCGCGTGGATCCATAGCGGCGGCTCGTAATTGACTTCGACCAGCAGGGCGGCCCCGACAACCAGAAAGCCGACAATCAGAATGACAAACACGGCGGGCCCGTCACCGGCATCGGCAAAGGCGAGATCGAGATCGCAGGCTTCGCAGCGCTTGGCGATGGATAAGAACCCGTCGAACAGATGCCCTTTGCCGCAGCCAGGACAACAGCCGGTTACGCCAACGCGCAGCGAGGATACCTGGGGGTGTTCGACGGCTAAGGTCATGGTCTGCTCCTGAAAAAACACCACGAACTGTTAGGCCTCGATTCTGGTGAGGTTCCCGTCAAGAGACACTCACCAAAACCTATCAAAACCAGCCAGTGATGGGGGCGTCCTAACCGCCAGCGGGTGCACCTGCTCCCCAGACATAGATGCATGAGAACAGGAACAACCAAACCACGTCGACGAAGTGCCAGTACCAGGCCGCAGCTTCGAAACCAAAATGTTGTTTTGGAGTGAAGTGACCGTACATGGCGCGAATAAGGCAAACCAATAGAAATATCGTTCCGATCAACACATGAGCGCCATGAAATCCGGTCGCCATAAAGAAGGTCGAGCCGTAAAGATGGCCGCCGAAACTGAATCCGGCGTGCATATACTCCCAGGCTTGGCAGCAGGTGAACAGCGCACCCAGGATGACCGTAGCAAACAGGCCCCAGATCAGGCCCTTGCGGTTGCCTTCGATCAGCGCGTGATGGGCTGCGGTCACCGTCGTGCCAGACGTGAGCAAGATCAGCGTATTGACGAGCGGCAGGCCCCAGGGATTGAAAGTGTGCTTGAAGGTCTCGTTCGGCACCGGCGGCCAGGTGCCCCCCATGAACTCGTTGCGTTGCACAAGGCCGGTCATCTGTCCGGTGGCCACCAGTGTGTCCTTGCCGTCGGGGCCGATCCCATGGGCCATCAACGGGTGGATGTCGGCCGGGTAGAAGGCCGCGTCGAAATAGCCCCAGAACCAGGCGACAAAAAACATGATTTCGGAGGCAATGAACAACAACATGCCGTAGCGCAGATGCAGCTGCACGACGGGCGTGTGGTCGCCCGTCTGGGCCTCGCGGATAACATCGCGCCACCAGAAAACCATGGTGAGGGCGACCCCGATCAAGCCCGGAACGACGTACCAGAGATGCGGCGCCGCCGTCTTGCGGGAGACAAAATACTCAATGGCGCCGACAGCCAGCGTCAAGGCCGCTGCCGCACCGATAATTGGCCAGGGGCTTGGATTGACTAAGTGGTAATCGTGGTGCTTGCCGTGCGCGTCTGCCATCGTCGCCTCTCGAAGTCGTCATTAAAGGTTGTACGAACGCAGGTCCGGTTCAGGACCCTTTGATTTTGACTGTTGGGACTGTCGTGGCGCTGGGCGCAACTTTGCCTGGCACCTCGTAAAATGTGTAGGACAGCGTGATGTCGTGAATGTCTTGTGCGCCCGGCTCATTGACGATCTCCGGATCGACAAAGAACGTCACTGGCATCTCGACACGCTCGCCCGCCTTCAAGGTTTGCTCGTTGAAGCAGAAGCACTGGATCTTGTCGAAGAACCGGCCCGCGATTTCCGGCGTCACGTTGTAGCGCGCGCTGCCAGTGACGGTGCGACCGGTTGGGTTAAGGGCCGAGAAATACGCCATGCTGGTTTCGCCGATGCGGATGGTCATCGCGTTCTGCACGGGCTTGAACTGCCAGGGCATCCCGGCGCCGATATTGGCATCGAAATGGATTGTCACAGTCCGGTCGAGGATCTTGGTGCCGTTGGCGCCAACGCGCTGTGTGGTGCCATTGAGGCCGGTGGCCTGACAGATCAATTTGTAGAGCGGCACGGCGGCATAGGCAGCACCCAGCATGGCAGCATAGGCGAGCACCAACCCGGCCGACACGAGGCGGTGCCGCCAGACGATACTCTTGGTTTTTTGCCCGCTGCTGTTCTGCACGGTCATCCCTAGCTCTTTGGTTGTTCAATTTGCGTCCGGCGAGTTTCGAGTGTCTTGCCAAAGCGGATGATGGTCGAGGCGTAAAAGATCACAACAAGCACGCCGAGCGTGACGGCAATTGCGATCGATCTGCTTCTCTTGCGGCGTGCGCGCGGATCGTTGATGTCTGCCATGGCTCAACGCACCATCATTGCAGCAAACACGGGAAACATGCGTTCCACCAGCAGTACCGCGAATAGCAGCGCCAGATAAATTAGCGAAAAGCGGAACAACCGGCGTGCGGCGAACACTGAAGCGTCACCCGTCCGCTTACGGAACACATCGACCGCCAGCCACACGAACACCAGTCCAGAGAGCGTCGCCACAACACCATAGCCGATGCCACCGAGGCCGGTGACCACCGGCAGTACACCAACGGGGGCCATGACGAGACTGTAGAGCAGGATTTGCAGGCGCGTCGCATCGGGGCCGCTGACGACCGGCAGCATCGGCACACCCGCGCGGGCGTAATCGCCCGAACGGTTGAGCGCCAGGGCCCAGAAATGCGGCGGCGTCCACAAAAAGATGATTGTGAACATCAGCACGCTGTCGATTGTGATGGAGTTGGTGACGGCCGCGTATCCGATCATGGGCGGGAATGCGCCAGCCGCACCGCCGATGACGATGTTCTGCACCGTCCGGCGCTTCAACCACATGGTGTAGAAAACGACATAGTAGACGATGGTCACGGCGAGCAGCGCGGAAGCGAACCAGCTGACGGTCACGGCCAGCACAACGACCGATGTGGCAGACAGAACCAGCCCGAATACGAGCGCTTCATTGGGCTCAATCCGGCCATCAGGAATCGGCCGCCGGACGGTGCGGGCCATCAGCGCATCGATATCGGCATCGTACCACATATTGAGTGCAGCCGACGCGCCCGCGCCGACGGCGATGCACAGCAGCGCAATCACCGCCAGCACCGGATGCAACTGACCCGGCGCACACACCATGCCCACCAGCGCGGTGAAGATCACGAGAGACATCACACGCGGCTTCAGCAGCTCAAAATAGTCGGCGACCGAGCCGCCGTCTTGCGAGGCATGTGCCATTGCTGGAATCAGGCTATCGACCGGCATTGGCGGAACTCCAGTCATTTCATCCGCAGGAAGGCTTGACCCAACCTACGGCTTCACATCCCTAATTAATGCGTGGCAGGTCCATGTACTGATGGAACGGCGGCGGTGAGGACAGCGTCCATTCCAGTGTATCGGCTCCGACGCCCCACGGATTATTACCGGCCGGAATACGCCGCATGAACGCTTGGGCGAGGCAGTACAGGAACACAGCGACGCCAATGGCAGAAATCAGCGAGCCATAGGTTGAGATCTGGTTCCAACCGGCCAGCGCGTCCTGATAGTCGGGAACGCGGCGCTGCATTCCGGCGGCACCGAGAAAGTGCTGCGGGAAGAACGTCAGATTGGCGCCGACAAACATCAGCCAGAAGTGCAATTTGCCCAGCGCCTCATTGTACATGTAGCCGGTCATCTTCGGGAACCAGTAGTAGAAACCGCCAAAGATCGAGAACACGGCGCCCAGTGACAGCACGTAGTGGAAGTGCGCGACGACGAAGTAGGTGTCCTGATATTCACGGTCGACTGCGGCGTTGGCCAGCATTACCCCGGTTACGCCACCCAGCGTGAACAAGAAGATGAAGCCGACGGCCCAATACATCGGTGTGCGGAAGTCAATCGACCCACCCCACATGGTGGCGATCCACGAGAACACTTTGATGCCCGTCGGCACCGCAATGACCATGGTGGCGAACACGAAATAAGCCTGCGTGTTGACGGATATTCCCGACACATACATATGATGCGCCCAGACGACGAAGCCGACAACGCCGATCGCGACCATGGCGTAGGCCATGCCGAGATAACCGAACACTGGCTTCCTGGAGAATGTCGAGACAATCTGGCTGATCATGCCAAAGCCCGGCAGGATCAGAATGTACACTTCGGGATGTCCAAAGAACCAGAACAGATGCTGGTACAGGACTGGATCGCCGCCGCATTCCGGGGCAAAGAAGCAGGTATTGAAGTTACGGTCCGTCAGCAACATGGTAATGGCGCCCGCAAGCACCGGCAGCGACAGCAGCAATAGGAATGCCGTCACCAGCACCGACCATACGAACAGCGGCATCTTGTGCATGGTCATGCCGGGCGCGCGCATATTGAAGATGGTGGTGATGAAGTTGATAGCGCCCAAGATCGACGACGCGCCGGCCAGATGCAGTGAGAGAATGGCAAAATCCATGGCCGGGCCGGGCGAGCCGGACGTCGAGAGCGGGGCGTAAATCGTCCAGCCACCGCCGACGCCGTGGCCGCCGCTGTCGCCTTCGACGAACATCGACGACACCAGCAGGATAAACGACGCTGGAAGCAACCAGAACGAGATGTTGTTCATGCGCGGGAAGGCCATGTCCGGCGCGCCGATCATCAGCGGCACGAACCAATTGCCAAAGCCCCCGATCATGGCCGGCATGACCATAAAGAACACCATGATCAGCCCGTGTCCGGTGACAAAAACGTTGTAGACATGCGGGTCCTTGAAATACTGCAATCCCGGCTGTGCCAGTTCCAGCCGCATCATGATCGACAGGTACCCGCCAAACAGACCGGCGCAGATTGCGAAGATCAGATACAGCGTGCCGATGTCTTTGTGGTTGGTCGAATACAGCCAACGCGTCACGAAATCGGGATAGTGCTCCGCCTCCGGATGGTCGTCATGGGCCGTGTCGGTCTTGGCTACAGTCGCCATCTCGGTTCACCTTGCTTTGGGCGCGGAACCTGTCCTTGCCCGGAAATGCGTCCTGGCCGCGCAAAGGATGCGCAGCCGAATTAGCAGCGTTTACGGGGTCTACGGCGTCGCGGCCGCCCCGAGCAAAGCAACGCTCGACGTTGCGTTGGGATCGGGCAGCCAGGCCTGGATGACGGCACGCGCCTTGTCGTCGACGCCCTTGCCGCCCGTCTTGCGGATCTCCAGCCAGGCCTTGTACGCCTCCTCGGAGACGACGCGAACGGCGATGGGCATGTAAGCGTGCTGAGCGCCGCACAATTCCGAGCAGACACCATAGTAAATACCAACGCGATCGGCCTTGAACCAGTTCGCGGTGACGCGGCCCGGAACGCCATCGGTCTTGATGCCGAACGACGGAATGTTCCAGTTGTGGATGACGTCTTTGGCAGTGATCAGGACGTGTACCACCTTGTTGACCGGCACGACCACTTCGTTATCCACCGCCAGCAAGCGCGGCGCATCGACGTTCTTGGCCCGGAGCGCTGCGGTCTCGTCGTCCTTCAGCATGTAGCTGTCGTAAGCCACGCCCTTGGCATCAATGTATTCGTAGGACCAGTACCACTGATTGCCGATGGCCTTGATGGTGACGTCGGGCTTTGGAAACGCATACTGCGCATAAAGCAGCCGGAACGATGGCACCGAGATCACCACCAGTATGGCAATCGGGATAACCGTCCACAGCACTTCCAGCGTGGTGTTGTGATGGAAATGGGCCGGCGTCGGGTTGGCCTTGGCGTTGAACTTGACGATGACATAGAGCAGCAGCGCCATGACAAACAGAGTGATGGCCGCCGCGCCAATGGTCAAATAGGTGTTGAAAATACCGATATAGCGCGCGTTGTCCGTCACCGGGTCCTGGAAGCCCAACTGGTAGTCCTCGGCTTTGCCAAACGCAGCCATTGCCACTGGCATCGCCGCCAGTGTCAACGCCGCCATTGTCAGTCCGCTGATCCCAATCCGGCCAACCCCAATCGGGCTAACCAAGGTCCGCAGTCTGTCGCTCACCGTCATGCGCGTGCTCCTCATTCCCGGCATCTGACCGGCCGCGTCCGGTTTCGCCCGCCATGGGGCAGGCACCAAAAGTCTTCTTGAGGTCCGGTGACCCTTAACTGCTGTGGTGTACGCCTTACCATCCGGCAGTGTCCGCGCGGCGGCCTCAGCCGTGATTCCGCGCTTCGCACTGCGAAAAACAGCCAACTTGAGGGAACACCAACACCCGTGCTCTCACAAGCCGCAAACACTGCGGCATATATTCGCGAGACCGCGTCTAAGCATAGATCGGGAAGCGCCGGCACAGCGCCGTCGCCCGCTCTTTGACACTGGCTTCGACCGCGCCATTGCCCGCGGCACCGTGCTTGGCCAGCCCATCCAGCACCTCGATGATCAACCCGCCGACCTCGCGGAACTGCGCGACGCCAAAGCCGCGCGTCGTGCCTGCGGGCGTGCCCAAGCGGATGCCCGACGTGATCATCGGTTTTTCCGGATCGAACGGCACGCCGTTCTTGTTACAGGTGATATGCGCGTGGCCCAGCGCCTGTTCGGCGTCCTTGCCGGTGAGCTTCTTGGGCCTGAGATCCACCAAAATGAGATGCGTGTCCGTGCCGCCCGAAACGAGGTCCAGCCCGGAACTGTTCAGAACGTCGCCCAACGCCTGGCAGTTCGCAACCACCGCGTGAGCGTAAGCCTTGAATTCCGGCCGCAGGGCTTCACCGAACGCCACGGCCTTGGCCGCGATCGTATGCATTAACGGGCCGCCCTGGATGCCCGGGAAGATCGCCGAATTGACCTTCTTGGCGAGATCTTCGTCGTTGGTGAGGATGAGGCCGCCGCGTGGCCCGCGCAGGGTTTTGTGAGTGGTCGATGTGACAACATGCGCGTGCGGGAAGGGGCTCGGATGCGCTCCGCCTGCGACCAGCCCGGCGATATGCGCCATATCCACCATCAGGACTGCGCTTACGCTGTCAGCAATTTTCCGGAAGCGGGCAAAATCGAGCGTGCGCGGATAGGCCGAACCGCCCGCGATGATGATCTTAGGCTTGTGCTCCTTGGCGAGCTGCTCGACCTCGTCGAAGTCGACGCGGTGGTCCTGCTTGCGGACCGTGTAAGAAACGGGATTGAACCATTTGCCCGACTGATTGACGGGCGATCCGTGTGTCAGATGCCCGCCCGCCGACAGGCTCAAGCCTAAATAGGTATCGCCCGGCTTCATCAGGGCCGTGAAGACGGCCTGATTGGCCTGCGAGCCCGAATGCGGCTGCACATTGGCAAAGCCGCAGCCAAACAGTTTTTTGACGCGTTCGATAGCGATGTTTTCGGCGATATCCACATATTGGCAGCCGCCATAATAGCGCTTGCCCGGATAACCCTCCGCATATTTGTTCGTCAATGCACTGCCAGATGCCTCCAGCACCGCCTTCGACACGATGTTTTCGGACGCGATCAGTTCGATCTCGTCGCGCTGACGGGTGAGTTCGAGGCCGACGGTCCTGGCGATCTCGGGGTCACCTTCTAAGAGGCTTTCGCTGAAAAAGCCTGCCTTGCGACCGGTATTGGTGCCTGATGATGACATGGTTATATCCGCCCAATGAGTATCTATCGGATCAATCGCGCTGCGAGGTCGTACTACATTCCTGGATACACCGGACCGCCACTACCTTCTGGAACGGTCCAGTTGATGTTCTGGTTCGGGTCTTTGATGTCGCAGGTTTTGCAGTGCACGCAGTTTTGCGCGTTAATCTGGAAGCGCTTTCCACCCGCGCCATTGTCCACCCATTCGTAGACGCCAGCGGGGCAATAGCGGTTGGACGGTCCTGCGAACGAGTCCAATTCGCTCGACACCTGCAAGGCCATATCAGCGACCTTCAAGTGTACTGGCTGGTCTTCCTCGTGATTGGTGCCCGAGAAGGCGACATTGGTCAGCTTGTCAAACGTCAGTTTGCCATCGGCCTTTGGGTAAACAATCGGCTTGAACCAGCTTGCTGGCTTCAGGGTCTGGTAGTCGGCCTTGCCATGCTTCATGGTATAGCCGAGGCCAACGCCCGGGATGATGGTGTTGAGCCACATATCAACTGCGCCCAGCCCGACGCCCAGCCGCGTGCCCAGCCGCGACCACAGTGGCTTGATGTTGCGCACGCGCTTCAAGTCCATGTGGACGGAACTGCCCTTATAGGCCTCAGTATACGCATCGAGCCGGTCGTGTGAGCGGCCCGCTTGAAGTGCGGCAAAGCACGCCTCTGCCGCCATCATCCCGGTGAGGATTGCATTGTGCGAGCCTTTTATGCGCGGCACATTCACGAAACCCGCCGAACAGCCCACCAAAGCGCCGCCGGGGAACACAAGCTCCGGCACCGACTGGAACCCGCCCTCGGTGATCGCCCGCGCGCCATAGGCAATGCGCTTGCCGCCGTCGAAAATGCCGCGAATGTCCGGATGCGTCTTCATGCGCTGGAATTCGTCGTAGGGGCTCAAATACGGGTTGTCATAGTTGAGGTGGACGACGAAACCGAGAGAGACGAGATTTTTTCCGAAATGATATTGGAATGAGCCGCCGCCAAAACGGTCAGCCAGGGGCCAGCCCATGGTGTGCATGACAAGCCCCGGCTGGTGCTTGTCCGGCGCGACCTCCCATAGCTCCTTCATGCCGAGCCCGTACTTTTGCGGGTCACGGCCCTTGTCGAGCTCGAAGCGATTGATGAGTTGCTTAGCCAGCGAACCGCGCGCGCCTTCGGCGATGATGGTGTAGCGCGCCCGGATTTCCATGCCACGGGCAAATCCGCTCTTGGCCTTGCCGTCCTTGCTGATGCCCATATCCCCCGTAGCGACGCCCGCCACCGAGCCATCCGGGTTGTAGAGGACCTCGGCGCCCGCGAACCCTGGGAAAATCTGCAAGCCCATCGCCTCGGCCTGCTCGCTCAGCCATTTGCAGACGGCACCCAGGCTGACGATGTAGTTGCCGTGGTTGCTCATTAGCGGCGGCATAGCGAAATTGGGCAGCCGCAACGAACCGGCGGGGCCGAGATAGAAGAAGCGGTCGTCGGTGACTTTGGTCTCGATGGGAGCGCCCAACCTCTGCCAATCGGGCATCAGGCTGTTGATGCCGATAGGGTCAATGACCGCGCCAGACAGGATATGCGCGCCAACCTCCGAGCCCTTCTCGATCAAGACGACATTCAGCTCCGTACCATGCGATTTGGCCTGCTGCATCAGCCGGATGCCCGTGGCCAACCCAGCAGGCCCGCCGCCGACGATGACGACATCGACCTCCATGGCTTCGCGTGCTGGCAGGCTTGCGTCCGTCATTGTTTCCGTCCTCGACCTCGAATGGTCGCCTTCGATTGGGGCACGGTTGCGCAGCCGTCAAGCGCTTGCGATTGCTTGGCCGCTCGGTCCCGTGCTTTCTGTGCGCGAGACTTTGTCGCGTAGCGCAGGATCCAACTGCGGCATGGTCTACAATTTCGTCGCAATTGCTGGGCATTGAACTCCAATGTGCCATATGGAGCAAACAGATGCCGGGGGATTGGAATTTGCGTTTTGCCATCAGGACGGGCATTCTCACCTCGCTGCTAGTTTTGACGGCGACACCGAGCATGGCGGTTGCGTACAAGTGTGATTATGCCAAGACAAAGGTCGAAAACTGCGTTTGCCGGAATAAAGTCTTGAGACCTCGCGACGAAAAAATGTTCAAACTTTTTGGTGGTCTGCTATCTTTGCTCGGGAAGAGCGAGGAGCGGGAAAAGGCCTTGACAGAACAACTCAACGCACAGAATCAGTTTGAGAAAACGGGTTGCGATGACGTCTCACACTTGAAGGACCAATACGATTCTCGAAACAATCAACTGGAACAACAGCTGTCGAAGGCGACCGGAACCCAATGAGTGAAGAGCGTTTCTGTTCGTGACTGACCTGATGCGAGACGATATCGTGACGTACATCGACGCATGGCACGCTGCGGGCGTCACCGATGCGGTCGGTGATGGGCCGGCGAACTGGTTTGCGCTCGTCGATCAGCGCCGTGCGACGCTGAAATCGGCAGACGCCAAGCCCGCTGCTCCGCCAGCAGAACTGCGCTGGGCGCCCGCATCGGTTTCGCCGGTCGTGCGCCCTGCCGTCGCACCCACCGCCGCTTCCGCTCAAGCCCATGCCACGGCCGCAGCCGCGCAGTCTCTCGACGATCTCTTGCGGCAGATCGAAGCGTTCGAGGGCTGCGGCCTCAAGGCTACCGCCAAGTCACTCTGCTTTTATCGTGGGGCGCCAAAAGCCCGGCTCATGCTGATCGGCGAGGCGCCGGGCCGCGACGAGGACATCGCGGGTAAGCCGTTTGTCGGGCGCGCTGGGCAACTGCTGGACAAGATGCTGGCCGCCATCGGCATCGATGAGAGCAAGGTTCACATCACTAACACTGTCTATTGGCGTCCGCCCGGCAATCGCACGCCGACGCCCGAGGAAACGCAGGCCTGCGCGCCGTTCGTGACGCGGCAGATAGAACTGGTCGAACCTGATGTCATCGTATTGTTGGGTGGCGTGGCGGCCAAGTCCGTCTTGGGACTGACAGAAGGTATTCTGAAGTTGCGTGGAAAATGGCGGGCGCTGAGCGTTGCTGGCCGTGAGGTGCGGTCGCTCGCGACGCTGCATCCGGCCTATCTGCTGCGCACGCCCGCTGCCAAGCGGCAGGTCTGGCAGGATTTGCAGCTGATCGCAGCGGCGCTGGCGACGTGATTTGTGCGCTGATCTCTCGATGTAGGGGCGATGGGCCGTCGCCCGCTGGCTGCATACGTTGCTACGATACCATCGATCTGAAATGCGAACCGTCGTCCCGTGCGCGGTGCAGCGATCCTTGTTCCTGGATCAAGTCCAGGACGCACCGCAGACACGGGATCTTGTGGTTCGAACAGGTGCTTGAGCCGCGATCAAGGTCCCGGGTTAGCACTGCACCATGAAGGATGCTGCAGCGCATCCGGGATGACGGAACTTGATAGGTTGGAACATTCGCTTGGCGGCATTAGACGGGCGACGGCCCGTCGCTCCTACACGGATGGATTGATACCTGTGGAAATTAGCTCCTTGTCCAGCCGCTCAACCAGCGCCGCCAGATCCACCTTCCTGCGTTCGCGCTTCAAGCGCTCCGCATCGAGGATGGCGCGAATGCTGGTGAGACTCTCATCCAGGTCCTCGTTGACCAGAATGTAATCGTACTCGGCCCAATGGCTGATCTCACTGGCGGCCTTACTCATGCGGCTGGCCACCACCACCTCGCTATCCTGCCCGCGCTTCAGCAAACGCTGGCGCAGCGCTTCGGCCGAGGGTGGCAGGATGAACACCGTCACCAGATCGGCGGCACACGATGCTTTCAACTGCCGCGTGCCTTGCCAATCAATGTCGAACAGCACATCGCGGCCAGCGCTCAGAGCCTGTTCGACTGGCGCGCGCGGAGTGCCGTAGCTGTTGCCGAACACTTCGGCCCATTCCAGTAGCTCATACTTGGCGACATGGGCGGCAAATTGGGGCTTGTCGATGAAGTGGTAGTCGACGTGATCGCGCTCGCCTGGACGGGCCGGGCGCGTTGTTACGGATACGGACAATTCAATATTTTGCTCAGCTTGCAATAGCATATGCGACAACGTCGTCTTGCCCGCGCCTGACGGCGAGGAGAGCACGAACATCAGGCCACGGCGGGCAAGGGTCAGCGGCATACTCGTCACTCGATATTTTGCACTTGCTCGCGCAGCTGGTCGATCACGGCTTTGAGACTGAGGCCCATGCGCGTGATCTCGGCATCGTTGGATTTGGAGCACAGCGCGTTGGCCTCGCGGAAGAATTCCTGGGCCAGAAAATCCAGCTTGCGGCCGACAGGTTCCGTGGCGGCGAGCAGCGTGCGAGCTTCTTCCACATGCGATTTCAGCCGTTGCAGCTCCTCTTCCACATCGGCTTTAAGGGCCAGCAGCATGGCTTCCTGGTGCAGCCGGTCGCGATCGAGCTGTTGGGCGGACGCCGCAAACAGTCGCTGCACCTGCTCCTTCAGCCGCGCCTCGATCCGCTCCGGGGAGCGTTGCGGCGCGTGCTCAACCGCGCGGGTCAAGGTTTCGACCTCATCGATCTGGGCCGCAAAGACGCGGGCCAGACGGTCGCCTTCGCGCGCGCGGTCGGCCAGCAGCGCGTCAAGCGCCTGCGCGAGGCTTGCCAGCATGGCATCGTCGCGGGCCGCCTTTTCAGCTTCGGTTTCGGAGGCCTCGGCGACTTCCAGCACACCGCGCAGGGCCAGCATTCCATCGAGAGTCGCCGGCGCCGCATCGCAGAGTTCGCGCGCGCGGGTGGCGGCGGCGTTGACCTGTTGCAGGGCCGCTTCGTTGAGGCGGATGACAGTGCTGCTTCCGGCCCGGGACGCCGTCAGGGCAACGTTGACACTGCCACGCGAAATGCGCTTGCCGACCAGGTCGCGGGCGGCGTCGTCGATGGCCTCGCTGCCTGAGGGCAACCGCATACGGATGTCGAGCGACCGGCCGTTGACCGAGCGCACCTCCCAGTGCCATGTCACGGTGCCGAGCGAGCCCTGGCTGCGGGCAAATCCTGTCATGCTGCGCAAGGGCATCGGGGTCTGGTCCTCAATCACGCGAGGGGTCGGCTCGCGCGGCCGGACCTTAGACCAATAGAAACTGCGGCGGCAATGAGGGTTGTGCGCCGGGAGAGCTTTGCGCCAGCACGCCTGGTCACGGCGTCTTAGGGGCCTTGGCCTTCTTGGCCGCCTTGGCGGTTGCAGCTGGTTTGGCGCCGGCAGCCTTGGTGGCGACGTTCGTGGGCGCAGGGGCTTGGGTGGCCGTATCCTCGGGCGCGGGTTCCGGCGGGATAGTGTCTTCGGCAGTTGTTGCGTCAGCATTGGGATCACTGCTGGCGGCCGCCGCAGGCTTGGCGGCCGCCCCTTCAACGGTCACGCCGGGAATGTCCAGCGCCACGCCGGGTCCCGCAGTCTGATCCTGTGCCGCGTTCTGTTCAGCGGCAGACGCAGCGGCCTTGGCCTTGGTGTCCCGCTCCAGCTGACGCCAGCGCTTTACATTGTTTTGATGGTCGCGGATCGAAGCGGCAAAGGCGTGGCCGCCGGAACCATCCGCCACAAAATACAGATCTTCCGTCGTCGCTGGATTGAGCACGGCTTCGATCGAGGCGCGGCCCGGATTACAGATCGGCGTCGGCGGCATCCCTTCAATCTGATAGGTGTTGTACTCGTTCTTGGCATCAATTTCGCTTCTGGTAATGCCGCGCCCAAGGTTTCCCTTGCCGCCGGTCACCACGTAAATGATCGTCGGATCGCTCTGCAGGCGCATCTTCTTGGCCAGCCGGTTGAAAAATACGCCTGCTACCCGGTCGCGCTCGTCCGCCTTGCCAGTCTCCTTTTCAACCAGAGACGCCATGATGATGGCTTCGTCCGGCGTCTTGAAAGGCACGCGGCTGGCGCGGGTTTCCCACTGCTTGGCGACGAATTTCTTGGCGTCAGCCTGCATCCGGACAATGATTTCCTTGCGATCGGTACCACGCGAAAACTTGTAGGTGTCGGGCAGCAGACTGCCCTCCGCTGGGATTTCCGTGACGTCGCCCGTCAGGTCATGTTGCGCCTTGAGGATTTGCACGATCTGATAGCTGGTGAGGCCCTCGGGCACCGTCACCTTCATCAAGATTGCTTTGCCCTCGACCAGTGTGTCGATAACCTGGCGCATCGAGGCGCCCTTATGGATTTCGTATTCGCCCGCCTTCAGCGCCGGAGCCCGGCCACCGGTGAAATAGGTCTTGGTGCGCGACCAGTAGTAGCCTGCCAGCAAGACGCGGCTGTCGGTCACTACGCCCTCGCGCTGCAAGCGGCTGGCGATGCCCGTCAGGCCTTCGCCCTGGGGAATGACGACGATGGTGGAATGGTCGAGCGGACCGGGCTGCTCGAAGGCATATTTCAGGGCATAGGCCGAGCCGCCGCCAAGCACCATAAGCACCAGCAGAATGGTCAGGCTGGCGTTGAGAAATCCGACGGTTGCGCGGCCGCGCCTTGGCCCTTTGGGCAGCCGCACTTTGCCTCTGCCGCTGCGGGCGGGAGGAGCCGGGCGAACCGGTTCGAGGATTTCATTCGGGCTGCGCGGGAGTTGGGCTTTGCCACGGCTGGTCACGGGCTGGGCTGCTGAGCCCGCCATCCAATCTGCCACGCCGTGCGCCTTTTTGCGTCCCATACCTGCCCCTGACACCAAACAAAGTTCTTAATGGCAAATATGGCGAAAGGCAGGTTTCCCGACGGCGCAGACGCGATGTCCCACCACCATCAGGCCGCAAACCGGCGGATGACGAGGGACGCATTGGTGCCGCCAAAACCGAACGAGTTGCTGAGCACCGTATTGATCGGCTTTTTCCGCGCAACCTTGGGAACCAGATCAATCGCGGTTGTGACCGACGGGTTGTCGAGATTGAGCGTCGGCGGGGCAATGCTGTCGCGGATGGCCAAGATCGAGAAAATCGCTTCAACAGCGCCCGCGGCCCCCAGCAGATGGCCTATTGCAGACTTGGTGGACGACATGCTCAGCGTCCCCGCCGAATTGCCGAACAGCCGCTCGACGGCGCCAAGCTCGATCTCGTCGCCCATTGGCGTTGAGGTGCCGTGCGCGTTGACATAATCAATGTCGCCCAACTCGACGCCCGCGCGCTTCATGGCAGCCTTCATGCAACGGAAAGCGCCATCGCCAGTCTCTTGCGGGGCAGTGATGTGGTAAGCATCGCCGGTCATGCCGTAGCCGATAATCTCGCCATAAATCTTGGCCCCGCGCGCCTGCGCATGTTCGAGCGCTTCCAGGACGACGACGCCCGCGCCCTCGCCCATGACAAAACCGTCGCGATCCTTGTCGTATGGGCGCGACGCCTCTTTTGGCCGGTCGTTGAAACCCGTCGACAGTGCCCGGCACGCGGCAAAGCCCGCAATGGCGATCCGGCACACAGGCGATTCCGCGCCACCTGCCACCATCACATCCGCATCGCCCAAGGCAACCAGCCGCGCGGCATCGCCAATGGCATGGGAGCCGGTGGAACAGGCCGTCACCACGGAATGATTCGGACCTTTCAACTGATGCTTGATCGAGACATGGCCAGACGCGAGGTTAATTAGCCGTCCGGGGATAAAGAACGGGCTGATCCGGCGCGGGCCTTTTTCTTGGAGTAGGAGCGACGTTTTGGCAATGCCATCCAAGCCGCCAATGCCGGAACCGATCAGAACGCCAGAGCGCTCCTGCTCGTCTGGGGTCTTCGGGTGCCATTTCGCATCGGCCAGCGCCTGATCGGCGGCAGCGACTGCAAAAATGATGAAATCATCGACCTTGCGCTGGTCCTTGGGTTCCATCCACTGATCAGGATTGAAGGTGCCGTTGCCGCCGTCGCCGCGCGGGATCGAGCAAGCGATCTGGCAAGCCAGATCGTCAACCTCGAATGTGGTGATGCGACCCGCACCGCTTTCGCCCGCAATAAGGCGTTTCCATGATGCCTCCACCCCGCAACCGAGGGGTGTCACAAGTCCCAGACCCGTTACGACAACACGCCGCATCTCAACCACGTCGATACCTCAGGCAGACTTTGCGGCGTGCTTTTCAAGGAATTTCACGGCATCGCCGACGGTGAGAATGGTCTCGGCCGCATCGTCGGGAATTTCGCAGCCGAATTCCTCTTCGAATGCCATCACCAGCTCAACCGTATCAAGGCTGTCGGCGCCTAGATCGTCGATGAAAGAGGCGTTGTCGATCACCTTGTCCGCTTCCACGCCCAGGTGTTCAATAACGATCTTCTTCACCCGATCTGCCACATCGCTCATAGTTCTTCCTCGCAAATAATTCAGAATCAGATTGTGACGCCACGCCACGCCCAATGCAAAACGCACGAATCTGGGGCGCGGGCAAGCCTGCATACACCGTTGCGCGGGGAAGCGTTGCCTCTTCCCTGCCCCCGAAACCGCGCGCTTGGTAACATAGACCGTTTTGCATTACCAGCGAGCGGCCTGCTAGATCATCACCATGCCGCCGTTGACGTGGATGGTCTGGCCGGTGATGTAGCGCGCTTCATTGCTTGCCAGGAAAACGGCCGCCGCCGCAATGTCGTCCGGCGCGCCAAAACTGCCGCTGGGGATGTGCTGGGCGATCTGCTCGACCTGCTTTTCATTCAGCGCGTCCGTCATCGCTGTCTTGATGAAACCGGGCGCGATGCAATTGGCCGTGATCCCCCGCGAAGCGACTTCGCGCGCCATCGATTTGGTCATGCCAATGAGGCCCGCCTTCGAGGCCGCATAGTTGGCCTGGCCCGGATTGCCGATGACGCCGCTGATCGAGGCGACATTGATTATCCGCCCGAATCTACGCCGCATCATGCCGCGCACCGCACCCTTGATCAACGTGAACGCCGAGGTGAGGTTAATCGCGATCACCTTGTCCCACTCGTCGTCCTTCATCATCATGAAGAGATTGTCTTTGGTGACGCCCGCATTGTTGACAAGGATGTCGAGCGTGCCCAGCGCCTTCTCAGCCTCGACCGCCAGCTTGGCGACGGCCCCACGATCCGACAGATCGCAGGGCGTGACATGCACGCGGCTGCCGAGGCTGGCGGCCAGCGCTTCCAATTTCTCGCGCTTGGTGCCGGAAATGGCAACGGTTGCGCCGCGCGAATGCAGCGCCCGGGCTACGGCCTCGCCGATGCCGCCCGATGCGCCTGTCACCAGAGCGCCACGTCCCGTCAAATCGAATTCGAACATTCCTGGATCTTTCCCTGAGGAGGGGCTTTCCCGTCCCACCCCCACCTTGTTCCTCCCCTTCAAGGGGGAGGAGACGCTGACGCCCGGAGATTCACAATGGACCGGGTTTTTCGTCCCTTCCCCTTGAGGGGGGAAGGACAGGATGGGGGTGGGGCGCGAAGGCCGTTCAATACGTTCCATTCGACTTCAGGCCAAAGCAGCCGCGACGGCCTCTATATCTTCTGGCGTGCCCACGGGCTTTGCTTCAAGGGTCGAGACAATTCGTTTAGCAAGGCCACACAGCACCTTACCAGCACCAATCTCGTAAACGTGGGTGATGCCCGCCGCGCCCATGAACATCACGGATTCACGCCAGCGGACGGTGCCCGTGACCTGCTCGACGAGCCGCTTGCGGATCTCATCGGGAGCGTTGATCGGAGCCGCCAGCACATTGGTAATTACCGGCACTTTTGGTGTGTGAATGGTCACATCCGCCAACGCCGCACGCATGGCGTCGGCCGCCGGTTGCATCAGCGCACAATGGAAGGGCGCGCTGACGTTGAGCATCATGGCGCGTTTGGCACCGTATTTCTTAGCGATTTCACCCGCTCGTTCCACGGCCGCCTTGGTGCCGCTGATAACAACCTGGCTTGGATCATTGTCGTTGGCGACCTGGCAGATGTCGCCTTGCGCGGCCTCCTCGACAGCCTTCTGTGCGCCCGCCGCATCGATGCCCAGCAGCGCCGCCATGGCCCCCGCACCCACCGGCACCGCTGCCTGCATGGCTTTTCCACGCAGCCGCAGCAGCCGGGCTGTGTCACCCAGCGAGATTGCCCCGGCCGCTGCCAGCGCCGAATATTCGCCTAGCGAATGCCCGGCCACGAACGCGACCTTGCTGGCGAGTTTTAGCCCCTTGGCCTGCTCCAGCACCCGCATGACGGCCATCGAGACCATCATCAACGCCGGTTGCGCATTCTCGGTGAGGGTCAGTTTATCGAGGGGTCCATCCCAGATCGTCACCGAGAGTTTTTCGCCCAGCGCGTCATCAACTTCGTCGAACACGGCTCGGGCCTCGCGGAAGGCCTCGGCGAGCGCGTGGCCCATGCCAACGGTCTGACTGCCTTGGCCGGGGAAGAGGAAGGCGTTTGACATCGAGCAGCACCTGGGAAGCGGCGGATTTTCCCGAAGAACACGGCGCGCTCGCGCGAGTCAAGGTTTGGTCCATTCGCCTTTCGCCGTACTGCGATCCTTATGCGGCAGCTCAGCGAATATGAACATCCTGTCCCCGTTTCCCTTGCACCCCACCCGTTTCCGCGTATAACCCCTACCCATCCGCTCCGGTTGGAGGCTTAACGGGGCTTCTGCGGCCATTTAGGTTGCAGCGGCAGGTCCAAAGGGCCGTTCCCCGGCGTCTCCGCTCTTTGGGTACTTGGTGGGCCTTTCAAGGGCCCAACAGGGGCTTTGCGCCGGAGGGCAACAGTATGAGAAAGGCCAACCATGCCTCTTTATGAGCATGTGTTCATGGCGCGCCAGGACGTTTCGACGACCCAGGCCGACGCCATGATGAAGGAATACCAAGGCATTGTCGAAGCCAATGGCGGCAAGATCACTAAGCAAGAGTATTGGGGCCTGAAGCCGCTGGCATTCAAGGTCAAGAAGAGCCGCAAAGCCCATTACGCGCTGTTCAACATTGACGCGCCGCACGCTGCGGTGGCCGAGATGGAACGCCTGATGAGCATTTCTGTCGACGTGCTGCGCTTTTTGACGATCAAGGTCGATGCGCACGAGACCGAGCCCTCGGCCATGATGCGCAAGGGCGACCGCGACCGTGACGACCGTGGCGGGCCGGGCGGCGGATTTGGTGGCGGCCGGCCCGGCGGCGGCGGGTTCCGTGGCGGCCGGGAAGGCGGCGGTGGATTTGGCGGCGGTGGCGGCGGTGGCGGTGGTTTCCGCGGCGGACGTGAAGGTGGTGGTGGAGGCGGTGGCGGTGGCTTTGGCGACCGTCCGCCGCGCGACGCAGGTGGTCCTCCCCGTGATGGGCCTCCCCGCGAAGGCGGTTTCCGTGGCCCGCGCCGTGACGATAGTTCCAACTCAGGCGGGGAGACCAGCCGATGACATTCGAAGCTGCCGCACAAAGTGCTGCGGGCGCACGCCGTCCGTTCCATCGCCGCCGCAAGACCTGCCCGTTCTCGGGCGAAGGCGCGCCAAAGATCGACTATAAAGATGTGCGCCTTCTGCAACGCTACATCTCCGAGCGCGGCAAGATCGTGCCAAGCCGCATCACAGCTGTCTCGGCCAAGAAGCAGCGCGAGCTGGCCAAGGCCATCAAGCGCTCGCGGTTTTTGGGGCTGCTGCCGTATATCTTGCGCTAGCCTTACCCACCCATTCGTTATGGCCGGGCTTGACCCGGCCATAACGAAGTTATCGAAGACGAAGTTATCGAAGTTGGAGCGCCGAACGCGCCCCTAACCGCCACCGGCGGGACAGCGACTGATGATGCCGATCCTCCAGGCACATTGAGAGCCGTCCGCCTCATTGTATTGCGCCAAGGACCTGCATCATGAAAGTCATTCTCCTCGAACGCATCCACAAGCTCGGCCAGATGGGCGACGTTGTCGTCGTCAAGGACGGTTTCGCGCGCAATTTCCTGTTGCCGCAAAAGAAGGCGCTGCGCTCCAATAAGGACAATCTCGCCCAGTTCCAGGTCCAGCGCGTACATCTCGAAGCCCGCAATCTCGAACTGAAGAAAGAAGCCGAGGCGGTGCACGCCAAGCTCGATGGCAAGTCCTTCGTCGTCATCCGGCAAGCCGGCGACACCGGCCAGCTCTACGGCTCTGTTTCGACCCGCGACATCGCTGACGCTGTCACGACGGGCGGCTTCTCGACCGACCGTGGCCAAGTGCTGCTCGATAAGCCGATCAAGACTCTCGGCCTGCACGACGTTCGCGTCCAGCTCCATCCCGAAGTCATTTCGAAGGTGAGCATGAATGTCGCCCGCTCCGAAGACGAGGCAACCCGTCAGGCGCGCGGCGAAGACGTGACCCAGATCAAGGACGAGACCCCGGAATTCCAGACCTTCGACGAGAACGCGGCGTTCGACGAGGGCGCGGCGCCGAAGGCCGACGAGGGCGAGGCGGCAGGGAAAACGGAGTAGGCTTCGCGTTCAGTGCAGCGCCTTCATCACGGCACGCGCTTCCCCAGCGCGTGCCGTGTCAGTAGCTTTTGCAGTTGTCCGGTTTTGATAGCACATCAGTTGTCCGCTTCGGGGCTCACTGACGATCGCTGGTGGAAGCGGGGGACACCAGCGTCGTTTGGGTCAGGGCGCAGCTCTTGCTGCGCCCTTGTCGGC
>JANYHF010000102.1 GCA_025359185.1 Hyphomicrobiaceae bacterium | reverse complement strand
ACTCTTCAAGACGGCGGTTTCCCGCAGTGGACGAAGGTTAAGCAGACCCACTTCGAGATCATCACCGCCGCCGCCCTTCAACTCGGGCGCTTCGGCGAAAAGGAGCACACTGGGGATCTCCCAGGATTTCCCCCCCCCCCCGCCCCATGAAGAACGGGGAAACGGGATCGGTGCACAGTCGCACCGGCTGCACCGGGCCAGGGCCGGCAACCAAATCTGCACTGGCCCCGGCGAAATTCCGCCGCTGCTTGGCCACCATAATCGGGTATAGCCGCCCGCGAATTCGCGCAGTTTGCGGTGTGTCTCGTGACTCGGGCCAGCCTCGCTTGAGTAACCGTGATGCCCGCCTCAGCTGTGGAACAGCAGATACAACCGATGCAGCGGCGACGGTCCCGGCAGGACGTTGATGCCGGCGAACGACTTTGCCAGGTAGAGCCCACAGAACAGGCCGAAGGCGAGCGTGGCCAGCGTCACGGCGGCGATGGCGGCCCGGCCCAACCGCGTCTGCCCCTCGCGCGCGATGCGCCTGGGACTGCGTGTCTCGCGGCCGATGACCGCGCTGATGTAGATGCGGCCGAACATGGGAAGCGGGATCGAGGCCCGGTAGCTAAGAAGGTGAGGGGAAGCTGGCGCAGGCGACGCGTCGGGGTGCAGGGCTGCGACGGCCTCGGCGCCGAAACGGGCTTGCGCGGAGGATTGCCGGGGTGGCATGGCGGACGATCCGAAGCTGGTGAGGGCGACTCTGCTCGGTAGTCTGGGCAAAACGGTGTGAAGGAAGCGCTAAGGAGCGGGCCCGGTTCTGGGTGCAGAACAAGCCGGGCAACGACGGGGTTGCGGGCGCAACGGGACGGGTGGCGGTGATGCGGGGCAGCCAGTTTAGGTTCGCGCTGATCTCCCTTTGCCTGTTCGTCACGGAGGAAAGGGCCGCGGTGCGCGGCGGCGGCAGGCTCAATGGTTGCCGGATTCGTTCGGTTGTTCCTAAGCAGACTTCACGAACTTGACCAACGCATCCAGTCTGTGATTCCAGACGACGGAGTGCTCTGTCTCGCCGATGCGAGCTATCGCCTCGCCCTGCCGTCTGTCTATAGTCATGGAAAAGCAGAATTGGGAGAAACGCCATGTGCCGGATATTCGCCAGTCAGCCTGCCGAGGCCTATGCGTATCAGGCGCGATCGGTGCGTTTGGGTGGTCATGCCACCAGCATTCGCCTGGAACAAGCCTTCTGGACCATCCTTGAAGAGGTCGCCGCCGTTCAGGGTCAACCGCTCTCGAAGTTCCTCACTCAGTTGCATGACGAGGTGCTGAACCTGTCGGGCGACACCCACAACTTCACCTCGCTGCTGCGCTGTGCCTGCCTCACTTATGTCGGCGAAATCCGTGCCGATCCGAAGTCGCGAATGGCTCTGGCGGGTGCAGCCAAGCAGAACTCCGATGCACTGTTTGCGATTGCGAAGTGATCCCGGGCAAATCGCGAAAGATTTGCCTGTGGTATCCTTGTACTACCAGCTTCCCACGTATTGCCCCTAGCCTGATGTGGTTGAATTAGGTCGTTTGTGAAAAGGTAGTGTTGATGGGCCCGAAGGCCAGAGTCGCCGTTTACGTCGCGCTGTTGGGCGCTGCTGCTGGCCAGTTGAGTACAAGCTGGGCCGCCGACTTGGAAGCCGCCAAGGCACAGTTCCTGAAGAGCTGTGGCACCTGCCACACTGTCGAGAAGGGCGCACCTGTGCGCCAGGGTCCCAATCTCGCCACGGCGTTCGGCCGCAAGGCGGGTTCGCTTGAAGAGTTTCCCAAATATTCGGACGCTCTGAAAAGGGCTGGTGCAGGCGGCCTCGTCTGGACCGAGGACAAGCTCGACCAGTGGATCACCAATGCCGGCTTGCTGGTGCCAGGCGCCACCATGCCCTACCGGCAGGCCGACCCTGACAAGCGCAAGCTGGTGATCGAGTATCTCAAAAGTCTGACGCAGTAGACCGTGGACACAGGAGCCACAATGGCTAAGGCAATACACACAATGGTTCGGGTGCTCGAGGAGGCCCGGTCGGTGGTTTTCTACAGCCGTGCCTTTGATCTGAGTATCGCAGACCGGCTCGATTTCCCCGATTTCACGCTGGTCTATCTGCGCAATGCTAGCGCCGATTTCGAGGTGGAACTGACGATCAACAAGGGTCGCACCGAACCCTATGCGCTCGGCGACGGTTACGGCCACATTGCCTTTGCCGTCGATGACCTTCCCGCGGAGCACGCGCGCTTCAAGGCCGCCGGCTTCAACCCGCGCGATATCGTCGAATTCAAGCGCGACGGCGCCCTCTTGGCCAAATTTTTCTTCGTGTCGGACCCTGACGGCTACAAAATCGAGATGCTGCAACGGCACGGCCGCTATCGCTGAGACTGAAGATCGAAGAAACGTTGAAAACATCGAATGGAGGACGCCTAAATGAGGATCATCGACAAGACACCGAAAGTCAGCCGCCGGAACTTTTTGGCCGGAGGCGGCGCGGCGGCAGCGCTGGTCATTTCGGGCAGTGCCGTCATGTGCCCGGTCGAAGCCTGGGGCCTCGATGTCAAGGTGTTAAAGCCCGAGACCATGCGGACCCTGATCAAACTGGCGCGCGATATCTACCCTCACGACCGGCTGGGCGACCGCTTCTACGCCATCGCCATGAAGGGGTATGACGAGACGGGACAGAAAGCCGACGCCGAGGCGTTCGTTGCCAAGCTCGACGCCAAGGCCAAGGCCGTCAACGGGGCTGCTTATGCGAATCATCCATGGGAAGCCACGCGATCCGAACTCCTGCGTGAACTGCAGGGCGATGCGTTTTTCCAGAAGGTGCGCGGCGGTCTGGTCACCGGCCTCTACAATCAGCCCGAAATCTGGCCGCTGTTTGGTTACGAGGGCGAGTCGGCCGCCAAGGGCGGCTACATCAATCGCGGCTTCGGCAACATCGATTGGCTCTGAACGACATCAAGAACAAACAAAACCGAATTTGGAGGAACGGCCATGGTAGCTAAGTTTGAATTGAACAATGAAGGCGTGGTGGTGATTATCGGCTCGGGGGCGAGCGGCGGCACGCTGGGAACCGACCTTGCGCTTGCCGGGATCGACACGGTGATCCTTGAAGCCGGTCCGCGCGTCGAAATCGAAGACTTCGTCAACGACGAATGGAAGAGCTTCAGCCAGATCGCCTGGCTGGACCAGCGCACAACGTCCGGCAACTGGCGCGTACACAAGGATTTTGCAGGCCTGCCGGCCTGGATCGTCAGGGCCGTCGGCGGCACGACCATCCATTGGGCGGGTGCCTCGCTGCGCTTCCAGGACTACGAGTTCAAGGCCAAGACCCATTACGGTGATGTCAAAGGCGCCAATCTTCTCGACTGGCCTATTACGTTGACCGAGATGGAACCGTGGTACGACAAGGCCGAGGATCGCATGGGCGTCACCCGCACCAACGGCATCGAAGGCCTGCCGGGCAACAACAATTTCAAGGTCCTGAAAGCCGGCGCCGACAAGCTCGGCTACAAGGAATGCCATACCGGGCGCATGGCCATTAATTCGGCCCCGCGCCACGGCCGCGGCGGCTGCCAGCAGATCGGGTTCTGCTTCCAGGGCTGCAAATCGGGCGCCAAATGGTCGACCCTCTACGCCGAGATCCCCAAGGGCGAGGATTCAGGTCATCTCGAAGTCCGGCCGAATTGCCATGTCATGAAGATCGAGCATGACGACAAGGGCAAGGTGACCGCGGTCGTTTATGCAGACAAGGACGGTAAGGAACAGCGTCAGAAGGCCCGCGTCGTTTGTGTCGCCGGCAATTCCATCGAAAGCCCGCGCCTGCTGCTCAACTCGGCCTCCAAGCTGTTCCCGAACGGCTTGGCCAATTCCTCGGGCATGGTTGGCAAAAACTACATGCGGCACATGACCGGCTCGGTCTATGCCATTTTCGAGAAACCGGTGCACATGTATCGCGGCACCACCATGGCGGGCATTATCCGCGACGAAGCCCGGCACGATCCGTCGCGCGGCTTTGTCGGCGGTTACGAGTTGGAAACGCTGTCGCTGGGCCTGCCGTTCATGGCTGCGTTCCTCAATCCGGGCGGCTGGGGCCGGGAGTTCACGTCAGCGCTCGACAATTACGACAAGATGGCGGGCCTCTGGATTGTCGGCGAGGACATGCCGCAGGAACAGAACGGCGTGACGCTGCACAAGGAGGTCAAGGACAAGAACGGCCTGCCGGTCCCGAATGTGCACTTCGATGATCATCCCAACGACATCGCCATGCGCACGCACGCCTACAAACAGGGCACGGCGCTGTACGAATCCGTCGGCGCCACGGCCATCTATCCGACGCCGCCTTATCCGTCTACGCACAATCTCGGCACCAACCGGATGAGCGAAAAGCCGAAGGACGGCGTCGTCAACAAGTGGGGCCAGACCCACGACATCAAGAACCTGTTCATCGCCGATGGCAGCCAGTTCACAACCGGCGGCGCCGAGAATCCGACGCTCACCATCGTGGCGTTGGCGACGCGGCAAGCCGATACCATCCGCAACATGATGAGCAAGGGCGAATTGTAATAGGATTGACGCAGAAGCACCTCGGGCTGGCCGTCGCAACTCGTGCGGCGGCTCGCAACACGGATCATCCGAACGCGGCCTGCAATTGCGTCAGGGCCTTGCGGTACTCGTAACGCCGCACTTCGATTTTGTGGCGTGGCGTGTTCACATAGTGCTGCGGACGCGCCGCATGGTGCCGCCGTAGGCGCTCCAGCCATTTCTCCCGGCCGCCGTTGGTCCAGGGCTTGGCAATAAAATCTGCGATTAATTTGGCCTGCTGATCCATCAGAGGCCAGCCGCTGCCGCCGTTCACCTGCATCAGGCCGACGAAAAACAGGGTGTTCAGCTCCGGGTGGAAAATGTTCATCAGCAGCTTCAACGCGCCGTTGCCGTCAAAGACGAGCGACGGGTCCAGAAATGGAATGCTGATCTCGTAGCCGGTGGCATAGACGATCAGATCGAGTTCCTCCCGGTGGCCGTTTTCGAATACGGCCGTGGGCCCTTCGAAACGGTCGATGTTGGGCATCACATGGATTTTGCCGTGCCCGGCATAGTAGGGGTAGAGCTGGCTGATGGCGGGATGGGTCTCGAACAGTCGATGGTCTGGCTTCTGCATCCCATAGCGCTCGGGTGGCCCGTTCAGCGTCGTCAGCAATCGCTCGCACAGCGCGTCCCGGAGCCGGAGCGGGAGCGGCCATTTCATCAGGCGGTCCAGCAGCACGTCACAGGGGCGTCCGAGAATGAATTTGGGGATGACGTGGTAGCCCCGGCGCATCGAGTGCACGACGCGGACGGCTCGATGCGCGCCATCGACCGCGACGTCGCAACCAGACGTGCCGCCGCCAACAATCAGCACCCGTTTGCCGTTCAGTTGCTCGGGCCCCTCATAGTCACGCACATGCATGACCTCGCCGCTGAACTGGCCGGGGAACTCGGGCGTGTGCGGCTTGAAGTGGTGGCCGTTGGCGACAACCACGCCGCTGTAGGTGCGTGGGCCGGCCTCGCCCGCCACTTGGATGCGCCATCTGCCATCCTGGGGTTCGGCCCGCTCGACGATGGTATTGAATTGAATGTCGCGGGTGAGATCAAAGGCCTCAGCATAGCTGCGCAGATAGTCCAGCACTTGGACGTGGCTCGGATAGTCCGGGTAGCTGGCCGGCATCGGGAAACCGTTGAACCGCGACATCCGCTTGGATGACACCATATGGGTGGTTTTGTGGACGGCCGCGCCGGGCAACGCCGCATTCCACAGGCCGCCGATATCGGCATTTTTCTCCAGGCAATCGAAGGCAATGCTGCGCTCCCTGAAGTTCTTGGCCGCCGTCAAGCCAGCCGCACCTGCGCCGATGATGCAATGCCTGAGAGGCGTGGTGGCGTCGTGGGTCAAAATCGTCTCCGTACTCAATCACCGCCATGCCCTTCGCCCACACGGCCGCCGTGCCGTAGCAGGATTTCGCTAAGGTGTCCTGGCGCCAGGTGGCGGTGCAACACGATGCCTGGGGATAGCGTCGTGCAGTCGCCCGCATGACCCTGAATGGTCTCGCGGTACAACGTTAATTTCCATTGACTCCCATGCCAACCCATCGTATCCCATAGATGCCCAGCAAGTTCCGGCGACACGGGCGGCAGGCTTGAGCCGTGGGGACGGACGCAGCCTTGCAGATCGCCGCCAAATGCAAGGACGCGACGGGACGGCTGTTGGAGTTCGGGTTCGGGGGCTGACGCGGGGGGATGGATCGCTTTGTCTCAACATTCACAAACAAGCTTGACGCCAAGGGACGGGTCTCAATCCCGGCCCCCTTCCGCGAAGTTCTCGCCCGCGATGGCTACTCCGGCGGCCAGCCAACAGGGCCAGCCGGTGGCGGCATCTACTGTTACCCCGCGCTCGACACTCCGGCTCTCGATGCAGGCGGCGAAAGCCTTGCGAGCAAAATCGACGCGCTGCTCACAGGTCTCAGCGACTATTCGGACGAGCGGGACCAGCTCTCTGTCGCGCTTTACGGCGACGTGCACATCCTCAAGATTGACGGCGACGGACGCATCGTCCTTCCTGAAGAGCTCAAGCGTCATGCCAAGCTCGAAGGCGAAGTCACCTTCGTCGGTCTTGGCCAGAAATTTCAGATCTGGCAGCCTCAAGCGTTCGAAGCCTACCGCGCCGATGCGCGCGGCCGGGCTCGCGACCACAGGCAACTGTTTGCGGGGCGCCGTTCGGGAGGCGATGAGCCTTCCGGCGGCTGAGAAGGAGCACGGGAATGACGGGCGGGAGCGGTCCATCGGGCAAGGACGCTCCAAACGGGGTACGCCCCCACATTCCCGTGCTGCTTCCGCAAGTGCTCAGCGCGCTGGCGCCAAAGGACGGCGAAATCTATCTTGATGGCACGTTCGGAGCGGGCGGATATTCGAGAGCGATTTTAGAGGCCGCGGACTGCAGAGTTCTGGCGCTCGACCGCGATCCATCGGTCATCGCGGCGGCGCACCGGATCACGCCGGACTATCCCAACCGGTTGACTGTTGTTTTGTCGCCGTTCAGCGAAATGCAGGAAGTCTGGCGCATCTTCGAGGGGCAGGACGCAGACGGACACTATATCGTTCCGCAGGCGGATGGCGTCGTGCTCGATATCGGCGTGTCGTCGATGCAGCTCGATCGGCCAGAGCGCGGCTTCTCCTTCATGACCGATGGCCCGCTCGACATGCGCATGGGAGCAGAGGGCGAAAGCGCGGCCGACATTCTGAACACGGCCAGCGAAACGGACATCGCCAATATTCTGTTTAAAAACGGCGAAGAGCGGCAATCTCGGCGCATCGCCAAAGCGATCGTTGCGACGCGTGCGGACAAGAAACTCACCCGCACGCTGGAGCTGGCCAACTTGGTCGAAAAGGTCATCGGCCGCAAACCGGGCGATCCGAAGCATCCGGCAACGCGCACATTCCAGGCACTGCGCATTGCCGTCAACGCCGAGCTCGACGAACTGACCGCCGCGCTGACCGCCGCCGAAACCATGCTGAAACCTGGCGGGCGGCTGGTGGTGGTGACGTTCCATTCGCTCGAAGACCGTATCGTGAAGGATTTTCTGCGGAACCGCTCAGAGCGTGCGGCGGGCGGATCGCGGCATCTGCCTGAGGTCACGCGCAAGCAGCCAAGTTTCCGAATTGTTAACCAGCGCGCTTTATCTCCCTCGGCAGAGGAAATCTCTGTCAACCCGCGCGCGCGTTCCGCCAAGCTCCGGGCAGCCATCCGGACCGATGCAGCCGCGCATACGGTGTGAGTTCAGTGCACTGCAGTTAGCACAGCAATCCGTACCCACTGGGGCACCCGCCCAATGCGCAAACTCATCAACATCTCGGCCTTTGTCGCGCTCGTGGCCAGTGCGTTTGCGCTCTATGCGATCACTTATGACACCGGACGGCTGACTGGCGAGGTCGCGGACCTTAACGCCAGGATCGCCGCGCGTGAGGCGGAACTCGCTGTGCTGACGGCCGAAAAAGCCAATCTCACGCGGCCCGCCCGAATCGACCGGCTGGTGCGCGCGCATCTGACCACTTTGCGGCCAACCGCCCCCAAGCAGCTCGGCACCATCGCGGACCTGCCCTGGCGCGGTGACGCTGCTGCGGCCAAGGACGCGCCACCTTTAGTGTTGCAACCATGATCGCAACCCGCCCACGCACGCATCGCCGCCGTGGCCTCGCTGTCGTCACACTGCTCCTGGCCGCCTTCCTCACCGTAGGCATCCAGTTGACGCGGCTCGGCCTCAAGGGCACCACCGCCATCCGCAGCGATCCCGTAGAGACCGTCACCCGGAACGTCGCCCGCCCCGACATCATCGACCGCAACGGCCGGCTCTTGGCCACTGACATTGCCCTGCCCTCGCTGTTCGCCGATCCGCGCCGTGTGCTCGACAAGGACGAGGTGGTGGAGAAACTGGCAGGCGTGCTGCCCGGCATCGATCAGCGCGGGCTGTTGTCCGGCCTCAACGACAAGACGCGCCGCTTCGTCTGGATCAAGCGCGGAATGACACCGGCCGAAGCGGCCAAGGTGCACGACCTGGGGCTCCCCGGCCTGTCGTTCCGCGACGAATTGCGCCGGGTCTATCCGGCGGGCGAGGACGCCGGGCATGTGCTGGGCTTTGTCGATGTGGACAATCGCGGCGCGGGCGGCATCGAGCGCTATATCGATGCGCAAAACCTGTTCGATTTGACGGATGGCGCGGGCCGCAGTGACCGGCCGCCCTTAGCGTTGTCGCTCGACCTCGCTGTCCAGCATTCCCTGCACGCCGAACTGGAGCAGGCCATCGGCGATTATCACGCCGCCGCCGCCGCAGGGCTGGTGTTGGATGTGCAGACAGGCGAGGTGCTGGCCGACGTGTCCCTGCCCGACTATGCGGCGGGAAATGCAGCAGCGAGTCTTGAATCCAACCGTCTCGACCGCATCGAAGGCGGCACCTTTGAGCTGGGCTCGGTGTTCAAAACCATCACACTGGCGATGGCCGAAGACGCAGGCGTGCTGAAGCCGGACAAAACTTACGACACGAGCCTGCCCTTGCAAGTCGGCGCGTTTTCCATAGACGATTTCCACCCCACGCGGCGGCAGCTGACGGCCGAAGAGGTGTTTCTGCATTCCTCCAACATCGGCGCGGCGATGATGGCAGAAGATGTCGGCGAGACGAGGATGCACGCTTTTTTTGACCGCCTCGGCCTGACCACACCTTTGACCACTGAACTCGGCCGCGCCGCTCTGCCGCAACTGCCGCAGCGCTGGGGCAAACTCTCAACCATGACGATGTCTTATGGCCACGGCATCGCTGTCGCGCCGCTGCAATTCGCGGCGGCGGCGGCAGGCTTGGTCTTAGGCGGGCGGGTGCAGCCGACTTTCCTCAAGCCCGCGTCCTCTGCCAAGGCCGGGGGTGCGCTGGTCGCCGCCACAACTGGCGATTTTCTCCGGCTGCTGATGCGCCACAACGTCACCAACCCCGAAGGCACCGGCAAGCGTGCGGCGGTTCCGGGCTACGATGTCGGCGGCAAGACCGGAACGGCGGACATCCCCGGCAAGGGCGGCTACGGCCACCAGGGCGTGCTGTCGTCCTTCCTCGCCGTCTGGCCCATCCGCCAGCCGCGCTATCTCAGCTACATCATGATCTGGGCGCCGCAAGCAACGGAGGCCGATAAAGGCCAGACGGCGGCCGGGCTGACGGCCGCGCCCGTAACCGCGCGGGTGATCTCGCGGATTTCGCCGCTGCTTGGACTGGCGCCGGTGTTTGGGGATGGGTTGTAGGGTGGGTTAGGCGTGCTTCACGCCGTAACCCACCGCACCGCAATTTCGGGGATTTGGGAGTGTCGAAGAGGGAAAGGAAGTAGTCAGAGGGATTAGAGGGTAGGGATTAGGGATTAGGGACAGAAAGTGGAGGCCTTGGCATCGGCCGCAGTTGACCCGAACCAGCGCCGCACCTTAGAACTGGGGCCATGAAACTCTCCCAAATTTTCGGCCCGGAGATTCGCACGGCGGCGGGCGCGGATGGCATCGATATCACTGGCATGACGGCAGATAGCCGGACCGTGAAGCCGGGGTATCTGTTCGCGGCCATGACGGGCAGCAAGGCTGATGGGGCGAAATACGCGCGCGCTGCAAAGGACGCGGGGGCGGTCGCCATTCTTGCGGGCGAGGACACGGTTTTGCCGCCTGATCTCGGCATGGCCATTGTGCGTTCCGACGACCCGCGGCTGGCGCTGGCCCGCATGGCCGCCCGCTTCTACCGGCACCAGCCCGATACGGTGGTTGCCATCACCGGCACGAGTGGTAAAACGTCCACGGCCTATTTCGTGCGGCAGATCTGGGCGGGGCTGGGTCTCAAGGCGGCCAATCTCGGCACGCTGGGACTGATCCGGCCGGATGGGTCCGTTACGGAAAGTCTGACGACGCCTGATCCGGTGACGCTGCACGCAATGCTCGCAGAACTCGCGCAGGACGGCTGCGAGCATCTGGCCATGGAGGCCTCCAGCCACGGGCTCGATCAGAAGCGCCTGCATGGCGTGCGGCTGACGGCGGGCGCGTTTCTGAATTTGGGCCGCGACCATCTCGACTACCACAAGGACCTCGACGAGTATCTGCAAGCCAAGTTGCGGCTGTTCACGGAGCTGCTGCCCGAGGGCGCGGCGGCAGTCGTGAATGCAGATTGCGCCGAGGCCGAGACGGTGGTCGATGCAGCGTATAGGCATGGGTTGAAGGTGATGACTGTGGGGGCGAAGGGGAAATCGCTGCGGCTGGTGAGTTGCGTGAGCGATGGCTTTGACCAGAAACTCAGCATACAGCATGACGGCGAGCGGCGGGAGATCAAGCTGCCGCTGATCGGGGCCTATCAGGCTTCGAACGCGCTGGTGGCGGCGGGTCTGTGCATCGGCTCGGGAAGCCCGCCCGATGGCGTGTTTGCGCGATTGGGGATGCTGAAGGGCGTACCGGGACGGCTGGAGATGGTGGGCGGTGTGCGAGGCGGCACAGTGGTGATCGATTATGCGCACAAGCCGGATGCAATCGACGCGGCCTTGCGCGCCCTGCGGCCGTTTGCGACCGGAAAACTCATCTGCGTGTTCGGCTGCGGCGGCGACCGCGACAAGGGCAAGCGCCCGGTCATGGGGCGGATCGCGACGGAGCTGGCCGACCAGGTGATCGTCACGGATGACAATCCGCGCACGGAAGTTGCGCAGGACATCCGTGCCGCGATCCTTGCCGGCGCTCCGGAAGCGGTGGAAATCGGCGACCGCCGCGCGGCCATTCACGAGGGTGTCCGGCGGCTCAGCGCGGGCGACGTGCTGCTGGTCGCAGGCAAGGGTCACGAGACCGGGCAATATGTGGGGATGCAAGTGCTGCCGTTCTCCGACCATACGGTGGTGGCGGAGGAGTTGGCGAAGGAGTGAGCGCCCTCTCGTCATCCTCGAACCGCTGAGGGCGCTTCCGCCCGCAGCGGTTCGGGGAGCCAGCATAAAGAGTACCCGAAGGACACGTGGCTGCGCCGATTCTTACGCTGGGTCCCCAGCCGGCTCGCGCCAGAAACGGCGCGTTTGGCCGAGGATGACGACATTGGGAGCTTTTCGTTTGTTTGGAATTTTTTGGCCGGGAGCGCGGGTATGACCGAGCCACTCTGGACGTGGGCTGATCTAATTACGGCGACCGGCGGTGCAGCCGAGGGCGAGGCGCACGGCGGCATCACCGGCGTGTCGATTGATACGCGCACGCTGCAACCGGGTGACCTGTTCGTGGCCTTGCGCGGAGACACTCAGGACGGGCACGCCTATGTGGGGAAAGCCTTCGAGAAGGGCGCGGCGGCAGCGCTGGTTGCCGCCGATTTCGTGACGCCATCGCTTGGCGGCTCCAGCGTCCCCTCGCCCCATCGGGGAGAGGGACAGGGTGAGGGGGCTATGGGGAGCCCGTCAGTTCCAATTCAACCAAATCCCCTCACCCTGTCCCTCTCCCCAGAGGGACGAGGGGACGATTCGATCAAGGGCGCTCACGCCGGGCCGTTGATCCGCGTCAGTGACCCGCTGCGCGATCCGGTGCTGGTGGCGCTAGAGAAACTCGGCCGGGCGGCGCGGGCGCGGCTGTCGCCGGACGCCCGGATCATTGCCGTGACAGGCAGCGCCGGCAAGACCAGCACCAAGGAGATGCTGAAGGTTTGTTTGTTGTCGGTCGATCCGCATACGCACGCTTCGGAGAAGAGCTACAACAACCATTGGGGCGTGCCGCTGACCCTGGCGCGGATGCCGAAGGACACGCGCTACGGCGTGTTCGAGATCGGCATGAACCACGCTGGCGAGATTGCGCTGCTGAGCCCGATGGTCCGCCCGCATGTTGCGATCATCACGACCGTAGGCCCGGTGCATCTGGGATTTTTCACGAACGTGGAGGAGATCGCGGACGCCAAGGCGGAGATTTTTCTGGGGCTGGAGCCGGGCGGGGTGGCGGTGTTGAATGCTGAAAACGCGCAGTTCCAGAGGCTTCGAACCTCCGCGATGCGCGCCAACGCAGATCTGAAAACGTTTGGTGAATGGGATGAGGGAGAGGAACAGAAATCTCCAGATTATTGGTACGAATCGACGGGGACGAGTTCCTCTGGTGAGACCCATTTCGATGTCAATTTTCCGGGCGGCATAAAAAGAATTGAACTGGCTGCACCGGGTCGCCATCAGTCAATGAACGCGTTGGCTGCATTTGCGGCACTGGCCACAATCGGAGTGGATACAGATCGGGCCTTAGCGGTTCTCACAAAATTTGTTGCTGCCGAGGGGCGTGGTGCCAGCAAGGCTTTTGCGATCCACGGTGAGCATATCGTTCTTGTGGATGAAAGCTACAATGCAAATCCACTGTCTATGGATGCCGCGCTTTCTACGATGGCTTATCGTTATTTCACTGATTACTCGACGAAGCGCCGCATAGCCGTCCTTGGCGATATGCGGGAATTGGGAGACAATTCCTCACGCCTGCATCGCGAGTTGAAGGGACCAATTGAGCGGTCCGACGTGAACCTCGTCTTCGCCTGCGGCCCCTTCATGCGCGAACTCTACGATCTGCTGCCCGAAACCCTGCGTGGCCACTACGCGGAAACCTCCACGGACCTCATCGCCCCCCTCCTCGCCACCATTGCCCTCGGCGACGTGGTCATGGTGAAGGGCTCGCTGGGCACAAACATGAAGCCCATTGTCGACGCGTTGAAAACGCACCTCGCCGGGCTTGCCGCTGCCAATGGCTGACACCATCCGCCTCGAGCATTGCACTCGGCTCCCTAAATGGGAGTCGCCACGCACCAACAAGAGTGCGTTGAAAGCACATCTTGCCAAATTGGCAGGCGCCGACCATCAATGACATCGGCTGAGTTCCGGACCCCGTTTTCGTCATGGCAGCGAAGGCTGCCATCCACGGCAGCTGGCAACGAGTAAAATGAGGGTCGTCGTGGATGGCGGTCTTCGCGGCCATGACGTTTCTGTGGCGGTCGCATGGCTATGCGCGGGGCACAAGCAAAGGGGCGGATATGCTGTATGAGCTGATCCGGTTCAGCGGGGACTATACGATCCTCAACGTCTTCAGATACATCACCTTTCGGACTGGCGGCGCAATCATCACCTCGCTGCTTCTGATGATGATGTTCGGGCCGAAAATGATCGAGCAGCTGCGGGCGCGTCAGGGCAAGGGCCAGCCGATCCGCGACGACGGTCCGCAAAGCCACATTGTAAAGAAGCGCGGCACGCCGACCATGGGCGGGCTGATGATCCTCCTGGCGATCACGTTTGCCACCGTGCTTTGGGCCAACTGGCACAGCTTTTACATCTGGATCGTGCTGGGCGTTACGCTCACCTATGGCGCGATTGGGTTTGGCGACGATTATCTGAAGGTGACCAAACAGCGCACGTCGCATTGGTTTTCCGGCCGCATAAAACTGGTGCTGGAAGTCGGCATCGCCGCTTTCGCCACCTGGCTGGTGATGAGCCAGGGCAACCCTAAGTTTGCTACATCGCTCACCGTGCCGTTCTTCAAGGACGTTCTCATCCCGATGGGGCCGCTCTACTTGAACTGGCTGTGGACGGCGCCGTTCATCCTCATTGGCGTGATCGTCATCGCGGGCGCCGGCAACTCCGTGAACCTCACTGACGGGCTTGACGGCCTTGCCATCGTGCCGGTGATGGTGGCGGGCTGCACCTTCGGGTTGATTGCCTACCTGTGCGGCAACCTGAAATTTGCAGAATATCTCGGCATCATCCATGTGCCGGACACCGGTGAACTGGCGGTGTTCGCGGGCGCGCTCTTAGGGGCGGGGCTGGGTTTTCTGTGGTTCAACGCGCCGCCAGCGATGATTTTCATGGGTGACACCGGGTCGTTGGCGCTGGGCGGCGCACTTGGCTCCATTGCCGTGGCCACCAAACACGAGATTGTGCTCGCCATCGTCGGCGGCCTGTTCGTGATGGAAACGCTGTCGGTGATCGTTCAGGTGGTGAGCTTCAAGACGACGGGTAAGCGGGTGTTCCGCATGGCCCCGCTGCATCACCACTACGAGCAGAAGGGCTGGGAGGAGTCGACGGTCGTGATCCGGTTCTGGATTATCGCCGTGGTGCTGGCGCTGGCCGGGCTTGCGACGCTGAAGCTGCGGTAGGGGGCGGCGACTCAGGCTAGAATGCCGCACATGATTGCAGTCACCACATTTGCCGGGCGGACGGTGGCCGTGTTCGGGCTGGCGCGCTCCGGGCTGCCGGCGGCGCGGGCGCTGCTGGCGGGCGGGGCCAAGGTCGCGTGCTGGGATGATTCTTCGCGCGGGCGGGACGCGGCGGCGGCCGAAGGGCTGCCGCTGGTGGATTTGCGCGAGGCGGACTGGGGGCAGTTTGCCGCGCTGGTGCTGACGCCAGGCGTGCCGCTGACGCATCCCGAGCCGCATTGGACGGTGAAGCGGGCGGGGGCGGCGGGCGTTGAGGTGATCGGCGATACGGAGCTGTTTTTCAGGGAGCTGGCGCTGCGGCCCGAGGGCACGCGGCCAAAGGTCGTCGGCATAACCGGCACCAATGGTAAATCAACAACCACGGCGCTGACTGCGCATCTCCTGCGGCACGCGGGCAAGCGCGTGGCAATGGGCGGTAACATCGGCGAGGCAGTGCTGGGGCTCGCGCCGTTTTCCGATGTAGATGTCTATGTGCTGGAGCTGTCGAGCTACCAGATCGACCTGACGCCGGGCGTTGCCTGCGATGTCGGCATCCTGCTCAACCTTTCGCCCGATCACCTCGATAGGCATGGGTCGATGGAGCACTACGCCGAAGTGAAAGGGCGGCTGGTGGGGCGCGCGCGGGCAGCTGTCGTTGGGATCGACGATCCCTATTCGCGGGCGATTGCCAAACGTTTCCTGGAACATGACGGGTGGTGCGAAGCGATCCACATTTTGGTTGATCCGACGCGGCCGCCTTCCGCCGTCACAGTGGCTGACATGGAGCCGTTTCGGAAAGCCAATTGCTTGCACCAAATAAGCGCCGGGACTGCTGTCGCTACCGCCAGCCCAGTATTGCGCGGCCCGCACAATCTACAAAATATTGCCGCGGCGGCCAATGCCAGTTTTGTACTTTATCGAGGCGCCGAATCGATTGGTGACTCACTGCTAGATGGCATAAGGACCTTCCCAGGCCTCGCCCACCGTATGGAGCTGCTCGGCAGCGCCAACGGCCTCGATTTCGTCAACGACAGCAAGGCCACCAACGCCGACTCGACCGCCAAGGCGTTGAACAGCTTCGGCGACAACATCCTGTGGATCGCCGGCGGCCGCGCCAAGGACGGCGGCATCGAGAGCCTTGCGCCGTTTTTCGGCAATGTGCGGCACGCGTATCTGATCGGCGAGGCCAGCGAGGCGTTTGCGGCGACGCTGGGGCAGCATGGCGTGGCGTTCAGCCGGTGCGGCACGATGGCGAACGCGGTTGCCGAAATCTCTCTCGACCTACCCCCTACCCTCCCCCTCAAGGCGGGAGGGGATGCAAGGGCAGAGGCAACCGTCCTCCTCTCCCCCGCCTGCGCGTCGTTCGATCATTTTAAGGACTTTGAGGACCGGGGCGATCAGTTCCGCCGGCTCGTCGCAGCCATCCCTGGGTTCGTGCCGTTCGGTGAAAAGGGCGGCGGATGATGCGGGCACGAAAACGTCAACTGTCATGGCCGGGCTTGATCCAGCCTCCGCGCGAGGCATCCTTTGAGACGGCCCCGGCGGGGCCTCCTCAGGATGAGGTTGGTGGTGGTTGCGAGAGTGCCGCCCCATGAGGCTCTCGCGCACCGACCGCAGCCTCCTCGCCCAATGGTGGTTCACCGTGGACCGGCAGCTCTGTGCGGCGATCCTCATCCTCATTGCCGTGGGCTTTATGCTGTCGCTCGCCGCCAGCCCTGCAGTCGCGCAGCATAAGGGGCTCGGCACGCTCTATTTCGTTAAGCGCCACGCCATCTTCGCCATTGCGGCGATCCCCGTCCTCCTCGCCATCTCCTTCCTGCAACCGGCGCAAATCCGGCGTGTTAGCCTCATTCTCTTTGTCACCATGTTGGCGCTGATGACTTATGTGCTTTGGACCGGCCCCGAGATCAACGGCGCGCGGCGGTGGGTGTTTATCGCCGGCCAGCAGTTGCAACCATCTGAACTGATGAAACCCGCCTTCGTCATCCTCTCGGCCTGGCTACTCACGCAGAGCGCCCACCGGCCCGACATGCCCGCGCTGCCACTGGCGCTGGGCCTCTATCTCATCTCCGCCGTCGCGCTGGTGCTGCAACCCGACATCGGCCAAACCACGCTGATCACGCTCGTCTGGGCCGCACTCTTCTTCCTGACAGGGCAGCCGCTGCGCCGCATGGCCATCCTCGCCGCCGCCGCTACGGTCGCCATCGGCACGGCCTATGCAACTTTGCCGCATGTCCAGTCACGCATCGACCGGTTCCTCAACCCGGCGGCGGGCGATACTTACCAGATGGACCGCGCGCGTCAGTCGATCATTGAGGGCGGGTTGTTCGGCCGGGGTCCAGGTGAGGGACAGTTGAAAATGGCACTGCCGGATGCGCATACGGACTATGTGCTGGCGGTCATCGCGGAGGAGTACGGCACGCTGGCCTGCCTGGCACTGATCGGCCTGTTCGGCTTTATTGTCTTTCGCGCCCTGTCGCGCAGCTGGAACCAGCCCGACCTGTTCCTGCGCCATGCGGCCATGGGGCTGAGCCTGTTGTTCGCCATCCAGATGCTGATCAATGTCGGCGTCAGCGCCGGGCTGCTGCCGTCAAAGGGCATGACGCTTCCGTTTGTGTCCTATGGCGGGTCTTCGATGATGGGCGTGGCGGTCAGCATGGGACTGCTGTTGGCGGTCACACGACGGCGGCCGGTGCAGGTTGCTCGCCAGGAGGCCGACGCCATCGACGATTTGCGCGGGCCTGACTGCAACGCCATGGCGGTGAACTGAATGAACGGCCAAAGACCCATCCTTCTTGCAGCCGGCGGCACCGGCGGGCACTTGTTCCCCGCTTTCGCGCTCGCCGAGGAACTGAAACGACGCGGGCGCATCGTCGATCTCGTCACCGACGAACGCGGCGACCGCTATGGCACGGGCTTTCCCGGCCGCGACATTCATCAGGTGCCCTCGGCGACGCTGGCCAGCCGCTCGGTGCTGGCTGCGGCAAAGACAGTGACGACGTTGGGCCGGGGCCTGTTCCGGGCGCGCAGCCTGCTCAACAAGATCCGTCCGTCGGCCGTTGTCGGCTTTGGCGGCTATCCGACGTTCCCGCCGCTGGTGGCCGCGCGGATGGCGGGCATCCCAACCCTCATCCATGAGCAGAACGCTATCATGGGGCGCGCCAACAAAATGCTCGTGGGGCATGTGACAGCGCTGGCGGCCTCCTGGGAGGGCACCCGCAATGTACCGGACTCTGCCCAAAGCAAAGTGCACGTCACCGGCAACCCGGTGCGCGATGCCGTTATTGCGGCCTCGACAACACCTTATCCGGCGCTGGATGCCGCAACTCCGGTCAATCTTCTGGTGTTCGGGGGCAGCCAAGGCGCTAAGTACTTCTCCGATACCGTGCCACCGGCACTCGCCGCGATGCCGGACGTTCAGCGCAGACGCTTGCTGGTGACCCAACAATGCCGGCAAGAGGATATGGAGCGCGTCCGTGCCGCTTACGTGGAAGCCGGGATCGCCGCCGAATTGGCGCCATTTTTCAAGGATTTACCTTGGCGCATGGCCGCTTGTCACCTTGTCATCGCCCGTTCGGGAGCCTCCAGCGTCAGCGAACTTGCTGTGCTCGGCCGCCCGTCGATCCTGGTGCCTTTGCCACACGCGCTCGACAATGATCAGCTGAACAACGCCCAGAGGCTTGCCGAAGCGGGCGGCGCATGGTGCATAGAGCAGAAGGACTTGACGGCCAGCCGTCTGTCCACAGAGATTGCAGCGCTGATTGATTCGCCTGACCGGCTGGCCGCTGCGGCCCAAAACGCCAAGACTGCGGGCAAGCCGAACGCCGTCGTGTTGCTTGCAAATCTCGTCGAGCAGTTGGCGGGGGCTAGCTGATACTTGCCTCTCGGAGGGGACCACTCGGATGCAGATACCTCGCTCGATAGGGCCGTTCCATATCATTGGCATCGGCGGCATCGGTATGAGCGCGATTGCCGAGATTCTGCTCGATCTTGGCTATTCGGTGCAAGGCAGCGACGGCAAAGACAGCCCTAACGTCAAGCGCCTGCGTAATCGCGGCGTGCGGGTATTTTTGGGGCATGATCCGGTGAACCTGATCGGCGCCCGCTATGTGGTGATTTCGAGCGCCATCAAGCCCGATAATCCCGAGCTGGTCGCCGCCCGAGAGCGCCGTCTGCCCGTTGTCAAACGCGCCGACATGCTGGCCGAGCTGATGCGGCTGAAATCCACCGTGTCCGTCACCGGAACGCATGGCAAAACCACCACGACCTCGCTGATCGCCCATATGTTCGACAGCGCCAAGCTCGACCCGACGGTGATCACGGGTGGCATTCTCAATTCCTGGGGCACCAATGCCCGGTTGGGCAAGGGCGAGTGGATGATCGTCGAGGCCGACGAAAGCGACGGCACCTTCATCCGCCTGCCGACCCAGATTGGCGTCATTACGAATATCGATCCAGAGCATCTCGATTACTTCGGCACCGTCGAGAACATGGAAGCGGCCTACCGTACCTTTTATACGTCCATTCCGTTCTATGGGGTGGCCGTCACCTGCATTGACCATCCCGTGGTGCGGCGTATGCTGAAGGAAGCGGCGCACGACATGAGCTGCAAGGTGCTGACCTATGGCGTCAGCGACGACGCGGACCTGCGCATCGTCAACATGCGGCCTGATGCGACAGGTACGCAGTTCGATGTTGTCGTGGGCCGCCGCGTCGCCGGGGGCCAGCGGACGGTGACGGGCCTGCATATGCCGGTGCCGGGCGTGCACAATGCGCTGAACGCCACCTCGGCGCTGGCCGTGGCGGCCGAAGCTGGCATAGACGATGCCGATGCGGTCGCGGCAATAGCCACATTTTCGGGCGTGAAACGCCGGTTCACCCAAACTGGAAGCTGGAACGATATCGCCTTCTACGACGACTACGCGCACCATCCGGTGGAACTCGCGGCGGTGCTCAAGGCGGCGCGTGCGACCACCAAGGGCCGCGTCATCGGTGTCTTCCAGCCGCACCGCTACAGCCGCATCGGCAGCCTGTTTGCGGACTTCTGCTGCAGCTTTTCTGACGCCGACATGGTTATCGTCACGCCCGTCTATTCGGCGGGCGAAAAGGTGGTGCCGGGGTTGGATCAGGGCGCCATCGCCGAGGGCATCCGGGCCACCGGCCATGGCAACGTGCATGCCATCGATGTGGAAGAGAGCATGGTGCAGATGATCCGTGAGGCTGCGCAACCAGGCGATCTCGTCATCGGCCTCGGCGCGGGCACCATCACGGACTGGTCCTATGCGCTGCCCGAGCTATTGGCGGGCGCGCCGCGCAAGGTGGCTGGAGGCTCACATTGAGTGATGCGGGGCTCTTAGCTGAGCTCACACAGGCCGCGCCGGGTTTGCGCGGACGGCTGGCGGCGGGCGTGATGCTGGCCGATATCACCTGGTTCCGCGTTGGCGGCCCGGCCGAAGTGCTCTTTACACCCGCAGATGAATCCGATCTGGCGCTGTTTCTGTCAAGGATACCGCGCGAAGTTCCCGTCACCACCATCGGCCTCGGTTCCAATCTCCTGGTGCGCGACGGCGGCGTGCGCGGCGTTGTCATCAGACTCGGCCGCGGCTTTGCCGATGTGGAAGCGCTGGGCGGGTGCCTCCTGAGCTGCGGCACCGCCGTGCCCGACCAGAGATTCGCCAGGGCCGCCGCCGATGCGGGCGTGTCGAAGTTCGCCTTCTATCGCGGCATCCCCGGTTCCATCGGCGGCGCGCTGCGCATGAACGCGGGCGCGCATGGCACCGAGACTAAAGACGTGCTCGTTTCTGCCCGTGCCGTTGACCGCGCCGGAAAGCTGCACGATCTGACACTTGCCGACATGGCGTACACCTACCGCCATTGCGGCGTGCCGGACGATGTCATCTTCACCCAGGGCCTGTTCCAGGGCCAGCCCGGCGACACCAGAACTATCCTTGCCGAGATGGACGAAGTCGCTCAGTACCGTGAGGACAAGCAGCCCGTGAAAGCGCGGACGGGTGGCTCCACCTTCAAGAATCCGCCCGGCCACAGCGCCTGGCGTCTGGTCGATGCCGCAGGCCTGCGCGGCTTGCGTATCGGTGATGCGGTGGTCAGCGAAAAGCACTGCAACTTCCTCATCAACGAAGACAAGGCCAGCGCCGCAGACATTGAGCGCCTCGGCGAAACCGTCCGCGCGAAGGTGCTGGCAGCGTCCGGCACCACCCTCGACTGGGAAATCATCCGCCTCGGCGAGCCCCTCCCCGGCGGCAAAACCGGTGAGGCACTGGTGTGACCTCGTTTTCGTCATCCTCGGCGCCGCGACGGCGTTTCAGCCTGAGCAAGCCGGGGACCCAGCGCAAGAAGCGCCGTAGGCACCTTATAGTGTGTCCTGCGGACGCTTGTTACGCTGGGCCCCCGACGCTCGCGTCCTTGGCCAGAGGCCTCCGGGCGCTTCGGTCGAGGATGACGAAGTGGGGCGATCAGGAGCTTCTCAAATGACCCGCAAATACAACCATGTGGCGGTGCTGCTCGGCGGGCTGTCGGCGGAGCGGGAGGTCAGCCTCAACTCGGGCAAAGCGTGTGCGGATGCTCTGGAGAGGGAAGGCTACCAGGTCACCCGCGTCGATGTGCGCCGCGACATTTCCGAGCGGCTGCGGGCGTTAAAACCAGACGCCTGTTTCAACGCTCTGCATGGCCGCTGGGGCGAGGATGGGCAGATCCAGGGCATCCTCGAATATCTGCAAATTCCCTATTCGCATTCCGGCGTGTTGGCGTCGGCGCTGGCCATGAACAAGCAGCTGACCAAGCAGATCATCAGCGCTGTTGGTGTGCCGGTACCCGACGGCAAGGTGGTCAAGCGCCAGGACGCCGCCCGCGCCCACGTTCTGCCGCCGCCCTATGTGCTCAAACCCGTGAGCGAAGGCTCCAGCGTCGGCATCTTCATCGTCAAGGCCGATCAGGCGCACCCGCCGCAAGAGCTGACCTCTAGCGATTGGGCGTTCAGCGACGATCTGCTCGCAGAAAAATTCATCCCCGGCCGCGAGCTTACCTGCGCGGTCATCGATGGCGAGCCCACCGGCATCATCGACATCGTTCCGCACGCCTCGCTGCAATTCTACGACTACCAGGCCAAATACGCTGAAGGAGGCTCCCACCACATTCTGCCGGCCAGTCTTTCACCAAATATTTACCAATCTGTACAAAAGTTTACCTTGATGGCTCATCGAGCTCTCGGGTGCCGTGGCGTATCGCGGGCCGATTTCCGGCTCGATGAACGCGCTGACGGCACCTACGAGCTCGCCTGTCTTGAGGTAAACACGCAGCCGGGCATGACCGGAACCTCGCTGGTTCCAGAACTTGCCGGGCACAAGGGTTGGACCTTCGGTGAGCTGGTGCGGTGGATGGTGGAGGATGCCTCTTGCAACCGGTAGGAGCACGTCAGGACGGGAGACGGCCTCAGCGCCGCCATGCCCGCCGCCGTGGTCCATCAGTTGCCACCCTCTTGCGCGGCCTTATCATCGTCACGCTGACGGCCTGCTGCGCACTGACCTTGAAATTTGGGTTTCCCGCAGCCGCGCTCGCACGTTCACTTGATGCAGCTGCTGTCAGCGCAGGCCTTGGCATCAATCAAATCAACGTCGCGGGTTTCCGCAACACGCTGAGCGATGATATTTTTGCGGCGCTGAAAACGTCCGACGCCGGGTCGCTGCTGTCTTACGATGTCACCGCGGCCAAACTCCGCCTGCAAGCGCTGCCCTGGGTCGAGAGCGCCGAAATCACTCGCGCGCTGCCTGATGGCCTCGACGTGGCTATCCATGAACGCCGCGCTTTTGCGGTCTGGCAACACCGCCAGCTGATGTTCCTCATCGATGCCGACGGCCGCACGCTGGAACCGACGTCGCGGGCCGAGCACCGCAAACTGCCGCTGATCGTGGGCGATGGGGCCGAGGCTGCCGCCCATGATCTGATCGACATCCTGCAAGCCCACCCCGCCATATTCGGCCGTCTGGAAGCCGCTATTTATGTCGGCCAACGGCGCTGGGATCTGCAACTCAAGGACGCGCCGCGTTTGCAGCTGCCCGAGCAGGCGGTTTCGGCAGCGCTGGATTGGGCCGACAGGATGCAGCAGGATGAACGGCTGTTCGACCGCCGTCTTGCCGTAGTTGATCTCAGGGTGAGCGGGCGTGTTGCTTTCCAGATCGCGCCCGATCCGGCCAAGCCTGCGGCCAAACCGGGTGCCCGCGCTGTAAGTCCAGCCAACCGGGGAGCGTGAAGCACATGCTCTTTGGGGCGAACAGACACGGCCGCACGACTGAGACGCCGCTGGCGCTGCTGGACATCGGCTCCAGCAAAGTTGCCTGCCTCATCGTGTCCTCGCCCTCGCGCAGCGCGGCTGAGGCGCAGATTGGCGAGACCCTCGGCGTCCGTCAGCTCGGGCTTGGCATGACCCGGTCGCGCGGCATCCGGGGTGGCGCCGTAGCCGATTTCGCCGAGGCCGAAGAGGCGATCAAGCAAGCCGTTGGCGAGGCCGAAACTGAAGCCGGCGTGCCGGTCGACGAGGTCGTGGTGGCGTTGACGGGCGGGCGGCTGCAATCGGTCAACTTCGCTGGCAGCGCCGTGACCTCCAGTGGAACTGTTGCAGGCTCAGATATCGCCAAGGTGCTCGAAGCGGGCAAGGCCTATGTTGAACAGAACGGCCGCTCGCTGCTGCACCTGCATCGGCTAGGTTACCGCATCGATGGTCAAGGCGGTATCCGCAACCCACGCGGGCAGCCTGGACACAAGCTGAGCATCGATCTCAACGCCGTGGCAGCCGACAGCCTTGTCATCCGCAACCTCGAAGCGCTGCTGGGCCGGAGCTATCTCACGGTCTCGCATGTGGTCGCGGCGCCCTATGCCAGCGCCCTGGCGGTACTGACCGATGAGAACTTGCGTGATGGCGCCGTTGTGATTGATCTCGGCGCCTGCACGACAACATTTGCCGTCTTTGGCAACGGCGTGTTCACGCACTCCGGCAGTATCGCCTTCGGCGGCCAGCACATCACCCACGATATCGCCCAAGCCTTCGCCATTCCGGTCAATCAGGCCGAGCGAATCAAAGCGCTTTATGGCAACTTGGTGGGGGCTATGTCCGATGAGCACGAATTTCTGTTGCCCACAGGAAAAAGCGATAGTGGCACTGGCGAGTTAAGTGTGACGCGCGCGCAGTTGCGGCGTGTGATTGCCCATCGCATCGGCGAGACGCTCCAAGCTGTGCGCGATCGTGTGCTGGCAAGTGGCGTGTGTCCTGAGGGTCTGCGGCATGTGGTTTTGACAGGCGGCGCCAGTCAGCTCGCAGGCCTGGTCGAGGCCGCCGAGGCTCACTTTGGGTGCGTCGTGCGAACTGGCTGCCCGCAGCCGCTGACGGGGATGCCGGGTGCGGCGGCGACGCCCGCGTTAAGTGCACTGATTGGACTTGGCTACGCGGTGCTTGTACCGGGCGCTCTGCCCCAACTTTCGCAGTCGCAGAAGAGTTTGCCGGCGGGGTATGCCGGCCGTTTGGGTCAGTGGTTCAAAGACAGTTTCTGGGACGACGAACGGCCCGCCGGCGCAGCTTAGCGTCAGCTGACGACGGCACCCGTTCCACTCAACGGCTATGAAAGATACGGCGATGAGCAGCACGCTGCCGCATTCGAAACTGACGGAACTGAAACCCCGCATCACCGTGATCGGGGTGGGCGGCGCCGGTGGCAATGCGATCAACAACATGATCGCGTCCGGCATCGACGGCGTCGATTTCATTGCCGCCAACACCGATTCGCAGGCGCTGGTGTCGTCGAGCGCGGAAAAGCGCATTCAGCTCGGGATCGCGCTGACCGAAGGGCTCGGCGCGGGCGCAAAACCCGAAATCGGCGAGGCAGCTGCAGCCGAAGCCATCGATGACATCCGGGCCGCCATCGACGGCTCGCATATGGTGTTCATTGCGGCCGGTATGGGCGGCGGCACCGGAACGGGCGCAACGTCCGTCATCGCCAAGGCGTCGCGGGTGCTCGGCATTTTGACCGTGGCTATCGTCACCAAACCCTTCAATTTTGAAGGCAACCGGCGGATGCGCACGGCCGACCAGGGCATTGAGGAACTGCGCCAGCATGTTGATACGCTGATCGTCATCCCGAACCAGAACCTGTTCCGCATCGCCAATGAGCGCACCACCTTTGCCGAAGCCTTTCTGCTTGCTGACCAGGTCCTGCACTCGGGCATTGCCTGCATCACCGATCTGATCGTGCGCGAGGGCCTGATCAACCTCGATTTCGCCGATGTGCGGGCGGTGATGGCGGGCATGGGCACGGCAATGATGGGCACCGGCGAAGCTAGCGGCGAGCACCGCGCTCTGGAGGCGGCCGAACTGGCCATTCTCAATCCGCTGTTGGACGACGTATCGCTCAGCGGCGCGCGCGGGCTTCTGGTGAGCATCTCAGGTAGCCGCAGCTTGACGCTGTATGAAGTCGACGAGGCCGCCTCGCGCGTCCGTCAGGAAGTCGATCCCGAGGCCAATGTCATCATCGGCGCCACCTTCGATGAATCCCTGTCGGACAAGATCCGCGTGTCGATCGTGGCCTCTGGCCTGCAAAACAGCGCTGCAGTGATGCCAGCAAAGGAAAAGCCGGCTCCGGCAGCAAAGCCATCGTTTCAGGCGAGGGCCGAGCCAACGCCGCAACTGGGGTCCTGGCATCATCCGGTTGCCGCAGAAGCCCCGCGACAGCCCGAGCTCCAGTCTGCCGGCCAGCATTCCGATCATCCGGGGTTTTCGGAATCAGATGCCGCCCAATGGTATCAGGACCCGCAACCGCAGCCCTACGATCAGGCTTTGCAGCATCCGGATCCCGAACCCGCGCGGACTTGGCAGGGGCCAGGCGACGTGGTGATCGAATTGGGGCCGCCTCAGGGCGGTCTCGATCAACAGCCTTGGTATGGCCGTGGGCCAGAGGCTTCATCGCCAGCTCATGCGGCACCCGAGTTTCAACCGCAGCCACCGATGGACAACCGCCGCCCGGCGCGCCGGATGCCCGAGGTCGGGGATTTTCCCGAGTTTGCCCAGCAGGCCTATCGGGCAAAACGAGGCGACGTGCCCGCCCGTAGGGACCCGGCCGTCCCCGCTCCGCCTGAGCGTAAACGCAGCGGTCTCTTTACGTTCTTGACCGGTCGCAAGGATGCCACAGCCGCCACGAGCGAATCAGTGCGGCCCGATTCGCAAGATCGTGGCCGGACGCGCGGCAAGCCAGAGCCCGAAATGAAAGCGCAGCGCGATCGTCCCGCCGATTGGGCTGAAGAAAACAGCGCCGTGGCTCCGCGTCGCATTCCCATGCCGAGGCATCGTCCGCGCCAAAGCTGATTCGAAATTCTATGCCTCTGATATGTATTGATTTTAGTGGCCTGGCGTCTGACACGACTTTTGCAAGCCAAGGATCAAAATCGTAGGATTTTCTGGCTTCGCTACAGCCACAACACCTGCTTCAGCCGCAAAAGTAACACAGTGTAAGAAAGCGTGATTTGTTTTGGGACAATCGCACTGGCTATGGTCCCTCCATGGTAAACAGCCATTAACAAGAGCCGACGATAATATGGTCAGTGAGTGGCAGGGGCGCCACGGAGCAACAAGACCAGAAGCGGCCGATCTTAAGTCCGAGACGCTGGAGAGCTGATCCTTAACGAAACCTGCAACGACGTAAGAAACGCGAGCGCAGGACGGTAAGGACTTGAGGGGACTTCGCGGACATGTCGAAGCGATTTGTGGGATCACGGCAGACGACGCTTGCGGGCGAAGTCGTGCTGACAGGGACGGGGGTCCACAGTGGCTCACCGGTGTCAATCATACTTCATCCGGCCGAGGCCGATACGGGCCTGCGGTTCATCATCACACGCGATGACGAAGTTGTTGCGGATATTGCCGCAGATTTCCGGGCCGTTGCCAACGCGACGCTCTGCACGGTTCTCGGCGCATCGAATGGCGTGACTGTGGCAACCGTTGAACATTTGCTCGCAGCCCTGCGCGGGCTCTGCGTCGACAATGCCTATATCGAGATCGATAGCGCAGAAGTGCCGATCATGGACGGCAGCGCCGCTCCGTTCGTAATTGCCATCGACGAAGTCGGCATTAGCGAACTGGATGCGCCACGCAAATACATCAAGGTTCTCAAGCCCATCCGCGTTGAGGATGGAGGCTGCTGGGGTGAGCTGCTCCCTCATGCTGGGTTCTTCCTCGACGTCGAAATTGAATTCGATACGCCGTTGATCGGCCGCCAGCGGCTGAGCGTCGAGCTGAACCCTGGCGTGTTCCGCGCCGAACTGGCCCGCGCCCGAACTTTCGGCTTCATGCGCGATGTGGAGAAGCTCTGGGCCTCGGGCCGGGCGCTTGGTGCATCACTTGAAAATACCGTTGCCATTGGTGACGATGCCGTGATCAACCCTGAGGGACTGCGGTTCTCGAACGAATTCGTGCGTCACAAGGCGTTGGACGCCATTGGTGATCTCGCCCTGTCCGGCGCACCTTTGCTGGCAGCTTACCGCTCAAAGCGTGGCGGCCATCGCCTCAATACGCTGATGCTGCGCGCCTTGTTCGCCGATACGTCGGCCTGGGCCGTGGTGCAGGCCCCACGGATGCGTGACATCGGCCGCCCGGAAGCCATCGCCCGCGCTGCGTCCGCCATGTTGGCCGCTGACCGCTCTTAGGGTTGGCGGGTCGAGCGGCCGGTTCAGCGATGGACCTGAACTATCATGGCCGGGCCATCCTGTATCCCCGAACATTGGGTGTGGTGCCCCTGAATAAATATGAGCTATCGGCGAGGTGACGGGCCGGCGACCGTCTAACAGCGGCGTTTGCCGCTCGCGGGCGACCGGCTTGCCCGGCCGAAGCCCTGCGAGCGCTGGCCGCCGCCCCTACGCCGATGGGGCATGTTCACCCGATTGTCCTTTGGGGACTACCGCTATCGTTTGTTCTCTGATCACCCTGGCTCTCAAGCACAGAATCACCATATTTATTTGATGTTGATCATGATGGTCGCCTCATGTCAGGGAGATCGGCTTGGTCATGTGTGGTGGGGCTCCCGTGACCGGGATAGTGGTATTCAGCCGGTGGTGACGCAAGTCCCGGCCGGACTCGGGGGACGGCATGAACCGCAAGATCTCAAACAATCCAACCGGCTGTCATCGCACGCACGACAGGTTCGCGATGACCAAGATTCGCGGGCTGTCAGTGTTGGCAGGTTTGGCCATCGCCAGCGTGCTACCCCTCGCCGGCTGTTCATCCTGGCCCGGCAGCGCAACCTCCAGCATCGAAAACCCCGATCCGGCAGACAAGATGTTCGCCGATGGCAACACCCTGCTGAACAACGGCAGTTTCAAAGACGCGGCCGAAAAATTCGAGGATCTCGAGCGCAACTATCCGTTCTCAAATGATCCCGCCAAGCCCTATGCGCGCAAATCGCTGGCTCTGGCTTCATTTGCCTACTACAAGGCTGGCGATTACGACAACGCCATCGCATCCGGCGTCCGCTTCATATCAATCCACGCTGGCAGCGAAGACGCGCCGCTGGCCCACCATGTGGTGGCCATGTCCTACTACGATCAGATGCAGGACCCGCACCGCGATCAGGCCTACACCGTCAAGGCCGTGGAATGGTTCACCAAACTGGTGCGCCAATTCCCCAACGACAAATTCGCGCAGGAAGACCAGAACCGGCTGCGCATCGCCAAGGATACGCTTGCGGCCTCCGAGATGAATGTCGGACGGTTCTATCTGTCCAAGCACAACTATCTCGCCGCCATCAACCGCTTCAAAACTGTCGTCACACAGCATCAGACCACGGCGCAGGTCGAGGAGGCGCTGGAACGTTTGACCGAATGCTATATGGCGCTGGGCATCAAGCCCGAAGCGCAGAACGCCGCCGCCATCCTTGGCCACAATTATCCAGATTCGCGCTGGTACAAGGACGCTTACGCGCTTCTGAAGAGCGACGGGCTGGAACCGCGTGAGGATTCGAGTTCGTGGCTGAGCAAAGCCTGGAAGAACACGGTCGCCACGCTCGGCGGCAACGCGGGGTGACGTTACGCCAACACCGCCGCGGTCCACACGGCTAGTGTCAGCCCGATAGACACAACGGGCGTGCCCCACGACATCAGATCGACGGTTTTCAGATCAAAGCCCCGCCCGGTATCCCAGATCAGATGCCGGATACCGCCCACCAGATGGTGGAACAGCGCAAAGGTGAAGCCGAACAGCACCAGCTTGCCAGGCCAGCTTGCAAAGATAGCGTTGGCGAGCGCGAACTGCTCCGGGCTGAACGCCGCCGCGATCAGCCACCAGGCGAGCAGAGCGGTCCCCCCATAGAGCGCCGCCCCCGTGATGCGATGGGCAATCGACATCATCATATTGATCAGCGGCCGGTAGACCTGCAGGTGCGGGGACAGCGGGCGCGCGGCGGTTAAGGGGTTCTCGGGCATGGATGGTGGGCCTTGGTTTTCTGAAACGGCAAGCTGGTTCTATAGCCAAGTTTCCAAAGCAGCAATCGTGACGCTCAAAGTCACAGCCGTTTGTCGAGAGTTTCGTGAGGCGGGTTACTCGTAGGGTGCATCGCCAAAATTTCCTCTATACTCGCCGCATGAGCACACCACCCCTCACCCCCGCCGAAATCGCCCGCTACAAGCGGCACCTTGTGCTCCACGACGTTGGTGGCGCGGGGCAGCAGAGGCTCAAGGCGGCGCGGGTGCTCGTCATCGGCGCGGGCGGGCTGGGGTCGCCGGTGGTGCTGTATCTGGCGGCGGCGGGGGTGGGGACGATTGGCGTCATCGATGATGATACGGTGTCGCTGGATAATCTGCAGCGGCAGGTCATTCACGATACGGCCGGGATCGGCACGCCCAAGGTCGCAAGTGCCGCCGCACGGGTGGCGGCGATCAACCCGCATGTAAAAGTCGTTCCGCATAATGAGCGGCTCACCGTCAAGAACGCGCTGACGCTGTTCGCTCAGTATGACCTCATCGCCGACGGCAGCGATAATTTCTCAACCCGCTATCTCGTCAACGATGCCTGCTACTTCGCCAAGAAGCCCCTCGTCACCGCCGCGCTTGGGCCGTTCGAGGGCTATCTTGCGACGTACAAAGCCTTTGAAACTGGCCCCGACGGCAACCCGCTCCCCTCCTACCGCTGCGTGTTCCCCGAAGCACCGCCGCCCGGCACGGTGCCGAACTGCTCGGAGGTTGGCATCCTCGGCGCGGTCGCGGGCGTCATGGGCACGCTGATGGCGGTCGAAATCCTCAAGGAAATCATCGGCATCGGTGACACGCTGGCCGGGCGGATGCTGATCTATGATGCGCGCGCCACCAGCTTCAACACGGTGAAAGTGTCTTGGGACCCGGACAACCCGTTGAATGGGCGTCGTCAGACGATCACGGATCTGTCAGGGCATGAGACGGAACAAGGAAGCCGTCAGAGGGATTAGTCGGGCGTGAAGTACCTCGTTGTTAGGCAGCGGTAGCACTCGGCCTGTGTAGCTGCGTGATCCATGCCACCCGTGCCACCAGCCAAAAGAGCCAAAAAATCGCCCTTAGCCAGGCGATCAGTCTTGCAAAGTTGTAGCCGACAGCAGCAAGCACGGCGTTGGTGGCATCGCC
>JANYHF010000100.1 GCA_025359185.1 Hyphomicrobiaceae bacterium | reverse complement strand
CTTCTGGGACGAGTGGGCTTCGCACAAATCGGCGATCGCCAAGGAGGCGCTCGATCGCATCGGTGCGCTGTTCGACATCGAGCGGACGATCGCTGGCCATTCGGCCGACATCAGACGAGCCGTGCGGCAGCGAACGGCGCGCCGGACAGGACGAAACTGCGAACTCCTTTGCGATTGAAATAGCATTGTAATTCTCCTCCCCCTCGCGTCCCATGCGTCACTTCGGGCGGCCTTGCAGGATTGCGAGGTCGGCGAGGTCTAGTTTGCGTTGGATGACGCGGCGCTGGTAGCTCGCCTGGTTCTTGGTGCAGATCAGGCTGTGCGGAGAACCGCGCCTCACCGTCTCGCAATCGACGTCGGCAGGGGCGTGACGGATCGTGTACTCGACATGCGTGCGGATCTGCTGGGCGGCGCGCAGGGTCCAACACTCCTCGTTCGGGTCGACGAGGAAGCGGGACAGTTGCTTGCACGGCTCGCAGTCGCAGCGAACCGTTTTGGGCCGCGCCCAGCTGCGGGGGGCTTCGAGTGGTTCGGCGATGCGTGGTTCGGCGATGCGTTGCCGTAGGTGATCGACTGCGGCATCATGGAGAGCCGTGAACCCGTTCCCTGTCCGATGCTTCGACTGCAACAGGCGCTTCATTGCCGGGACGACCAGGGCGTCGAGACCGAAATGCCTGGGCCATGCCAGCACATGTTCGGCTGATCGTTTCGCCAGCGCCGGATCGATGCGATCGACGACGGCGATGACACCAACAAGGCTCGCGCTGTCTGGGCGCACCAACTGCGAGCGGCCCCACTGGTCCTTCGGAGCTTTTTCAGGCGTCGCGGCCAAACCTGCTGTGGGTCTCGGACTTCACCTATGTTGCGACCTGGACTGGCTTTGTCTACGTCGCATTCGTCATCGACGCCTATGCCCGACGGATCGTCGGCTGGCGTGTCAGCCGGTCGGCCCATGCCGGTTTCGTGCTCGATGCCCTTGAGCAGGCTTTGCACGAACGCCGGCCGGTTGGCGGCGGCGGACTTGTTCACCATTCCGACCGCGGCGTGCAGTACGTCTCGATTGAGTACACGGAGCGATTGGCCGAGGCCGGTCTCGTGCCGTCGGTCGGCAGTGTCGGCGATAGTTACGACAATGCGTTGGCCGAGACTATCAACGGTCTCTATAAAGCCGAAGTGATCCATCGTCGCGGACCTTGGCGCTCGCTGGAGTCCGTCGAATTTGCAACACTCGAATGGGTCGATTGGTTCAACAACCGCCGACTGTTGGCGCCCATCGGCAACATACCGCCAGCCGAAGCAGAAGCCGCGTACTATGCAAGCATGGAGGAACCTGCAAAACTCGCCGCCTGACTTGATCCAAAAGGCCACCGGTAGACCCGGGGCGGTTCAACCTAGATCCGTGAGTTACGTGAGGGGACGGGGACGGAGAATCGTTTATTTTCCGAGCCATGACACACGCAATGCCGCCGCTGAGCCTTCCCCCGCCGGGTTAACTTCCGGTTGAGCCACCCAGCCCGTCCGGCCCCTTGACGCTCGATACTTTCGCGGGTCCGGTGAAGGTCGAATGGGATCAGGCGAGCGCGCTGACGCCGCTCGGCCAACTGGTCTATTTCGCCGAGTTCCTGAAGGTGTCCGGCTGCTTGGAGGCCGCCGTCGATGACTGCCCGCTCACCGACACCAGCCCCAATGCCCCGACCGTGCGCGACGTGGTCGGCGCCTGGGTGCTGGCGGCGCTGGCCGGCCACAAGCGCTACGCTCACGTCACGGCGCTGCGCTCCGATCAGGTGCTGCCGGATTTGCTCGGCATGCGCCGGATCGTCAGCGAGGACAGCCTGCGGCGGGCGCTTGCCGCCATCCCAAAAGAGGCCGGCCTCGACTGGCTGCAGCGCCATCTGGACGCCACTGTCCGGCCGCTGCTGGGTGAGCGTTACATCATCGACATCGACACCACGGTGAAGCCGCTCTACGGGCATCAGCAGGGCGCGGTCGTGAGCTACAATCCCAACAAGCCGGGGCGCCCAAGCCATGTGCATCACACCTACATGCTGGCCGGACTGCGGCTGGTGATGGGCGTGGAGACGGCACCCGGCAACGAGCACACCGGCGCACACTCCGCCCCCGGACTGTGGAGGTTGATCGACAGCACGCCGCGCGACTGCTGGCCGACCCTGCTGCGCGGCGATAGCGGCATCGCCAGCGAAAACGTGATGCGCGAAGCCGAGAGCCGCAGCATCCCCTACCTGTTCAAGCTGCGGCTGACCAAGAACGTGAAAGCCCTTGTGGAGCGCACCTTTTCCAGAGGTGGCTGGCGCGATGCCGGGCAGGGATGGCAGGGCAAATCGGCCGATCTGCGGCTGATGGGATGGAGCTGCTCGCGCAGCGTCATGGTGTTGCAGCGCAGGCTGAGGAATGGCGTCGTGGCGAGCACGCGCGATGCGGACGATCAGCTGCGGCTCGCCTTTGCTGAGGTCGAGGATGATACCGCGCTGTGGGAACATGCCGTGCTCGTCACCACGCTTGATCTGACGCAGGTCGGCGGCCGGCCGGGCGATGACGTGCTGCCGCTGGCCCAGCTCTACCGCGACCGCGCCGATTGCGAAAACGTCTTCGACGAACTTAAGAACCAGTGGGGCTGGGGCGGCTTCGCCACCCACGACCTGGCGCGCTGCCGGCTGACGGCGCGGATGGTGGCGCTGGTCTACAACTGGTGGAACATCTTTGTACGCCTGGCCGAGCCCGACAAACATCTGGAGGCAATCACCAGTCGTCCGCTGCTGCTGGCCGGCATCGCCGAACGCACGCGCCACGGCCGCCAAACCACCTTGCGCATCGCCTCGACGCACGGCAACGCCCGATGGGCCGAACGCGTCCTGACCGGCGTCGCGGTCTTCCTCAGAGGACTGATCGAAACCGCGGAGCAGTTGACCACCGACGCTCGATGGGCGCGAATCCTGGCCCAGGCGATGAGATCATGGCTCAAAGGTCGCCAACTGCGCGCGCCACCCCGCCTGATGGCGCCGGCCTGAGGCCATAAAACCACATCTCAGAGTTGAATCGCAGCCTCAGAAACGTGAGGCAACGGTGATCAACTGCCGATTCTAGGATCAATCGATCGACTTCGGCCGTTTGGATGTAACGTGGCAGAGCCGACAAGCGCCATTGCGGAATTGTAGGAACGGCATGGTCGAGATCGGGCTGGCACAGACCATTGGCAGCCAGAAAGCGAAGGTACCGCGCAGCGCCGTCGTGATGGTCTTGACGTAGGCCGGAGAGACCTGCTTGGTCGGGCGTGAAGTACCTCGTTGTTAGGCAGCGGTAGCACTCGGCCTGCGTAGCTGCGTGATCCATGCCACCCGTGCCACCAGCCAAAAGAGCCAAAAAATCGCCCTTAGCCAGGCGATCAGTCTTGCAAAGTTGTAGCCGACAGCAGCAAGCACGGCGTTGGTGGCATCGCC
>JANYHF010000021.1 GCA_025359185.1 Hyphomicrobiaceae bacterium | reverse complement strand
AACTTTGCAAGACTGATCGCCTGGCTAAGGGCGATTTTTTGGCTCTTTTGGCTGGTGGCACGGGTGGCATGGATCACGCAGCTACGCAGGCCGAGTGCTACCGCTGCCTAACAACGAGGTACTTCACGCCCGACTAGTTATAGTAGGTCTCAACGGTCAAAAAAATTGAAGTCGCCTTCGCGGCCGGGCTGGTGCGGCGCACTTAACTCAACCCTTTCTACAACCCTGAAGCAGAGTGTCGTGAACTGCGATCGTGTTGAAGGTAATTGGAAACAGATGACTGGCACAATGAAAGAAAGATAGGGTCAACTGACCGATGACGATTTGATCAACATTTCCGGCAAGCGCGAGCGACTCGAAGGCAAGCTTCTAGAGCGCTATGGCCTTTCCGGCATGTGATATAATATATTGATGAAATGGCCGGCAGGACTGATCAGTCTCGCCGGCCAATTTTTTTGCGCTCGAACTTATGCCGCTCGCTTATTATGCGCCTTGATGTCAAAGAACAGCGCCTGGCTGATGATCGCCTTCACTGTTTCGGTTTGGAACGGTTTTGGGATCAAGAACGTGGGCTCGGCCCGCAGACCCGTCAGCAGCTGCTCAGGAAATGCTGTGATGAAGATCACAGCAACCTCAGCGACTTTCATAATGTCGTTAACGGCATCAAGCCCTGAACTGCCGTCCGCCAGCTGAATATCCGCCAGCACGAGGCCCGGTCTTTTGGCCTTGAACGCGGCAACGGCTTCATTGCGTGTGCGGGCAATCGCCTGCACCTTGTGGCCAATGCTGGTCACCACGTTTTCGAGATCGAGGGCGATCAACGGCTCGTCCTCGATGATCAGGACGTCGGTTGCCACCTGTTCGGCAATTTCACGGCCAGCAACGTCCAGCAGGTGTGCAAAGTCACCCGGGCTGACACCCAGCACCTGCGCGGCTTCACCCGGCGTGAACCCCTCAACGGCGACCAGCAGAAAAGCCTGACGCGGGCGGGGCGCGATGGCCTCCAGTCGCCGGTCGGCGGCCGTTGCGCTCCCGCTTTGGCCGGCCGTGTCGCTGAGGCCATTAACCTCCACCGAGTCCCAGGTTTTGAGAAACACATGATAGAGCGCGGTGCGTGCCGGCTGGTCCTTCGGGAATACGCTCGGGTCAGCAATCAGGGCTTCGAGAACCGAGGCGACATAGGCGTCGCCGCTTTCCTGGCGCCCCGTAAGGCTGCGGGCGAACCGGCGCAAGTAAGGCAATTGCGGAAGGATGATACTTGAGATGCTGGACATGCGCGAGAACCCCTCGGCTGATTGGCGGACACTGGTTGACGGGGAGGCACCCCTGGAGGACGCTCAGAAAACGCCCCAGCGGCAAAAAGGTTCCAGGACCTGGAACTTTTCGCGCGATGGCGCGTTTGGCCGTGACAGTGTGCAGCGTGACACGCCGAAAGGGCAAGCTATGCAGGCGCGAACGTTGAACCGAGGGAGGGCACATGCAGCCAGGTGGGAAGGATGCCAGCCGCGAGCCTGAGACATCAGGTGAGCCGCAGGAACACAATGACATGAATCAAGGCATCGAAGATGACACGGATTTAAAGCTCAACTCGCGCGCCCAGGTTTTGATCGGGCAGCGGCTGAGGACGGTCTATGACGAACTGGTTCAGCAGCCAGTTCCCGAACGCCTGTTGAAGCTCCTGGAAGAGCTTGAGCGAAAGGAGGGCAAGGAGTGACGGAACAAGCTCCAAGTCTGCGCATCGCGCTTATCGGCACCATCCCGAACCTGCGAGCCTTTGCAATGTCGCTTTGTGGAGACCCGCATTTGGCGAGCGATCTGGTCCAGGAGACGCTGCTGAAGGGTTGGGCCCACCGCGACACATATGTGCCCGGCACCAATCTCAAAGCCTGGCTGTTCACCATTCTGCGCAACACGTATTTTTCGAGTTTGCGTAAATCGCGCCGCGAAGTGCAGGATGTCGATGGCGCGATGGCCTCGACCTTGGCTTCGGCGCCCGAGCAGCACGGGCATCTGGATCTTGCCGATTTCAACAAGGCTATGAAGCAGCTCTCACCCGATCAGCGCGAGGCCCTGCTGCTGATCGGCGCCGAGGGCTTCTCCTACGAGGAAGTGGCCGAGATTGCCGGCTGCGCTCCGGGCACCATCAAGAGCCGGGTTAACCGTGCTCGCGCCCGGCTTGCCGAGTTGATGGGACTAAACTCGGTCGACGATCTCGGTGCCGGGGCATCGGTTCAGGCGGTTGTCCAGCGCCTCCAGGCCTGATCTCTTACCAACTAACGGAAGTACAGAGCACGTCGCCCTCTCGGTCGCGTCCCCTGTGCTTTGGCAGGACGGCCGCCTGGTGCTACGGCAGCAATATGAGGAGATCACATGGTATTTTGTATGTACTCAAAATTGAGAGAGGATTAGTGTCGCTAATGTTCGACCAGGGGACAAATAGGTTGCAACCCTTCAGGATTTCGCGCGTTATCCCGTCATTGGCCTTTGTCAGACTGTATGGGCAGCTTGGGTAAGGCAATCTCTCATGAAGACGGGCGCACGCAACGTGGATGACGGGTCGGCACTTGGGCCGGGCGTCGAGTTGGTGCCGTGCCGTGTCGGTGCGCCCTTATGATCGTCGGCATCGGCGCATCTGCCGGAGGTTTGGCCGCCTTCAAGTCGTTCTTCACCCACATGCCTGCGGATAGCGGGATGTCTTTCGTGCTGGTGCAGCACCTTGATCCCCAGTCCCCCAGTCTGCTGGTGGAATTGCTCCAGACCCAGACGAAGATGCCAGTGGTTGTGGCGAAGGATGGCGTCCCAGTTGCCCCTAACCACATCTACGTCATTCCCCCCGATGCCACGCTGACCATCGTTTCGGGAGTGCTGCGCGTGGTGACACCCGCCCCAGCACGTCAATTCCGGCATCCCATCAATACGTTTTTCTGCGCCCTCGCCGAGGATCAGGAGGACCGCGCTGTTGCCGTCGTTCTGTCGGGCGTCGGTAGCGACGGCAGCATCGGCGTGCGCGCGATCAAGGAGCATGGCGGCCTGACCATTGCCCAGGCCGAATTCGATCATCACGCTTTGCAGGGAATGCCGATGAGCGCGGCTGCCACCGGCCTTGTTGATCATATCCTGCCTATCGAGGCGATCCCGGCCAAACTCCTTGAACATCTGAGGCATTTGAATGGCGCGGCCGCGCGGTCTGTTAGCGCAGTCACGCCGCACAACAGCACCGGCGGTTTCGCTGACATCGCCGAGCTGCTCCTGGCGCACACGGGGCATGATTTTCGCGGCTACAAGCAAAACACGCTGTCGCGGCGCGTCCAGCGGCGCATGACCGTTCTGCAGACCACAGACATCCCGGCCTATATCGCCCACCTTCACGCCGAGCCTGGGGAACTCGACGTGCTCTTCCATGAACTGCTGATCGGGGTAACCGAATTTTTCCGCAACCCGGAGGCGTTTGAAGCCCTCGCTGTCATCATCGGTGAGATGCTCGCCAATGTGCGCGCGGACGACCACATCCGCATCTGGGTGCCGGGTTGCGCCACCGGCGAGGAGGTCTATTCCATCGCGATCCTGTTGCGCGAGGCCATCAGCTGGCGCGCCGCCACCAAAGTGGTGATCTTCGGGACTGATATCGACCCCAACGCCCTCGCCACCGCACGTTCGGCGCGCTGGCGCAAACTGCCGCCAGGCCTGTCGCCCGAACGGTTCGAGCGCTGGTGCACCAAGGACGGCGACGTCTATCGCCTGGCCAAGGAAATCCGCGATATGTGCGTCTTTTCCGAGCACAGCGTCATCAAGGACCCACCGTTTTCGAAACTCGATCTGGTGTCCTGCCGCAATGTGCTCATTTATCTGGATGCCGACCTTCAGCACCGGGTCATGCAGTCCTTCCACTACGCCCTCAAGCCAGATGGATACCTGTTCCTCGGCCCGTCCGAAAGCGCGACGCGCGACGCTCACCTGTTCGTCGCGGTTGATAAGAAGCATCGCCTGTTAAGGCGGCGGGATACCGGCAAGACGTTGCCAGGTGTCTCATTTGGCGATGCCGTTGCAGCGGCCCCCGGGCCAGGCGCAAGGCTGCCAGCGATTACTGACGATTCGGTCGACAGGTACGCGCGCAGGGCGCTTCAACCGTTCGCCATGGCCCTCTTTGTCATCGATGCGAACAACGAGATTATCAGCTTCTCTGGTGCCGAGACAGCTCCCTATCTGGAACCATTTTCAGGCCCTCCAAGTTTCAATCTGTTCGCCATCCTGCGCAAAGACCTGCGCCAACCCGTGCGCGTGGCAGTGCAACAGGCGCGCGCCAAGCAGCACAATGTGGTGCGCGAAAACTTCAGCATCAAGATCGATGGGCAAAGGCGGCGCGCGACTTTGATCGTCGGCCCGATCGCCAAGACCAAGGAGCCGGGATTGTGCGTAGTCGCCTTTAGCGAGATACCCCAGAGCACTGCCGGGGCAAGCGACATGCCCGTTCCAGCAAGCAGCGCCGATGGGCAGGCTCTCGAACAGGAGCTGGGCGAAACCAAAGCAGAGCTGCAAGCCGCCGTAAACGAACTGGAGCAATATGTCGAAGAGAACAAGTCGGCCACGGAAGAGCATCAGTCGATCAACGAGGAGTTGCAATCCTCGAACGAGGAGATGGAAACCGCCAAGGAGGAACTCCAGTCCATCAACGAAGAATTGCAGACCGTCAATGCCGAGATGCTGAGCAAGAACGATGAACTGATGCGGCTGAACAGCGATATGTCGAACCTTATGAGCAGCACAGAGATTGCCATTGTGTTCCTGGATCAGAATCTGCGGATTAAGAGCTTTACACCGACGATTGCCAGCATCTTTCCACTGCGCGAGGGCGATATCGGCCGTCCGCTGACACAAATCGTGAGTCAAATGCTCGACAGCGATCTGGCAGGTGACATCGCGAAGGTGCAGCGCTCGCTGACGATGCTGGAGCGCCAGGTAGAGGTGAGAACCGCCGACGGGGCTTTGACGCTATTGATGCGTATTCGCCCCTATCGTACCGTCGATGATCGTGTCGATGGCGTCGTCATCACATTTGTCGATATCACCGCAATTACACTCCCCAATGCCGAGCGGGCACGCTTCGCCGCGCTTGTTCGCGCCTCGGGTGACGCCATTGTTGGGCTCAGCCTCGGCGGCGTAATCGAAAGCTGGAGCCCGGGTGCCGAAGCGGTGTTCGGATATGCGCCAGGAGACATGATCGGGCGCAATGTTTCGGCTCTGGTACCTGCCGGCTATGAGGCTGAACAACTCAAGGTCATGGACCGGCTACGGCTTGGTGAGGACATCGCACCTTATGACACGCTGCGTGAGCGCCAAGACGGTACCCTGGTCTTCGTCGGCGTGCGGGCGGCGCCAATCCTGTCACTTCAAAGAGTGCCGATCGGCATTGCCCTCACTCTGCGCGATATCAGCGAGCGCAAGAAATCCGATGCCCACAAAGTGCTGCTGCACCGTGAACTCAGCCACCGGGTAAAGAACTCGCTCGCCATCATTCAAGCGATGGCGCGCCACACCTTGCACAGCACGCCCAACCCGGCCGAATTCGCACGCGCCTTCGAGGGCAGGCTGCAAGCGCTCGCCACCGCGCATAACATCCTGACCGAGACCAATTGGGCGGGTGCTGATTTTGCCACCCTGGCCCGCGAACAAGTGGCGGCTTTTATGCCCGAAGGCGCATCGCGTCTGAAACTCAAAGGTCCGGCGCTGCTGCTGGCCCCCGAAGTCGCCACCACGATGGGCATGGTCCTGCACGAACTGGCGACCAATGCCGTCAAATACGGATCACTGTCGACTCCCGAGGGTCGCGTTTCAATAACTTGGAGCGTCGACGACGCCAGACCCCCGCTGTTGCATCTGACCTGGCGCGAAAGCGGCGGCCCTGACGTCAGGCCGCCGAAGCGGCGCGGCTTTGGCAGCCAGCTGATCGCCCGCAGCGGCATCAAGACTGAGCAGACTTTTGCGCCATCCGGGCTGGTCTGCGATGTCGAATTGGCGCTTCAGACCGCGCCCGGGGTAGCGGCAGAATGACGGTATCATTGCCGATGGGGATTGACGCCCGGCCGGCATCCGTCTGACGTCCGAAACGGCCAGACGCCGGTCAGTTCCCTTTTACAATACTTTACCTGCCGCTCACGGGGCCGACATGACGGCACTCCAATTCTTGGGTCAGCATCGATGATGGTGCAGCATTTACCTAAGACGAGGAGAACGAAGATGAGCGACCAGACCACAACGCCCGACGCGACACCTGGGGTTTCTGGCCCGCAGAACGGCCGTGGCAAATGCGGCGGCGGACGCGGCTATCGCAGGCGCGGCTGGTTCCTGGCCGGTGCGGCCATTCTCACGGGCCTGATTGGTTTTGGCATCGGCCGTGCGACCGAAGGACATTGGGGCCATTGGCACCATGGCGGCTTTGGCATGAGCCAGAAACTGGACGCCAGCACGGCCGCCGCCCGGGCTGACGAAGGTATCAGCCATATGCTGGCAGAGGTCAGTGGCACGCCTGAGCAGAAGGCCAAACTGACCGAGATCGCCAATGGCGCAATCAAGGACCTGCTGCCGATGCGCGACACCTTCGAGGGTACACGGGAGAAACTCGCGACGGCGCTCAAGGCCGAGAAGATTGACCGGACCGCCATTGAGCAACTGCGAACCGGACAGCTGGCCGCGGCCGACACCGCATCCAAGCGCGCGCTGCAAGCGGTGACTGATGCTGCCGATGTGCTGACGCCCGCACAGCGTGTGACACTGATTGACCGTTGGCAATCGTGGGACCGGCACAGCTGGTAAAACCGGACACGAGCCGGGCAATTGTCTTCGTCTCAGCCGTTTGCGATAGAGTGCGGCATGGCTCATCTCTTGATGATCGAAGACGATGCCCGGCTCGCCGGGATGGTGGCCGGCTATCTGCGCGATGCCGGCTTCGAGGTCACTCATGCCGAGGATGCGGCGTCCGGGGTTGCCGCCCTCAAGCGCGGTAGCATCGACCTGGTGCTGCTGGATCTGATGCTCCCGGACGCAGATGGCCTCGATGTGTTCCGCCGCATCCGTGGCTTGTCCAGTGCCAATGCCGCAGTGCCCGTCATCATGTTGACGGCCAAGGGCGACCCGACAGACCGCGTTGTCGGGCTCGAAATTGGCGCCGAGGACTATGTGTCGAAACCCTTCGAGCCGCGCGAACTCCTGGCGCGCATCCGGGTCGTGCTGCGGCGTGGCGCGCAAACCACCAAGGCCGATCAGGATATCCTCAATTTCGGCCGCCTGGAGATTGACCGTGCGGCCCGCCTCGTCAGGCTCGATGGCGAGGATAAGCTGCTCACCAGCCATCAGTTCGCTCTGCTGCTGGGCCTTGCCGAACGCGCCGGACGGGTGCTGACGCGCGAACAGATCATGGAGAGCATCAAGGGGGAGGCACAGAATTACGACCCGGCGCTGGACCGGTCCGTGGATGTTCATATCGGCCGCATTCGAGCCGCCATTGAGGATGACCCCAAGCAGCCGAGGCGGATCATCACGGTGCGCGGTGCGGGCTATGTGTTTGCCAAGGCGCAGACCTGATGCACCGGCTCTATGTCCGCATTTATTTGTCCGTGCTCGGCAGTCTAGCGCTGTTTGCGATGATCGCTGCCGCCACGTGGCATCTTTTTGCGGACACTGAGACGTTCGGACCGAAACCTGAGTTCTATGTTGCGGCCGCCGAACAGCTGGCGCCGCCCGCCAATACAGCATCAGAGGAACTGCAAAAGCAGCTCGATCATTGGCACGCCCTCAGCGGATACGATCTGGCGCTGTTCAAGCCGGATGGCAGATTGATCGCACAGGCGACCGAAGACAATGAGCCATTTCCAAAATGGAGCGAGGTGAAGCCCCGGCGTATGGACTGGCACGGGCCGTTCGCTATGCACGCCGTTCAGCTCAGTGATGGACGGTGGCTTGCAGTTGACCGGCCTCGCAGCGCGCGTGGTCTGCTGTCGCGGTTCGGCTGGCTTGCCGCCTTGCTGGGTATTGCCAGCGCTGTCGGCATTGCGTCCTATCCTGTGGTGCGCAGATTGACGCGCGGGCTGGAGGAGCTGCAGGCGGGCGTCGAGGCGCTTGGCAGCGGCAACCTCGCGGCCCGGGTCAGCATCAAGGGCCGCGACGAGGTTGCCAGGCTGGCGGCCAAGTTCAACCAGTCGGCCGCGCGCATCGAACAGCTGATCCAGACCAACAAGCAGCTGCTGGCCAATGCCTCACACGAGCTCCGCTCGCCGCTGGCCCGGCTGCGAATGGGCATCGAAGGCTTGCGGACGGCAGCGCCTGCGGGCGCGCAAGCAGAGATGGTGCAGAACATTCACGAGCTTGATCTATTGATCGAGGAGATCCTGCTCGCCAGCCGTTTGGACAGTCAAACAGCCGATCAAATGCACCGGGAGCCTGTGGACCTTGGGGGACTGGCGGCAGAGGAATGCGCACAGACCGGTGCCGAAATCGCTATTCCGTCCGCCGTCAGCATGATGGTGCAGGGCGATCCCCGGCTGTTGCGGCGGCTGATCCGGAACCTCTTGGAAAATGCCCGGCGCTATGGCGGCGGTTCGGCTATCGAGGTGGTGCTGCGCCGGGCTGGTTCGGGCATCGAAATGGATGTGCTTGATCGCGGACCGGGCGTGCCGGAGGCCGAACGTCAGCGCATCTTCCAGCCGTTCTTCAGGCTGCCGGGCGCGCGCGAACGTGATGGCAGCGTTGGCCTCGGCCTTTCGCTTGTGCAACAGATCGCGCATCAACATGGCGGCCAGGTGGTTTGCCTTGCCAGGGACGGCGGTGGCAGCTGCTTCCGGCTGTCCCTGCCAGCTTCAACGCTTCAAGGACACTGACATGCCGCATATTCTGGTCGCTGGAAAGATTCACGAGGCGGGCATCGGCCTGTTGACGGCGGCAACCGGCATCACATTCGACTATATCGAAGAGATTTCGGTGGCTTCAATCGTGTCACGCATTGCCAACGCGGACGCCATTGTTCTTCGCACTCAGCCGTTCACCCTTGAAACGATTGGCATCGCCAAAAGACTACAAGTCGTTTCGCGCCACGGCGTTGGCTATGATGCGGTGGATGTGGACGCGCTCACGGCCCGAAGTATTCCGCTTGCCGTGGTTGGCGATGTGAATTCCCAATCGGTCGCCGAGCAGACTTTGATGCTGATGCTGGCGCTGGCCAAGCGGACGCTCAAGCACGATACCGCGACACGGACTGGGCAGTGGGACTATCGCAACAGGTTCGATGCGTTTGAGCTTTCGGGCAAACGCCTGCTGCTGTTGGGTTTTGGCCGCATAGGTAAGAAAGTGGCCGCACTGAGCAAGGCCTTCGGGATGGAAGTGATGGCCCATGATCCCTATATCGGCCAAGAGGTCATTCACGCGGCGGGCGTCACGCCTGTGCATGATCTCCCGGCGGCTTTTGCTTTGGCCGATATTGTTTCCCTCCATATTCCGCGTATCGGCAAAGAGGTGCCTGTCGGCGTTCGTGAGCTTGCACACATGAAGCACACGGCGATGCTGATCAATACGGCGCGCGGTGGCCTCGTGGATGAAACGGCGTTGGCTGCAGCGCTTGCGCAAGGCCGCCTCGCAGGTGCCGGTCTCGATGTGTTCGAGGCCGAGCCGCCAGCCCCTGATCATCCGCTGTTTTCAAGCGACCAAGTCGTCTTCACGCCGCACATGGCGGGACTGTCGCAGGAGAGTGCCAAGCGGATGTCCGTCTCCTCAGTGCAAAATGTGTTGGATTTCTTTGCCGGGCGGCTCGACCCTGATTTGGTGGTCAATAAGTCGAAACTGTCCCCGCTGGCAGCCAACCTGTAGCCCGTTAAATTAACTCCCTGTTAACGCCTGCCGCCCGACTGTGACGGCCGGCACGCGGTTCTGATTCGTAGGCGAATAGGCGTGCCAGGACCTTGGGGGCGCGCCATGATGAGCTCAGCCAAACGGATCGCATTGGATGGGGTGTCCGCAGGCCTCGACCCCGCCGACTGGCCGGCCTATCGCGCGGTGGCGCACCGGATGCTGGACGAGGCGATGAGCCTCATCGAAGGTGTGCGTGAACGGCCGGTCTGGCAGCCGGTGCCCGATGCCACAAAACAGGCGCTTACCGAGCCGCTGCCGCTTGAGCCACAAGGCGTGGCGCAGGCAGCTGCCGATGCAACCCGGCTGATCCTTCCGTTCGCCACCGGCAATATCCATCCCCGTTTCTTTGGCTGGGTGCACGGCTCGGGCACGCCAGGCGGCGTTATCGCCGAAATGCTGGCGGCAGCCATGAACTCCAACGCGGGCGGCCGCGACCATGGCGCCATCCATGTGGAGCGGCAAGTGATCGAGTGGTGCCGGAGCTTATTCGGGTTTCCCGATGCGGCGAGCGGTTTGCTGGTCAGCGGCACATCAATGGCGACGCTCATTGCCCTGACGGTCGCGCGCAATGCCGCCATCGGTCCGGACGCACGAAAACTCGGCCTTGCTGCAACTGCGCAACCGTTGGTGGCGTACACGTCAAGCGAGGCGCACAGTTCGGTGGCGCGAGCGATGGAACTACTGGGCCTTGGCAGCGCGGCGCTGCGGTCTGTCCCAGCCGATGCTGACTTTCGTCTCACGCCTGAGCTGTTTCGGCAGGCCATCCATGCCGATAGAGCCAAGGGCAACAAACCCTTTGCGGTCATTGCCACGGCGGGAACGGTCAATACCGGAGCCATCGATCCGTTGGCGGAGATTGCCGATATTTGCGCGGCAGAAGGAATTTGGTTGCACGTCGACGGCGCGTTTGGCGCACTGGCGATGCTCAGCGATACGCTGCGCCCGCGCCTTGCCGGCATCGAACGCGCGAACTCTCTCGCCTTCGATTTCCACAAATGGCTGCACGTCCCTTATGACGCGGGCTGCGTGCTGGTGCGCGACGGTGCGCTGCATCGCGACACGTTTTCCAACCGGCCGGCTTATCTCAAAGGCCATGCGCGCGGGTTGGCGGCGGGTGAGCCGTGGCCGTGCGATTTTGGCCCAGAGTTGTCGCGCGGTTTCCGGGCGCTGAAGGTATGGTTCACGTTGAAGGAGCACGGCACTCTGAAGCTGGCGGTCTCCATCGAGGACAATTGCCGGCTGGCGCAACGGCTCGGGCAGCAGGTGGCTCGCGAACTGCGTCTGGAATTGCTGGCACCCGTCTCGCTCAACATCACCTGCTTTCGTGTGCGCTCCGATGCTCTTACCCCGGAGCATCTCGACCGGCTCAATGAGGACATCGTTGCCGAGTTGCAAGAGCGAGGCATCGCGGCGCCATCAACCACGCGCATCAACGGCAAATTGGCCATCCGCGTCAATATCACCAATCACCGGACGCGGGACTCCGACATCGATCTGTTGCTGGCGTCGGTGCTGGCGATTGGCAGCGAGCTGCTGGCCCTTGAAGCGGCCAAGCCGCCAAGCCCGGAGGCGCCGGGCAAGCTCCCTTTTGAGTGCCTGTTGGCCTTGGAAGTGGCGCTTGCACGGCCAGAAATTATTGCAGTCCTGGGTGATATTTCCGTCAGTGTAGACAATGCGGGGGCCGCACCGTTTGCAGTGACCAGCCGTGGCGGTCTACGCTTGCGGCCTGGCGGACTGACGAACCCGCTGGCAGCGGCGGTGCTGATAAGGCACGGCGTGGAACTCGCCAGTTGGAGACAAAGCGGCGAGGCGGATGATCAGGCCGCCCATGCGCTGCTGGCGGCGCGCTGCGCGGGCCTCTATCTCAAATCACTTACCGAAATGGAGCGGATGGATGCGGAACAGGCCCTGCCCACCTGGCTGCTCTCGGCCTACCAGCACCTCTCGGCGCCGCTCGATGCTGCCAGCCTTGCCGGTCTTGCAGCGCGGCCCAACGATCTGATCGAGCGCCTGATGAGTTTGTCTGCGGCGACGGCTGATGACGTGCGCGCCGTCGCAGCCTCGACAGGGTTGCGTGTGGCCGCGATCAATCGCTTTGCGCAGCACATGGCACTTGCAGCCCCTGCCGAACATTTGCTGACGCACGGAGGTGATGCCCGGATCGCAGCTGATCCGCGCACGGGCCGCAATGGCTACGGATCATCAGCCCGGCCAGTCACCGGCGAAATCAGCTTTTCGTCCTCGACGGCCTCCTGCATTTCACCATCCGCCTATGCCAGCGTTGAAGCGCTTCGCCAGCGGCTGCAAGCGGGAGGTGACGTCTCCTGCGAGTTGGAACGCGTACGCGCAGGCGTCCTTCTGCATTCCGGCGCGGCTCGCGTGCCGGGCACCGAAACTGTCCTCACCGCATCTGGCACGGATGCGGAACTGGCGACGCTCGCGCTCAGCCTCGCCTATGACGCCAGGCCGTTGACCAGCATCGTCGTGTCGCCCGAGGAGACCGGCAGTGGTGTGCCGCAGGCAACGATGGGTTGCCATTTTTCAGCCGAGACGGCGCTTGGGCAGGCGGTCAAGCCGGGCGCGTGCATTGAGGGGCTGGCCAACGGACGGGTCCAATCGGTGTCTGTCGCCATAAGGAATGCCGAGGGCCAGGCGCGGCCGCTGGCGGATGTCAGCGCCGATGTGCTGGCCGCCACTGAAGAGGCCGTCGCCAATGGCCGCCGCGTGCTGCTGCATGTGCTGGACGCCGCCAAGACCGGGATCGGCGCGCCGGCGCTAGCGGATGTTGTGGCGCTCACGCAACGGTTTGGCGACGCCATCGATATCGCCGTCGATGCCTGCCAGGCGCGGCTGGGGCCGGAGGCGGTCGCGGGCTATCTCGCGCGAGGCTGGCTGGTGCAGATGACTGGCTCGAAATTCTGGGGCGGCCCGCCGTTTTCGGGCGCGCTGCTGGTGCCGAAGGCGTTTCTGACGCGCACGGAGCGCTTGGCGCCGGTGCTCGGCACGCTGAAATCCTACATGGCACGCGGCGAATGGCCAGCGGCGTTCGGCCCCGCCCGCGATACGCTGCCCGACGTGCACAATCTTGGCCTCCTCACCCGTTGGCAGGCGGCCATCAACGAAGCGGAAAACTATGCTGGATTTCCGCCTCAAGCCTCAATCCAACGGACGCGCCAGTTCATGGCGGCGGTGGCGCAGGCGCTCGCCGGTCACCCCGAACTGTTGCCGCTCGACGGCACGCCAATCGACCATGCGCCCATCTGCGAGGGAGATTCGTGGCAGGATTTGCGCAGTATTGTGCCGTTCGTGGCGACGCGGGCGGGCACGCCGCTGACACTCGCCGAGGCCAAGCTGTTGCATCAGAACCTTGCGCGCGATATCAGCCAGCGGCTGGCGCATCTCGATCTCAGCGATGCGGATCGCCAACTCGCCGCACAGCCCTGTCATTTGGGCCAGCCGGTGAAACTTGGGTCCACGGCGGCCTTGCGCATCTGCGCCAGCAGCCGCACGATTGTGGCGATGGCCCAAGCGGGCGGCACCGAAACTCTGGCGCGCGACCTCGCCACGATGCTCGCCAAGACGCGGCTGCTGCTGCGGCATTTCGAGGTTCTCTAGTCCGAAGTTCCCCGAGTCCAAAACCGGAACCTTGTCGGTAAGCCATTGGGCACGCAGCAGTTTCGCGGCGTGAGGGTGGCGGCGCACGGCCAGATTGTGGTCATGTATGCGACGCACTGACTCATTCATGCCTGCGGCCAAT
>JANYHF010000004.1 GCA_025359185.1 Hyphomicrobiaceae bacterium | reverse complement strand
CGACGGCCCGTCGCCCCTACGTCGCACACTTTGGTGTAAAATAAGCACCTGCGTATCGCCGTACGTGCGGCGGCCGATCTCTGTCATCCCATCCGGCAGATCCACGGCCACTCCAACACGTTCCTCCACCACCAGCACCGCGCCCGGCGTCAGCCAGCCGCCACGAACAAGCGACGTGAGCGCCTTATCGGCGAGGCCCTTGCCATAAGGCGGATCGAGGCAGACGAGGCCGAACTGGCCCAATTGCGCGGCGGGGCCAAGATCGGTCGCGTCGCGGCGGAAGATGCGTGTGCACCCCGTTAAGCCGAACGCCTCGATGTTCTTGCGGATCAGCCCGCGCGCTTCGGCGTTTTCCTCAACGAACAGCGCATAAGCCGCGCCGCGCGAAATCGCTTCGAGCCCGAGCGCGCCGGTGCCGGCAAAAAGGTCCAGCACGCGCACTGCCGCCAATCCATCCGCCAGCGGACCATGCAGCAGCACATTGAACACGGCCTCGCGCACCCGGTCCGAGGTCGGCCGGATCGCCTGATCCGCCGGCACCGCCAGCCCCCGCCCCCGAAACTTGCCGCCTACGATGCGCACCGTCTGTTGCTCCCAGTTCAGCCGGCATCTGAGTATGAGCTGGGTCATGACCAGCGGTCGCCCACGCGCGATGCTACGGCGAGATCGCGTATCTGCAGTGCACCGCCGAAGTGGCGCTGCGCCGCGCACGCGATGACCTGGTCTGATCACCCCGCCCGATACCGCTCCATCCACGCCTCGAACATCAGCACCGGCCACAGCGCATACTGCCAATTGTGGCTCCCCGCCAGATGTTCAGCCCAACGCTGGCGCACGGGGGCGGGCGCGAATTGGCCACTTGCCCGCAAATGCCGTTCCGACAAAAGCTCCTCCGCCCACGCCCTCAGCGGCCCGCGCAGCCAGCTGTCGATGGGCACGCCAAAGCCCATTTTCGGCCGGTCGACCAGCGCGCGGGGCACATGACGGTAGAGCAATTGCCGCAAGATCCATTTTGTTTCGGCCCCGCGCAATTTGAAATGCAGTGGCAAAGTCCAGGCAAATTCCACCACCCTTTGATCGAGCAACGGCGCGCGCGCCTCCAGGGACGCCGCCATCGACGCACGATCGACCTTGGTCAGAATATCATCTGGCAGATAGGTGAGCGTATCGCGGTACTGCATCCGTTCGACGAAGCCGGGTACCAGCGCCGCCACAGCCGGATCGCAGGCCGCAGTCATGGGTTCGCGCGCGCCCGGCATTGCAGCGTCCACCTCGTTCCACTGGCTGATCAGCCGGTGATAGAAGCCGTCGCCCGTTTCGGCCATCACGCCCGCGAGCTTGTGCAGCTTATCGCCGGTCTGCTTGGGGCGAATGTGTGGCGGCAGAACTCCCGCCGCACGGTCCCACGCCCAAGGCGGCACGCTGCGGATCCCGGCCGCCGCCATCGCCCGCACGGCACGCGGCACCCGGCCCGCCATCTGTTCGAACCGCGCCGCCTGACCATAGCGGTTGTAACCGGCAAAAACCTCGTCGCCACCATCGCCGGACAGCGCCACGGTCACATGCTGGCGGGCCATCTGCGATACGAGATAGGTTGGGATTTGTGAGGCGTCCGCGAACGGCTCGTCGTAAATGTCCGGCAGCTGGGGGATCACGGCCAGCGCCTCGGCGGCAGTCACATACAGCTCAGTATGATCCGTCCCCAAATGAGCGGCGACGGCCCTGGCGTGCTGCGCCTCGTCATAGCCCGCCTCATGAAAGCCGATGCTGAAGGTGCGCACGGGCCGCGACGACGTCCGTTGCATCAGCGCCACCACAACAGAGGAATCGTATCCGCCTGACAGGAATGCGCCCAGCGGCACATCAGCGACCATCCGCTCACGCACCGCTTGTCCCAGCACACCATCCAGCGCATCCACGACCTCAGAATCCGAGCCGGTGAACGGCCGGAGCTTGCCATCGGCCACCACGTTTGCGAGCTGCCAATAGGGGTCGAGACGCAGCTCGCCCATCGCATTCAGCCGCAACAGGTGCCCTGGCTGCAACTGCTGCACGCCGCGATAGACTGTGTGCGGAGCGGGATAGCAGCCATGCCGGAGATAAAGTGCGAGGGCGTCGCGGTTGAGGTCGCCGCGAAAACTGGGATGCACCCTGAGCGCCCGCAGTTCCGACCCGAACAGCAGCGTGCCGCCCACCAGACTCCAATACAGCGGCTTCTTGCCCAGCCGGTCGCGGGCCAGCAGCAGCGTCCGCTCGGTCGCGTCCCACAGCGCGATGGCGAACATGCCCACGAGCCGCCCGAGCGTGCGCTCCACCCCCCAGGTGTCGAACCCCGCCAGCATCACTTCGGTGTCGGAATGGCCCCGCCAGTTGCGCCCGCCCGCGCTCAGCTCCGTGCGCAGCGCCTCGAAATTGTAGATCTCGCCATTGTAGCAGAGCACATAGCGGCCCGAGGCCGAGTGCATCGGCTGCGCGCCCGCTGCCGACAGATCGATGATGGCGAGACGCCGGAACCCCAGATGGATGCCAGCCGCACCGTCCGCCCACACCCGTCCGTCATCTGGTCCCCGGTGCACCAACGCATCGGCCATGCGCGTGATGGTGCTATCGGGAGCGATCCCGGTACCCCCCCCGCGCGTCCAATATCCCGTGATTCCGCACATGCCCGAGACTCTAGCCGCGTTCGGTAAGGCGCGCAGCGTCAAAAATTCCTGTCATCCTGTGCGCGGCGCAGCACACCTTGGCGGTGCACCGCCAACACGGGGTCGCATCCGGGACGACGGCACTTATGCCGGACCAGCTCACACCGATTTGGCGAAGGCGGCTGAGCCGTGAGCTTCGCGAATGGGGCGCGGTTGAGGGATGGTGCCGCCAGCGCCGCGTGGCTGGGCTATGGCGGGCGTTCCGGCCAGGCCAGTGGCGATGATATCGTCGGGCAGAGGCTGGCCAGCCAGTAGCGCGCGGTACATCCGCTCGTATTTTTCGAGGCAGGCGTCGAGACTGAAATGCGACAGTGCGCGCATTTTACCAGCCCGGCCCATGGCCGCTGCGAGAACCTGGTTGCCCGCCAATTCTTCGATGGCGGCGGCCAGGCTGTCTGGATCGCGCGCCGGAACCACCAGGCCGCAACGCCGGTGCAGCACGGCTTCCGCATTGCCGCCCACGTCGCTGACGATCATCGGCAGGCCCGCTGCCATGCTCTCGATAACGGCGTTGGAGAACCCCTCCTGATGGGACGCCAGCACACCCAAATCGGACGCCCGCAGCAAATCGACGGTGTCGCGCCGCATTCCCAGCCAATGGATGTTGGTATCAATGCCAAGCGCTTCGGCCTGCGTGCGCAATCCCGTCAACTGCCCGTCATCGCGGCCGATCGCCAGCAGGTGCCAGGGTTGCGGCAGCCGGTCCTTGATCCGGGCCAGCGCGGCGACAAGATCGCCATGGCCCTTATAGCTTTGTAGGTTGGCGAGGATCGAGATGACCGTCGCATCGTCTTCGATACCAAGCGCGCCACGCAACGCCGCCCGGTCGAACGGGCCGGTGAACTTGGCGAGATCAATGCCGTTGTAGATCAGACCAGCGCGCGGCGAGGGCACGCCCTCCTGCATCACCAACTCGTCGACGATATTGCGCGAATTGCCTAGGATCGCCGTCATCGAGCCATGCAGGCGGCGCTCGACCTCAGCCAGGCGCGGATGCTTCAGCTGATAGAGGTTTTGGCAGCGCCGGCTCATGATCCGCACGGGCACCTGGGTCAAGGCGGCGGCAACGGAACCTGCGAGGAAGGCGTGCGGCAGATAGAAATGGGCAATGTCAGGCCGGCCGAGCAGCATTTCGGGGATGAGGCCGAGCGCACCGGAGGCCAACGTCAGCGCAGAGCCGATCTTGCCGAGGCGCTGCTGGTAGGGTGCAGGTCCGGTCACCCTGATGCCCGAAGCTTCGACATCGCCGACCTGCGCGCCCGTCTTGGCGATGCAATAGACCGTCACGTCAAAGCCACGGGCCGCGAGACCCGGTGCGATCTGAGCCAGATGCCGCTCGGTGCCGCCCACATCGAGAGCGCGGGTGACCATGAGCAGGCGCGGCTTGCGTTGGCTGGTTTTAGCGTGCATTCCCGAATTTTCTGCGATTCGTGGTTAAACATTGGTTAATCACAAGCACGCCAGCCAAACGCACTTTGTGATGGACCCCATTGATGCCTCCGAATCAGGCCAAAATGCCTCCGAAATTAGCCTATCTGGTGACCGAGGACTGGTATTTCCTATCGCACCGGCTGCCGATGGCGCGGGCGGCGCAGGCGGCGGGGTTCGAGGTGCATGTGCTGACGCGGATCGGTGAGGGGCGGGCGCGCATCGAGGCCGACGGCTTTGTGGCGCATGGGCTGGACTGGGTGCGCAAGGAGACGGGCGCGGGGCAGCTCATACAAACGGTCCGGCAGTTGCGCGGTTTTTTGCAGGAGATCCAACCTCAAGTCCTGCACAACATTGCCTTGAAACCGGCTCTGATCGGCGGGCTGGCGGTGCGGGGCCTGCGGGGGCTCGCCGTGATCAACAACATCAACGGGCTGGGCTCGGCCTACCTGTCGGGCGGCGCGGCGGGCTGGCTGAAGCGGCAGGCGCTTGGCCGCGGATTGGGGCTGCTGTTGAACCGGCCGCGCACCCTGTCGGTGGTGCAGAACCCAGAGGATTTTACCGCGCTGGCGGCCTTCGGTGTGGCGCAACATCGCTTGCGGCTGATTGCGGGATCCGGCGTCGATACGGACCGGCTGCGGCCTGGCCCCGAGCCTCAGGGGCCGGTGACGGTGGCCTATGTGGGGCGGCTGCTCGCCGACAAGGGTCTGCGCAGTCTGATCGCCGCGCACCGGCTGTTGCGAGCACGGGGGCTGGCCATCGAACTGCTGTTGGCGGGAACGCCCGACCCGGAAAATCCGACATCGATTCCGATTGCCGAGATCGAAGGTTGGGCGGGCGAACCGGGCATCACCTGGCTTGGCCATGTGACGGACACTGCCAGCGTGTGGGCGCGCAGCCACATCGCCGTGCTGCCGTCGCGCCGGGAAGGCCTGCCGCTGAGCCTTCTGGAAGCCTCAGCCTGCGGGCGGCCGATGATCGCAACCGACGTGCCCGGCTGCCGCGAGATCGTCGTCCACGGCGAGACCGGCCTGCTGGTGCCGCTGGACGAACCTGCATTCCTGGCCGATGCAATAGAGCAACTGGCGGGCGACGTCGCGTTGCGGCAGCGCTTCGGTACGGCTGCCCGGATGAGGGCCGAAACGGTGTTCAGCACCAAGATCGTGCAGGCGCAAATCGCTGCGCTTTATCTGGAGCTGCTGAGGGGCTAACTGCCCATCATACGGATAATTTCGTCGCGGGTGGTGGAAACGGGCCGCCAGCCGGCTTGCGTCAGAGCCGGCGTATCGACATTGAGACCGCCGAGCAGGGACTGGGCCAGCGCGCCACGGCCGGTGGCGTGCAGGGCGGCGCGCAAGAGTGATGGCGGCAAGGCGAAAAGATTTGGCTGGCGGCCGCACGCTGCGCGCATCTGGGTCAACAGTTCGGCGACCGTCAGCGGCTCGGGATCGGCGGCTAGGAATGTGCGGGCCAAGGCCGCATCGCTGGTGAGAGCAAATTCGACAATGGAGATGAGATTGGTGAGGCCAAGCAGCGAGCGCCGGTTGGTGAGTGCGCCGAAGGGGAGCGGCAGCGGAGACCGCGCCAGCTTCGACAGTGCGGCGAGGTTGCCTTTGACGCCCGGCCCCAGCACCAGCACCGGCCGCAAGACGGTCCATTGCCCTTGCATTTCAGCGGCCACGGCGTGTTCGGCGGCGAGCTTGGAACGGCCATAGGCATCGGTCGGCTCGGGCGGCATGGACTCCGTCAATACTCCAGCCGCCGATGCGCCGGTTAGCGCACGCACCGACGACATCAGCACGAACCGCGCGACCCCGGCCCGCCGTGCCGCCCGTGCCAGCTCCGCCACCGCTTCGGCATTGACGCGGGCATAGGCGCTCTCGGGCAAAGCCGCACCCGTATGGGCAATGCCGGCCAGGTGAACAACATGGCTGACACCTGCCAGCAGCGATGCCCAATTGGCAGGCTGCGTGAGGTCGGGCAAGCGCCTGGGTTCGACCCCGGCTTGCATCGGCACACTTGACGAATCGCGCGCCGCCGCCCGGACCTGCCAGCCCGCCGCCGCCAAAGCGGGCACCAGGGCCCGGCCGGCGAATCCCGTGGCACCTGTCACCAGCACGCAGCCGCGATCTTGCATCATGAAGTGGGCGCCCGCGACAAGTCCCTCAGCAGCATGACCGTCAGTCCACACGCGAAAATGAGCATCAGCGCCTGCCGGGGCCAGCCTGGCACGAGCACACTGACAATCGCCAGCGCCGCCAGCCCCAGATTGACCAGCGCAATCCGCCGGATGATGGCGGGCACGCTCCAACCAAGATCTGTCGCGCGCTGGTAAAAATGTGTGCGGTGCGCCTGGGTCACGTTTTCGCCGCGCAGCAGCCGCAGCGCCAAAGTGAGCGTGGCATCGGCGAGATAGTAGAGAGGCAGGATCAGGGCCGCGACGGGATGCCCTGCCATCAACAGCCAGAGCAGCAGGCACCCGGCGACAAAGCCGATGGCGAGGCTTCCGGCGTCGCCCAGGAACAGCCGCGCCACATGCCGGTTATGGGGCGCAAAGCCGGTCAGCGCGCCCGTCAACGCCGCCGCCAGCGCCCCAGCTGCAGGTGACAGTGCACCCATCGAGGCCAGCACCGCCAGCGCTCCGCACATGGGCACAAATTCGGCAACCGTGATGCCATCGATGCCGTCCATGAAATTGCTGAGATTGATAAACCAGACTAGGCCGATGACTGCCAACGGCAGCAGGATCGTCAGAGCACCGCTGAAAGCTATGGGTTCGCCACGGGCCACCGCTGCAACGCCCAGCACCGCCGCGCCGAACTGCGCCGCCAGACGTGGCAGCACGGGCAAATTGACGATATCGTCCCAGGTGCCCGCCACCGCCAGGATCAGCGCACCCAGGCCCGTCAGCAGAAACGGCGGCGTCAGCACCCCGCTGGACACCGGCGTCCAGGCGAACAGCACGAGCCCTGCGAGAACGGCAAGCAGCACTGCGACGCCACCGCCTTGGGGCGTCGGCACGCTGTGGCTGGAGCGCGCGTTCGGCCGCGCCAGGGCATAGCGCTGGAACGCCGGCATCAGCAGGCCGTTGGCAAAATAAGAGAAGACCGCGCAAACCGCCGCCAGCCCGATTAGTCCCAGCATCCCCGCCCCCGCCGTCGCTGAAGCTGCGTTGTAGCGCAATGTCGCCAATTCCGTCATCTCATCCATGGAGCAACGCTCCTTTGCGATGCGCTGCAGACGGGACCTTTTGCATTGGAGAGATGTGGAGCCGCTCGCAAAGTCCCGGATCAGCACAGCACCTAAGGGATGCTGCAGCGCATCCGAGTTGACGCCAAGTTTTCACCTCGAAGTGGTCAGCCCGCAGCGGGTGGACGCGGTTTCTTCTTGTCGGCGAATTTTGGTTTGTCGCTGCTGGGGCCGGGATAGGGTTTGACCTTGGCGGTGGATTTGTGGTCCGGCTTGGCGCTCTTGCCCGCGAATTTACCGGTAGCGGCCTTGTAGGGTGGGCGCGGCCCCAGCTTTGCTTTGAAGCCGGCCTTGTCTTTGAAGGCGGGCCGGTCCTTGGGCTTGTCCTTGTTCCGGTCCTGCCAGGGTTTTGGCTGGTATGTTTCGGTGGGCTTGCGCGTATCGGCTTTGGACACATAAGGCTTTCGTTCGGGCCTTTCCGACGCCGGCTTGGACGGAGCGAGCCGGTCTATCGCCTCTGTGACGGCGGCGTCATCGGCTGGCGAATAGGCACCGACGCGAGAGATATGTCCTTCCTTGTTTTCGTTCGTGCGCGCGGCTGCGGCGAACTGGTCGGCAAACTCGGCCAGGATTTCGAAGCGGGTGTCGCGATCGTAGATTTTGATCGCACCGATCTCGGCCTTGGATACGCCGCCTGAGCGGCAGATCAGTGGCAGCAACCATTTCGGATCGGCATTGCGGTCGCGACCGATGTTGAGGCGGAACCAGACCATGGGGCGGATTTCTTCGCGCGGCGCCCCTCTGTCTTCGCGCAGAGCGGGGGCAGGACGGGTGTCTTCGCGGGGGGGGCGTGGCGAGTGCTCGGGCACCTCGCCTGCGCGCGGCGCATCCGGCTTGCTCTCGATGCGTTCGCTGTGCTTGCCGCTGGGCTTCCACGGCGCCGGACTGCGCGGCCGGTCATCGCGGCGCGGCGGCGGACCCATATCGGTGGCCAAATCCTCGGGTGCGGGCAGCTGCGCGCGGTGAATGCGTACCAGCGCCAAAGCGATCTCATTGGCGCTACGGGCGGCCTGAAGCGCCGTAGCGAGCCCCAGATCCTCCTCGCTCGCAACATCCGTAAACACCGGATCGGACAGGAATCGCTCCTGGTCGCGCGCGCGGATCTCCTCAGCCGTCGGGGCCGAGCCCCAATTCACACGCACCCGCGCCTGCGACAGCAGCAGCTCAGCCTTGCGCCGCTTGGGGTAGGGCACGATCAGCGTGCAAAGCCCTTTGCGTCCCGCCCGGCCCGTGCGCCCGGAACGATGCAGCAGGGTTTCGCGGTCGTTGGGCAAGTCCGCGTGGATGACAAGCGTCAGGTCCGGCAGATCGAGTCCGCGCGCCGCCACGTCCGTCGCCACCAGCACGCGAGCGCGGCCATCGCGCAGGGCTTGCAGCGCGTGCGTGCGCTCCTGCTGCGAGAGTTCGCCCGACAAGGCGACGGCGGAAAATCCGCGCTCCACCAGCCGTGCGTGCAGCCGTTTCACCGCCTCGCGCGTGGCGCAAAAGACGAGCGTTGCGCGCATCTCGTGGAAGCGCAGCACATTGACCACGGCGTGCTCGACATCGCCAGGGGCCACGCGGATAGCACGATACTCAATGTCTGCGTGCTGCTCGTCGCGGCGCACCGTCTCGATGCGCTGGGCCTCGCGCTGGTAGCGCTTGGCCAGTTGCTCGATCTCGCGCGGCATGGTGGCCGAGAACATCAGCGTCTGCCGGCTCTCGGGCGTGGCGTCGAGGATGAATTCGAGATCCTCGCGAAAGCCCAGATCGAGCATTTCGTCGGCCTCGTCGAGCACGATGGTTTTCAGCTTGGAGAGATCGAGGCGCTTGCGCTCGAGATGATCGCGCAACCGGCCGGGCGTGCCAACGACAATGTGCGCCCCCAACGCGAGCTCGCGCGCCTCGCCCCGCGAGTCCATGCCGCCGACACAGGTGACAATATGCGCGCCGGTCTGCGCATAAAGCCAGACGAGTTCGCGCTGCACCTGCAACGCAAGCTCGCGCGTGGGGGCGATGATCAGCGCCAGCGGCTCGGCGGCTCGGCCGAATTTTTCCTCGTTGCCCAGTAGCGTCGTTGCGATGGCGAGGCCAAAGGCGACGGTCTTGCCCGAGCCGGTCTGCGCCGACACCAGCAGATCGCCCGAGGCGGCGCTGGCCTCGATCACGGCGAGCTGAACGGCGGTGGGCACGGTATAGTCGCGCGCGGCAAGCGTGCGCGCCAGCGCCGGATGGGTGGCCGGGAAGGTCATGGATGTCGTGGCTTCTCAAATGCGGGCGGCACCCGTGGGTATCTTGCGAACGAGATCCGGCGGTGCCGCCCTGGCGTTTATCTGTGGTTTAGAAAGCACTAGCCCGGTTTCAGCCTGTTCGCCAGCGGCTATGACGTAGCGGGTAAACGCGGTGGCGGTGTGATATCGTTAGCTGATGGGATCGTCGTAACACCACGTCTGGTTGGCTCAACTCGTGGCGCCCGTGTTCTTTAGGGCCGTCGAAGCAAGTTTGGGGCTGCTATGACGAAAAGGGAGTGATGACGGTCATGGCATTCGACGAACCGACAGCCCGAGTAAGTGCCTTTGTCGTTGTGCTGGTCGTGATGGCCGTTTTGGAGACTGTACTGCCCCGGCGCAGACGGCTGCTCCCGAGGCTCAACCGGTCGTTGACCAATGTGTCTATGGTCGCACTCGGCACGCTACTGGCGCGGCTGATCATTTTTGGCGCAGGTCTGCTGGCGGTTCCTGTTGCGGGTGTGGCAGCAGCAGTGCTGGCTGAGCGGCAGGGATGGGGCTTGTTGCACTTAGTGAGTGTGCCTGGCTGGATTGGCGTGCCGCTGGTCATCGTGGTGCTGGATTTCGCCATCTGGCTCCAGCATGTGGCAACACACCGGGTGCCGCTGTTGTGGCGCGTGCACCAAGTCCACCATGCCGACCGAGATCTTGATGCCACGTCGGGCCTGCGCTTTCACCCGGTCGAAACCGCACTGTCGATGCTCTACCGCATTCCCTGGGTGCTGGCGCTAGGTGCGCCGCCGGTGGCTGTGGTGCTGTTCGAGATCGTCCTCAACACGGGCGCCATCTTTAACCACGCCAATGTGGCGCTGCCGCTGTGGCTGGACCGGGTGTTGCGCGCTGTGATCGTCACGCCCGACATGCACCGGGTGCATCATTCCGTGCTTGGCCGGGAGCACAACACCAATTTTGGTTTCAGTCTGTCGATCTGGGACCGGCTGTCCTCAACTTACACGGACCAACCTGCGGACGGCCACGTGGGGATGACGATCGGTCTTGACGAGTTCCAGACGGCCAAACCCGCGCGGTTGGATTGGAGCTTGGCCTTGCCGTTCTGGCGGTCGCGTCACTGAGCATTGTTTGTGGCTGAGTGGCCGACGATTGAACGATACATCGAAGGCGATGTCGCGCCTTCGCTGATGAACACCAGCACGCGCGATTGCGCATCCAGCCCGAGCGCCGCGCGCTTGGCAGGCTCGGCCGCTGCCGCCAGCGCGCCTGCCAAGCCTGCGCCACCGGATTCGCCCGCGACACTCGCTGGATCGCCCGCCACCGGAAGCGCCAATCGCTTCATCACATCGGGTGCTCTGGTCTCGATCACATCCATGAAAGTGTCAGCATGATGCTCCAGGATGCTCCACGCCACATCGGACGGGCGATAGCATTCGAGCATTCCTATGATGGTCGGCGCTCCCGGTGTCATCGCGATGGCCCGCCCAGCCTTGGCGCTGCGCAACAGGCAGTTGGCGGCTTCGGGTTCGACGACGAAGAGTTTGGGCCGCGTCGCGCCGAACCGGTCTGCCATGTGCCCGGCCACCGCCGCCGCCAGCCCGCCGACGCCGCCCTGCACGAACACATGGGTCGGCGGTTCTCCCAGTTGCCCCAGCGCCTCATCGACCATCACCGTGTAGCCCTGCATGACCAGGCCTGGAATCTCCGTATAGCCTCGACTATCTTGGCGAGCAGGGCCACGATGTGCCGCCAAGGCAATAGCCGCCCGCCATCAGGAGTATCCTCGCCATGACGCAGAAGGAACAGTTTTTCATCGAAGCGGCCGATGTCGAGACGCTGGTCTTCGACTGGGGTCAGGTGTCGATCACGGTGTCGCCCCGTGTCAGCGGCGCCCACAATTTCAGCGCCGGGATCGTCACCATGCAGCCGGGAGGCGGCCATGCGCGGCACAATCATCCGGGCGCCGAGGAGATCATCCACGTGATCTCGGGCCAAGGCACGCAGATGGTCGAGGACACCGATGGTCAGCCGGTCACGCACGAGGTTGGCCCCGGCTGTTCGGTGTTCGTGCCAGCGAGCCGCTTTCATTCGACGGTTAACACCGGCGCGGGGCCGCTGACGGTCTATGTTGTTTATTCCCCCGCCGGCCCTGAAGAGGGGCTGAGAACGTTGCCCGGCTGCAAGATCGTACCAGCTGCACCAAGATGAACGCGCACGGTCCCAGCGTCGCCTAAGCGGCTTGCTGCTTGCTCCACGCCTGAATGATCCGGTCCGACATCATCGCCACCAGCGCAATTGCCAGCCCCGCGATCAGCCCTAGCCCGGTATCGGCCTTGCCAAGCGCCACATAGACCTGTTGGCCGAGATCGCGCGTCCCCACCATGGCGGCAATCGCCAGCATCGACAGGCCCGCGTTGATGGTCTGGTTTAGCCCCAGCATGATCACCGGCAGCGCCATCGGTAGCTTCACCTGCCAGAGCAGCTGGCTTGGCGTTGAGCCCATCTGCCTTGCTGCCTCCACCACATCGGCGCGCACATTACGCAAGCCATGTTCGACATAGCGGATCGGCGGCACGATGGCATAGAGCATCACCGCAATCAGCGCCGTGAAGTCGCCGACCTTGAAGAACATCAGCGCCGGGATCAGGAACACGAATTGTGGCATGGTTTGCAGCGTGTCGTTGATGGGCCGCAGCACTGCCGACACGCGGTCGTTCTGCGATGCCCAGATGCCGAGCCCGCCCCCAATCAGCAGGCACAGCGCCACGGCCAGCGCACACAAATAGGCCGACTGCATCAGAAACGGCCATAAGCCCGTCAACAGAATGAACAGCAGGCTGAGCACGGCGAAGATGGCGACCGGCCGGCCTCCAGCGCACCACGCCAAACCACCGGCAAGCGCTATCATGGCGGGCCAGGGAAAGCCCGTGAACCCGAAGAACAGGATGATGCCGCCAACGATCACGGCAACACCCGCCGCCCAGCTCGCTCGTGACGTGGCCAGCGCCGTAAGGGCCGCGATCAGCAGGGCGTATGCGGCGGTCAGGACCGGCCCCAGTGTGAAGCCCCAGATGGCCGGTGTGGCCGAGCCCACGATGCCAACCTTCAACGGCAGCATGAGGCAATAAAAGGCCGTGTCTTTTATGCCTTCCAGCGTGTCGGCGTGATCGCGCACGAAATTCAGCAGCACCTGGTTGACGGCGTTGAGCTGCGGCAGCCAGAGGGATCCGGGCACCGGATTGCTGAGTTCGGGCATGAACTGGCGCAGCGCCAGCGCCGCCAGCAGACACCCGGCCAGCCCGCCTGCGAGGCCGCGCAGCGAAATCCAGCCCCGTCCCGGCGAGTGCTCTTGCGCAAACCCAAGTGTGATCCGGTCGATGAGGATCGCCAGCAGTGCGATGACGCCGCCAGACAGGAGACTCTGCCCGAACTGGGCTTTGCGCATCGAGGACAACACCTCCCAGCCGACATCCTCGAAACCGCCGATGATCGCGGCCACGATCACCATGCTGAAGGCGGCCATGGTGGTCTGGTTGATGCCGACGAGGATCTGCGGCAGCGCTTGCGGCACCTCCACCAGCCAGAACAGCTGGCGCTTGGTGCACCCTGAGGTCAGCCCCGCTTCCTTCAGCGGTTCTGGCACCATTTCCAGCCCGAGCATCGTGTTGCGCACCATTGGTGGCACCGCGTATATTGCGCTGGCGATGAGGCCGACCACGGGGCCGAAGCCGAACAGCAGCAGCAGCGGGATAAGATAGGCGAAGGCGGGCACCGTTTGCATGAGGTCGAGGCAGGCATTGATGCCCCCGCGCGCGCGCGGCAGCCGGTGCGCGATGACACCCAACGCAAAGCCTATCGTTACTGAGACCGGCACCGCCAAGAGCACAAGCGCCAACGTGTTCATGCTGTGGCGCCAATAGCCGGTACCAAGAACATACACGAGCGTGATCAACGCAAAGACTGCCAGCTTGGGACCGCTGGCGCGCAGCGAAATCGCGGCCATCGCCACCATTACTACCGGCCATGGCAGCCATTGCAACACTACCTGGATAGCGCGCATCGGCATATCCAGCCCCGCCGAAATGGCGCGGAACACCGGCCGGAACAGCGCCACAAAGGCATCGGCCGCGACGTTGATCCAGGTGGCGGCAGGCAGCACCCAGTCCTTCGGGTATGTCACCAGCCACGGCAGCGCGTCGCGCAAAGCCAGGCAAACAGCTGTAAACGCCAGCAGCGCCAGCCACAGCGCGAGGCTGGGGGCAAGCTGGATGTCCGCACGCGCTGGTGGATTGAGTGTGGCGGTTGTCATGGCGAAAGCACCATCAATGAAAACGTATGATCTGCGAACAAATGTGGCAGTACTTGCTGCGCGGCTTTCCCGCCCCACCCCCATCCTGTCCTTCCCCCCTCAAGGGGGAAGGGACGCAAGCACCGCAATATCGAATCCCGCGTCTCCTCCCCCTTGCGGGGGGAGGAACACGGTGGGGGTGGGGCAGGAAGACCCCACACGTACTCAGTCTTCAATGATGCAGTTGCACGTCCAAAACAAAACAGGGCCGCCGCTGATCAGAAAATCAGCAACGGCCCCGCCTCTATGCGTCCTTACACAAACCGATCAGCCCTTGGCTGCGTCGACCCAGGGCTTCCAGACGGCTTCGTTCTTCTCAAGCCATTCCTTGGTGACAGCGTCAATATCTTCGCCCTTCTTATCAACGCGCTGCATAATCTTCAGCTGCTCGGCTGCATCCATCGACAGCTTCTGCAACAGCACCGTGGCGGCGGGCCACTTCTTGCCGAAACCGGACCAGACGATCTTGTCGACGTCGGGCGGCGTGATGCAGTGGGCGGCTTCCGGGGTCTTGCACGGCGGCATCTTGATCCAGCCGACATCAACGCCGGCCAGCGCGATATGCGGTGCCCAGAACATCATGACCAGCGGCTTCTTGGCGGCGATGGCCGATTCCCATTCAGCAACCAGCGCGCCTTCCGAACCTGAGGGAACCGCCGTCAAGTTCATATTGTTGTCGGCAAGGATCGTCGCCGCGCGCGAACCCCAATCGGCGGGATAGTCGAGGAAGCGGGCCTTGGGGGCCGTATCGGGGCTCGCCAGCGCCTTCTGGCATTCCGGTTTGTCGAGGGCCGACCAATCGGGCAGGCCGGGGCACATCGCTTCCAGATATTTCGGATAGACCCAGCCTTCGTGGGTTTCGAGGTTCAGCTTGCCGATATCCTCGATCTGCTTGGCTTCGAGCGCCTTTGGATAGACGTCGCCGACATTGTTCATCCAAACTTCGACCGAGGCGCTGATCGTGCCATCAGACAGGCCTGTGAACTGCGGGAAGTTCCCCGCCGTCACATATTCCACCTTGTAGCCGAGCTTCTGTAAAAGCTGACCGGCGATATGCGTCGAGATGTGCTGGCCAGACCATTCGAGCATGGCGAGCTTGATGGCGTCATCCTTGGCACCGAGGTCGGCGGCCGATGCGGCGGTCGCACCGGCGGCGATGAGGGCAAGGGCCACAGCGGCCTTGCCAAGATCTCGAAGCTGTCCTGTCATTCCATTTGTCCCTTTTGTTGTCACTGCCGCGTCATATTGTTTCATGATCTTGATCCGGCGTCCATCGGCGGCTTTACCAAAGCGCACCACCTGTCAGTTGGATGTTCTCCATCGTGATGCCGAGTGCCTCGTTGCGGCATAGAAATGTCGCAAGTGCGGCGACTTCATCTGGCTGGATGATCCGGCCTTGCGGGTTTCCCCGAGCGATGTCGGCCATGGCGGCCTCAATGGAGCGGCCCTTGCCCTCGCGTTCGACCACTTGGGAGACGCTGCGGCGCATCAGTTCGGTCTCGACCCAGGTCGGGCTGATCATAACGCAGGTGATGCCGTGGGCCGCGCCTTCGAGGGCGACGCATCGCGTGAGGCCGAGCAACCCGGCCTTGGACGCGCAATAGGCGGGGTTATCCTTCCAGCCAACGGTGGCCGCAGTTGAGCCGAGATTGATAATGCGGCCCCAGCGGCGTTCGATCATGCCCGGCAGCAGCGCGCGGGTCATGCGAAAGGCGCCGGTGAGGTTGGTATCGAGGATTTTCTCCCAGAGGTCGTCGGGGTGGTCGCAGACTGGGTGCTCGGCGGTGGTGCCGGCGGCGTTGACGAGGATGTCGAAGGGGCCGCAGTGGCTTTGCGCGGCGCTGACAAAGCTGTTGATGGCCTCGGTGCTGCGGACGTCGAGGTGGCCGGCGTAGACTTTGGTGCCGTGGCTGGCAAGGTCTGTTCGCACACGGTCAATTTCGTCGTGCGCCGGGTAGGCGGCCGAATCATTAAGCCGGGCTGCTTCACCCACATAGGAGCCGACGGCAACATTGGCGCTCTCTTGTGCCAGCGCCTGCGCAATGGCGAGCCCCTGGCCGGTGAGGCCGCCCGTGATGAAAGCCGAGCGGCCGCTGAGAAACTCGCTGGACATGGTGTCGCGTCCTTCCGCTGCCTGTAGGGTGGTGCTGAGCCTTCGCGAAGCTGACCATCGTGCACGGTGCAATCGCTTTGCTTCGCGAAGGTTCAGCACCACCCTACGTTTATTCCGAGATCAAACCATCAGATAGCCGCCATCGACGACCATCTCGGAGCCGGTGACGAATTTCGATTCATCCGACGCCAGATAAAGCACCATATAGGCGATATCGTTGGGTTCGCCCAGATAGCCGATGGGGTGCCGCGACAGCGCCTTGGCCTTCTCCTGCTCCAGCCGCCCAAGATCCTTCAGATAATTCTCGGTCTGCGGTGTCCAGATGTAGCCCGGATGGATGGAATTGCAGCGAATATTGTATTTGTGTTCGGCGCAATGCACGGCGACAGCCTTGGTCAGCGTGCGGACGGCCCCCTTGCTGGCGCAATAGGCGGCTAGTTCCGCCTCGCCGATGATGCCGTCGATGGAAGAGAGATTGATGATCGATCCGCCGCCGGAGGGTTTCATCAGCGCGACCGCATGCTGGCAGCCGAGGAACACGCCATCGCCGTTGACCGCCATGGTGCGGTGCCAGTCAGCGAGCGTCGTCGTCTCGATGTTGGCCGCAATAGCGATGCCGGCGTTGTTGAGCATCACGTCGAGGCGGCCGAACATCTCCGAGCAAAAGACTCGCGCAGCGTCCCAGTCGGCAGGTTTGGTGACGTCGAGGGGGAAGAATTCTGCGGTGCCGCCTGCGCTGCGGATAAGGGTGACCGTCTCCTGGCCCACTTTCGGATCATAGTCCGTCACCAGAATGTGCGCACCCTCTGAGGCCAACAGGATGGAACTTGCACGGCCAAGCCCGAGCCCCGCGCCCGTCGCCCAAACGGCCTTTCCCTCAACCCTGCCTTTGCGTTCCATGACGTCTCCTCGTTGGGCGCTGAACCGTAGGGTGAACTGAGTATCGTCGCAAGGCTCACCGCGACCGGCGGTGTCAACGGTGGTCGTTACAAAGATGCTCAGTTCACCCTACGGAAGCGGCGTCTTCAACCAGTCGCGATAGAACCCTTCGAGATCGGGCTGGAAATCATGCACGATAGGATAGCCCGGCGGACAGGCTTCCACTTCCAGCAGCGTTGCGCAACCGGGGCAGATGAATTCGCGCAGTTCCATCCAGTCGGGGTGACAGAGATCGCTATTGGGGTAGATCTCACGCAAACTTCTCTTGTCTTTGCGCACATAAATGTTGGCGGCGAGCTTCCAGTTCTTCTTGTAGTCGCCGAACTCGTGGCCGCAATCGCATTTCGTGATGCGGGTCTTGCCCTTCTGAACGATGAACAGATGCTCGCCGATCGGCAGCAGAATTTGCTCCGTCCACGTCACGCGATCTTGAAGCACTGCGACCACTTTAAAGAAGCGGTCATCGTCCTTGTACGCGCTCATGATGCGTTTGGTCTGGTGCCACGGCAACTCGCCGGCAATGAGGTCGCGGATGACGTCTTGGGAGTAGTTGGTCATTGGGGCTGCCTGGCAATATGCGAATTGTTAGAGCGGTATCCTGAGTGTTCGGCACCCTCAACATCACATCTTCTTCCGCTTGGGAGCTTTCTCATCTTCGAACACGAAACCCTTTGGCAGCGACCAGAAGGCGCGGAACTCCTCAGAAAAGCGCGGCGAGAGTTTCATGCCGCCTTGATACATCCGGCGCACTTCGTAGACGAAGTCCTTGGCCGCCACGCGGTTGCCTTCGCTCTTGATCCACTCAGCCACCGGCACGGCGCGCTTGCGGCGATTGGCGCGCAGCTTTTGCCGTGCCTTGGCCGTCACTTTGACGTCCACAGACCAATCGCCACTTTCGATATCCTGGGTGACGAACACCCCCGACACGTTCCGCGCCTGAAGCTCGGTGACGAACCCGTTCTCCACGTCATACGCCACCTTTGCCGGATCGCGCTCGAGCGGATCGCCATAGCCGCCGCCGCCATTGTAGGCGTGGCTGAAGATGTCGCCCGCCACGTGCGGCGAGGAAATATACGGACCCTCCGTCGTTTCATGATCCCCCTCGATCAGCTCTTCAATCGTTGATCGCTCCGGGTTCAACCCGATTCCATGCGGCAGCGGCTTTTGCGCCGCGATCACCTCGGCGACGTTGGTATCGCGCACGGTGCGATGCAGCTGGCAGGTCGGTGCCGGATAGCCGCCGCACATGCCGGCGTTGTCGAACACGCGAGACGAATGCTCCGATGTCACTAGCCGCAGATGCTGCGTTTTGTGCAAAAGCCACGTCGAAAGGAACGAGCAGCCGCCACGATATTTTCCGGCCCCGCCCGAATTGGGCAGGATCGAACGGCCAATATAGAGCATTGGCATATTTTGCTCCCAGATCTCCATATTGCCCATGTCGCTTTCCGGATTCCAGCCGACATAGGCTGTATCGAGACCATCCTTGATGGCCAGCGCCCCCGACCCCGCTGCGGCGCATTCGAAATGCGCCATACCGAATTGCGTGCCGTACTGGCTCTCGCCGCCCATCTCGATCATGGGAGAGTTTACCTGACCGACAAACACCTCTTCCACGAACCCGCGCGCCAGGAATCCGCGCGAGAGCAAGCGCTGGAACACGCCGTAGGCTGGCAGCAGCAGCGCCCAGCTCGTGGCCGTGGCGCAGAACTCGTTGTCGGGATTGGTCCAAGTGCCTTTGGGCAGTTTCAGTTCGGTCGCCATCCATGCGCCGTCGTTGACGAGGCCCTCATAGTTCATGTGCTGGGTTAGTGTGACGAACATGCCGCCATCCATGCCTGCGGGCGTGCAGTTCATGGAGTGGTAGCCCCAGCTCTGCGTGCCCTCGAAATCCATTGTGATCTTGCCGCTAGTCTCGACGGTCATCTCAATGGGAATCGCATACAACCAATTGGAATCGCCCAGCGGCTGGAAACCCGGCTTGCCTTCGGTCACATGGCCATAGAACGTGTGTCCGCGATAAATGCCGGGTACGGTTAATTGCTGCGTGCGCGCCAGCTGCCCGCGCCGCCCCTCCTCGATGAACTCCTTCGTCACTTGCCGCCAGTACTCGATGCCCACTTCATCGATGATGCGCTTGACGTTTTCGCGCATGTCGATGCAACTGGCGACCTTGGCCTTCTCATCCAGCACCCAGTAGATCGGCATACGGAGATTGCGCTCGCAGCGGATCACATAGTCGCGGCGGATCTCGTCATTGCTGCCGATTTTCTCGGCACAGACGAACAACCCCTCCGTGAACCTCTCTTGCGCCAGGCACACATCGCCCCCCGGCGTGATGCCGCCCGACTCCAACTCGTGGCAGACCGCGCCGGCCCAGCCGGCGAGCTCGCCTTCATAGAAAATCGGCACGACATCCATCACATCGGGCACTTGCACTGTGCCGATGAAGGCGTCGTTGTTGGCGAAAATATCGCCCTCGCGGATGCCGGGGTTTTCCTCGTAGCCCTGCTCGATCATCCATTTGATGAACCGGCTCATAGTGTGCACATGCACCATGATGCCGTTGGAGAGCGCCACCGCATCGCCTTCCGGCGTATAGATTGCAACCACCATTTCTCCCACCTCGCGCACACCGGGCGAAGCAGAGATGCGCCGCGCCATTTCGCGGGCCGACACGCAAAACGAGCGTAGCTTCGTGTGCAGCGTCTCGAACTTCAGCGGATCGGCGGCGCGTAAGCTCAGCGAAGTTACACCATCATAGCAGCCGGTCGTTTCGCGGGCCGCTTCCGACGCGCGGAGCCGGTCGCGATAGGGCATCGGGTGAGGTGCCTTGTCTTGCATTGTCTGCTTTCCCTAATCCCTAATCCCTAATGTCTAGTCCATAATCCCTCTGACAACTGCTCTTCCTTTCTTACCCCGCATGTTTATAATGAAGCAATTCCCACTCATCGATACGTACTCGGTCTTTCGGATGCACGACCAGAGTCGTCGCCGGATGCTCAATAATGGCGGGCCCCACAACCTCATTGCCGGGTTGAAGATCATCCATTTCGTAGATTTCTGCTACATGCCACGCGCCGCTCAAATACACTCGCCGCTTGCCCTTATGCGCCGCCTTGGGATCAGCGGCACCCAGATCATGCTTGATCAGTACCGGCTTCACTTTATCGGCCGTTGCCACCACGCCGAGCTCGGCGATCGAAAAGCCCGCTTGCCCGTAGCGCGAGACGCGATGGTTGATCTTCTCGTAGACATCCTCGAACGCGGCGATGACTGTCTTCAAATCATTTGGTGTCTTCACGGCCCGCAGCGGCGCGATCACTTCGACGTCTTCAAGTTGGCCCGTATAGCGCATCATCAGGAACGGCTCGGTACGGATCTTGCTTTTCTTGTGCCCGTCCTCCTCCATTTCGGTGATGGCACGAGCTGTCAGATCTACCCAAATATCGTTGACTTTGGCACCAAACACAGAAAGCGCCTTGTCATCTGCCGTCGGCGGAATATCGATCTGCACCGAGACCGCATGACGCCGCATATAGTCCGCCGTCGTGCAGCCGAAGGCCGAAAACGCCGCTGCGAACTTGAACGTGATGATGTCCTTCAGGCCGATCCCCCGGCTGTAGCCCGCAAGGTGCAGCGGCCCCGAGCCGCCATAGGAGAACAGCGAGAACTCGGACGGATGGATGCCCTGGCCCGAGATCACGCGGCGCAATGCGTTGTTGGCGTCGGTCTCCAGCATGTGGATCATGCCCTCGGCCGCCTCATGCACGGGCACGCCAAGAACATCTGCACACTTTTGTTTGAAAATGCGCTCGGCCTTGGCAACGTCGAGCTTCACCTTGCCGCCGAGGAAATAATCCGGGTTCAGCCGTCCAAGGATCGCATCGCAGTCAGCGATGGTGGGCTCGGTTCCGCCACGTCCAAAACAGATCGGCCCCGGGTCGGAACCCGCGCTCTCCGGCCCCAGCGAAATTTTCTTCGTCAGCGGATCAACCTTCAAGATCATCCCTGCCCCTGCCCCAATTGTATCGAGATGCAACGTCGGCAGATTGAGCTTGAACCGGTCCATGATCGGCTCGTTCTCAAGCCGCGTCTGGCCGCGCGTGATCACGCCCATGTCGAATGAGGTGCCGCCCATGTCGGAGCAGACCAGATTGTCGTTGCCGATCATCTTGCCGACATAGGCGGCACCCAGGATCCCCCCGATCGGTCCCGAGATCATCGTCTCGTGCAGCCGTGGATGCTTGATCGAGGTGAGCCCGCCAAACGACAACAGCGTTTGCACGCCGTATTTGAAGCCATGCGATTTCGAGATGGCCTCGATGCCTTCGAGCTGTGCCCGGCCGCGGGAGGTCGCATAGGCTTCGATCAGCACACTGTTCAAGCGCGACTGCTCGCGTATCACCGGCCGGATCTCGTGGCTGGTGTAGACTCGAATATCTGCATTGGCCTTTTTTACTTCCTCAGCGACAATCTCTGCAATGCGCTTCTCATGCGACGGGTTCACATGTGAAAACAGCAAGCAGATGCAGATGCCCTCGACCTTGTCCTTGATCAATGCCTTGGCCGCTGTCCGCGCTTCGTGCTCGTAAACCGGAATGACCACATCGCCGAACTGATCGACGCGCTCGGTCACGCCATGGGTCCGGCGGCGCGGCACCAGGGGCGCCGGATGCTGGTGGGTGACAGCGTGGAGACGATCCGCATAGGAATAATCCGACCATGCCTGCAGGCCGCGGCCCATCAAGATCATGTCCTCGGTACCCTTGGTGGTGATGAGGCCTAGCCGCCGCCCGGTGCGCGAGAGCAGCGTGTTCAACATGCCCGTGCCAGAATAGAGCACAACGTTAACGCCGCTGAACAGTGTATCGAGCGAAATCCCCCATGCCTCGGCCGCATCCTCGGCCGACTGCAAAAATCCCTCCGCCTCGTCGCGCGGGGTGGTTGCGGCCTTGCCGATCTTGAACCGCCCGTCCTTGTCGACGAGGATGGTGTCGGTCATGGTGCCGCCGGCGTCGATGCCGATGACAATGGGGTTCTGCATTGATACTGCCCGCTTGTGTGCGTTCGAATTCAGCGGCAAGTTACGGCGGCGGGACGACGCGCGCCATATGACAACTGTCATGCACGGGAAGTGAGTGCGGCCATGGGCTTTGATCAGATCACCGGGGCGGTATCGGCAGCGGGAACGGACGGCTATGTTGCCCGGCTGGTGGACTTTGTCGGCAGTATCGCACCGCATGACCGCATCACTGTCGCCCGGTATACCTCGCAAGCGCGGCCTGAGTTCGTCACACACCGGAATTTCTCGGCAGCGCTGGTCGAGCGGTATCTGGCGGTCTACTACGCTTATGATCCGTTTGATGCATATTGGCGCGACAGGCAGCATCCAGGCGTCGTGCCTTTGAACCAGGTCACAAACCGCGATGGCCGCTATGTCGCTGAATTTCTTGATCAATCGGCGATCCGCGATGAAGTCGGTATTCTACTGGGCGATGGTCCTGACACGACACTGGGGGTGTTCCTTGAGCGGTCCCGCCGCAGCTTTGGCCCGGCCGATATCGAGCGGCTCAAAACGGCCTTCCCGGCGATTGCCGCCGTGCACCATGCCCATCGCCGATTGATGCCGCCCACGCGGTCCAAACAGCTCTGGCCGCACCTGACCCCGCGCGAGCGCGAGATTGTGGCGCTCATTCTTGCCGGACATCCGACGCATACCATTGCGGCCCGTCTTGGCCTAACTCCTGGTACGGTCCGCAACCACCGGCTCAGCATTTACAGCAAGCTGGACATTACCACGGAGCGCGAAATCTTCGTGCAGTATGTTGCGTGTGCGGTAGATGAGCAGGTGCCAGAAGATGGTCCGCCATGAGAACAGCTGGCCGTCATGTGCTAGCGATCTCGGGAAGTTTGCGGACAGCATCGTCGAACACGTCGCTGTTGCTGGCAGCCGAGCGTCTGGCGCCGCCGGGACTGCGCATCCAGCGTTTTGCCGGGATGGGGGCCCTGCCGCATTTTAATCCCGATCTTGAGGCCGATCTACCGGCGACCGTCGCGGACTTGCGCGCCACCGTAGATGCGGCGAACGGCCTGCTGATCTCGTGCCCGGAATATGCGCGTGGGATGCCCGGCTCGTTTAAGAACCTTTTGGACTGGCTCGTAGGCAGCCCCAATTTCCACGCCAAGCCGGTGGCCATCTTCAACGCTTCGCCGCGCGCGTCAGAGGCGCAAAGGTCACTGCGGCTGGTGCTGACGACGATGTCGGCGCTGGTGATCGAAGACGCATCGATCACGGTTGATCTGCTGACGCGAAAACTTGGACCCGGTGCCATTGTTGCGGATGCAGGCATGGCGGCGGAGATTGCAACAGCGTTGACGAATTTTTCGGAGTTCGTTGCCAAGCCATAGCGCAGGCAATGGCCCACCAACACCAAAAGGCTGGTAACCAGCGCCCGCCAACCGGGTCATGGCTCACAGCCTCTCGGGATCAGAGGCGCAGTCAAACTAGTACCCACTATCAGAAGTAGCTAGCACGTATGACGAACAAGGACGCTCGCCGGGCAGGAACGGCGCGACGAGCATAGTGAACTATAGTCGAGCGCCGTTACGCACCCGGCGAGCGTCCTTGTTCGCCCGCTGGGCCGCGTTCCACGGCCGGCCGGTGCGTTGCGCGCCTCGACCGTAGCTACAGCTACGCTCTTCGACGCGCGCCTGCCGGATCGGCTCGCGGAGCCGCGATCAGACGTATTAGATACTTCTGATAGTGGGTACTAGGCGATGATACGGCCGAACAGCGCAGCGACTTCGGTTTGGCAATCGCGCAGAGTCACTTCGAGGCGCGGCAGATCGGGCGCGTCGCCAGCGCGGCACATCAATTGCGCGAGGCCCTTGGGCGCTTTGGCCGGATCGAACGGGCCATCGAGGCACAGCCGGAGGATTTGCGACAGCGCCTGATAGAGGCCAGCGGCCGGCACCAGAACAGCAGCGTCGGCAGCGGATAACAGGCCTTGTGTTGAGAGATTGGCGAGAGCCGCGAGGGTGTTCTGGTCCAGAAGTCCCGGATAGACCGGGGCGTACTTGAGTTGCAGATACTGAGTGATGAACTCAATATCGAGCAATCCGCCGCGCACCAGCTTGAGATCCCAAAGCCCCCCCGAGCCCTTGTCGGTGGCGATACGCTCGCGCATGTCTTTGACGTCATTGGCCAGTTTGGCCGTATCTCGCGGCTTGGTCAAAACGCTACTGATCGTGCCTTCGAGGCGGCCGCGCAGGCCCAGCGGCCCCGTCAGCACTCGCGCCCGCGTCAACGCCATGTGCTCCCAGGTCCAAGCCGTGTTCTGCTGGTAATCGGCGAACCCGATGAGGTGACTTGCAACCGGCCCTTTGGCCCCGGACGGGCGCAACCGCATGTCCACATCATAGAGCCGCCCCTCGGCTGTTTGCGCGGCTAGACTGGCGATCAGCCGCTGCGTGAAGCGTCCGTAGTATTGCTGACCGGGCAAGGGCTTTGGCCCATCCGACGGGATGGTTGCGTCGGGAAAGTCGTAGACGACGATGAGGTCAAGATCGGAATTGGCGGCCATTTCGCGGCCGCCGAGCTTGCCCATGGCAATGACCGCTGCCGAGCCGCCATCGATCCTGCCATGCTGGCGGACCATCTCGGCGTCCACCTCGGCTTGCAGCTCGCCGATCATCGCCTCCGCCAGCCGCGCATAAGCACCGCCCGCCCGCTCGGCCGAGATGGTGCCCGTCAGCACACGCACGCCAATGAGAAACGCCTGCTCGTTGCCGATCAGCCGCGCCCGGTCGAGCTTGTCGGGATAGTCGCTGGCGGCGGCCAGTTCCTGCCGGATGCGCAAAGTGAGCTCTTCGGCGGTTGGCTCGCTGCCAAAAAAACCTGGATCAAGCACGGCATCCAGAACGCGGGTGCGGCGGCTGAGAATGTGCGCCAGGCGCGGAGCCGAACCCAAAATGTCGGCGAGCAGGCGTAAGAGGCCGGGATTGGTGTGCAGCAATGAAAACAGTTGCACGCCAGCGGGAAGTTCCGCGAGGAAACGGTCGAACGAGGCGAGGGTGGCGTTGGGATCGGGCGTCGTGCCGAGCACTTCGAGCAGCACAGGCTGAAGCTCGGTCAGCCGCTCGCGGGCGATGGCGCTACGCATGGCCTGATAGCGGCCGAAATGCCAGTCCTTGACGGTCGAGAGAGCGCTTGCCGGGTCGGTGTAGCCCATAGCACGCAGCGTCTCGACGGTTGCGGGATCGGGCTCATCCCCGGCAAAAACGAGGTTGCCCTTGCCACGAGTCAGTTCCGGTTTGGTTTCGAAAAGCTGTGAATAATGCCGTTGCACGGCGGTCAATTCCTGGCGCAGGCGCTCGCTAAAGGCTTCGATATTGGGAAAGCCGCTGAGACAGGCGATGGCGAGAAGTTTGTCCGCTTCGCGCGGCAGCGTCTGCGTCTGCTCATCCTCGATCATCTGGATGCGATGCTCGACCATGCGCAGAAAGCGGTAGCAGCGTTGCAACTCGGAGGCTGTGGCCGCCGAAATCCATTTGCGTTCGACAAGACGGTCCAACGTCAGCAGCGTGCCGGGCGAGCGAAGGTCCGTTTGCCGCCCGCCCGCGATCAATTGTTGTGTCTGCACGAAAAACTCGATCTCGCGAATGCCACCGCGCCCGACTTTGATGTTGTGGCCCGCGACGCCGATCTCGCCAAAACCTTTGAAGGCGTGGATTTGCCGTTTCATGGCGTGGATGTCGGCGATGGAGGCGTAGTCGAGATACTTGCGCCAAATGTAGGGGGCGAGTTCGGCAAGCAAACCTTGGCCCGCCTCGATGTCGCCCGCGCAAGCCCGCGCCTTGATCAGGGCCGCACGCTCCCAATTCTGGCCGTAGCTCTCGTAGTAATGGAGTGCAGCGACTGTTGAGAGAGCGACCTGGGTCGCACCGGGATCGGGGCGCAATCGCAGGTCAATGCGGAAGACATAGCCCTCGGCAGTGCGCTCCTGCATCAGGCGAACGAGATCGCGCGTCATGCGCACGAACACGGGGCCGGGTTCCAGGCCCTCACGCAGGCGAACACGGTCGCGGTCGTAGAAAATGATCAGATCAACATCGCTGGAGTAGTTCAGTTCGTGGGCGCCATATTTGCCCATGCCGATGACGATATAGCCAGAACCCTCGCCCGCGTGCGCGAGGTCGCCCGCCGCAACGGCACGGCGCAGCAAGAAGCGCACGGCCTCGCCGATGGCGAGGTCGGCAGCCTGGGTCAGCGCCTGGGTGACGCGCATAACCGGCCAGACGCCCGCCAAGTCGGCAAGGGCGACGAGGAGGGCTATCTCGGTCTTATAGACGCGCAGCCGTGACATGGCGTCGGCCATGGCAGTTGCGGTCAGCATCGAGGCGGTGAGGGTGTCGTCTGCGCGGGCGTGGCTGGCCTCGGGGGAGGCGGACAGCAGGCGCTCCAGGCGGGCCGGATCGGACTTGATCAGCCGGGCGAGGTAGGGCGAGGCGGCAACGGTGGCAACGAGAAGTCCGTTGACGGAGGGGTTAGCGAGCAGGGGGGCAAGCCGCTCATCCGTCAGATCGGCCATCACGGCGGCAGCGCGCGGCTCGTCACACACTGTCAGCACAGACCCAATGCGCTGGCTCAGGGCCCGCAAGTTTTGTGGCGGCGAATGCTCGTCAGGCGTTGACACGCGCGCTCCCGTGGCCCGGCGGACTGGAAACTGCACTTTGGGCCGGGGTCAAGGGCAACGCAATGACCACTCTGAGGCCAGGCTCGTTATCCTCCAGCCGCACACTGCCCCCGTGCAGCCGCGCAACGGCCACCACCAGACTGAGACCGAGGCCTGTGCCGGGCTGCGATCGGCTGGTTTCGAGCCGCACGAAGCGTTTCAGCGCCCGTTCGCGGTCAACCAAGGCAATGCCCGCGCCCTGGTCGGCAACAGCGATTTCGGCCAGCGGCCCGGCAGCGCTGACACTGATGTCGATGGCGGCATGTTCGCCAAGCCCAGTCGCACCATACTTCAGAGCATTATCAATGAGGTTCGTCACCGCTTGGCCCAGCAGTTGACGGTCGGCCGTGACGATCAGACCGGGCGCCGCGCGTGTGGTCAGCCGGATGCCTCGTTCTTCAGCCACCGGCTCATAGAGATCGGCCGCGCCGGCGGCCAGTTCGCCGAGATCGACCTCAGTGCGTTCGCCAGACGTTCCCGCCTCAAGCCGGGCGAGGCTGAGCATGGCGTTGAAGGTCTTGATCAGCTCATCGGTTTCCTCAATCGAGCGAACGACCTGATCGCGATTGACACCGCCGCTCTTGGCATCACGCAGGGCCGACTCCAGCCGCGTCCGCAAACGGCTGAGCGGCGTGCGCAGATCGTGGGCGATATTGTCGGACACCTCGCGCATCGCCACCATCAGTTGCTCGATACGCTCCAACATGCCGTTGAGACTGTGAGCGAGGCGGTCGAGTTCGTCGCCGTCGCCCGTGACCGGAATGCGCCGCGACAGATCACCAGCCATGATGGTTTCGGCCGTGCCGCGCATTCCATCGATGCGCCCAAGTATCCCGCGACTTGCAAGAAGCCCGCCGCCTAGGCCCAACGCCGCGATCAAGCCAAGGCCCCAGAGCAGAATACGCCGCATGGTGCCCGCAAATTCGAGCTGATCGGCGATGTCGCGCCCGACAACCAGAGTGAAGCCACCCGGCACAGCGATGGCGACGCCAACGGCCGAGCGCTCTTCGCCGCCGGAACCGCCTGCCCGCGCGTAGTGGAAGGTGCCGCCGCCTGCATCACTGGGAAGCTCGGACGGAAAGCCGCTGAGATTGCCTGAGAGTCTCGCGCTGTCGGCACCGCCGAGGAAGTAGAGGCCGCTGCCCGCATTGGCGCTGCGTTCGGCAACCACTTTGTCCAGGAGCCGGATACCGCCAAGCTCGAACTGCTCGCGCAGTCCCTTAACCTCGCTGTCCAGCGTCTGCACCACTTGGTGCGTTAGCAGATCATTGGTCTGCCAATAGATATAGCCTACAACGCCCGCCGACGCGATGATGAACGCCAGGCAATAGGCCAGCAGCCAGCGGAAGGCCGTCGTGCCTAGGAGCTTAGCGAGTGCCGTCACTGATCATATATCCGGCGCCGCGCACAGTGTGCAGCAAGGGCTTCTCGAAGGCCTTGTCGATTTTGGCGCGCAAGCGCGAAATGTGCACGTCGATGACGTTGGTTTGCGGATCAAAATGATAATCCCAGACATGCTCCAGCAGCATCGTCCGCGTGATGACTTGACCGGCGTGTTTCATGAGATATTCGAGCAGCCGGAACTCACGCGGCTGAAGGATGATCGCTTCGCCAGCGCGCGCGACGCGGTGCGAGAGGCGGTCGAGGGTGAGATCGCCAACCATGTAGCTGGTGGTCGCCTCACCGGGCTGCGCGCGCCGGGAGAGGGCCTCGACGCGGGCAAGCAGCTCGCTGTAGGAATAGGGTTTGGTCAGATAATCGTCGCCGCCTGCGCGCAGGCCTTTGACACGATCATCGACCTCGCCAAGTGCCGAGAGGATCAGCACCGGCACGCGCTCGCCGGCTTTACGCAGGGTTTCAATGACGCTGAGGCCGTCGCGCTTTGGCAGCATCCGGTCGACGATGAGCACCTCAAACCGGCCTTCGCTGGCCAGCTCCAGACCCGCTTCGCCGTCAGCAGCGTGTTCGGCCGAGTGACCGCTTTCCTTCAGTGCCTTGCACAGAAAGCCAGCGGCCTCGCGATCATCTTCGATTACCAGCACACGCATCAGCGGGCCCTATCAACCAGCCAGCTTCAGTGGGATGAACACGTCTCGCTTTTCCGACTGCACATGCATCAGCACGGCTTTGCGGCCCTGTTTGCGGGCCTCATCCACACCTGCCAGGACATCGCTCGGACTGGTGACAGACGCGCCGCCCACTTCGAGAATGATATCGCCTTCATGCAGCCCTTTGCTCGCCGCTTCCGATCCTGTCGCGACCTTCGTGATCAGCACCCCTTTGCCATCGCCCTTGCTCAGCACACTGGCGGGCGCAAGCGACAGGCCGAGTTCGCTGAGATCCTTGGTTTCCGGCACGGCCTTCTTCGTTTCTTTCGGAGTGCTCTCGTCCATCTTGGCGAGCTTACGGTCATCGGGGAACTGGCCGAGCTTGATCGTGACCTCACGTTCCTTGCCATCGCGGAACACCGTCAGTTTCGCGTCTGCATCGGGGACCAGATCGGCGACCACGCGGGCGAGGGTGCGGCTGTTGTCGATGCGCCGGCCATTGACCGTCAGCACGGCGTCACCCACTTTGAGTTCGGTACCGTCTGCGGGGCCTTTCTCTGTAATCTTGGTAATCAGGGCACCGTGGGCTTCCTTGAGGCCGATGCTGCTGGCGATTTCGTCGCTCACATTCTGGATGTGCACGCCGAGCCAGCCGCGGCTGACCGAGCCCTTGGATTTGAGATCGGTGACGACTTGCTTGACCAGTTCGCCGGGAATGTCGAAGGCGATGCCGACGCTGCCGCCGGACGGACTGAAGATGGCCGAATTCACACCAATTACGTCGCCTTCGAGATTGAAGGTCGGGCCGCCGGAATTGCCCTTGTTCACGGACGCATCGATCTGCAGGAAGTCATAAGGGCCCGAACCGATGTCGCGGTTGCGTGCTGAGACGATACCGGCCGTCACCGTGCCGCCGAGGCCGAACGGGTTGCCGATGGCAATCACCCAGTCGCCCACACGGGCTGGTTTTTCGGCGAATTTGACGACAGGAAACTTCTTATCCGACTTGATCTTAATCAACGCAAGATCCGTGCGCGGATCGGTGCCGATGAGAGTGGCGTCTGTGCGCGTAACTTCATCGAAACTGATTTCAATCTTGTTGGCACCTTCAACGACGTGGTTGTTGGTGACGACATAGCCATCTTCGCTGATAACAAAGCCCGAGCCCTGCGCGCGCAATTCAGGCGCTGGCCCGTCGTTGCCTTTGTCGCCCTTTTCGCCCTTCTTGAACTTTTTGAAGAATTGATTGAGCGGGTTGTTGTCGGGCAGATCGGGGAAGTTTTCCGGCACATCGCCCGCAGCGGCTATGTCGCCTTCGCCCTTGCCTGTGATGTAGATGCTGACGACGGAACCTTTCACACGGTCCACGATGTCGGCAAAGCTCAGAGGCGCACGTCCGCCGGGCATATCGATTGTGGCCGCAGCGGCCGCGTCGGCTGCGTTTGCAGCGGGCATCATCGCTGGCGAAAAACTGAGACCTACCGCTGCTGCCGCTAGGGCGAGCACGTGGCGCCGCGCACCAACACCCAAAAATATCGCCATCGATCAAACCTCGTTGCACGGGCGATTGGCCTCGGTCCTGTGAGGGGGTCAATGCGCCGGTTGAGAGCTACCCTGTCCGCGAAAAAACTACACGTTAGTCTGCCCCAGAGTCGCAGGTTTGCGCAGTTAAGGTTTGGTAATCTGGAGCATTATACCGGTCACTTCGCTGCCGCAGGTTTGGCTGCGCCATCGGCGCCGCGCCAGACGCCCTTGTCTTTAAGGGCCCGGGCGACTTCGGGGGGCATGTATTTCTCGTCGTGTTTAGCCAGCACGCTGTCGGCCTGGAACACACCGTCGCCACCGGTCAGGCCTTCCGCGATCACACCCTGGCCTTCGCGGAACAGATCGGGGAGAACGCCCTTGTAACTGACCTTCAGTGTTTTGGCGGTGTCGGTCACGACAAACTCGATCCGCGTGTCGTCGAAGCGCTTCAGGCTGCCTCTTTCGACCAAGCCGCCGATGCGCACGCGCCGCCCGGCGGCAACGCGTTTATCGATGAGATCGCTTGGCGAATAGAAAAACACGATGGTGTCGTTGAGCGCGATCAGCACCAGCCCTGTGGCAATGGCGAGACCGCCCAAGGCCACCCCGATCAGCATCGTGCGCTTCTGTTTGCGGGTCATGTTATTAGTCCAAGAATGGCGCCGCAGTACGTCGAGACCAGTGACGTTAGGCGGAAGCCCAAACAAAAAAGCCGTGGAGCCGAAGCCCCGCGGCTGTCTATCATGTCATCGTGCCGTGACCTATGCGACGCTACGGTGCGGGCAGAAATCAGGCCGCCGCGCGCCAGGTACCGTCGGCATTGCGGCAGGCGGTGCCGCGCATGGTCTGCGGCTTGCCGTCGATGTAAATCGTGTGCGAGTAATCGCGGCAGTTGACGTTGGCGCGCTTGTAGGGTTTGCCGGGAACGACCATGCCGTAATGGCCCGAATCCGGGTTGCGCCAGGGTTGTGCCACGCCCGACGTGCCGCGCTCCAAGGCAGCCATTTCTGCTTCGCCTGCCGCCCGACGATCATTATCGTCGAGCGATTTACCGATTTCACTGCCGACGATGCCACCGACCACAGCGCCCAGCGCTGTCGCCAGCACCTTGCCATCGCCACCACCAAATTGATTGCCGATCACGCCACCTGCAAGAGCACCGACGCCAATACCGGCATCCTGCTTTGTCAAGCCGCCCGGTCCGCACGCCGCCAGCGCCAGAGCGACCACGGCCGCGCCTGCAAGACCTGCCAATGACTTCATATCGAAAGCCCCCAATGTTTTACGCGTCCAAAGTGGCCACAACGGCGGCGCACCGGGCGCGGGCTTGTATCTACCCACGTTTCACTACGTATCTGATGCGATTCGGGCGGAATTTCGACCCAAATCGGCAAGCCGCGACAATAGGATAGCGTCTCCACCTTATGCCGCCGGTAGCTTTAATCGCGCGCTCAGGCCGCCAAGCTCGGAGCGGTCAAGGTCGAACTTGCCGCTGTAGAGGCCCACCAGTTCTGTCACAATCGACAGGCCTAGGCCCGAACCAGGTTTGGTTTCGTCGAGGCGCTTGCCGCGTTGCCTGGCGACGGCGCGTTCGGCTTCTGTGAGGCCTGGACCATCGTCGTTGACTTGGATTTGCAGCATGGCAGGTTGCCCGCGTTTGGCCGGCGGCAGGCGGGTGGCCGTCACCTCAACACGCGCTTTGGCCCATTTGCAGGCATTATCGAGCAGGTTACCGAGCATCTCCTCCAGATCCTGTTTCTCACCCTGGAAGGTGAGCTGGTCATCGCAGGTGGCGCTGAGTTTGAGGCCCTTCTCGCCATGGATCTTGCTGAGCACACGCACCAGCGCATCGAGCGCGGGCTTGACGTCGGTGGCCCCCCCCAGCGAGCCACTGCGGGCGACCATGCGGGCCCGGTCGAGATGGTGCTGCACTTGATCGCGCATGATGCCGACCTGCTCGCTGACTTTCATCCCAAACGGCGTCTTATCGCTGCGGGCCTCGTTGGTGAGGACGCTGATCGGCGTTTTCAGCGCGTGGGCAAGATTGCCGACATGGGTGCGGGCGCGCTCGATGATGTCCTGATTGGATTTGATCAGCGCATTGAGTTCGCGCTGCAGCGGCACGATCTCGGTGGGCAGTTCGCCCTCCAGCCGCATCGCCTTGCCCGAGCGAATGTCCCCGAGGCCCTGCTCGACCTGTTGCAACGGGCGCAGGCCGTAGCGCACCTGGAAGAAGGTCGCGAGCACGAGCCCTGCGCCGAGCAGTGACAGCGCCAGCCAAAGCGTGCTGCGAAAGCGCAGCAGGGTGACATCGGTTTCGGTGAGGTTCCCGGTAACAATATAGCGGTACTGCTTGGCGGCCGCGCCATCCCCGTAGGTGAGGATTTTGGAGAACATGCGCACCCGCTCTTTTTGCGGACCGATGCTGTCAACCACTGCATAGGCACTGCCCAGCGGGGTGGTGACGCCAGTTTTGGGCAGGCTGAGTTGCTCGCCTTGCAGGGATGTTGAAATCAGCACTTTGTCAGCTGGCGCAGGATCGACCGGGTTGATTTGCCAGTACCAGCCCGAAAATGGGACGTTGTAAGAAGGGTCGCCAAAGGCCGTGGCGGTGGGCTCGCGGGGCGTCGTCGCGCCTGGGCTGACGCTGAGATTAACGAGCGCCCACCAGGCCGTATCCAGCCGCAGATCGAACACGCGCTCGATCTCCTGCCGGTAGATGGAATTGAGGACCCAGCCGGTGATGGGCAGCACGACCAGTGTCCACAGCGCCGAGGCCGCGAACAACCGGAAGGCGAGGGAGTTAACCCGCATCCTCGCCCTTTGACAGGCAGTAGCCCAGGCCCCGGATGGTCCGGATCATATCGACCGGGATCTTCTTGCGCAGCCGCCCGATAAACACCTCTATCGTATTGGAATCGCGGTCAAAATCCTGGTCGTACATATGCTCAACCAGTTCGGTGCGCGACACCACTTTGTCCTTATGGTGCATGAGATAAGCCATCAACCGATACTCATGCGAGGTCAGCTTGATGGGCGATCCGTCATAGGTCACGCGCGCCGATTTGGTATCGAGCCGCAGCTGACCGCATTCGATCTCAGAGCTGGCATGACCGGCCGAGCGGCGAACGAGCGCGCGCAGCCGGGCCAGCAGCTCTTCCATGTTGAACGGTTTTGTCAGGTAGTCGTCGGCGCCCGCATCCATGCCGGACACCTTCTCGTTCCAGCGGTCGCGGGCGGTGAGGATAAGCACCGGAAACTTGTGGCCCGCCCGGCGCCATTCTTCGAGCACGCTGAGGCCGTCGCGTTTCGGCAGGCCGAGATCCAGCACCACGGCATCATAGGGCTCGGTGTCGCCGAGAAAGTGCCCCTCCTCGCCATCGGTTGCCGAATCAACGGCATAGCCGGCCTCGCCCAGGGCCGTCACGAGCTGGCGCTTCAGATCCGGATCATCTTCGACGACGAGAAGCCGCACGCGGGAACCTCGCTGGGTTGGGGCAACGTTGGCGCAAATATAGGTCCGTCGCGATTGCGGCGCTACTGGGGAAATGGGTTTTTGGCGTCGACGGACAGATTGACCAGCTGGCCGCCAGGTTGCAACACCACCAATTTGTAGGTGTAGGCGTCGCTCGAGCCGCACAAGCTGATCTTGATCAGTTTGCCATCGACTTTGCCTTGGGCGAGGTCTTGCAGCTCTTTGGCTGGTGTCAAGCCGTTGGTTTGCACGGCCGACGCAATGTCCGAAAAATTGTCGGTACAGTAACCGGCGGCCTGCGCAGGCGCGACCGGCAGGGACAGCATCAGTGCGGCCGACCCTAAGACAAACCAGCGATGAAGGAGAGTGCTCATGCTGGGCACACTAGACCCGGACAACTGAACCCGTGATGAACAATTTTTGCGCCAAAACGCAAAAACGCCCGCCCCCTATTGCTAGGGAGCGGGCGTTCTGGGTCCATACAGCAAAAGCTACAGACGCATCGTAATCAGCGACTGCTGCAACGGCGCCATAGCCCGGAAGCGGCCGAGGATCGCCATCAACGTGCCCGCCACGCCACCCAGTGCTTGCAGGATGTGGGTCACCTGATCGCCAAAATTCACGATCAGCGCGCCGCTGAGGTCGAGGCCGATGAACGGGCCGATGATCGGCAGCACGGTCGAGAGGGCGGTGATCAGCGTGCCCCAGATGGTGAGCGACTGGGCCCACCATTTCGGATCGGTGTTATGCATAGAACTCTCCTTTGGTGTGGATGAGGCTTCGGGCCAGGTGACCGTCACGCTGGCCATGGCTTTTGCCGCCGCGAGCGTGGCGTCGACGCGCCGGAGCCAGCCGCGGCCAAAACGCGAAAAGATGCTCAAGCGCCGGTAGGCTGCGCGGCGGATATCGGCATAGCGGGCGATCAGCGCCAGAGGGTTGGCGTCGCGCACAGCGGCAAGGGTGATGGGGCCGATGGCGCCGTCGACGGGCACGCGAGCGGCCTCTTGCAGCATCCGGGCGGCCCGGCCAACGCCATGGTTGACGGCCGCATCGAAATGCATGACGGCGGGCGCGCCCGGCAGCAGATCGCAGCGGGCCCGCAGCCAATAGTCATCGCGGTAGATCGCGCGCACCGTTTCAGGGCTGATGACGCGCAGCTCAGCAATCAACCCAGGAGCACTGGCCGTTGTCAGGGGCACGCCCTTGTGCCGCGCGTAGTCGCCAATCGTGATCCCAAAGTTCGTTGCCCCGCCGGGATCGGCCGGATCGTTCGACCAGCCGCCCTCCATGGCGAGTACATGCGCCAGAGCTGCGGAAAACACCTTCGATTGGGGTGTGTCCGTCGCACTCGGTTCGGGCCACCGATAGCTGAGCACGCGCGATTGCGGGTATGCCGCAATCCGCACGCTGTTGGCTTGGTTGCCCCCGAGCAACCGGACATTGCCGCCCTCCAGCCCGAGATAGAAACCCACATGGCCAAAGCGCGGATCGAGCCCGCGCTTCAGCACGACGATGCAACCCGGCTGCGGCTGCGCCAGCGCGTGCCCCCACGCCAGATACGATCTCGCCAACAGCGACCGCGTGCTGCGGATGTGCGCGCTCCAGACACGCGCCCACGAACGCTGCGCACCAGGCCACCTCGTCGTGCCTGACCTCGCCGTGGCCAACATCGCGGAAAAAATCCAGAATGCGAGCATTGTCTAGGGTGCCCGGAACTTCCGTCACCCCAAGTTCGCGGCGCGCCAGCGCCAGCCATGCCGGTTCATCTGACATCGGAGCACTCCTGATTGGATGGCGGCGCGCGCTATTCCAAGTAGCCTTTGACCGCGACGCCACCGCGGATGATCTGCGAGGCGGTCGCGGTGCCCACCGGTATGCGCAGGATGATGTGCAGGAAGGTGCCTGCCTCGACCATGAGCGGCGCTGTGGAGAAGTCGGCGCTGAGGGCGCGATCGGCCCGTGCACCGATGGCAGTTCCAACCGGGAACGTCTGGACACCAAGGAACTTGCGATACGGCGCGCGTGTGGTTGCCGCATCAGCAGTTGACAGCGCCACCGCCGTGGCACCGGTTCCAACATGCCATTCCAGCAGCGTCGCCGTCGTGGCATTGGCCGCGCCCATGTTGAAAGCGTCGATATCGATGCCAGTGATGACCATGGTTTTGCCGGGGGCTGCCGCGGACGGCACCGGCAGCTGATAGGCAAACAGCGCATAGTCGGTTTCCGATCCAGCCACGGCAGCAAACTGGAATTGTCCGCCAGGCTTGGCGTATCCCGCCGCCGAATTGTTAAGAGTTGCCGACGTGGGTGCGGTGCTGTTGGTAAAGTTGTCCAACGGGGCGACGGCCACACTGTCTGGCGTTGATTGCAGATTGTCTCCCAAGCCCATGCGAGTTGCGCCCCAGGGACGCTCGAACAGGCCATCGCCAAGCGTCACCGCCCAGCGGGCAATGTTGAGCTTCTGCGCGCCCGCGGTGGCAGCGGCATTGTGCAGCCGCGCGAACAGGTAACCAGATTGGTTTTGCGACATCGCACCAACGGTGCTGGCCGCTGAGCGCAACACAGCGCCATAAAGGATGCCGTCAAGGTAGAGCTCGATGCGATCACTGTGGCAGACGATTTCGCCGTGATAGACCTTGTTGGCGGTCCAGGCGAACGTGATGGCGCCGGACGACGTGGTCGTCCCGTTGTAGTTCGCCACCAGTTGCAGCGCACCCGCCGTATCAATCAGCAAGTAGATGCCGTCAGTTGCCGGACTGACGTTGGAGGCGTTGGGGATGCCGATGCCAATTTCGATGTTGTTCTGGGCCTGCGGAACAAGGGCCAGGGAGAACCAGAAATCGGCAGTGGTCGGATAGTTGCCGAGCACCGGGAACGAGCGGTAAGTACGCAAGCTGGCCGCCGTAGCCGACGCCGCGCTGGCGCCGGAGTTGAGGGTCAGGAAGCCTGCCGCCACGGCCGCCGTCATGGTGCTCAGGTTGGTGGAGTATTTGCGGCTATTGAGCACCGTGTGGTTGAAGTTATCGTCCCACAGCAGCGACTCCATGCCGACGGCCAGCCGCTTTTCCGGTGAGGCATAGATCGCACGCCGCAAAGCAGGCAGGCCCGCCGCGCCGTCATGGGCTTCGCCGAGAGCGGCCGCATAGCCGGCGTTGGCGAGCACCTTCGACAAGGCGACCGCCAGTTCCGAATTCGTCGTCACATTGGCGGTGTTCGCGCCAGTCACATCTTGCAGGGTCGCCATATCATCCTCATCCAACTTGATAATTGATCTTGAATTTTCCATTCACGCGGCCCGTCAGACAGGCCGCATACAGTGTGAATGTGCCAGCTGCCGGCGCCGCACGCAGGTGCAGCATGTCCATTTCGTTCTCATCAGCTTGCCGGCCCGTCGCGGCCTTGCCCGATTGCTGCGGCACCACCTTGGAACTCGCGAGCACGGCAGCGTCGCTGATCAGGAATTTCTTCGAGCGCACGGCTGAGGCACCAAAATCAATCTCGATCTCTGTGATGGCAGCGGCACCGCTGGAACGGGCGTCCACATACTGTTTGGTGGCGATGCCGAGCGCCACAGCCGGGTCACCAAACACCGTGCCGAGGCCACTAGTGCGATCGAGCAGCAAGGCCTCCTTGAAGGTGGCACCGTCCGGACTGACCTTGAAGTGGAAATTGTCGTCGCCGGTCAGCCCGATCTCAGCCCGGCCCGAGAAATTATCCTGGTAAAGCACGCTCGCCGTGTTGGCGGCAGCGGCCTTGTTCAGCTTCAACTGATGGCCAGCGCCGGTGTGGTTGAACAGGCTGGCAGCGCTCGCCACCGCCAGCCTGTTGGTCGTATCGGCCGTGGCGTTGATGCCGACCTGAGGCACGCTGTTGGCCCAGAGGGCGTCCGAGGCATTGCCGGTCGTGGCGATGGTGGCCAGCCCCGACACATCGGCCGCCGCGATGGTGAGCAGCGCCTTCACTTGCGCCGCCGTCAGATCCAACGCGTTGGCCACGGCACCGGTATTGTTGCCCTTCAGCGTCGCGGCCGCCATTTGCGCCGCTTTAGCATTGGTGACGGCGTTGGCGGCAATGGTCAGCGCCAGGTTGCCAGCCGGGTTGGTGACGTCACCCGTATGCGCGGGCTCTTGAGCCTCTTGCAGCGTTCCCGTCGCCTGCGAGGTGAGGCTAACCGACGATGCTGCCGCCAGAGCGCCAAGGCCAGACACGTCCGCCGATGAAATCGCCAGCAGCGCCTTGGCTTGTGTGGCTGAAAGGTCTGCAGCATTGGCAAACGCGCCGGTGCTGTTGCCCTTGAGCGTGCCAGCCGCCATTTGCGCTGCCTTGGCATTGGTGACGGCGTTGGCGGCGATGGTCAGCGCCAGGCTGCCAGCCGGGTTGGTGACGTCACCCGTATGCGCCGCCTCCTGAGCCGCTTGTAGTGTTCCCGTCACTTGGGACGTTAGGCTGACCGACGACGCTGCCGCCAGAGCGCCAAGGCCAGACACGTCCGCCGATGAAATCGCCAGCAGCGCCTTGGCTTGTGCGGCCGAAAGGTCCGCAGGATTGGCAGACGCGCCGGTGCTGTTGCCCTTCAACGTGCCGGCCGCCATTTGCGCTGCCTTGGCGTTCGTGACCGCATTGGCCGCGATGGTGACGGCCCCGGTTGCCCCGTTGATCGAGGCGTCACCCGAAGCCGTGAAGCCACCCAATGCACCAGAATTGTTGTATTGGATCTGGCCGCTCGAGCCGCCGGGTGTAACCAAACCGGAATGAGCGTCCACGTACTGTTTCGTGGCAATGCCGAGCGCCACAGCCGGGTCACCAAATGCGCTGGCAAGGCCGCTTGTGCGGTCGATGCGCAGCGCTTCTTTCCAGACGCTGCCATCCGGACTGACTTTCAGATGGAAGTCGTCATCGCTCGCCAGCCCCATTTCAGCCCGGCCGGAATAGCCATCCTGGTACAGAAGGCTGGCTGTATCGGTGGCCGCGGCCTTGTTGATCTTGACCTGCGCGCCATTGCCTGTGTTGTCGAACAGGATGGCCGGGCTCTTGACCGCCAACCTGTTGGTGGCGTCCGCTGTTGTGTTGATGCCCAATTGCGGAACGCTTGGCGATACGCCGAAAATCTGCCAGGCGGTTCCCGTGTATGTGACGGTCGTCGCCTCATCGGCCACCCAGGCAAGCCAGCCGGTCTTGGGCGGATAAAACACCCAGATGCCATCCTGCCACGCCGCAACCGTTGCCGCAGGCTGCCCGGCCCATCCGCCCGTTCCTGCAGCGCTGAGAATGTAACACGCGCCATCCGCAGGTGTTCCAGGAGCTGCCGACAGGGCACGGGTGACAATGGCCGTCTGCACCAGGGCATCAAGCCCGCGCAAGGCCTCATTGTGGGTGACATGCTTTTGCGCCTGCGCCGCGTCGATGTACGGCAGCGCAAGATTGGGAGTGTTGGTCATGGCGGGGCCTCAAAATATTTTCAAAAACGTTGATTTCAGTCCTTGCCTCAAAGCGTGGCGGCGCGGGGAGTGCCGCGTCCGAAACTCTGCGAAATCTGAAAGATGCGAACCGATACGGCGCTTTGCGGGGCGCCGAAGTCGGCCGTCTGTTGCGACGCTGTGTAGATGGCCGACGGTCCGCTGGCGGATAATGTGCGGCGCACGATGGAGCCTTGCAGCACATCGATCTCGTAGGCTTCGCTATCCTCGGCCAACGGCACCTCGCGCGGCTCCCAGCTGTCGCCACCGATCCGTGTCCGGCGTTTCCAGCTGATGGCGAGGTCGCCTGCCGTCCGGCGGCCGCGCACATGCGACGGGCTGAGCGGACGCCGCCCGATGCCGCGGAATATGCGCGTATCCGTCTTATAAGCGAGATTGCCGATGGGCTTGTTGGCCGGGCCATAGCGCCATTGCTGGCTGAGTCCGAGCTGGTCGGCGGTTTCGTCCAGCGACGTGACGGCGCTGTCCAGCAGCACAAAACTCGCGCCCGCCGCCAAGGCAGCCACCATCGCCGCTTCGGTCCCCACTTGGCCACGCAGGAGTTGGCCGAGTGCATAGGTCTGTGGCCCCGTCAGCGTGGCGGTGACGAACTGGATCACCTCCCACACCCCGGGCGCCGTTTCGAGCGCTGCCGCATTGGCCCCCGCCAACACAGCCGTCACACTTTGCGTCGCCAGAGTTCCCGAGTTGAGGCGCACGATCACTTTGTTCGCGCGGTCCCAGCGGTTCACCGGGCCAGCGCCCAATGCCGCGATGGTGGCCCCCAGTGTCGCTTGCCGCGAGGCCACGGTGTTGAGACGAAAATCGATACCGTCGGTCGCCCGGTAAATGGCAACGCCGCCGGGCCAGGGATCTTGCGTGGCGGCAACATGCGGCGCGGTTGCCGATTCATCGCCGCGCAGCAACGGCAGATCGAGGAACGCCACGGCGGGCGGCCCGAAGGCTTCGAGACCCAGCACTTTGGGCGTGCGGTCATCTGTATTGGCCGGCGCATACACGGCGCGCTGGATGGAAAGCGCATCGACACCCCGGCCAAGACCATCCGTCAGCGCCGTAACGCGCAACTCGAGCGGGCTACCTGGCACCTGGAGAGCAACCACGTCACCAGGCTCCAACCCTAGCATCCGTGGCGGCAACCGGAATTGGACATGCTGGCGCGACGCCCAGGCATCCTGCAACATGCCATCAGCGATGCCTTGGGCGACAGGTGGCCGCAGCACGATTGGCAGATCGGCATTGGCGATGCGCGTGCTGCGGACCGAAAGTTTGCGCGATTCGGCAGCCGCCAGACGATAATCCTGGTCGCCATCAACAAAACCAATCCGCGCGACCGACGGCAACTCGGTTTCCTGGCGGCGCACGATGTGGAACGGCTCGGCCCCGGGGCTCTGCTCGACCAGATCGGCGATGGCAAGAGTGGCCACCGGCCCGCGAGCACCGCGCTGTGCGAAGCTGAGAATGGGGCCGCTCTCGAAGCTATCGAAGAAATTGGCTAACTCAAGCGGCTGTAACGCCGCCCTCGCGCTCATCACCCGGTCGATGACATAGCCTTCCACGAGGCCAACGAGGCCGTTGGCGGAAAAGCTGGTAAAGCCGTAGTCGGACAGTATTGCTGCGACGACCGCATCGAGTGCCGCCCCCGCGATGCGCCCGGTGATCCAATGGCCACGCTGCCAGTTGGCGCCGTCGCCCCACGCGTCCGTGAGATAAGGAAACCCCGGATACGGACGGGCGTCCCAGGTGTAGACAGCCATCCGGGCGGGATCGACCATCGGCGCGGCATACACCGTGGACGTTGGATTAGCGGGGCTGCCCGCTGCAAATGTTTCCAGCATGGCCTGCAAATAGCGGCGTTGCATGAAGTCATCGCGCGACGCACTGGAGAAATAGGGCAGCTTCGATTCAGCGCTCTTGGGATCGACAAAGACGTTGGGCTGAATGGCGCCCTTGTCGACGGCGGGGCAGCCCAATTCGGTGAACCAGATCGGCTTGCCTTGTGGCACCCAGGCGGTCGGGGTCCCAGATTCGATGCCCCCCGGCCGGTTGTAGTGCGCATTGCTCCACCAGGAGCGGATGTCCTTGGGACGGAACACCCAGGGCTTGCCTGCGCCATCGGTGATCGGTGTGCGCGCTTGTGCGCTGCGCGCCGCATCGCTGGCATAGTACCAGTCATAGCCCTCGCCACCAAAGACGTTGGATTTGAGGTAGGCAAGATCATAGGTTGACGGCGCACCAGCGAGGAGATCCGTATGCGTTGTGCCATCGCGCCAATCGGCCAACGGGAAATAGGCATCGATGCCAACGGCGTCGATTGAGGCCGACGCCCAGAGCGGGTCCAGGTGGAAGGTGACATCGTGCGAGCCATCGGCCGGCTGATGGCCGAAGTATTCGGACCAGTCGGCGGCGTAGACTACTTTTGTGGCGGAACCGAGCACCGTCTTGACATCGGCCGCCAATTGCTGGAGCGCCGCGACGAACGGATATGTGGCTGCGGCCGAGCGCCCTGTCGTCAGCCCACGCAGCTCTGAGCCGATGAGGAAAGCGTCAACGCCGCCCGCAGCTTTGCATAGATGCGCATAATGCAAAATCATGCGCCGGTACGACCATTCGGCGGGACCGGCATAGGTGACGGTTTCGCCAGCGATGGTGAAATTTGCAAGGGTGGCGGTGCCAACGAATGCGGCGATTTGGGTTGCGGCAGCAGCCGTCATGTCCGGCGAGCCGGCCTGGCCTGCGGCAGGATGCTGGGTGATCCGGCCACGCCAGGGATAGGGTGCCTGCGCCGTTCCACCATAGGGATCGGGCAGCGCGTTGGTCGCCGGAATATCCATCAGTACAAAGGGATAGAACGTGGCCTTCAGCCCACGCAGGCGTAAGTCCTTCAGCGCCGACACAACGCTGTGATCGGACGGAGTGCCACCAAAGGCCGGCGCACCAGCCACAGCCGAGATCAGATAGGCCGATGGCCGCGTAATACCCGCAACCGACCAGACCAACGGACTAGTCACCTTGCTGGCATTGTCCACAGCGGGCTTCAGCTGGCAAACGCCCGCTCTGAGATCGTTACCGAACCAGCTCACCACCAGCGACGTATTCTGCACATCCGGCAGACTGTCCTGCAACTGATCAATCGCGGTTGACCAGTCGGTCTTGCCGGAGCGCGTGTGCGTGCTCTCGGCAACCCATGCCGAACCGCCCGTATTGCGTTGCACCTCGCCCGTCTCGTAGACGAATTCCCCAGCGCCCGGAATAATCGTCACCGCCCGCACCAGTTGCTCGAAGCCATCGACGGGGCGGAACACTTCGAAGGCGAGCTGCGGCAACCGGTTGCCGAATTTGGCAAGCGGCATCCGCTCAAAGACGATATAGGCCAGCCCGCGATAGGCCGGTGCGAGGCCCGCGCCCTCCTTGGCCTCGATCAGGCTGTCGGGCAGCTGCTGCTCAGTCCCATGATAGAAGCGGAACGTGACACCAGAGAGGTCGATTTCCTTGCCATCCGCCCAGACCCGGCCGAGGCGTGTGACGACGCCCTCGGCGAGGCCAACGGCAAAATTGGCGAAGTAGCTGTAGTCAACTCGGGTTGGCGTTGGCGTGGTGCCGCCGCCGAGGCCCTTGCCGCTTTTCTCGTCGGTGCTCGCAACCTCCTCGAATCTAGTGGCCCAGATCACCTCGCCAGCCATGCGGGCGCGTCCATACAGCCGTGGGATTGGCGCCCCTTCACGGGACGCCATGACACGCAAGGACGATAGCCGCGGCCCGTCGATGACACGCCCCTGGCCGCTGGCCCCAAACAGCGCCTGATCGACGTAAGAGCCCGCGACACCGCCGAGCGCCTGGCCGATGGCGGCCCCGGTCAAAGTTGCGCCGAGAATGGAAATCCCAGGCAGCAGCGCGCCGCCGAGCGCTGACCCGACGGCGGCAAGGGCGAGTGTGGCCATGTGTGGCCCCGCTTGGTAAGAGATTGATGATGACTGCTTTTGTGCTAGTCTGCGACGCCCGGCAGGACGAACGCGCCCGCGATATGCCGCTGCCACCAGCTGCCTAGATGCACTTCGCTGACCGGCACGCCCTCCTGGGCATGGATCATCCGGTGGCCCTCCGTCAGCATACCCGCATGTTTCGCGACTGCGTTCTGCCGTAACCGGAAGATCAGCACATCGCCAGGTTGCGCGGTAGCCCTTGGGATTTCCCTCAGATGCTGCCGCGTTCCGAGCAGCAGAGCTTCATTGCTTGTCGCCTCGGCCCATTCACCCGTATAGGGACCAATGTCTGGCGGCTCGCTGCCATAGAGCTCGCGCCAAAGTCCACGCACGAGGCCGATGCAATCGCAGCCAGCCTGGCGCACGCTCGCCCGGTGATGATAGGGCGTGCCGAGCCAGCCACGGGCGAGGGTAACAATATGTGTGCGTTCTATGATCACCGGACGCGGCTCCCGCCCGTGTTGCTGCCGTCACCAGTATTCGGATAGGAGGTGATGAAGTCGGTCCCCGGCATATGCGGGCAGCCGCGAAAGTTCACGCCATTGGCAAATTTCGTGCGGCAGGTTGTGAACTGCTTGTCGCAGCCGGCGCTGATGGTGAAGGTGTCGCCCGGCAGAATGGCCTGCGTCATATCCTGCCAGATCTCGATCTCAGTACTGGTGTGACGCTTGACTTCAATCCGCCGTGTGCGGTTATTGCCCGACAGCCACGTTACAGCTCCGCGCGCAAACCAGCCTGAGGTATAGGCACCGAGCCCGCTCGCCGTGAAGCGCCGCGCATCGGTGACGGCCAGCACGGTGCCGGTCCCGGTGAACGCGGCCCCAGCCAGCGCCACCGTGCAGCGCGCATCGCCCACATCGGCATCGCAGGAAAACTGATAGATGCGGCCGCGCTCCTGCTGCAGATAATGCGCCAGCCCGCGCACCTCGGCCGTAAACGCCGTGGAGCCTCGCTTGACTTCGCCGATGGAGCCAGTCCGCAGCAACAGGCGTTGCTCCGGCGACTGCCAATTGACCCGGAAGATCTCGATACCTGCATTGTCATAGAGCCCAGCCGCAAGATCATCGGTTTCAAGACGATCTGAGCGCAGCGCGCCGGACACTTCCTGGTTTGGTACGGTCAAGCCGATCTCGGAATGCATCTCTGTCGCTGTAAAGCCGCTCGCGGCCTCGAACAGCGTGCCATCAAACGTCAGATCACGGTCGCAATCTGTGAACCCCAGCTTGACGCCATCATTGCGGGTGATGCGCCAGCACCAGGCGAGCGTTGTCGCGCCGCTGTCGAGATGGGCTTGCAGTGGCGCAGGGATGGATCTCACAGCCGCACCTCGATGATAGGAATATGGGGGATCGAGCCGGCCGCGAAGGATTGCAGATTGACCTCGATCCGGTCGGTATCGAACCGCACCGGCACGTCGAACTCATAGCCGGCCGTGACCGCTGCACCCGGCGCTGGGACGTGCCCGGAGAGAAAGGCAATCAGCCCTTGCGCATAATCCACCGTGTACCAAGTTCCGATGGCTTGCAGAACCCCGGCCACCGCGACCTTCAGGGTGCCCAGCACCGGCTTCCTGATCGCCCGCTGGTAGGGCGCAAAGGCGCTGCCATAGGTTTTTGTCAACTGAAACAGTGTTGTCGTGCCATCTCCGGTGCCAATGATCTGATCTCCTTGCGCGGGCGTGCCAGACGGTGCGCAGGACCGGAAATCGGCGTGGTCCTTCCAGCGGAAGCCGTGCAATTTGCCCCGCCGCTCCTCGAAGAAGCCAATCACCGTGTGCAGATCATCGACGCTCCGCACTCCATAGCCCGCGTTGTAGCTGCGCCGCGAATCAGCCCAGCGGCTGTTGCGCTCCTCGAACCCCGACGACAGCGTGACCACATCGGTCCGCCGCTCCGGCCCGCCCACCGCGCCCTTGGAGACCGCGATGGGAAAGCGTATGTCGTGAAAAGCCATGGCGTGATGTCCTCCGCTTACAGATTGCGCTGACCGCTGGCCAGCCCGCGCTGCAACATCGCCGCGATCTGGGTTTGCGAGCGTTGAAAGCCTTCCACATCGGGCGTGGTCACGTTGAATGTGACGGTCACGCCGCCGCCACCCGAGCGCACGCCGAGCTGGCCGTCGGCCCCCCGTGTCAACGGCAGGATCGCCTCGGCGCCCTGTTCGCCGGCAACCGCCGCGCGGCCATCTGCCAACGGAAAATTCACTGGCGATGAGATCACGCCGCCCTTGGCGAACGGCTGCACCAGGCCGCCGCTCCCCGCGCCGCCACCGAGACCGCCCGTCAGGCCCGAGAGCAGTTGATTGAAAATACTGCCCAATCCGCTTTCCAACGGCTTCAGCGCGGATTTCAGCGCCAGCTGCGAGAAGCTCAAGGCCAGCGATTTGACGGTGTCTTCCAGCTTCTTGCCCTTGACGGCGACCTGCTCGAAGGCGCCAACCAGCTTGCCTGCAAACTGGTCTCCCAGAGATCCCATATCGCTCAGTGAGCGCTTCAGCTGTTCGCTGCTGGCGCTTATTTCGGCTGTTGCGGCTTGTACGGTATTGGGCATGGTACGTTTACTCCATAACCGGCTGGTCCGGATAGTCCGACATGAGATCTTCGAGGGCCGCCCGGCTGGGCCCTGCGCTGCTGCCACGCCGGTGGCCATAGTGGCCCACCAATGCAGCGTCGAGTTCACGCGGTGTCATGGCCCAGAACTCCGCCGGCGGAAGTTTCAACACGCCCAAGCCAAAGCCCATGGCAGCAGCCCAGGCGAACGGCTCAGCCCCGGCGCTAAGCTCGCGCGTCCGGGGCGTCAGACGTTTCCCAGCGGGGGGCTCTCGGCTGGCAGACTGGCGGCTGGCAGATTGGCGGCTCCAAACGTTGCGCGCAGCAGCCGCGCCACGACATCGACGAACCCGGCCGCCCCGCCCTCGACGCGCATATCCCCCACCGCCGCATCATCGATCATTTGCCCGCCCGACCGCAGTCCCGCGCCGATGATGCGGATGGCATCGCGCGCAGCCATCCGCCCACTGCTGAAACGTTCGGCCAGGGCCAGCATATCCTCCACACCGAAGGCCTGCTCCAACTCGGCCAGCGCACCGAGCGTCAGGCACAGCCGGTAGGGTGTTCCGTCCAGCAGCGCATCGATCTCGCCGCGATGATGATTGGCCATCGGATGGGTCCTCCCGCTCAGGCTGCCACAAAGGTCAATTCACCGGCCGATTCCAACGTCATATCGAAGGAAACTTCGGCGTTGTACTGGCCCGCATAATCGAGTGAACTGATCTGGAATGGTCCCTGCACCGTTCCCATCGCCGGGACGATGATCTGCCAGTTCCGGATCATCCCGGTAAAGAAGGTATCGCGCACCAACGCGTCCGAAGCCGCGTTCTTGAAGATGCCGTTGCCCGTGATGCGGGCATTGCGGACGCCGGCCCCGGCCAAAAGCTCCCGCCACTGACCGACCGATTCCGTATTCGTCACATCGACCGTGGCAGCATTGAAGGCGAGCGTGCGCGTTCGCAAACCCGCCACGGTCAAAAAGCTGCCAGTACCGGTCTGATCGAGCTTGATCAGCAGATCACGACCTTTCTGCGCGGGCATGGAGATCATCCTTCTAAGGTTGCATGGACAGTGACATCAGGCGGGCTCGGTGACCGCCCGGTAACGGACGAGGCCGTGGATCGTGACGCCGTCGCTTTCGCGGCGGACATCGGAAAACTGCTGGCGCAAACTGATCAGCGCGTGGCCCGTCAAGGCCAGATTAGCTGTATGCAGCACATCGCGGACCGCGCCCATGATCCGTTGCGCCTCACCGCGGCCACCGGCTTGCGACCAGACATGAAGGGTGAGAATATGCTCTTCGCCGTCCTCGGTGCCGGTACCCCAGTCGAGCGCGCTGGTCTGGCCAAGCGTCACATGCGGATAAGGCGTCGCCTGCGGAACATCGTCAAAGACGCGGGCCCCCCCGAGCAAGGTTGCGAGCGGCCCGTTGGCCGCCAATGCCGCGTAGATCGCTTGTTGCAACTGCCACCCTGCGCTGCCGCTCATAGATTCCGCTCCTCAGCCAGAAGCCGGAGAAAAGGTTCGGCGCCGTCCCCGTCCAGGACGGCCTCAATCATGAACAGCCGCTGTCCCAGCCGCGCGCGCATGGCGGGTTTGACATCGCTCCGCCTACGAATGGTTAGGACATGCGTCACCCGGCCTTGCAGGCCCTCGGCGGTGACGCCCTCTGAACCTGATGGACTGTGCATCTCTGCCCACACTTCGGCGACGGGCGTCCAGGTGATGACAACGCCGCCGCCGCCATCGGCACTGCGCGATTGCGATTCCAGGGTGATACGGCGGCGCAACGCACCGATGCCGGGAGTGCTCATAGCCGCCTCACACGATAGGGGTCGATCAGATCACGCACCATCGGTGGCAGCGTGACACCGGCGCCACCCCCTGTGTCCGCCAGCTGCCGGTTTTCATACCAGTGGCTGATCAGCAGCAGCATTGCAATCCGCAACGCTGCCGGAACATCCGTTGGCTGACTGCCATACCCGGCCGTGAAATCGATGGCGATGCCATTGCCGGGCCGTTGCGGTGCGATCCAAGGCAGCGTGCCGCGACGGATGAGACGGGGTGGCGAGCCCAATCCATCCAGCAAATAACCCGCCGCTGGCATCACCGAAAAGCTGTCGTCAAGGGCATAAACGCGCACCGCATCAATGGATTGCACTGGCGAGAGCGGCAAGGGCAGAGCATAACCGGTGGGCCAGGCATCCAGCAGATAGGTCCAGGATTGCGTGATGAAGGCACGGCCGAGGCCGCGCTCCAGTTCGGAGCGTGCCCCGATCATCACACGGCTGATCAGCGCGTCTTCGTCGGTTGTATCCACCCTGAGATGCTGTTTGGCGTCGGCCAGTGTGACTGGCTCCTGCACAGGCGGACTGAGTAACACAAGTGCCATGGTGATATCCATTCGCAATTGAATTGGGGCCTACACAGAAGATTAACGGCCGCCGCGCGCATGTGGGATGGGCGCAGAGCGGCGGCCGTCCGCCGGCGGCACAGGCAGGAAGACCCTGTGCCGCCGGCTAACTGTTGAAATCCTCAGCTCACGCCGAACTTCAGGAGTTTGATGGCGTCGAAGTCCTGCACGCCACCGCCCACGCGCTTGGTCGTGTAGAACAGCACATAGGGTTTGACCGTGAACGGATCACGCAGGATGCGCATGCCGACCCGGTCAACGATGAGATAGCCGCGGCCGAAGTCACCAAAGCCGATTGACATCGAGTCGGTGCCGATTGCAGGCATATCCTCGCTCTCGGCGATGGGGAAGCCCATCAGCGAAGGGGCAGCGCCCGGCTGCAGAGCCGGCTGCCACAGGTAGTTGTTGGTCGTATCCTTGAGCTTGCGGACCACCGCTTGGGTCGCCCGGCTCATGATCCAACGCGCATTAGGCCGGTACTGAGCTTTCAGCGAGTACACAAAATCGATCAACTTGTCGCTGGGAGCGGTGGCAGGCAAGCCGCCCGCGACGCCCGTCGGCACGTAGCCAATGGAACCCCAGACCCAGGACGGCTGTGCTACGAACGGATAGGCCAGAATGCCCTTGGGCTTACTGACGCCGTCACCGCTGATGAAGGCTGCGCTTTCCTGCTGGGCAAAGGTCAGCTTGACTTCATCCGCAATCCACTGATCGATACTGACGATAGAATCGTCGAGCAGTGCCGTGGTCGCCGCCGGCATAGCGTAGAGTTCCATGGTCGGGAAACTCAATGAGGCGAGCGCCGTGTTGGCCGTCTGCGGACGAGACGCCGTTTCCGCCGCCCAGCCCGACGTGAAGCCGGTGGTCGAGAACGGCTTATTGTAAACATTGCTGGAGATTTGCCGCACGGTGGCGATGGCACGGATGGGAGATATGTCACGTACGGCCAATGTCACCGCGTGCTCGACCTCGGGTGGCACCAGATAGCCGCCGTCCTGATTGGAGCCAATGGAGAGCGCCTTGGCTTCGAGCGCGGGCAGGGAACCCACCTCGCCACGGCGCACATAGGTTTCGAATGCCGCCTTATGCTGAAGATGTGCGGTTGTACGTCCAAGGCCGTTACCGCCGAGCTCGGGCCGCGATTGCTTCAGCACCAGGTTGTCAACCGTCTGGCGGTAGTCATCCAGTGTACGATTGATGCGCTCCATCTTCTCCTCTGTGAGCACATCGGCCGAGCCGCGCCGTTCGATGTCGTTGAGGCGGCGGCTGTTGGTCTCCTTGAAGGCTTCGAAACCGCGCAACATATCTTCGAGGGCGGCGTTCATCTCTGCGGTGTTGATGGCTTTGGTCTCGGGCGCGGTCTGTGGGGTCTGATCGGTCATGCTGTCCTCGTCTTGCTACTGATGGTTTCGGCTAAGGGCGTACAGGCGCCGGGCGGTGCGGCGCATGATGGCGGCGGCCTCCCTGGTGTCTGAGGCGGATTTGACGGCGCTGATGCGTGCACCCGGCTGCATGGGAAAGGTGACGATGGAGATCTCCCAGAGGTCGATCTTGCTGAGGCGGCGGATGCCCGAGCGCGGATCTCGGGCGGCTTTTTCAGAGCGAAAACCGATGGATAGACCTTCGAGGGCACCCGCCTGCATCAGCGCCAGAACTTCACGCGCTCGGGCAACTTCGAGTGTGAGCTGCCCACGCACTTTCAGCCCACGCGCGTCTTCGGCAATGTCCGTCCACACACCGATGGGCTCAGCCGGGTCATGCTGGAACAGAAGCTTGATGCCGCCTGCGCCCCGCCGGGCAAGAGAGGTGACGAAGGCGCCGGGGAGGATGACGTCATGGGAGAGATCCTCGACGTTGAACAAGCTGGCATAGCCCTCGAAACTGCCGGTGGCAGCGACTGAAGTGAGGTCCAGGCGGGCGCGCTTGGTTTCGATGGGCGCAAGTGCGGGAAGCAAAGGGGGAGCGTGCATGGAGGGGGCTCCAGGGTTGGGGTGGACGCGGGGAAAGTGGGGTCTACAGATGGCCGAGACGGGCTTTTGCTAACCCGCCAGACGATTCCGCAGCTCACGGGAGAACCGTGCCCGGGCTCTGGCGCCCGGCGAGCAGCTCGTCGAGAAATCTTATTTCGGGCGATTGATCAATTGGATGAAGTTCGCGAGCCGTGGAAGCAGTAAGTATGTTGGCCCTGCGGCCCCACTCGTGCTATTTAGAGTTGGCGTCCTCTTCGTCTGGGTCAGGGCAAAATTCGAGGTACTTGCAATTCAATTTGCAATTTTCGCAGGACGTCGACGACTCCGTCAGGTTCATTGAAATGAAATCCCACTGACAGCGTATCCCACCAGTCGAAGTACTCCTCGGGCGACTAACCGGCAGTCAGCAAATCTTCGATGACGCGGTTCATCTCAGGCACCTCACTTTGCCGCGTCTCGCGAACCGCCCATTGCTCAATGGACAGTCCTATATCCACCAATATTGCAGGATCGATTCGCAGTTCCTTGCACATCTTGATAAACGATTGCGGCGACCGGATGTCTGTCATTTTTTAGGGTTGCTCAATTCTTCTGCGGCCGGACGGCAACGGTTGCCGACGCTTCGACCTCAGCCTTGAACTCGCCGGCAACTCTCCTTGCAATCGCGCGGATCGCATCGTCGTTGCCTTTCAAGACCGCACCTTTGTAGAAATTGGTATTTACAGAGATTTGATGCGACATCGGATTGCAGGCTCCATCCGGACCGCCCAACTCGCTGATTCCGTCGAGCACAATGTCGTCTCCGGCCAAAATCACACTGATGCACCCCTCGTCAGGAGGCATTTCGACCAAGTCCAATTTGAATCCATTCTTCTTGGAGAATAATCCAAGTGCGTTAAAGAATTTCTGCTGCATACCCGGATTTACTTTTATGTCCATCATGAACATCATTGTCGATATTTTTTGCATCGTTATTCCACTCCCAGCCAAGGCCAGATCAATCACAATCTCGGTTCCGAGCGCAGTCATAAGCAAGATCAATGCAATATGCCTGCACCCTTTAACGGCCATGATTCCGGTCCTTGATAATGGCGAAGCGTGACAGATACTCTCTCATATTGGAACCATCGCATTGGAGCGCCGGGGAACATACCTCGTTGACGTGAGAAAGGAAATCGTGCCAACCTGCCTGATCTGGCCGAACCTCTGCCGGCGGAGCGTAGTCGCCATCACCACCTGACCGCCGTCCGCCGCCAATCGCTCCGGCAGGCAACCTTGGCTGAAACTGGTTGAAACGTGTTTCTCAGGTGACCTCCGCGCTTTGATTTGCCCCCTTCCCCCCATACCCGGCCGCCGCGCGCTTTTCGTCGTCGGTGAGGAACGCCGCCGCGTTGAGCCGCGACCACAGGGCATCGCGCTCGGGGCTCAGTGCCTCCACGGCGTCGAGGTCCGCGCGCAGCTCCAGGCCGCCGCCATAGGCGGGGCCGAGCCAGCCCGACAGCGCCTTCAAGGTGCGCGTCGCCAAGGGCAGCACCGTGTGCCGCCAAAAGCTTCGGTTGGCTTCGGCGTAATTCGCGTGCGTCGTATCACCGGGGATACCAACCAGCATCGGGGGAACACCCAGAGCCAGCGCGATGTCGCGGGCGGCGGCGCGCTTACTCTCAATGAAATCCATATCTTTTGGGCTCATCGACATGGCGCGCCAGTCGAGGCCGCCTTCCAGCAGCATCGGCCGGCCGGCGTTGCGCGCGCCCTGAAAGCTGGCTTCCAGCTCCGATTTCAACCGCCCATATTGTTCCGCCGTCAGCTGACGGTCGCCGGCATTGTAGACCAACGCGCCCGACGGCAGCGCGGAGTTGTCCAGCATCGCCTTGTTCCAGGCGCTGGCCGCATTGTGGATATCGATCGCCGTGGCCGCGGCTTCAATGGGGGACATACCGTAATAGTCATTGGCCGGGTGGAACAACGCCATGTGCTTGATCTGGCGTACGCCCGGCACGGCGTCGCCCGAGAAGCTGACGGAATGTCCGTTGACGGTGTAGTCGTAGGAGGCAGGCCAGCCATCCGTACCCGGTACTATACTCATGCGGTCCGGGCGCAACACATGGAGCTCTCTGATATCGGAGCCGACGGCAACCGCCTCCAGATAGGCATTGCCAGAAACCAGCAGGAAGCCGTACCAGGCCTCCAGCAGATCCGGCTGGCATTGCAGCGGGTTGGGCTGGCGCAGCAGATCAAGCAGCGGGTGATCGTCGATCTCCTGGTTGCCGGAAAACAGCGTGAACGGAACAGTGGTCGCCGCCTCGGCGATCATGCGTACACTCCGGTAGACCACCGGGTTCTGCATGAAGCCTTCACGCGCGAATGCCGCATAATCGCGCGGGCTCCAGACCGGCTGACGCTGGTATTGCAGCGCGATGATGGGGCCGGCGGCGCTCATCTTGGCTTCGGGTGGAATAACGGTGGGTACGGATGGATGAAAGCGGGCAGCACGCGCCAAGCGGGAGAGGAAGGTGGGCATGGTGGAGATCCTTTGTGGGGTGGTGCCGAGGCTTTTGGCGAAGCCCACCATGGCCAAATCTGCATCGCGTGACGCGGTGGGCATTGCCGAAGGGCTCAAGCCCACCCTAGGGGTCACACCACCCGGACGCGCGGCTCGCCGGCTTTCGTCAGCATCAGGTCCGTCAGGGCCCAGACCAGCGCGTCCATGCGGTCGGGGCTTCGGCCCGTCGATAGCCCAGCGGGACCGAAGTCGCACATCTGGTCTTCGAGCGCGGCAAAAGTGCCCACATGCGAAATCAATCCGCGTTCGTACAAAGCGGCGACTGGCTCGGCGCGAATGGCTTTGCCACGCGTCGCCCGGACTTTGCGAACAGGTGCACCCTGATCGACCTGCCGGATCACCTCTTCCACCAGATCGCCACCCTGATTGACCTCAGCGACGATGCGGTCGGCTTCGAACTCGTGGAAGGCGGCGACGGCGGCTGCGGCCCAGATGGTTGGCGCATGGCCAGCAAGCGTGCGGTCGGCGAGCACATAGCCCCGGCCATCGGCGGCAACACCGGCGACGACGATTCCACAGGCATCAGCCTTGGCGCCCGTGCTCACAGGCGGATCAACTGCAACCACGATGCGTTTCAGGGGCGGCATCCCGGTCACGCGGGTTCGCTCGAAGCCTTCACGTTTCCACAGCGAATCGCTGCGATCCTCGATCAGTTCACCTTGTAATTCCTGGCGGCCGAGGGCGCTGGCGCCGTAGCGCGATTGCATGTCGCGGATAAAGTCCGGCGACAGATTAAGCGCGTTGTCGATAGTGCGTGAGCGTCCAATGACGGTTGCCGCGTCGGCCAGGATGCGCTTCAGCAGCGCAATCGGCCTTGGCGTCGTCGTCACCACTTGGCGCGGCTGCTCACCTAAGCGCAGCGCGAATTGCAGCATGTCCCAGGTTTTCTCTGCATACCGCCATTTGGCGATTTCGTCACACCACGCCGCGCCGAACTGCGGTCCGCGAAGGCCGTCGGGGTCCTCGGCCGAAAACAGCTGCGCGATGGCACCATTGGGCCAGATCAGTTGCCGCTTGGACGGTTCATACGCCGGCCGCTCATCGGGAGCATGGATGGCCATCAGACCCGAGATACCCTCGACCATCACCGAGCGCACATCGTTGATACTCTCGCCGATCAGCGCGATCCGGCCGACGGCGACGCGCGCCAAAGGGCTGAGGCCAAGCGCCTGCGCCCGCACCCATTCGGCGCCCGCGCGCGTCTTGCCAGAGCCGCGTCCGCCGAGCAGCAGCCAGGTGCGCCAGTCTCCGGGCGCCTTGGCGCCGGGAGTGTGGTCTTTGTCGGCGCCTGGCGACTCCCCTTCGGGGAGCCGGCCGCCAGGCGCGAGGACTTGGGGCGACGGCTGCGTAACGGCCCAGTCGCGGGCCTCAGGCGGCAGTTGGTCTTGGCGCGCCCAGTGCCGCCAATTGAACAAAAGGCTCATCCCTTCGGGTTCGCTCAACCTCGCGATGGCATCGGGGAGACTGCCAAGTCTGGCGGCGTCGATCAAGTTCTGGAATACGGCGTCATCAGCGTAACTGGGCATGTGAGGCTCCTTGTCCGGCGCCTCTGGCCGTGTGGTTTGGCTATCGCCCGCCGGGTACGATCTTGGTCACGGGCTTGGTGCCGGGATCAGGGAACGTGTCCTTGGGCAGGTCGCTTGCGGAAACCCAGGCCATACAGTCGGGCCGCTCGCCCATGAGGGCGGCGTCGCGCCGGGCCAACCGGGCGCACCCTCAAGCGGTGGCTGGACGATGAGTGGGTGGCCGTGGCGATCAGGAGGTATACGCTATGTTTTCTGACGGATGGTCAACCGCGTGATGCGCTCGGCGAGCTCGATGCGCCATTGCGCGACCTGGCTCTGACCGGGCTGCGCCTCCTGGGCGGTGATGCTGGCGGTATCGCTGATCACCGCGCCGCGCCAGGTTGCTTCCTTGCCATCGATCTTTTCAACCGACGTCAGCAATGATGCGTATTCGCGCGAACCCCGCTCGCTGTCGGTGGCGGTGTCGGTATCGGGCTGGTCCATGCGTTTCTCCAGGTGAACAAGTTTCTTGACGATGATCCGGCGCAAGGTGGCGCGCTCGGAGGTGCCGCTGCTGATTTCGAGTTTGCTGTAGAAGGGCGGCCAGTTGCGCTCTCTGGCGCGCTTGCGCAGGGTGCCCACGCTCATCGTGCAGTCTGCGGCGATGGCTGTGAGGTGGGTTGCGCCCTCGAAATACAGGCGCTCGGCGCGCGCCCAATTGGCTGGCAGAACACGGGACATGACGGGGCTCGCGGGGTTTTTTGGGAGGGGTGGGTGATCGCTCCGCCTACACCTCAACGTCATAGCCGGGAATGCCCCGGTCATCCAGAGATCGCGGTGCGGGAGAGTGTGGTTTGTGCCCCTGGAGGGCCGCGGCAAGTCCGGGCGTGGCGTGATACCGGCGATCAAAAACACGAACTCGTCATCCCAAGCGCGGTGCAGCGATTCTTCTTCGGTGCACCGCAGACGCGGGATCTTGTGGTTCCAACAGGGCCCAGAGCCGCGAACAAGATCCCGGAACCGCGCCGCACCATGAAGACTGCTGCAGCGCATCCGGGATGACAGAACTTGATGGGTTGGTATATTTGCCCGGCGGTATGACAGGGTTTTGGGGTCTGAGGGACGTGCGGAGAGACAGACGAGATCACTCCGCCGGCAGATCAGTCGTTGATGGCGATGATGTTTGGATCGTGCGGATGCGGGAATGCGTCCAGCGGGAAGCCGATTTCGATTGGCCAAAACGCCGTCAAGGCTGGAATGGCACCGTCTTCGCCACTTTGCGAAGTCGAATTTGTCTGCACTGGCTTGTCATGCAGCCGAAACTCCTGCAACGAAGTGTCGTGGCGCGCCGGGTGCACTTGGCCAGGATGCTTCCTCTTTACCCGCCCGACGGCCTGTCGTTGATGGCTTTGAGGTTGTTGAAGCTGAGGTTGCTGCGATCTGGAAAGGCATTTGACGGCAGATCACTCCCGTTGATCCACTTGATGCATTTTGGCAATTCCCCATCCGTGTCCATGAATTCTTGCACGGCAGGCCACGCATCTCGGAAAGGGATATAGAGGCCAACGGGATTTAGATCGCTATGTTTCGTCCGAACCCATACATTTAGCATTGAGAGGTCGCCTAACGAATAATGGTGATCGGCATAGCCGCCGCCATATTTACGGTAATAAAGGAGTACGCCAAAATCAGGATTGCCACACATCAACAGATGCGCCTCGACGCGCGAACCGATCCCTGCTGGGCCCGTACTGCCGTAAACCGGTAGATCACCGGTTCCATAGAGGCCGGCGATATCTAGCCCCCAAGAGTCGTTACCCCCAGAAGACCATCGCTCGTTACCCTTTTGGGTCAGAAAGTATGGCGATAACTCGTAACTGCTCACCCCAAACCCTCGCCGCTGGCGCCGCGACCGCTGCGGCTTCATAGGGTATGGGGTGAGCAGTTACCCCGCGGGTCAATGTTTTCGTAGTACATGGTCGATGGGTCGAAAGGGTCCTCAGGCGGCCCGTTGTGACCTATGCGGTTGGCCATCTGGAAACGAAGCCGCGCCTCGGCCTCTTGCCGGATGGCAATGTTGTCCTCGATTGCGCCTTGTGTATCGGCATACAAGCCAGGCTTGGGCTGCCAATCGGCCCCGCGCTGCCGAACCTGATTGACGGCGTTTTCGGCCTCGATAGACGTGTAGGCCCATTGGGGATTGTTGGTATCAACCCTTCCGCCGCCATTGGTCAGATAGGGGCAGCGTTGTAGTGGCGTTGCAGGGCGAACTTGAACTTGACCATCGCCAGCTGGAACTGGAGCGCGGCCAGCTCGTAGTGCATGGCAAGGAGCGCGCGCAGACCTGGAGGTCCGCCCGCGTTGGGGGAGGTGCGCATCGGGAGGGAGCTCCGATGTGGTAAGTGGGGAGTGGGGAGTGGGGAGTGGGGAGTGGGCGGCTGCTCTTTTGCTGCGGCCCAATTTCCGGGTATGACAGAATACTGCCTCAACAGCGTCGCGCTGTCAACAGAAATCTTGCGAATACTCGAAAATACTTCGTTTTACTTCAAATCGCCGGCAATCGTCGCGAATGATACGGGAATGAGCGGGAACGATACCGGAATGAACGCTTACGGCTTGGCAATGAACCGCCAGTAGTTCTTCTCGGCCACACCCGTTTCGGAGCGGGCAAACCCCCTCACCGACACCCCGGCCTGGTGCACCGTCTCAGGGTCGCCCGAGAGGAGGGGATGCCACCAGAACAGATCCTTGCCCTCGGCCACCAGCCGGTAGCCGCAAGTCACCGGCATCCAGGTGAGATTGCCGGCATTTTCGGGTGTCAGAACGACGCAATCGGGCACTGTGGCGTGGCGGTTTTCGTAGTCCCGGCAGCGGCAGGATCCGCAGTCCAAAAGCTGGCAGGCGAGGCGGGTCTGGTGCATCTGGCCAGTGTCCTCGTCCTCCAGTTTGATCATGCAGCAGCGCCCGCAACCGTCACACAAACTCTCCCATTCCTGTGCGCTCATTTGAGCCAGGGATTTACGCCTCCAAAATTCGTCGTTTTCGGTGTACATAGAAAGGGCCTGAGCGATTGCCGGGACCGCCATAGTGGCAGCCGCAGAAGCGGCGCGATAGGCCTAAACTGCGGCTCTGTGAGCAGACGGGGGTTGGTTTGAGCGACTGGATTTTCAGACCCGGCGGCCGCAAATCCAGAATCGATTGGCTGGGCATCGATTCGTGGATCGACAGCTCCCTGTTCGGCTCCTGGGAGGCCGTCAAGGACCGCTGGGCCAACCTCACGGCGTTCAATCAGCGCTTCAATTTGTCAGGCGTTTTGCGGCTTGGAAACGAGCTGGTGTCAGAGGTTTTTTCGCTTGTCACCATAAGCCTCGCGCTGATGGTGGGCCTCGCCCAGCCGGCCTTCGACGTGATCGCCAGGGGTGATCTGCTCGGCTATAGCAAATACGCCGTGACCTTCCAGGATGAGGAAGGCAACGAGATCGGAAAGCGCGGCATTTTGCGTTCGGACGCGGTGCCGCTGGAGGAGATGCCGGACCATTTCATCAAGGCTCTTCTGGCGACGGAGGATCGTCGCTTTTTTGAGCATTACGGCATTGATTTCTACGGCACCGCCCGCGCCATCATCGAAGATATGCGACAGGCCGATTCGCGCCAGGGCGGCAGTTCGCTGACCCAGCAGCTGGCCAAAAACGTCTTCCTCAGTTCGGAAAAATCGCTGCAGCGCAAGGTCAAGGAGGCCTTCCTCGCGACCTGGCTGGAGGCGCATTATTCCAAGCACGACATCCTCAAACTCTATCTGGAACGGGCCTATATGGGCGGCGGTGCATTCGGTGCCGAGGCGGCGGCGCAGTTCTATTTCGGCAAATCGATCCGTGCCGTGACATTGTCTGAGGCCGCGATGCTGGCGGGTCTGTTCAAGGCGCCGACGAAATATGCTCCGCACGCGAACCTTGCGGCGGCCCGCAAGCGTGCCGACGATGTGCTCTCGAACCTTGTTGAGAGCGGTTACATGACCGAGAGCCAGGTGCACGATGCACGGCTGCATCCCGCAACCCCTGTCCTCAATGCGCAGCCTGACAGTCCAGACTGGTTCCTGGATTGGGCTTTCGAAGAAGTACAGCGTGTCATGCCGGGCCGGGCAGGCAGTGTGCTGACGGCTAAGGTGACAGTCGATATCAATTTCCAGCGCATTGCCGATGCGACGGTCCAGAACGCCATCCGCGACGAAGGTAAGATTTGGGGCGCCAAGCAATCAGCGCTGGTGTCCATGGAAGGTGACGGCGCCGTGCGCGCGCTGACCGGCGGCGTAGACTTTGGCGAGAACAGTTTCAACCGCGCGACGCAGGCCAAGCGGCAGCCGGGCTCCTCGATGAAGCCCTATGTATATCTCACCGCCGTTTCTGAACTGGGGTACACGCCGGAAACAGGCGTCTCTGATGGCGGCTATGTCTGCCATAACGGCCATCCTGTGCGCAATGACGCGGCGTCCGTGGGCAAGCCGCCGCTCGCCTACGCGCTCGCCGTTTCGGCCAACAATGTCGCCGTGCGGCTGTCCGATGCGGTGACGCGCAAAAAGGTCAACGAGACGCTGGCCAAGCTGAATGTCTCGACGCAGATTGAAAGCTGCACCATGGCGCTTGGCGATGGTGGAGTGACGCTGTTGGAGCATACCGGCGGCTACGCGACGTTCATGAACGGCGGCAAAAGCGTGCATCCTTATGCCATCATCGAAATTCGCAATACGAGGGGCGAGCTGATCTACTCGCACGAACGCGATGAGCCACCGCCCAAGCAGGTATTCCAGCTCAAACATATCGCCATGATGAACGTCATGCTGCGCCGGGTGGTCACTGACGGAACGGCCAGATCCGCCGATCTCGATTTCACCATGGCGATCGGCAAGACCGGCACCACCTCTTCGCACCGCGATGCCTGGTTCATGGGCATGACCGGGAAGTATGTGACCGGCATCTGGATCGGCAATGACGACAACCGCGCTATGCATGGAGTCTACGGCGGCCACAGTTCGGCGCCGATGTGGAAGGATTTCAATACGGCTATTCATACGTCCCCGGACATTCCGCAACTGCCTGGACTGCCGCTCAATCCGAACCAGGCAATTGCCATGGCGCAGCTGACGGCAACGCAGCAGGCCGACCCGTCGCCTGCCCGCAAGAAGGACGGCCAGGCCATGCCCGATACGCTGCGTACGGCGCTGAAACAGGTCGAGGATCTGATGCGCAAGAGCGGAGCCGAAGCGGCCAAGGCAGTTCCTGGCGGTGATCGCAAGGCTGAGCTTGACCCACCCGGCACGAGCACGGCAGCGCTGATCCAGGGTGGCCCTGAGGTCAAGGCGACACCCTGACCATGAGCAGCAACGGCAAGCTCCGGGATCTTAGAGCCGCTCCCTTGCCGGAGCTGCTGCGCGCTGAAAAGCCACCCGCCCGGCCGGCCTTTCAAGCCATTGTGCGGACGCATATTCCCGCCCCAAGGCGATCCCCATCAATCCGTTTACTGAGGATGCTCGATAGCTTGGCTATGCGCGCCGGCCGCCGTGTTGCCGCCCGCTGGTTTGGCCGCGCCTTCGAAGTGGCGGTCTACTGTGCCATTGCCGCCTCCATCGGCCTGCCCTCTGCGTGGGTTATGATCGAAAGCGGCTCCAAGCTCACCCGGCAGACTGATGGCGCTTGGCAACGCTGGACCAAGGCCGGGGCCGCCGATGCCGATCCCTATACTCTGGCGCATTTTGCCTGGGCGGGCTGGTTGCCAATGAACGGCGCCCAGGCGCGCTACTTTTCTGCCAGCCGCGATAGCGCCGGCGAACCGCTGTATGCGGATTGTGATTACACGCTCAGCGGCCAGGAACCGGTAGCGCGGCGATGGACCTTGAACGCCTATGATCTGCAAGGCCAATTGCTGGATCAGGGCGCCGGTCCCGCCAGCCTGTCTTCGGTCACGGCGCTCCCTAGCCCATCGGGCGCCATCAACATCAAGGTCTCGCAGGCAACGTCGCCCGGCAATTGGCTGAGAGTTGCGGGTGCCAGCCGCATTCAGCTTGTACTGGCGGTTTACGGCCGGCCCAAAGCGGCCGTGACAACAGGACCCGTGCCAGCCGAGCCGTTGTTTCGCATTGACAAGGGCGGCTGCCGATGAGACCCGTTGTCAGATTTCTAAGAAGCCTACGGATCAAATGGGTTTGGCTGGCTGCCGCAGTACTGGCTGGCGTATTCCTGCATATCGCGACGGTGCTGGCCGTGACCCAGGTGACGCCGCATCGCGGGATTCAGATCCTGGCGGGGATCGGTCAAATCAACAGCATGACCGTCCTGCCGCCAGTGACCGCCGCCTATCAGCCGCTGCCCTTTCTGTCACCCGACACCCGCTATGCCGTCTGCCGGTTTGATTTGCACAAGGGGCCTGTCGTCATTCACGCGACGCTCGGCGATGACAACTGGACGGTTGCGCTTTATGCGCCGTCGGGAGCCAATGTCTATGCTGTTGCGGGCGCCGATCTTGAGCAGCGCGACGTTGAGCTTCTGCTGGCTACGTCGCAAGATACCCAAGGCGCAGCGCTGCCGATTGCCCGGGACGCGTCGTCGACAACCATCACCGTCGGTATGCCGTCGCGAACGGGCGTCGCCATCATCAGTGCACCCATGGCGAGCGCCGCTGAAGCCGACAAGACGGCGCGGCTGCTGACGCAGGCCGTGTGTAACGCCCGGCTGAGTGCGGACGGCGCAGCGAATTGATCTGCTCACAGCGCTAATCAATTGCTGGTTCAACTGAAGTCAAAATCGCTCTGCGTGATCCCGCTCACACTCTCGTGCGCCAGTACGATCTGGTCCTTGCCCCACGATACCAGCACGCTTGTGCCGGACTGGGTCAGGTGCAGGTCCTGAAAACTGTGAGCGCCGGTTGCGTGAAACTCCAGGTGATCCGTGCCGTGAACGAAATCCCTGATGATGTCACGGCCCGGCGCTTTGCCGATCATGAAGGTATCGGCGCCAGCACCGCCGGTCAGGATGTCGAGGCCTGAGCCGCCAGCAAGGGTATCGTTGCCAACTCCACCAAATAGGCGGTCGTCGCCCGCCGCGCCAAGCAGCCGGTCGTTGCCAGCGCCGCCCACCAACGTGTCATTGCCAGTGCCCCCCGCCAACAGGTCGTTGCCCTCGCCGCCAAACAGTTTATCGGCGCCTGCGTTGCCGGAGAGCCGGTCGGCACCAGCACCGCCCGTCAGGCGATCTGCGTCATCACCGCCCGTGATCGTATCGGCATCCGCGCCGCCGATGAGTGTATCGAGCCCCGCGCCTCCATCGATCCGTGCACCACCGTCGCCAGCCACGATGGTGTCGTTACCATCACCACCGCTGAGACTGTCGGGGCCCGCGCCGCCCGTGATGCTGTCGTCGCCCAGGCCGCCAAGAATGCTATCGTTGCCTGCGCCGCCCAAGAGCACGTCGTTGCCAGCGCCGCCATCGATGCTGCCGCCACCCGCACCAGCCGTGATGGTATCGAGGCCGTCGCCGCCAAACAGAACGTTGGTCCCGGCGTCGCCGGAGATGATGTCGTTGCCGGCTCCGCCGGCGAGCGTGTCGTTGCCATCGCCACCGGCCAAAGTGTCGTTACCGGCGCCGCCATCGACGCTGTCGTTGCCCGCACCGCTTGAGATCCGGTCGGGAGCGTCGCTGCCGATGATGGTGTCGTTGCCAGCAGTGCCGTTGTTGGCCACGAAGCTATCGGGGCTGAGCAAAAGCGCGGTTCCTTTGGACTGCCCGCTGAATTGATTGCTGGTGACTTCGGTATGGCCTACCACGCCCGCCACTTCCTCGACGCCGTAAGAGGACGGCGACTTGCTGCCAGCCGCAATGACGTTGTTGCTGACGACGTCGTATTGCCCCGTATACGTCTTGTGTGCGACCGTGCTGTCGACCTCATCCTGGATCACAATATCCGAATAGCCTCCCGATTTGGAGGTGGAGTTCGAGGACAGCGTGTTGCCATCGATGGTGACGTGGCTGGACCCCTTAAGGTTCACTCCACTCTGACCATTGTCATGGATATCGACACCGGTCACGAGCACATTGTCCGACATCCGGATGAGCACACCGTCTTTGGCGTTGCTATACGATTCGCCGCCGTCAATCTTGATGTTGGTTGGCGAAGGAATATTGGTGCTGCCACGCTGCACGACAACGCCACTGCCACCATTGTCATGGGCGACATTGCCCTGAAGCAAGATATCGTTACTGGACGTGACGACGTTAAAGCCGTGCCGGTCGTTGCCGTAGGCGACATTGTTCTTGTAGACGCCGTCTATGATGTTGTCGGCAACGAAGCCGTCCAGCCCGTTGCCATGTGAAACACAGCCTTCGATGGTGAGGCGGGTGGTGCGCTCGTGAGGGTCGAACCCATAGCCGCCGCAGTCCTTGGCCTCGACGCGCATAACGTAAACGTCATAATCAGATTTTGGACTATTGGGCGTCACTCCGCAGTAGTAAGCATCGACTTTGCCGGTCACGTGGCTGCGGTTACCATCCAGCGTGATATCGGACACGCCGTAGTTGTGCTTTTCGATACCTGGTAAGGCACGCACGATGCCCGTGAGCGGACCGTTCCATCCGTCCATCACGCGCAGGGTGGTCTGCCCCATGCCGGACCCCATCAGGAACACATTGTCCGCGAGGTAGACAGCGCCGTTGCCACCCAAGGTCGGACTGCCGGTGACGCCATAGGTGCCAGGCGGCACAAAGACCACGCCACCGCCAGCGGCCGAAGCGGCGCTGACAGTTGCTTGGATAGCAACGCGGTTGTCGACCATTGCGCTGGCCACGGCACCATAGTTGGTGACATCGAAGACGGGGGTGCCAGCGGGCAAGCCACCGCCTGACAAAAAGGCCGCTGGCGGATTGTAGGCATAGACAGGACGGCTGGTAATGCCATCGACGGTGACTGTGGCTCCCGGCGTCTCGGACATGGGTCACAAACCAAAGCAATCCGACAGCGCGGTGCCGCCAACAAGCGGCCAGATTGCCTCGGGGAGGTAAACGAAGACCTTACATGACACTAACAAAATGTGGATATTGTCACTTTTTGCGTAAGAAAAACGCCATGCACGCGGCGTCAACTCGCCGGCAACTGAGGTGACCATCCAACAAGACTGTGCGCCTCGCTCCTTGGCGATGCACGAGCTGAACACCTTCTGGCCATCAAACTCTTTGCCATTCGCGTCCTTGGCGAAAGCACTGTAGTCGTCCCAGGCCTGTGATTTACCGACCGGTGAAGGGCATAACGTTGAACGGAAGGCGGGATACGTCAATCCTTCAGCATTATGCCGTCGCGCGTCGCCCAGCGTGATTGGATTCGGCTCAATCAGGTCCTTCGCCGGGCCGGATGACGCCCTTTCTCAAGATCACGTTGCCGTACAGCCGCCGCTCGCTGGTCCCAACGACGGCATAAGCCTTTCGCACCCGCGCGTAGAATGCAGCAGGCTCCAAAGCGGTGAGTTTTATACTCGGCTCATGTTTGGCGATGACGCGAGCAAGATCCTCCATCACGGGCTCAAGATGAGCAACATTGCCCGGGACACTTGGACGGAATGCAGCCTCGGGAACCGCGTCGTCCAGCGGCAGCACAGAAAGGATCGCATCCAGCATACGGACGCTATTATTGCCATCGGCACGAATGACATTGGCTGGCCCCGCATTATCGGCAGGGTAGTTGCCATCGACGATTGCGATCTCATCGCCATGTCCCATGGCGCGGAGCGTGTAAAGTAGCTCCGGCCCCAGCACAGGGCTCAGATTCTTCAACATGACAGCGCTTCCTCAAATCTCGTTGTTGGGGCACAGGCTCACGCTGGAACGGGCGCGTCGGCACGGATGAAGCCCTTGCTCTTCAAGTCCGCCCAAAGCGACGCTGGGATTTTTGCTGCAAGAATGCGCGAATTCAAGGCGATCTGATCGGGTGATATCGCGCCCGGAATGACTGTGACGATGGAGGGATGCACAAGCGGAAAACGCAGCGCCGCCTCAACCAATTTGACGCCGTGCTGTGCACAGACCGCCTCGATGCCCGCGACCTTGGTCATGATGGCCTGCGGGGCAACTTCATACTGATACATCGCGCCAGGCTTGGCGCCGGTGGCCAGGATACCTGAGTTGTAAACGCCACCCAGAATAATACCGATGCCGCGCTGCTGACATAGCGGCAGGAATGTCGCCAGCGCCTCCTGCTCCAGCAGGGTGTAGCGGCCCGCCAACAGGAACAGATCGAAGTCGCCCTGTTTGGCGAGGATTTCGCAGACCTGGGTCTCGTTCACGCCCGCGCCGATGGCCTTGATGACTCCTTCGTCCCGCAATTTCGTCAAGGCATTGTATCCACCCGCTTTTTTGTCCATCAATGTCGCGACATGCGCATCGCGGACGGCGGCAGAGCCATGGGTGAAGATATCAATGTCGTGCACCAGCAGAATATCCACATGGTCCAGGCCGAGCCGCTCCAGCGAATGCTCCAACGAGCGCATCACGCCATCATAGCTGTAGTCGAAGACCTCCTGGCGGGAGGGTGTGTCAAAGAACTTGCCAATTGCCGTGCGCTGATCAGGCGGGCACACCTTCAGCAGGCGGCCAACCTTGGTCGAAACCACAAAGTCCTTGCGGGGCTTGCCGCGAAAGAAACTGTTCAGGCGCGTTTCGGCCAGGCCCAAACCGTAGAGCGGCGCGGTGTCATATGCGCGAATGCCGGCGTCCCAGGCTGCGGTCAAGGTGGACTGCGCCTGGGCTTCGGGCAGAGGCGCGAACAGATTGCCAATCGGCGCCGAGCCAAAGCCCAATTCGGTGAATTTCAGCATCGCGCCCGACGGCGCCTTGAAATCGATCGTGCGCATCTGTGTGCATGTCCCTTTTGCGGCGCCGCATGTTAGGATAGGTCCAGGCAATTGCAACCCTTGGATTTGCACCCTGGGCAAAGGCCCAGCGTGCCGAAGGAACCACGATGACCAAAGCTACGCCACGCACCATCCGCCTGAATGCCGCCGACAATGTCGTGGTCGCCGTCGACCAGATCGAGGTTGGATCAACGGCTGCCGGCCTCACAGCGCGTGCGCGCGTCCCCAAGGGCCACAAGATGGCCTTTGCGGCCATCGGGGAAGGCGCGCCAGTGTTGAAATTCGGCCAGGTCATTGGTTTTGCCAAAACGGCCATTGCAGCGGGCGACTGGGTGCATGAGCACAATACCGGTATGGGCGCCATCGAACACGACTATGCCTTTGCGCAGGATGCCAAGACCGAGGCGGTTTTGCCGGTGCATGAACGCGCAACATTTGAAGGCTACCGGCGGTCAAACGGCAAAGTGGGCACGCGCAACTATGTCGGCGTGCTGACCAGCGTCAATTGCTCGACCACGGTCGCAGGCTTCATCGTCAAGGAGATCGAGCGGTCGGGAGTCTTGAACGATTACCCCAACATTGATGGCATCATCGCCTTGAAACAGGCCAACGGCTGCGTCGTCGACTACCGGGGCGTGATTTTCGACACCCTTAAAAAGACCACTTGGGGTTACGCCACCAACCCAAACATGGGCGGCGTGATCATGGTCGGCCTAGGCTGCGAAGGTTTCCAGATTCCAAAGTTCAAGGAAGCCTATGGGGTGGTGGAAAGCGATTTGTTCCGTACCATGACCATTCAGGAGACGGGCGGCACTCGAAAGACCGTCGCGGCAGGCGTCGAAGCGGTGAGGGCGATGCTGCCCAAGGTCAATGCGGTCAAACGCGAGACGGTGCCCGCCTCCGAAATAGTGCTCGCCCTGCAATGTGGCGGCTCAGATGGTTATTCCGGCATCACTGCCAATCCGGCGCTTGGCTGCGCTGCCGACATCCTGGTGCGCCATGGCGGCACTGCCATCCTCTCCGAGACACCAGAAATCTACGGCGCCGAGCATCTGCTCACGCGCCGCGCCGCCACGCCCGAAATTGGCCAGAAACTGGTCGACATCATCCACTGGTGGGAGGACTACACGGAACGTAACCGCATGGAAATGAACAATAATCCGTCACCCGGTAATAAGCTGGGCGGCCTCACGACGATCCTCGAAAAATCGTTGGGTGCCGCAGCCAAGGGCGGCTCGACCACGCTCCGGGAGGTCTACCACTACGCCGATCCGGTGACGGCCAAGGGCTTCGTGTTTATGGACACGCCGGGCTATGACCCGGTCTCAGCAACGGGCCAGGTCGCAGGCGGCGCCAACGTCCTCGCCTTCACCACCGGCCGCGGCTCGGCCTATGGCTGCAAACCCACCCCCTCGTTCAAGCTCGCGACCAACTCCTTCATCTACCAGCAGATGCTGGACGATATGGACATCAACTGCGGCGACGTTCTCGATGGCGTGACTGTCGAGGACAAGGGCAAAGAGATCTTCGAGTTGCTGCTGAAAGTCGCGTCCGGGCAGCGCACCAAGTCCGAGGAACTGGGCTACGGCGACAACGAATTCGTGCCCTGGCAGATCGGCGCGACGATGTAGGGCCGGTTTAAATTTCGGTAACGAATCAGCCGCTAGGGTTCCCCGATAGGCAAACAGGGCCGTTGGGGAGCATTGAGCGTGAAAATTGCTTCGGTTGTCCACAATTCCGTGCGCAAAGATGCGCGTGTGATCAAGGAGGCTGTCTCCTTGGACCGTGCCGGGCACACCGTGATGATCTACGGCATTTCCGACACCGACAAACCCGAATTGTTCACCTTGCCTGGGTCGTCGGTGACAGTGAAGCTCGCCGCTAAGGCCGCTGCCGCGCGGACGGTAAAAACTAGCCTGTTTGCAAGTCCTTGGGTGCGGCGTCCCATCGTAGCGGCGTTCTCCATGGGGGTATTGACCGCGTTAGCGGTCACGGCCTATCCGCTCACCCGTCAGCTCAGCATCCATCCCGATGGAACTCTGAACCACGCGCACCACCTGACCAGCCAGATGCTATTGATAACGAACGTGATTTTGCTCGCATTGCTGTTCCGGCAACGTTTGCAGAAGCACATGATAAGGCCCATGATCGAGCTTATCCGTTGGATAGTGGAAAAAACACTGCGGCTGTATTGGCATGTCGTGGTCAGACAATTCCCCAGCTCAGTGCTGGCGGGGCAATTCGCCATGCGGTCCCTCAATCTCAACTTCGTACGGATTCTGGACCCGCTGCGGGCCTCCCTCTTGCAAGACGGAGCACCCGATGCCGTCCATTTGCACGATACCGTCGCGCTGCTGCTGGCCGGCGACATCAAGCAGCATTTCGGCTGCCCAATCGTCTGGGATGCGCATGAAATCTACGAAGATATGGCCGGCGCAAACGACCTGCGCGGTTTGCTGAATGGCTGTGTGATCCGGCATCAGGCCGAGTTTGTCGACCAGTTCATCACGATCAATGACAGCATCAAGACGTTTTATGCGGTCAATCACAAGAGCCTGCCGCCCGCCACGGTGCTGATGAACGCCACCGACCGCGTCGTGCCGCCAGCCTATGACGGCCGCCTGCACCGGGCCGCCGGATTGCCGCCCGGGCAGAGAATTGTGCTGTTTCAGGGCGGATTCGGCGCGCGGCGCGGGTTGCATGCGCTGGTCGAAGCGTCGCGTGATTTCGCTCCAGAATGGACCCTGGTGCTCATGGGTTGGGGCGCTATGGAGGCCGAACTGAAGGCGCTTGCGTCGTCGGCTCCGCGAGCTGGCCTTGTCCCCAATGCCCTCTTCCTGCCAGGCGTTCCCCATCGTGAACTACAAGAGTGGTCTGCGGGTGCGTCAATCGGTGCCATCACCTACGAAAACACAAGTCTGAACCACCTGTATTGTACGCCAAACAAATTGTGGGAGTACCCGAGTGCCGGCGTTCCCATACTTGCCACCGATCTGGAAGAGTTGGGCCGGTTTATTCGTCAGTACCAGATGGGCTTCCTGTTGCCTCGCGATTTCACGGCCAAGGATATCGCTGCGGCTGTCAACTCGGCAACTGACGACGCGCTAAACGCGGCCCGCACGGCCTGTCAACCCTTTATGGAGGCGAACAATTGGAGTGTTTACGAACCGCAATTGCAGCAGGTCTATAAGGGATTGGCTGCCACTCGGGACCGGCAACGACGTCCAGTCACGGCGCGTGCGCAAGTCTATAGCGGACTGGACAGAGGCGTATCTGCTCAAACGTAATGAGCCATGGAAGGCACGATGCAGATTTTTGCCATCGCCAGAACCCGCCAAGGCAAACCCGCTTCTTTGCTGGAAGAGCGATCCAACAAGGCACTGAGCATCGTTACGCGGACGTTCGAAGGCACCAAACGCGTCGTCTCTGAGGTTGACGGCAAGACGCTGGTACTGGCCGCCAGCGTCAACACTGCAGACCGCGGCCTTGCAGCAGCCAGATCAGGGCTACGCCAACCCCTGCTGATGGGATATGGTGGGCCTGCGATCGATGAAGCGGCGAGCAAATTTTCGGCTGGTGACGTCTTAAGTGCCGTTACCGTCTTCAATCAAGCGCACGGCATGTTTGCCTGCGCATTGCGCAGCGAAGACGGTCGCAGGCTACTCTTTTACTGTACGCTGACGCGCCAGATCCCTCTTTACATTGCGCAGACCGATGAAATGGTTGCTGTTGGCAACAGTGCCTTGCTGCTTGGCCTGCTGATCCGTCCTGACCTGAAGCCAGTCCTCGACCGCAAGGGTCTCGCGGCCTTCATCAACTCGAACAACATTTTCCTGGAACGGACACTCTTCGAGAATGTACGCCTTCTGGGGATCAATTCTTACGCGGTCATGGACGGTGAAAATCTGACGACAGCGGAAAGCGACACGACGGTAGACTCCCTTTCGCAGGCCACACATGCCGACGAAAAGGGCTATTTCGACCTATTGGCACAACGTTTCACGGATGGTGTCAAGGCAGCTGCCGGTGGCCGCAAGGTGATCAGTATGGGGCTGAGTGGCGGCAAGGACAGCCGGCTGGTTCTTAGCGGCGCCAAGGCCGCCGGGCTCGACATCAAAGCCAACACCAATCAGCGCTTCAGCAGTGAGGCCGCCGACCGGGATGTGCTCATTGCACGTCAGATCGCCGCAGCCTATGGCGTTACCCATACCGTCAAAGGCGGCGAGAACCTGAGCGAGACAAGTCTGAGAACGTCTTTCGTTCCGCGCGATTTCGCCGTGCGGACCATACTGCTGCGCGACGGAATTCCCGGACTGTTGCCGCGCCAGCCCAGTCACTGCCGTACCGCCCCGGTGCCGGGACCAGCCTCGGATACCGTCACTTTGTCAGGGCTTGGCGGCGAACTCTTGCGTGGCGGCTACGCCTCGCCCGACCTCAACTGGCTGCGGCAAAATCCGGAACTTGTGCACGATTCCCACAAGCTCTTGAAGCAGAAATTGACAGGCCGGTTTGCCTCGATTGAGCCCGGCATCGCCAAAGACCTAGAAGGCGAGATCGATGCCTCAATCCGGAGCTTTGCCTCGCGGACGAACGATCCGGGCCTGCTGGAACTCTACTACCTGATGTACAATATCGGCCGCAGTGGCATTGCCTCCTACCGGGAAGCGTCGGCGCGCAGCGACCTTGCGATGCCCTGTTGTGACAACCGGTTGCTCCGCGACACCCTCGCCAACGGGCAGCGCCTGCGGCTGGAGGAACGTCCGCATCAGGAGATCATGGAGCGCCTGCTGCCCGGCCTCGCAGATATCGAACTTGCCGAGTACCGTTGGGGGTCAGGCGAGGCGCGCTCAACAATGGCAATCATGCCTGTGGCGCTGGAAACGGCCCCGCAGCATTACCCGATCTATATGCAGCTGCATGGCGGCCTCCTTGAAGAAATCCGCGATACTGTGATGGCCAATACTGAAATTGGCTCGATTGTCTCAAGCGCCAAACTGAAAGAGCTTTTCGCGCCGCCCCAGATCAATGACCCGACCAAGGCGGCCTTCGTCTGGACGCTGTACTATGCGAGCTTGCTGGCAGGAAACGCCTGGGGGGAGCCGATACCGGGCCGGGGCGTGACTGTCGACCACGGCCGGCCCTGGTACAATATGCTGCGGGAATACTGCAAGGCCTTTGCCAAAGAATTCAATGCAATCAAGTCAACCGATCTAACGGTTATTGCGGACAAGTCGGAAGCTGCAAACAATAGCATTTGCTCGAACCTGGCGAAGAAATTCGACTCACTAGACTTCTTTTCCGAAGTTGCCGCGCGCAATGCCAAAATCATTGCGGAGACCCGCCAGAAACATGCCCCCCATGTGACGCTGAGCAAGCGGCTTTGGGGGTATGCCCGATTGCGATCCAAGACAGCTGCTCAGGAAACAGCGGCTCTGACGGACGCTGCGGCAATTCAGGTCGTACGCGAAACTCTGCTGGCCCAGGCAAACGCCGTGCTGACTCATTGGGAATCGGGCGATACGATCTGATTGACGATTTTCTGATTGTTCCAACGGTCCGATCAAGCGCATCATTCCAGCTACGCCAAACTTGCCCAGGACTCCCGCCATGCTCCTCTCCCCCACTACCGCCCTCCCCGCCGACCACACCCGCGCCAGCCTTATCGGCCGCGTCTTCCGGCCTGACCTTGGCGGACCGTCGGTTGTGGTGCTGCGCGGCGGCATCCTCATCGACATTACATCCACGTTCGCCACAATCAGCGAACTCTGCGAGCACGCTGGTCCGGCCGCGGCACTCACGCACGCCAAGGGTACCGCCATTGGCCCGTTCGATGCCATACTCGCCAATACTCTGCCCGATACGCGCGATGCGAAAAAACCCTGGCTGCTGGCACCGATCGACCTCCAGGCCGTGAAGGCTGCTGGCGTCACTTTTGCTGTCAGCATGATCGAGCGCGTCATCGAGGAGCAGGCGCGCGGCGACGCGGACCGGGCCCGGACCTTGCGCGGCGAAGTGACGGCACTGGTGGGCGATGATCTCTCCAAGGTGAAGCCCGGCGGGCCCGACGCCATGCGACTGAAGGCGATGCTGCAAGCTAAAGGGGCCTGGTCGCAATATCTCGAAGTCGGCATCGGGCCTGACGCGGAGATTTTCACCAAGGCGCCCGTGCTGTCGTCCGTAGGCACCGGTTTCGACGTCGGCCTGCATCCTATTTCGAAGTGGAACAATCCTGAGCCTGAAGTGGTAATCGTGGTTGCGTCGACCGGCAAGATCATCGGCGCGACGCTTGGCAACGATGTGAACCTACGCGATGTCGAGGGCCGGTCGGCGCTGCTGCTCGGCAAAGCCAAGGACAACAATGCGTCATGCGCGCTTGGACCGTTAATCCGCCTGTTTGATAAAGACTTCAGCCTCGACGATGTTCGAAAGCTGCATATCCAGCTCGATGTCGCCGGAACGGACGGGTTCACCTTAAGCGGCGGTTCGTCGATGGCGCAGATCAGCCGCGACCCGGCCGATCTGGCGGGCCAGATGTTAGGCCGCCATCATCAGTATCCAGACGGCGCCGTGCTGTTCTGCGGCACGATGTATGCCCCCACCAAGGACCGCGATGCGCCAGGCAAAGGCTTCACGCACCACATCGGCGATATCGTCACGGTGTCGAACGAGCGCCTGGGCGCACTCACCAACCGGGTGCAGCTGTCAACGGAGTCCGAGCCGTGGACGTATGGGATTGCCAGTTTGATGCGGAATTTGGCCGAGAGGGGCGTGCTCACAAAAGATCGATGAACTCGTCGCCGGTGAGGACGGCATGTTTCAGTATTTCGTGCAGGATTGGCTCGGTCAGATCGCGGCTTTTGTGAACTGGCACAGGTGTTGCTCGCGCCGGATCATTGCGATGGACCTAGCATCACATTACTGAGGCAAAGACGATTCTTGCGCCTACAGCTCCGCAATATCCTCGTTCCAAAGCTCCGGTTTTTCGGCAATGAACCGCGCCATCAGCGCCACGCACTCTGGATCTTCGGCGATGATCACCTCCACGCCCCGTTCGCGCAATAAAGCCTCGTTGCCCCCAAAATTGCGGTTTTCTCCCACGATCACACGCGGAATGCCGAATTGGATGATAGTCCCTGTACACATCATGCAAGGGCTGAGCGAGGTATAGAGCGTCATTTTGCGATAGCTCTTCTGGCGGCCGGCCTTGCGCAACGCATCCATTTCGCCATGCGCAATCGGATCGCCACCCTGCACACGCTGATTGCGCCCGCGCGAGATCAGCCGTTCGCCCTCGGCCAGCACGCTGCCGATCGGGCAGCCGCCCTCATCGTAGCCCGCCTTGGCTTCGTCATAGGCCATGCGGAGGAATGACTGGTCGGTGACTGATAGGCCCATGTGTTGCTCCTATGCTTTAGGCGAAGGCATCGCGCACCAGGGCCGGAAACCGGCTACCAAGTGCGAGCCCACGCACGACAAAAAATATCGTCAATGCCAGCCACAGGCCATGATTGCCGAGCAGCGGCGTCAAAACCTGGACCGACGCCAGAAACACGGCAAGGCTCAGCACCATCATATTGCGCATATCGGTCCCGCGCGTCGCACCGATAAAAATGCCGTCGAGCTGGAAGGCGGCAACGCCTACGATGGGCGACAGCGCACACCAGGGCAGGAACTCCCGCGCCGCCGCCCGAACGTCTGGGCTCGTGGTCATCACGTCGATTATCCAGCCGCCGAGCACCAGCAAAGCGAGGCTCGCCGCGAGGCTGAGAATAACCGCCCATAGTGACGACAGCCACACCGCCTCCAAAAACCGGTCACGCCGCAGAGCGCCTATGGCCTGGCCGGCATAGGTTTCCGCTGCGCTGGCAAAGCCGTCGAGAAAATAAGCCGAAATCTCAAAGAGATTGAACAAGACGCCGTTGGCGGCCAGCGCCACGTCGCCATGGCGCGCGCCCTGCGCCGCGAAGGTGACAAAAGCCAGCATAAGACAGGTCGAGCGGATCATGATGTCCGTGTTCACCGCAAAGACGCGGCGCAGTGCGGCGGCATCGAAGAGCACGGCGCGCGGGGCCCGGCCGCCACGCGAGCCGATCTCGTAGAAGGCAACGACGAGCCCTGCGACCGCCGCCACGATCTCGGCCGTCAGCGCCGCCGCGCCCGCTCCGGCCACCCCCCATTTCAGCCCGAGCACAAACAGGATCGATGTCCCGATATTGACGAGGTTCAAAAGCAGCTGCACGGCGAACGCGCGCCCGGCTTCGCCGAGGCCGATGAACCAGCCGAGTAGCGCATAGTTCACAAAGACGAAGGGAGCGCTCCAGATCCGCCAGTCATAATAGACGTGGGCGGCCTTTTGCACCTCGGGCGAACCGCCGATCAGCCACAGCGCCAGCGCGCCGATGGGCACCTGCAGGATGATCAGCACAAGGCCGAGAACGGCGGCCACCATCAGGGCCCGCTCCAGAGTCGCAGCGATTTCGTCGGTGTTGCCCGCGCCTTTAGCCTGCGCGGTCATGCCCGAGGTTCCGAGGCGCAAAAAGCCAAAGGTCCAGAACACCAGCCCGAACAGCTGCGCGCCGATAGCCACGCCGCCGAGCATAGCCGGCTGGCCGAGCTGGCCGATCACGCCAATATCCGCCGCACCGACGAGAGGCGTGGTGACATTTGAGAGGATGATGGGGATCGAGATCGCGAGGATGTCACGATGGGTGAGCGGACGGGAAAGGCGGGCCGCTGGGATGGTTGTCATATTGTCTCAGCGGCGGCGTCGAGAACTACTCGCCGAAACGCGCCAGACAACCTCCACCAGCCGAGCAAATAATTCATACCGAACAACCAAATCCATCCCAAAACTGGAAGACCGACAGCTGCACCCAGTGATGAGTCATTGGAGTTCAGAACTGCCAAGCCGATCGCGACACTCGCTGCGGCCATCATGAATGTGACGATTACCAGCATCTGCCGGCATGAGAGGCGGTATTCAATTGTAACCGAGGCAGAGTCCGTTCGCAGCATGATTTCTCCATAGTCTATTGGGACAAGGATGTTCCAATTCGAAACTATCCAGAAAATACCTGCATTGAAGCTCACGCCGACCGGCGTTCGGCGGTGTAACCTGACGTCTGGAAATTGCTCGTGAGGCAATGAGGCTGTGGACGCGCTGTCCGCCCCCGCGGGGGCGGACAGCGCGACTCAGGCATCGATGTTCTTCGACCAAGAGGAACTTCGATGACAACCAACGATACGACGATTGCGCGCCTGCTGGAACAGCTGATCGCGGAAGGTCCACAGGCGATGCGAGAGGTCACGACGACGCTCATGAATGTGGCCATGAGCCTGGAGCGCGAGCAGTTCCTGGGCGCGGGGCACTATGAGCGCGGCCCCGAGCGGCGGGGCTATGCCAATGGCTACAAACCCAAGCGGATCGACACCACGGCCGGCACGCTTGACCTCGACATCCCCAAGACGTCGGGCAGCGCCGAACCGTTTTATCCCCAGAGCCTGGAACGGGGCCGCCGTTCGTGCCGCGCCGTCATGCTGGCGGCGGCTGAAATGTACGTCAAAGGCGTATCGACGCGCGCGGTCGAGAACGTTCTGGCCGAATTCGGCATCGAGGGCTTGTCGTCGACCCAAGTCAGCCGCGCCGCCAAACTGCTCGACGAAGATCTCGAAGCCTGGCGCCGACGCCCGCTCGGTTGCTTCCGCTACGTCTTCCTCGATGCGCGTTACGAAAAAACCCGCGAGCAGGGCGTCGCCGACGATTGCGCCGTGCTCACCGCCATCGGCGTCGACGACCTCGGACGGCGCCGCGTGCTTGGCGTTTCGATCAAGGTGTCGGAGGCCGAAGTGCACTGGCGCGCCTTCCTCGAAAGCCTTGTGGCGCGCGGACTTCAGGGGGTTGCGTTCATCACATCGGACGACCACGCCGGATTGAAAGCGGCGCGCAAGGCGGTCCTGCCGGGCGCCCGCTGGCAGCGCTGCCAGTTCCACCTGGCGCAGAACGCCATCCATCACGCGCCGAACCTCAGTGTGCGCAGGATCATCGGCGAAGAATTGCGCGCCATCTGGAACGCGCAGACCCTGGAAATCGCGGAGGCCGAACTGAAAGCTTTGATCGGCCGGTATCGGAAAGATGCGCCCAAGCTGGCAAGCTGGCTCGAAGCCGCCGTGCCAGAAGGCCTCGCCGTATTCAAGCTGCCCAAGGAGCACCGGCGGCGCATGCGCACGTCAAATCCAATCGAGCGCTCCATCCAACAGGAGCTTAAACGCCGCACACAGAAAATACGCGTCTTCCCGAATGAGGCCTCGCTCGAACGCCTCGTCACCGCTATTCTCGTCGAAATCGACGAGACCTGGACCGCCTCCCTGCAACCCTATGTCAACTGGAATAACACCGATGC
>JANYHF010000122.1 GCA_025359185.1 Hyphomicrobiaceae bacterium | reverse complement strand
GGTCTCCAGTTGCCCGACATGTCATGAGTCAGAGAAACATTGATTTGGGAATCGGAAAACCGACGACACGACCTTTCGCCAAACGCGAATTTGCAGGCAATGTGGCGCAACGGACTCAGTTCAACTGACGACAGGCCCTAGCCTTTTTGGCTGGTGAGGCTGAGTTCCCACAGCTGGGTGCAGCGGGCGCCTGAGCGGCAATAGGCCAGCACGGGGCGCGGCATTTGTGCCATCAGGGCATCGAAGTCGCGCACATTGTCAGCCGTCAGACGGCCTGACACCACCGGGAGATAGTGCACATCCAGGCCGAGCCCTCTCGCGGCAGTTTCGATGGCGCTGTACGGCGGCTGACCGGGCCCTTCTCCATCGGGCCGGTTACAGATCAGCGAGCGGTAACCCGCATCGGCGATGGCCGGCAGGTCAGCGGCATCGATCTGGCCGGCGACGGAAAACGTGCCGGTGAGTTTGGTGAGGTTCATGGGGCGTGGTCCCGGTTGCGGCAAGTTCTCTCTTCTACAACGTGTTGACGGGCCAATAGAAGCGCCGTGTTATGCCGCTCATCGCAATCTGCTTGCCGGGTCCCCTGCTTTCTCAGTATGCACGGCACGCGAACACCATCCATGAGGACCCAATGCACGAGCTGCTCGGTTTCATCAGTTATCTGGTCGGTCTTTATACCTACATCGTTGTGGCCGACGTGATCTTGACGCTGCTCATGCAGTTCAATGTCGTCAATCCCTACCAGCCGACGGTGCGCTCGATCGCGCAAGGGTTGCACGCGGTGACGGAGCCGCTGCTGCGGCCGATCCGCCGGATTCTGCCGGCCACCGGTGGCATCGATTTTTCGCCGTTCGTGCTGCTGATCGGCTGCTACTTTGTGCAGTCCGTAGTCATTCCCAATTTGCAGAAACTGTTCTGATGGTGGCCCGGCTGGAGTTGCCAGACGCCACCCAGGGCTCTGACAAAACATAAACGGATCAAGGATTTAGGCTATGGCGGTCATCATCGACGGCAAGCAGGTTGCGGCCGAATTGCGGGCCAATGTCGGCTTGGCCGTGGCCGCCATCAAGGCCGCGCACGGCTTCGTTCCGGGGCTTGCCGTGGTGCTGGTGGGCGAGGACCCTGCGAGCCAGGTTTACGTGCGCAACAAGGCCAAGCAGACAGCGGAATGCGGGATGCTTTCGGTCGAGCACAAGCTGCCAGCCGAGACCTCCGAGGCAGACCTGCTGGCGCTGGTCGCCAAGCTCAATGCGGACGCCAGAATCCACGGCATTCTTGTGCAGTTGCCGCTGCCAAAGCACGTCAACGCTCAGAAGGTGCTGACCCTCATCGATCCGGCAAAGGACGTAGACGGATTTCATCCCATCAATGCCGGGCGTCTGGCTACCGGAGAGCCCGCACTGGTGCCGTGCACGCCTCTCGGCAGCATAATCCTCGCCAAGCGCGCCCAGGTCCAGCTCACGAAGGGTGTCGATCTGTCGGGGCTGGAGGCGGTCGTGCTTGGCCGCTCCAACATCGTCGGAAAGCCCGTGGCGCAGCTGCTGCTGGCAGAAAATTGCACCGTCACCATCGCCCATTCGAGGTCGCGCAATCTGCCAGAAATCTGCCGCCGGGCCGACCTGCTAGTGGCGGCGGTTGGCCGTCCCGAAATGGTCAAGGGCGATTGGGTGAAGCCCGGCGCCATCGTCATTGACGTGGGCATCAACCGGATCGAAGGGGCGGGCAACAAGCTCGTTGGCGACGTGGATTTTGCGGCTTGTGAAAAGGTCGCGGGAGCTATCACGCCGGTGCCGGGGGGGGTGGGCCCAATGACCATCGCCTGCCTGTTGCGTAACACGGTGCAAGCTGCGTGCGCCGCGCATGGCTTGCCGCTGCCAGCGATGTAGATATGCAAACAACGCATAACAGTACGGCATCATTCGGCGTCATCGCGTGCTGTTTCCGAGCAATTCAGTGCACTTGCCAGCCAGTTTGAGCCAGTTAAACGAAAAATAGCGGGCTTCGCCAAACCCTGAGCCTCACACCTTGCCCAAAACTTGAGCAGAAATCTTGTGCTGCGCTGCAATATTTATGTTGCACTGCGAAACGAGAAGGTCTATATCATTCTTGTGACGATGTCGGGCCGGTGCAGATCTGGCCACTGATCCCCGTCAATCGACCCTATTGTGATTGAATGGATGTCAGCAGTGCCGTCGCCCCTGAAACCCCAAAATGTGAGACCGACCATGAAAAACGAATTCCAAACCCAGGCTGAAGATTTCATGCGCAACGCCGCTGACATCAAGGTGCCGGAGCAGATGCAGCACTTCGCAGAAGAGAGCGTTGCCAAGACCCGCGAAGCCGTCGCTAAGATGACGGTCAGCGCCCAGGAGGCCCAGAAGGCTATGGCCGACGCCACCACCGCCGCCACCCAGAGCGCCAAGACGCTCGGTGACAAGGTGCTCGCAAACTTCACCGCCAACACCGAAGCCGCGTTCGAGGCCGCCTCGGCCATCGCCAAGTCGAAGTCGGTTCCCGAAGCCATCAAGCTTCAGACCAACTTCATGCAGTCGCAGATGGCCAAGGCCAGCGATCAAACCCGCGAGTTTTTCGAGCTCTCAGCCAAGCTGACGCAGCAGACCTTCGCGACGTTCAATTCGGTTGCCCAGAAGTCGATGACGAACGGCAAGAACGGAATGTAATTCAGTAGGCTGCCGGTTTTTGCGGCTGAGTGGGCTGAGAGCATAGGAAGGGATCGGACAGTTATGTCCGGTCCCTTTTTGTTTGAATGCGGACCAATTGGATTCGCGGTGGGGCGACTGGCGGTCGCCGGCAGGCAGCATTCGCCGCTGATAAATGGGCGACGGCCCGTCACCCCGACGCCGAGGTTGCAGAATTCCCTAACAATCCGCTAACGCCATTCCCCCCAATACATCACCGCCATTGCCCGAAACCTTAACCCTTGCCTGCGACACTCTTTGCCTTCGAGGTAGTGTCACGAGTGCAGGCGCGTATGGGCAAGCGTATCCTTATCATTGTCGAAAATCTGACCATGCCGCTCGACCGGCGGGTCTGGCAGGAAGCGATGACGCTGCGCGATGCGGGGCATACGGTGTCCATCATCTGCCCCATCGGCGGCACATATACCGCCGCCTACGAACTCCTCGACGGCATCCATGTGTTCCGCCATCCGCTGCCGCTTGAAGCCTCGGGGGCACTGGGGTATCTGGTCGAATACACCTCGGCGCTGTTCTGGGAAGCGTGGCTGTCCTTGAACGTTCTGCATAAAGTGGGTTTCGACCTGATCCAGGCCTGCAATCCACCCGACACCATTTTTCTCATCGCGGGTTTCTACCGGCTGTTTGGCAAGCCCTTCATCTTCGATCACCACGACATCAATCCCGAACTCTACGAAGCCAAGTTCGGCAAGCGCGGGTTTTTCCACAAGCTCCTGACGCTATTCGAGCGCTGGACCTTCGCGACGGCGGACGTGTCCATCGCCACCAACGCCACCTTCAAGCGCATTGCCGTGGAACGCGGCGGCATGGACCCGGATCGCGTGTTCATTGTGCGCAGCATTCCGGACCTGAAGCGCTTCCAGCGCATTGCGCCTGATACGGCGCTTCGCAAGGGCCGCAAGACACTGCTGGGCTATGTCGGCATCATGGGCGCGCAGGATGGCGTCGATCTGCTGGTGGACGCCATGGCCGATATCGTGCATCGCCAGGGCCGCACAGACGTGCAATGCGCCGTTGTTGGTTCGGGTACGGAACTTGAACCGTTGAAGGCGCTCGCCCGCGCCCGCAAGGTCGAAGACTACATCACCTTCACCGGCTTCCGGTCTGGCGACCAACTGCTGGCCTCGTTCTCGGCTTTCGACGTAGGCGTCATTCCCGATCCCAAGAACGTCTACAACGACAAGATTTCGATGAACAAGGTGTTCGAGTACATGACGCTCGGCATCCCGTTTGTCGCCTATGATCTCGACGAAACGCGCCGGACGGCTGGTGACGCGGGCCTTTACGCGGCCGGCAATTGCCCCCGGCAGCTCGCCACCAAACTCCTTCAGCTAGCGGACGATCACACGCTGCGTTCGGCCATGGGCGAAACCGGCAAAGCCCGCGCCGCCACCGAACTGATCTGGGACCGCGAGCGCGACGAACTGCTGGCCGCCTACGCGATGGCGTTCGCAGGCCGCGATGCGGCGGTTGCCGTGCCGGCGGCAGTGCAGACTGTGGCGGCGAGGTAAGAAACAACCCAGCTTTTGTCATCCCGTGCGCGGCTCAGCGCCCCTTTGGCGGTGCTCCGCAAACACGGGATCCTCTGAGACCGGCAGGGTCTGGGCCGCGAGCAAGATCCCGGATCAGCACCGCAACATGAAGGATGATGCGCTGCATCCGGGATGACGAGGGTGACGAGATTAACTCCGCCCACGCCCCATCGCCTCCTTCGGCAGGCAGATATTGTGCCGTGCCCGGATCGCATCGTCCACCGCTTCGGGAATGTGTTTTGGGAAATACGCGCTGAGCAGATCTTCCTTCTTCCTCACCGCCACATCCAAAATGTTGGGTTTGCCAACCTCTGCCCACTCCTTGGGTGACAGGCGATTGCCGATCACCGGATACACATAGTCGCGCTGCATCAGCGCCAGCGTCTGCCGGTGACCGAGGTAGTGGCCCGGCCCGCCGATGCACACTTCACGGATGGTCTCGACGCTGAGCGTTTCGTCATTCACTTCGATGCCGCGCACACAGCGCAAACTCTGCCCCAGAATATCGTTGTCGATGATCAGGCTCTCCAGCGAGAAGCCCAGCAGCGAGGCGTGCATTCCGGCGCTTTCGTAGACGATGTTCAGCCCCGCCAGCCCGGCCATTACAGTCGTGATGCCCTTTTCATATCCGGCCTGCACATCGGGCTCCTTCGAATCCGCCATGCCGGCTGCCGAACCGCCGGGGAGGTCGTAGAAATGCGCCATCTGCGCGCAGGCCGCCGTCAGCAGCGCCTGCTCGCCCGAACCGCCGGACATGGCGCCCGAGCGCAGGTCCGACACGAAGGGCCAGGTGCCGAAAATGCACGGATGGCCGGGAACCAGCGCGTTCACATAGACAAGCCCCGCCAACACTTCGGCGACCGCCTGCACCACGGCGCCCGCAATTGCCGCCGGAGCCGTCGCGCCCGCCTGGCCCGCCGACAGCAGCAGCATGGGCATTCCACCATACACGGCAGTTTCCAGGCAGCGCGAGGCGTCCTCGGCAAATTTCATCGGCGGCACCACGAAGCAGTTCGACTGCGAGACAAACGGCCGTGCCCGCCATTTTTCCTCGGACCCGGCAATCGCGTGCAGGATCTCCAGGCACTCGGTCACATGCTCGGGCATCACCATACTGGTGCCGACATGCTTGGTGGTCGCTGAAACCGATGCATACATGGTATTCACATCGAGATCGCGCGGGTCTTCCATGTCGCGCGCCACCATGCAGCGCTGGAACAGGTGGATGTTGTCCATCGCATCGACAATGCGGCCGGCGTCGTAGAGGTCTTTGAGCGTAGACAGATCGTAATTGCGGGTTTTCAGGTTGACGATGTGCACCGCCGCGCCTGCCGTCGCGTAGTAGACGCGCTTGCCCGACGGCTCCAGATCGTGGCGCGGGTCCTGGCCAAACAGCGTGAAATTGCGAGCCGCTTTGGCGACCACATCTTCAACGAGTGCACGCGGAAAGCGCAGACGGCCATCAGACCCATAGGTGCAGCCGAGTTTTTCACAAGCCTCGATGCAGGTCGGGATCGCTTGGCCAAAGCCGATCTCTTCGAGGCATTGCAGTGCCGCATTGTGGATTTTCAGTACGTCTGCATCGGTCAGCGGCTTATAGCGCCCGCCCGTCATGCCGCCCCGGATCGGCTTGATGTCATCGGAGAGCGGTGCGGCCCGCAGTTCCTTGCGCGCCTGCCGTCCGCCCGCCCGCCCGCTGGAACGCGGCTTGTTGTCGTCGGCGATGCTCATTTTTGTGTCCTCAAAGACCAGCCCATACGCTAAGAGCAACTCATTGCCCGAGCAAGCGCAGCCAGCATGGCTTCACGGCCATCATGGTCGCAGGGCGGCCGTGGTAGCAGCTCACCAAATCAGGAAATCGCGGGTCATGACGTAGTCATAGGACCAAACGCGGGTGCCGTTGAGGTCCACTTGGCGGGTCAGGCCGTGGCACTGGTTCAAGTCGGCCGTCCTGAGGTCGCTTCCTGCCGCTCTACCTCAGCCGGACCGGCGGGCGGTGCGGGCGGGTCAAGGTTTCAGGCCGGAGAATATCATCGAGCTCGTCCTTGGTCAGCAGGCCTTTTTCCAACACCAGATCCGTCACGCTGCGGCCCGTGCTCAAAGCCTCCTGGGCGATCAGCGTGGCGCTTTCGTAGCCGATATAGGGGTTGAGCGCGGTGACGATGCCGATCGAGCGCTCGACGCCCTGGCGCAGGAAAGCGCGGTTGGCGGTGATGCCTTTGACGCAGCGTTCAGCCAGCGTCAAACACCCGGCGCGCAAGTGGTTGATGCTCTTAAACAGCGAATGAGCAATGATCGGTTCGAAGGCGTTGAGTTGCAGCTGTCCCGCCTCGGCAGCAAAGCTCACCGTGATGTCGTTGCCGATCACCTCGAAGGCGATCTGGTTGACCACCTCCGGGATCACCGGGTTGACTTTGCCCGGCATGATGCTCGACCCCGCCTGCATCGGCGGCAGGTTGATTTCGCCGAGGCCAACGCGCGGGCCGGACGATAGCAGGCGCAAATCGTTACAAGTTTTTGACAGTTTCACCGCGACGCGCTTTAGCACGCCCGACAGCTGCACGAACGAGCCGCAATCCTGCGTCGCTTCGATGAGGTTGGCGGCCGTCACCACCGGGATGCCTGTGGCGTCGCGCAATTGCGCGCAGACCAGCCGCGCATAGTCGGGGTCCGCATTGATGCCGGTGCCGATGGCTGTCGCGCCCATGTTGATCTCGCAGATCAGCAGCACGGCCTCTTTCAGCCGCATCTCGTCCTCGCCCAGCATCACCGCGTAGGTCGAGAACTCCTGCCCCAGCGTCATCGGCACCGCGTCCTGCAACTGGGTGCGGCCCATCTTGATAACGTCCTTGAACTCCTCGACCTTGACCTCGAAGGCGCCGCGCAAAATCTCCATCGCCGCCACGAGTTTCATGATGCCGGCATAGGCCGCGATTTTCAGCGCCGTCGGATAAACATCGTTTGTGCTCTGGCTGAGATTGACGTGTTCGTTGGGGTGCAGAAATTTGTACTCGCCCTTGCCGTGGCCCATCAGCTCCAGCGCCCGGTTGGCGATCACCTCATTGGCGTTCATGTTGGTGGAGGTGCCCGCGCCACCCTGAATCACGTCGACAACGAACTGATCGTGCAGGCGGCCGGCGCGGATTTCCTCGCAGGCCGCGATGATGGGATCCCTCTTTGCGGCGTCGAGCAATTTCAGTTCGAAATTGGCGCGGGCCGCCGCCATCTTGATGCTGGCCAGCGCCCAGATCAGATCGGGATAGATCGAAATCGGCGTGCCGGTGACCGGGAAGTTTTCCACCGCGCGAAGGGTGTGCACGCCGTAATAGGCGGCTTCGGGAATGTCGCGTTCGCCCAGCAGATCGTGCTCGCGCCGGGTGCTCATTTGGCGGCTGCGAGGTTGCGCACCGTCGGGCACGCGGCCACCCAGCCGCCGTTGAGCGCCATCATACGCGCGAACCAGCGGCCGATATGGCTATCCTCCACGATCACCGGCTCGGGGCAGACGGTGTGCGGCCACAGCAGCGTGCCGAACAAGGCGTAATCACCATAACCGGGTTCCGCGCCGTGCAGGAAGGCATGGTCGGCGAGCGTCACATCGGCGGGCTTCAGGCCTTGCACGAAGGTTTTGTGCGCGGCCTCGCGGTCAAGCCCGAGCTGCTCCAGTGGCACGCCAAGCGCTTTCTCGCGGCTGGCGCGGAAATGGGCTTTGTCCTTGTCGTGGATGATCTTGAACACATTGCGCACGGCGAGCGCGCGCGAGTTTGGCAGCACCGACCAGTCGCACCAGGAGTTGAGAAATTTTGCCAGCGTGCGTGACTGCGCATCGGGGAAGAGTTTTGGTTTGCTGGGATAGGTTTCGTCGAGATAGAGCGCGATCGACCAACTGTCGTGCACCCAGCGGCCGTTATCGATGAGGGTGGGCACCTTGCTTTGGCCCGATGGTGCGAGTGCGGCGGTGTCGGTAAAGCGCCAGGGGATGGTCTCGTAGTCGAGCCCCTTATGTTTGAGCGCGAGCTTGGTGCGCCAGCAATAGGGCGAGAAGCGCAGATCGGGGTTGGCGCCGGCAAGATCGTAGAGAGTGATGGGCATGATCGAAGGGTCTCAGTGTCGGGGTGCCCCTGGATAGCACAGGGTGGCAGGGGGTGCGAGCGCAGCTCAGACCGGCAGCCAGCCAGCGAGTGCCGCCACGCCAGCGCCACCAGGGACTAAGGAAAGGAAGCGTAGAGCAGCACCCCTGGACGAGTCTTATCACTTTATGCTCATGTCCAAGCGTTTCCGATAGCCGCCGCACGCGAGGCCTCTCATGTCAGCCAACATTTTCCGGGGCACGATGCCCGCCTTGATGACGCCCTGCACGGCCCGCCGCGAGCCCGATTTCGATGCGCTGGTGCGCAAGGGCAAGGAGATGATCGCGGCCGGTATGACCGGCGTTGTCTATTGCGGCTCGATGGGAGATTGGCCACTGCTGACGGATGTGCAGCGGATGGAGGGCGTGGCGCGGCTGGTCACGGCAGGCGTGCCGGTCGTTGTGGGCACGGGCGCGCAGAATTCTGCGCGGGCCGCGGCGCTGGCGGCCCATGCCAAGACGGCGGGCGCAAGCGGGCTCATGGTCATTCCGCGGGTGTTGTCGCGAGGCACCTCGGCGGCGGCGCAGCGCGCGCATTTCGAGGCCGTGCTGGAAGCGGGCGTGGACCTGCCATCGGTCATCTACAACAGCCCCTACTACGGCTTCGAGACCCGCGCCGAGCTGTTCTTTGACCTACGCAAACGTTACGCGCATCTCGTTGGTTTCAAAGAGTTCGGCGGCGCGGCGTCCTTGCGCTACGCGGCCGAGCACATTACCGGCGTGGACCCGTCGCTGCTGCTGCTGGTCGGCGTCGATACCCAGGTCGTGCACGGTTTCGTCAACTGCAATGCTGTCGGCGCCATCACCGGCATCGGCAATGTGCTGCCCAAGGTCGTGCTGCATCTGGTTGCGCTGTCGTCGAAGGCCGCCAAGGGCGATCCTGTGGCGCTCCGGCACGCGCAAGAGCTGGACCGGGCGCTCGGCGTGTTGTCATCGTTCGACGAGGGCGCCGATCTGGTGCTGTTCTACAAATATATGATGGTGCTGGAAGGTAACCCCGAATACGAGCTGCATTTCAACGCCTCCGATGCACTCAGCCCAAGCCAGAAGCAGTATGCCCAAAGCCAGCTGGCGCTGTTCAAGGCCTGGTATGAGCGTTGGGAGGGCAATGGGCCAGGCCGGGCTTAGCCTGCAGGTGGCACACGGGCGAACGATGCTGCTGATGGACGGGCAACGGCCTTGCCTACACTGGTACACGCGGCAAGTCTTTGTTCACCATACGATGTCAGAGTTGGACCTCGGCACAGCGGCGTCCAGTGGGGGATGCGCGCGGCGCCCCTAGGACAACCGGTATGCGCAGCCTCGTTCTGTTCATCGCCCTCCTGGCTGCCGGCAAGTTCGGCTACCAGGAATATGTCTACCGCAGCGCGCTGGCTGAAGCGCTGATCAATACCTACCGGCAGGACGCTGTGGTCAGCTGCCAGAAGGAAGCGTCGGTGCGCAATCTCGCCATCGCCTACGGCGCCTGGATGAACCCTGAGAGCTTCAAACTGATTGTCGGTCATGGCAGCCACGAGGGAAGCGCCGCCGATCTGTCGCCGTCCAGCAGTACGCCATCCAGCCCTTATCTGGTGATCGTCGCCCGCAAAGCCCCGGCGCAAATCACCTGCGAATTCGATATCGTACGCATGTCGGCGGCGGTTTATCAGATGTAGCGGCGTGTCCACCGCCTTATATGACGAGCATTGAGAAAGGTCTGGCCGACGTGTCTGATACAATGACAACAAACGCATTGCTGACCAGCCTAAAGAATGTGCGCCGTATGGCCCGTAATGCGTTGCCGGATCAACCGCCGGATTTTTCGACTTTTATCTCACCGCCCGAGCTGATCGCGCAAGATATTGCCTCACCCCGCAGCGAACTTGAGCGCATTTTCTATGCCCACAAAGGGCGGCTGATCCATAAGTGGACGCACTATTTCGAGATCTACGAAAGCCATCTCAGCCAATACCGGAACACGACCGTCCGGATGCTGGAAATCGGTGTGTCGCAGGGCGGGTCGCTGGAGCTGTGGCGGAGCTATCTGGGAAGCAAAGCGACCATTTTTGGCGTTGATATCGATGCGCAATGCGCGGACCGCGTGGATGCCCCCAACCAAGTGCGGATCGGCTCGCAGGACGACCCGGAGTTCCTGAAACGCGTCGTTGCCGAGATGGGAGGCGTCGATATCGTGCTCGACGATGGCTCGCACGTCGCCGAGCATCAGATCGCCAGCTACAACACGCTGTTTCCGCTGTTGCGCGAAGGCGGCCTGTATATGATCGAGGATCTACATACGTCCTATTGGCGTGGCTTTAGTGGCGGCTACCGGCGGCAAGGTGCAGGTATTGAATTTATCAAAGATATCGTTGATGATATGCATGGCTGGTATCATACCCATGCCGCCCGCACCCCGTCCAAAGACCAGGTCGGTGCCGTGCATATGTATGATTCACTTGCCGTCATAGAAAAGCGCGCGCAGCCGCGTCCCAGGCGGACAACCTCGCCGGTGTGAGGGCTACGTCACGAACCTCATCCTTCGAGACGCGCCAAAGTAGGCGCTCCTCAGGATGAGAGCGGTGGATATACCCGCCTACCGGCTCTCATAGAGTTGCGCGGCCACCTTGCCATGGCGGTCTGTGTGCAGAACGGATGTGGGCGCAAGCCAGCCGGAATTGTCGAGTTCGGCGCGCAGGACCGGATTGATGTACATGAGCCGGATTGGCTTTTTCGCCACCGCCGCAACCTGCCGCATTTTGCCGATGACTTGGGTAAACAGCGCGCCGCCGAACGGGTTGTACATGTAGAAAACGGTGCCGCCCGTGAGGTCGAAGTCGGCCGCGCTGCCCGTCGTCACGCTCCAGTTCGTCACCAGCCGGCCACGCAAATGCTCCATGTTTTTCTGCGCATAGGCCGCGTGCTCTTTGCCGATCTCAACACCAGCGACACGCGCGATCGGCTGGCGGGCGGCAAAGCACATGATGCGGCCGCGCCCGCAACCGATGTCGATGAACTGATCATCGGCGGCCAGCGGTACCAGTTTAAACATCTTGTGCATGACCCGGTAAGACGTTGGCTGGCAATCGGCGCCGGAACTGCTGATGCCGAGATAGGCGTCCCACAGCTGGTCAATGCCCGAGACGGCGATATTGCGCACAGATCGCATGTGATGCCCTCAGCCCCGCAGCCCCCGCTGCGTCCCAATTGCGGTAAACCCTAAGTGATTTGCCGGTTTGACGCAATTCGCCTGCTTGGAATTGGCCCCTATGTCCCGCCCCGCGCCGCCGCGTAACGCTTCCTTAACCATCGGCTTTTTCCGCGATGCGGGGGTTAACCTCTGGGTAACCATTAACGGCGTACTCAAGAGGGCTACGGACGGGCCGCCTGTCGAGTTGAGTACGGAGTAATGCCCTTTGTTGGCTTTTCGCCATGTGTTGCGCGCGCTTCCTGCCGGAGCGCTGGCCCTGACGGTGCTGCTTGGCGGCTGCACGGCCAGCCCGCAGGCGGTTTACAGCCTCGCCGCCGCCAATGACCAGCAGCTGACCAAGCTCGACCGGATTTACCGTCTGGGCGTTGGCGATAAGCTCAAGGTCGAAGTGTTCGGCGAGCAGGAATTGACCGGCGAGAGCGAGGTTAATGCGTCGGGCAACGCTTCGCTGCCGCTCCTGGGCGCTGTTCCCGCCAAGGGCAAGACCATGGACGAGTTCGCGGCGCTGTTCCGCCAGCGGCTGAGCCAGGGCTATCTCAAGAACCCGCAGGTGAGCGTGCAGGTGCTGAACTACCGGCCGCTGTATGTGCAGGGCGAGGTGCGCCACGGCGGCGAGTTCGTCTACAAGCCGGGTCTGAGCATCGCCGACGCCGTGGCGCTGGCGGGCGGCTACACCTATCGATCGGTGACAACCTCCATCGTGTTGCGCCGCCAGGGCGACGCGCAGGGCCGCGTCATTCCCATGGACGGCAGTATTCCAGTTTTGCCCGGCGACAATCTGCTCGTTGAAGAGCGCTTCTTCTAGGCCGGGTCCAGCGTATGCGTCTATTTACGCGTCTTACCAAGGTTGCAGCTGCCGCCAGTCTGGCAGCAGTGCTGACGGCTGCGCCCGCCCACGCGCAGGAGATCGGCCAGGATGCGCTGAGCTATCTCGGCACCTTTGCCTTAGGCGATTCGCTGGGAACCTGGGATCAGGCCAAGGAGTTCGATGCCGAAACGGTGCTGGATCACACGCGCGAAGGCTTTCGGCCCCATGGTGTGAGATTTGGCGCCGAGAACGTTGTGTATCCGACGGTTACTGCCAAAACCATCTACGACGACAACATCTTTCTTGACCCCGTCAAAGTGGGTGATCTGCGCTCAAGCCTGGCCGGAGACGTCGAGTACAAGTCGAATCTGCCCCGCCATATGTTCAAGGTCCGGCTAGACGCAGAAACGGTGAAGTTCCGGGATCATCCCAATCTCGACTTTACCGACGCCAGCTTCCGCACCGATGGGCGCATCGACATTGACGCCGCCGACACCATTGGCGCGTCCTTCCAGACCCAACTCGGCCACGACGACGATTTCCTCCCGATAGACAAGGACAACGCCGCCGCCGCCATCCCGATCTGGACCACGAAGGGCGCGCTTGGCTACATGCACGATGCCGGGCGCACCGCCCTGGCAGCTGGCGTCGATTATCAGCGTTCCTACCTCACCGATGTGCAGACCTATGGCGGTGGCACCGCTGACGAAGCGGCTGGCGACAATGATATCGCGGGCACCTTTGCACTGTTCAGCTACCGCTGGTCACCGGGCTACCGGGCGTTTGCGGCCGCGCGCATAGACCGCGAAATGCTGCTGCATGACCGCTCCAAATACGGCAATAACAATTCCTACCGGGCCGAGGCAGGCGTCGTTTACGAGTTGGACCCGCTCCTGCAATTCACGCTCTACGGTGGCTACCAGTTCATCAAATTTGATGACAATGCCCAATACGACATCGGCGCCGCGACCTTCCGGGGCGGCCTGCAATGGCTGCCCACGCGCCGGATGACCATCCATCTCGATGCCGCCCGCGAGATGCGCCGCACCGTCACCGGCCCGGCCTTTGGCGAACTGGTTGATAGCGTGCACGGACGGCTGGAATACGACATCTACCACAACATCACCGGTGGCCTGGATTTCACCGCCCAGCAAGGCCAGTTCATCGGCGGCACGCGCCTCGACAAGCAATGGAGTGCAGCTGCATCGCTCGACTATCTGTTCAATGAGAACCTCGCGTTAACCTTGAGCTACGAACATAAGGAGCGGACATCGAACCAGGCTGAGTTCGATTTCAGCGATAACCGGTACATGGCGCGGCTGAAGCTGAGCGAGTAGCGTGCGCGGGGTAGGATGAGCAGCGAGGACGAGGACAAGGAGGACACTGGCGGCGCCGGTTTGCCCAGCCTCACCGATATTGCGCGCCTGCTTGGCAAGCGTAAGCTGATCATCGGCTTCTGCACGGCACTGTGTGGCCTCTCCAGCCTTGGCTTTCTGTCGCTGCTGACACCCCAGTTCCAAGCCTCAGCCACCGTCTTCATCGATCCGCGTGACAAAAATGTCTCGGACATGAAGCAGGTCACCAGCGACCTCATTGCCAATACGCCAGCTATCGAGAGCGAAACCGAGATCATTCATTCGACCAGTGTCGCGGGCCGCGTCATTGATGATCTCCGGCTCAACGACGATACCGAACTCACCAAGCCCGATGGTATGCTGGTGAAGATCAAGGCACTCATTAAGCCCTGGATTGCCAAGGCTGAGATTGCCCATGCGCAGAGCTTGAGCGAACTGATCGAGGCCACTGCGGAAAGCAAGCCGGGCACCGACAGCACCGTCGAAGCGTTCCTTGGCCGCGTCTCGGCCGAGCGCGTGCGGGAAACCTTCCTGATCCAGATCGGCTTCAAGTCGCGCGATCCCGTCAAGGCCGCGCGCGTTGCCAACGCCATCGCCGAAGCCTACGTGCACACCCAGGTCGAAACCAAGATGCACGCTGCCGAGCAGGCGACCGTATGGATCGACCGGCAGATCGGCGATTTGCGCGACAAAGTCTTCGCAGCAGAAAAATCCGTCGCCGACTTCAAGGCCGCCAACGATCTGTTCGATAGTGAGAGTTTTCAGCTCGATGAGCGCGAAGTGGCACGGCAAATGGAGCAGCTGACGCTCGCGCGCAACAATACCGCCGCCACACGCGCCAAGTTCGAGCAGGCCAAGCAGCTGTTGGATAGCCAGTCCGATATCGGCACGCTCGGCGATGTGCTGCGGTCCACGGCCATCGTCGCGTTGAAAGAGCAATACACGGACAGTTTGCGCCAGCAGGCGGCCGCGGCCTCCAAATACGGACCGCTGCACCCCAATATGCTCAAGGCCAATGCGCAGGCGGCGTCCTCGACGGCCCAGCTGCGCGCCGAAATCGAGCGCATTGTCACCAACTTCAAATCCGAGGCCGAAACTGCCGCGCACTCCCAGGCCGAACTGGAAGCCAACCTCGCCAAGTCCAAAACCGCCATGTCCAGCAACAGCGGCCAGACGGTGCGCTTGCGCGAATTGCAGCGCGAGGCGACGGCGGCCCGTGAGGTCTATGAGGGCTTCTTGAAGCGCGGCCAGGAGACCAAGCAGCAACAGGACATGCAGGCGCCCGATGCGCGCATTGTGAATCGCGCCATCACCCCAACCATTCCGGTGTCGCCGAAGAAAACCATGATCGTGCTGGGCGGCTTTGGCGGCGGCCTTGGGCTCGGCCTGATCCTGGCCGTCCTCATCGAGTTCCTCTTCCCCAGCTTCGTGCGCACGACGGAAATCGAGAAGAGTTTCAAGCTGCGCCATATGACCACCATCGCGCGCATGGACGAGCACGATCCGGCAATGGGCGTGACGCTGCCGCAGCTGCGCCATATCCTCGTTCAGCCGCATACGGTGTTTTCGGAATCGATCCGGGCGATCCGGGTCGGCATCGAGCGCTTGCGCAAGGACCGGCAGCCGCAGATCGTGCTGGTGACGTCGGCGGTGCCATTCGAGGGCAAATCCGTCATCGCCTCCAATCTGGCGCTGCACTATGCGCTCTCTGGTGTCCGTACCCTGCTGATCGACTGTGATCTGACCGGCGCAGGCCTGACGCCACGACTGATGCCCAAGGCCCGCACCAGCCTGTACGATTGCGTGATGCGGCGTTTGCCGGTGCAGAACGCCATCGTGCGCGAGGCCTCGACCGGTCTGCATTTCCTGCCCGGCATCGGCGAGCAGCGGGGCTCGGTCACACCCGCCGAACTGCTCGCATCGCCCGTAACGCAAGGCGCCCTCAAGCGGCTCAACCGCGAATTCGAGATGATCGTGCTCGACGGCCGCGCATTACTGCCGAGCGTCGATTCGCGCATTCTGGCCGAAATGAGCCATCAGATCGTGTTCGTGCACAAATGGGGGGGCACGCCGCAAGCCTCGGCCCGGCAGGCCCTGCGCGCGCTCGGCCACAGCCTCACCAAGGTGACCGGCGTGGTGCTTAACCAGGTCGAGGAGGACCAGCTCAGCAGCGACACGCCGATGACGCCGGCGCCGGCGCCGCCAGCGCCCAAGACCCGCCGCGAACCCCGGCTGGCGGCCTGACACACATGACACCGATGGCGGGGGCCTATGTCAATCACGGCTTATAGCGACTACGGAACGGATGACGCGCCCGCTGGGCCGGGGCCGACCCGCGCACGCTGGTCCCGCCGCGTCGCCATCGACGTGGTGGCGGGCATCGACACGCTCTCGTTCCTGGCTGGGTCAGCGCTGGCAACGCTGTTGCACCGCGGCGCTTACGGCTTTGCCGGCAATCATCTTTATGCAGCGCTGGAAACCTGCCTGATGTCGGCGGCGGTCGGGCATTTCGTGTTGCGGCAAATGGGTCAGTATGAAGAACAGCGCATCCCCAAGGTGACGCTTGGCATCGGCGAGCTGCTGCTGGTGCTGTTCCTGGTATTTGCCACGGTGCAATCAGTGTCGTTCACGCTTGGCGCGGTGCAGCCATTCCCGCGCGGCTGGCAACCGGCGGCGCTGGCCATCGGCGGCGCCATCCTGCTCACCATGCGATTTGCCGTGCGCGCCTTCCTCGCCCGCTGTGCCCGCGCGGGACTCTTTGATTCCAACGTGGCGGTTTATGGCGCCGGCCGCATCGCGCGCAAGATTGTCGATCATGTGGAGGCGGGCGGCTCGGGCCTGCATCTTGTCGGCGTTTTTGACGACCGCACCGATCCGTTCCGTATCGAGAACGATCCTGTTCCCCTGGCTGGCGGCCTTGCCAAGCTGATCGCCATCGGCCGCGATGACTGCCTCGACGAGATCATCATCGCTCTCCCGCAGGCCGCTGACCGGCGCATTGCCGATATTGCGGGCTGGCTGGAGCATTTGCCGGTGCGCATCCGCATCTGCACCCATGTGGCCTCGGACCTCGTCGATGCGCGGGTGCCAAGTCACAAAGTGTCCAGCGTGGGGCCGGTGGGGCTGCTGGACGTCAAAGCCAAGCCAATGGCCGACTGGGCGCCGTTGCTGAAGCGGCTCGAAGATATCGTCATCGGCGTGCCCGCGCTGATTGTGTTCGCGCCGGTGATGCTGCTGATCGCGGCAGCCATCAAACTCGACAGCCCCGGCCCCGTGCTGTTCCGTCAGAAACGGCACGGCCTCAATCATCGCGTCATCGTCGTGCGCAAATTCCGCAGTATGCGGGTGATGGAGCCGGGCGCTGAGGTGACACAGGCCACCCGCAACGATCCGCGCGTGACGCGCCTTGGCCGGTTCCTGCGCCGCTCCAGCCTCGATGAGCTGCCACAGCTGATCAATATCATTGGCGGCACCATGTCGCTGGTTGGCCCACGCCCGCACGCGCTGGTCCACAACGAGCACTATGGCGAGATGCTGGAGCGCTACGCCAACCGGCACCAGGTGAAGCCGGGCCTGACCGGCTGGGCGCAGGTCAACGGTTTCCGCGGCGAAACGCAGACCCCGGACGATATGCGCCAGCGGGTGGAATACGATCTGCACTACATCGATACGTGGTCGCTGCTCTCAGATCTTAAGATTCTCGCCCTGACGCCGTTTCGCGGTTTCACCAGCAAGAACGCCTACTGAGCGGGATGAAGGAAATGCACGCCGCTGCGACCTGTTTAGACCGGCAATTGACTATCTGGACCTGTGGTATCCGTCGTCCCGGATGCGCTGCAGCAGTCTTCATGGTGCTGCGCGGATCCGGGATCTCGCCTGCGGTTCTAGCATCTGCCCGTCAAAGCAGATCCCGTTTCTGCAGCGCCCCGATGAAGAATCGCTGCGCCGCGCACGGGATGACGAGGTTTTACTTTCGCTTGCGGGTATTGCTTAGAGCAACCCCTCGCCCTGTCCCCCGTTCCACAGGTGGTGGGTTGCTCTGTGCTCTGTATTCTCCCAATGCGCTGCACGGGGAACCGCGCGGATGACCAAGAAACCCGCCAAGCCGCGTATGCCATGGCCCGTGTTGCTGCTGATTACCGGCATCATCACGCCAGTGGAGCTGTCGCCGGTCATCGGCACACTGCACCTGCTGCCGCACCGCTGCGCGATCCTCGTTTTCATTCTGCCTGCGCTCATCAAGCTCATATCCTCGAAGGGAATGCGACTGCGCAGTTTTGATATTTTCTTTATCCTGTATAATTGCTGGATCCTGTTTGTGTTCCCGCTGCATCTGGAGTTTTCGGCGGCGTTGCAGACCGGCGGATCGCTGGCGGTCGAAAGTCTCGGCGGCTATCTCATCGCACGCGTCTACATTCGCGACTACGACACTTTCATGGCCACTCTCAGAGGCCTGTTCCTTTCAGTCATGTTCGTCGGCCTCCTGGCGCTGCCCGAGACGCTGACCGGCTTTCACTTTGTCCATCTCTGGCTGCGCGGGCTCGGCGGTGTCGATGCGGTGGCCAATGACGAAGTGCGCTGGGGCCTGCACCGGTCCTACGCCACCTTCAACCACCCCATTCTTTACGGCGCCTACTGCGCCAGCATCCTGTCGATGGTCTGGTTCACCACGGAGCCGGGCGCCAAGCGCTTTGCCAAGGCGGCCGGCCTTGTCACCGCCACGTTCTTTGGCCTCTCATCAGCGCCGCTGAACACGTTGGCGGTGCAAAGCCTGCTGGGCGGGCTGCACCGGGCGACCAAGCGCGTGCCTAACCGCATGAAGATCGTCGGGGGCTTGTTCTTCCTGCTCTATATGTATCTCACTCTGTTTACCTCCCAATCGCCACTCGCCGCCATCGTCACCCGCATCTCGATTGATCCTGAGACGGCTTATTACCGGACGCTGATCTGGGGCTTTGGCATGGACAATGTGTGGGCGCATCCCTGGATCGGGCTTGGTCTCGACGACTGGGTGCGGCCACACTGGATGCCGTCGACCAGCGTCGATGCCTATTGGCTGATCGTCACGATGCAGATGGGCATCCCCGCCATCGTGCTGCTGGTGACGGCGATCTGGCTGCTGATCGCCTCGGTACACGCGCGCGGCCCAGGCCAGCGGCCCCGCCAGGAGCAGAAGGCGTCAGTCGGCTGGACACTGAGCTTCGTTGCGCTGGCGCTCGCCGGTTTCACCGTCCACTACTGGGATGCGATGCACACATACTTGTTCTTCCTGCTCGGCATGGGCGGCTGGCTCGCCGATCCGGTAAAGGCAAAGAAAAAGGTGAACGTGGCCGCAAAGGCCGTGCTGCCGCCAGCCGTGGAGCTGTGGCCCGAGCCCACCTTCGCCAGCCGCTATGTCGCGAGCCTCGACCCCATGGCCGCCAGGTAACCAACGCCCGGTCAGCCGCCCATACCGGCCCTGAGGCGGCGAGTGTCGCTGAAGTGATGAACATGCGTATCGTACAGGTCTCCGGGATTGACCACTGGAGCCTCGCCCGCGAACCAGCTTTCGGGCCGTGCCGTCTTCAAACCCGCAAGCGTATTTTCTCTGTAAAATCCGAGTTCGGAGGCCATGCAGGTGAGGAACGACGCAACGAGCCTCGGCGACAGCACGATCTCCTGGCCATTGCGCGGCGGGAGGTCGAGCAGGCCGGCGTCATAAGCCCCCTCCAGCACGCGCCGCAGATGTGAGCGCGAGACGCCAAAGCGCTTGCCAAAGCTGCCCAGTTCGAGAGCGACGGGAGCAATCTCCTCGCCACTACTGGGTTGCAGCCCCGCCGCCACGCAGCTCAGCAGCAGCATCCAACCACCATCACGGGTGACGAAATAGTTGACCTCCGGGAACGGGTCCAGCAGCTTCCAGCCTTGCAGCAGCCGTTCCGCGCCAAGCGTGCGCATGTCCGCGCCCAGGCGTGGCACTGCGACGTGTGCGTTGGCCAACTCGCCGGTGTCATCGATCGCATCGATGATCTGCAGGATGCGCTGATTCCACCCCTCGACGATCTCCATGAACGCCGCCGACGGTTCAAGATGCACAATGCGGGCGTCGATCTTCGAGCGCCGCCGGTGCAGATAGCCGGCAATCTGCATGATGCCGAGAATGGCCAGGACGCGTCCACGGCTGGCCACTTTCTGCGCGGCACAAATGCGCGTGAGATTGGCGACGGTCAGCCCGGTCGCAGGATCGTCCGGGTTGCGGGTGTCATGAAGATACAGCGTGTACACAAGCATCTCGAATCGCCACGCCTCGGTCACCACCTTGTTGAGCAAGACGTTGTCCGAGAAATACGTCGGCATCAGCTCGCCATAGCGGAACAACCCGCGCATCATGTCAGGATGGTGGCGCAAAACCAGAATACGCTGCCACTCTTCAACACTGACGCGCTCTTTGAACTCGGCGTCGTAACCCCGAAGCGAAAAGCGTTGTTGCATAAGTGAGTTCCCCCTCGAAGCTACTGATAGAGCTCTGAAGAGGATAAATCGAATGAAAGTCTCTGATCTATCCAAAAATGGACGGGACCAAATCCCGATGTGTCCAATTTTGAACCTCGGCAAGGCCGAGCGAATCAGTTCAACTGCGCATATCGCGGCGTTTCGGGAACCTCTTGTTTTTGCTGGTTTATCGACGGTGCTGCCGACAATACGAGACCCGGAATGAGGCGCACTCGCGGCCTGGTAGTTTTGGTGGCGTTCCCTCAATCAGTGGTCGCTGGGCGTCCACTGGCGGGCGTTTGATGCGCTGGGGTCGGTACCCTTAGTCAACGAGTTTGAACTGAAGAAAAAAATGGCGCCCGGCAAACCGGACGCCAGCCATGAACTGCTGTCCAGAATTCGGATGGCAGCTTTGTGGCAGGGTCAGGGGATTTCAAAATTGGCAGGAGCACGCGGGCAATGACATGCTGGAAGAAAATAGCGGCAGCGCTGCTGATCGTCGTAGCAGCTGGAGTGCCCGGGGGGGCCTTGGCCGGTTCAACCGGCGCGGGCCACTACTGGGGCCTCGACGCCGGCATTGCGAGCAGCAGCGATGGCACGGCCACCATGCATTACACCGACGCGGCCTTGGCAGCCGATGTCAATCTCGCCAGGGCGCACATTCTGCTCGGCACCAATATCAGCGTCTATGCCATCGGCACCCAGAACATCGTGTCCGTGACCGGCAACGGCAATTCGGTCATCGCCGATCAGACCGGCAGCAACACCGGCAATATCAGCAACAACGGCACGGTGAGCGGACAATGACGCGGCTTGTGTCTGCAACGGGCCTGCTGCTTGGCCTGCTGGCGGCGCTCGGCCTCGGTGGTTGTGCAGTAACGCAAGGCACCGGGACATCAGAGGGCACTGCGTCCACGGCCGACTTCCCAACGCTGGTGCACCGCCAGCCGCCAATCGAGCGGGCGCTGGCCTGTATCGCCCAATCGGGTGTCCTCAACGGCCATCTGTTTGCCGTCGGCCCATTCGTCGACTCTACCGGCAAGATCAACTCAGTTGCCCAAGGTTCCACCGGCAGCTTCCTGCCGCAGGCTGGCAGCGCCTCCTTCATCACGGACACCATCCGGCGCGCTGGCGGCCAGGTGTTGGTGCAGTATTTCGGCAATCCGGAAGAGCGTGTGCGCGCCGAATATGTGCTCAACGGCATCTTCAACACGCTGGATTTCGGCAGTCCCATCAACGCTGACGTTCGCGTCGGCGGCATCGGCCCGGTCTTCCAGCGTGGCTGGGCGCAGCTCACACTCACCATCCAGATGGACGTGTCGGCGACCCGCATCAACCGCCAGATCAGCATGATCCAGCGGCCGGTCCGGTACACCCAGATCGGCGTTGGCTCGGGCACGCAGATCGGCGCGCAGTTGGTGACCGGCGAGGTGCAGGTCTCGGACCAGCAGCGCCTGCAGTTTGAAGCTGTCAACGGACCGGTGGCGCTCGGCGTCATCGATGTTCTGCTCAAGGAATTTCCCTCTGCCGATCGTTGCCGGGAGCAGATCTCTGACCCGGCGGCGGGCGACCGGAAGCAATGGACCCCGTCATAGGCGGCCCATTCTTGAGTTTGCTGGCTGGGGTTGTCCTGGCGGCGCGTTCCAAAAGCATCCCTAACAGGAAAGACTCAAATATGAAAACACTTGTGAAATATGCTGTCCTGGCGACAGCGCTTGGTCTGGCGGGCTCGGCTCAAGCGCAAACCTTCGACATCACGCAAACGACGGGCGTGAGCACCGGTGCTAGCAACAGCGCTGGTACGGGATTTGGGTCCTGGGACCCAA
>JANYHF010000116.1 GCA_025359185.1 Hyphomicrobiaceae bacterium | reverse complement strand
AATGCGCAGGGTGGTCCAGATCAATCTGACGACCGTGTCGCTCTCGATAATCTTGCGATAGTTGCTTAGCCCCGGCTCAGGGTCGGTGAAGCTCAGCAGCAAGATGTTCAGCACCGGCAGGGCGTACAGGAAGAACAGCAGCAAAAATGACGGCGCCACCAGCAGCCAGTACGGGCTCGGCTTCTCGGATGTAGCTGTAGGCGCCGTCACCAAGCTGATCCCGGTTAAGAGTGGCACACCGGATGAGGCCCCCGGCGTGCGCTCGTTTCGTCAGGCTCAACCGATCGCGTCGAGGAAAGCGTTGACGGCATCGCCGCCCTTCTCTGCCCACCACACGGGGTCGTTGAACACAGTCCTGTCGATATTCTGCTTCGAGTTGATCGCGTAGGGCGCCAGCGCCTCTGGGATCTTCTCGAAGGCCGCAGGGTTCGACGGCGTCATGCCGAGGCAGTCGAGAAGCTTCAGCTGCGACTCGATCTGCAGCGCCTGCTGGATGAACCTCATGACGTTGTCGCGTCCGGCGGGGTTGTTCTTGGGCACGATGTAGGCGCCCGGCATGGCGATCGCCTCGTTCATGACCAGCTTGTAGCGACCCTTGCTGTCCTGCTCGATGGCGCGGCCGCGGTTCTGCCAGACCATGCCCATGGCCACGTCGCCGTTGACGATCATGTCGTGACCTTCGGCGCCCGAGCCCCAGTAGATGCTGTCGGCCTTGATCGACTTGATCTTGGCGAGAGCACGCGGCACGTCGCAGGGATAGATTTTGTCTTTCGGCACGCCGTCGGCAAGGAGCGCGCCTTCGATCGCTCCGTTGGCCCATTTGTACAACGAGCGCTTGCCGGGGAACTTCTTGGTGTCGAAGAAGTCGGCCCACGAGTTCGGCGGACTGCTGCCGAATGCCTTGGTATCGTACATGAAGGCATAACCGTAGAAGATGACGCCCACGCCGTGCTCCCAAGCGGAGCCGGGTTTTATCATCGTCTTGTCGACGATCTTATAGTCGATCGGCTCCAGATGTCCCGATTTGCCGAGTGCGACGGCATCGAAACCGTCGGCATCGCAAACGTCGGCCGTGACCTTGCCGGAATCCACCATCTCCTTGATCTTGCCCTGCAGCGGACCCGAGGTGTCGAATTTGAGTGGTATGCCGGTCGCGGCCGTGAACGGCTTGCCGATTGCCTCGCCGTGGCACTGTTCGGACTGTCCGCCCCAGTTCCACATGACGATCTGGTTGGCGGCCGCTTCGGCATTGCCGGTCGCGGCCGTGAGCGCCGCGACGCCCGTCAGGCCGCACAGCGCGAGGAATGTGCGTCGGTCAAGCCTGCCGGCCTGAAACGCCTTGGCTCCCTCGAGTGCCATCTCGCTTGCAAATGTCCTGTCATGCATGGCCTTCTCCTCCTCAATGCGCGCCATCTGGCGCTGTTGCCGAAATTTCCGGCTTGGGTGCCGGGTGCAGCCGCGGCGGATCTCGTGTCCACCTTGGGTTGGGTTTTGTCGAATTAGTCGTCCTCGACCGCTACGGCCGCGCTGTTGCTCCAGGAGAGATCCACGGCCTCGCCCTCGGCGAACCGATGTGGCAACCGCCAGGCATCTGAATGCACTTCGATGTCTTTGGTGCCTTCGACACCGACGGTCAGTTTTATCAACGCGCCCATGTAGGTGATGCCGCGGATCGTACCGCTCAGCTTGGGCGCTACTGTTGTCGTGCCCGCTGGTCTGGCATCGATCTTCTCGGGTCTGAGCGCCCACGTGCGGCCTTCGTGCCGGATGAAATTGCTCCTGCCGAGGAAGCTGGCGGCGAACACGGTGCGCGGCTGCTCGTAAAGCTCCTCAGGCGATCCGATTTGGATGATCTTGCCGTGGTTCATGATGACGATGCGATCCGACATCGTCAGCGCCTCTTCCTGGTCGTGCGTGACGTAGATGAAGGTCGTGCCAACGCAGCGATGAATGTCCTTGAGCTGCCCTTGAACGTCGACCCGAAGTTTCCGGTCGAGGGCCCCGAGCGGCTCATCGAGCAGTAGGACCTGTGGCGAGAAGCTCAGTGCGCGTGCAAGCGCCACCCGCTGCTGCTGCCCGCCCGAAAGCTCTCTGGGCAGGCGATGCG
>JANYHF010000106.1 GCA_025359185.1 Hyphomicrobiaceae bacterium | reverse complement strand
ACGATGCGATAGCCCTCGGCCTTCAGCGCCTTGACGGCCTGGGTGCCCGAATAATCGAACTCGCACGCCTGCCCAATGATGATGGGCCCGGCGCCGATGATGAGGATGGAGTGGATGTCGGTTCGTTTTGGCATGGCGGGGAGGGTTTAGGGGAAGGCGGGCGCGAGGGCAAGGGTGGGGGTGGAGGCGATTGGGAAGCCGTGGTAGGTAGACGTCATGACACGCGCCGAAGCCATCGAAATGATCACCAATGTCCTGCCCGCGTTCGACGAGCGGCAAGTGAGTCGGCTCGCCGAAGTTGCGCGGTCGATGGCAGGCCGGCCGGCCGCGCTGGAGTTGAGCCCCGAGGATCTCGCCGGCATCGAGCGGCCTCGCGAGGATTTCAAGGGCGGGCGCACGCTGTCGAGCAGTGAGGCGCGGGCCATGGCGGCCGGGTTGGCAGTTCGAACTGCTGATGTTATACGCTAACGCAACTGTTACGGTCTGTAAGGTATTTTTGATCTCGTTACCTTGACATTGCCAAATTCATTTCGCTGTAGCAGCAATTGAAGCGAGTCTTCGGATCGAGCGTCCGCTGCAGGTCCCACGACGATTTCATTGATCGAACCGGTCGTAAGCTGGTCGTCGTAAGTGACGCAGCGGACGATGCGCGAACCTCGCTGACGGAATTTTGTGTGCTTCAACATAGTTCTGCTGGCGTTCATAATGACAATTCGCATCTCGTCTTCGTCTGAGTATGATGTCTCCTTGGCGCCTGAAGCTAGCAACAGGACGACCCCGATTAGTCCGTTCGAAATGGACTCAATGATTTTTGTTGCGAACCATAGTTCGTTTGTACTCGAGATGTCTTTGGGAGTTTCATCGGCCACACATTTGGCACCAACTCTCAATGCCTCGCGGATGTGGTTTCGATTGATCGACTCATCATACTCAATTGGCACTATGAAATCATTTTTGTCTTTCGGAAAATTATTCGTCTTCACAGCAAAGTATGACTGATTAAATCCTATAGGAAATCCCCTGCTATTGTGCCGGTAGGAACGCCACTGGTTCAGGTCGTCGCGCTTCTTGCTAACGCAGATTGAGAATAGCGAAAACTCGCGGTGCCATGTTTGTGTGAGGTCTCCCTTGATGGACTTTATAACCGCACGCTGCAGGCCGTCTTCGGTTTCTTGCTCCATAGCCCGGCACGTATCGTGGGAGAGTTGAATGCCGTATTCAAATTCTGTGGGATCGCTCAGGTGGTTTACGCTAGTTGCCCATATTTCTTTATTTTCTAGGATGCCTATTGTGCCAGTAGAATCCGTGTAATGTCAAAGAGTTGATGGCAAACGTTTGTGCGCGTCGACGGTACCATAAAAGGCTTCCGTCCACTGCTTGAAAGCCGAGCCGGCCGCATCGATCTTTCCCTGAAGAATCGACCTTTCGTTCATTGCGCTTCCTCAAGTGAATGGGGTTGATCGTGCCCGTTCGTCTGTCGAAATCGTAGTTTGGCCCCTCACCCCTCCCCATCCCAATCCAGCCGCAGTTCCCCCAGCCGCACAGCCAGCGTGGGCGCCAGCAGCGGCGTGAGCAGGTCGGCGCGCGACGCCACACTTACTGAGCCGTACACTTGGCCTCGGGGGTCCCGGTGAATGTGGGTTTCGCACGCCTTCGGGTCGATCACCCAGTATTCCCGCACGCCAAAGCGGCTATACAAAGCGGCTTTGACAGTCAGGTCGTAGGAGAGGCTGGAGTCCGCGATCTCCACGACCAGCAGGACTGTGTCGCCGCGCACCTGTGGCGCCTGTAGTACATCTTGGAACACGACAATGTCCGGTTCTGGCTCATTATGTGGCTCCAAATGCAATGCCGGCTCGGACGCCACCATCAGATCTTCGGGAGAGCGCCTCGACCAGAACTTGGTCAGGCGTGTGCGCATGATCTCGTGGCGGGCCCCTTTGGCGGCGATGATGATGATCTCCCCGTCGATCAGTTCGACGCGCTCTTGCGGGCCTAGAATTCCGGACCGGTCCATGGCCTCCAGGTCGCCAGCGGTGAAGCGGCGGCGCTGCGGTGCTAGGGGACTTGCGACGGAGGCGCCATCTAACGGCGATCTGACTTGCTCGTTCATGGCCGATTTGAGTAGCACGGCGCGAACGATGGGCAAAGATCAAGATTGCCCGGAAGTCGTCATCGCGCAAAAAATCGCTAGAAAAATTAGCGGTAGGCGCTCTCGACAACGCTCAGTCGCGAGTCGGCGCCAGACCACGGCCAAGACGGCGCCCTTGCCGGCGCTAGATTAGCTGAATCCAAAACCGCGTGCCCTTTCGCGCTCCTGTACGCCGGAGCACTCCGATCCGCATCAGTTTCGCCAAATCCCGCCGCGTCGTGGCGGGAGGGGCGCCCGTGATCGCGCCATAATTCCCAGCCGACAGGCCGCCCATGGCCGGGAGCAGCACCAGCTTGTCTTTCGGCCGCGCGGCGCGCTCTTGCTCGATGATTCTGGCAACGATCTCTGGCGTGATCGGCTCGATGGAGGTCGCGTCCGCCAGCTCCGGATCGGTCATGGTGATGGCCGGGGCGGCCGTTCAAGCTCGGGTTGCGACCACAACCGCGATGACGAACGTAGCCATCGCGGCGGTTCGCAGGACAGTGGCTCACGATCCTTGCGCCGCTAAGTGAAGCTGAACTGAGACACCGATCCGGGCTGGTCATTCAACTGGCCCGGATGCGGCACGCGTGTGCGATCGCACTCGGCGTAGCGCCGCAGCGCCTCCGCGACCTGCGGTACCCGTTCGCCGACCGCATCTTCTGCCAGCCGCGCGCGGCCCGGGCGCTTGCCGAGCCCGTCACATTTGACCATAGTCATTGACCATGGTGCGACGCACCATGGAAGAGATCGCCATCTCCAAATTCAAGGCAACATGCCTCGCAGTGCCCGAGCGCGTGCGCGAGACTGGCCTATCTGTGCGCGTCACTCGGCGCGGGGAGGTTGTGGCAGAAATTCAGCCGCCTCGACCTAAGGCCGAAGATCGCTCCAGGCTTCTCGGGCGTTTGCGCGGCAAGGGCAACATCATCGGCGATATCGTCAGTCCCGCGACGGACCCCGTGGACTGGTAAGTGCTGCGCTGATGCGGCTGCCGCTAGATACCAACAGGGGAACACACACCAACTACCAAGTTGACCATGGTCATCTGACCATGGTATCAATCATCCATGCAAGAGATCGCCATCTCGAAATTCAAGGCCACTTGCCTTGCCGTGCTTGAACAGGTCCGGCGGACCGGGCAGCCCGTGCGCATTACGCGACGCGGCGAGGTGGTCGCCGAGATCCAGCCCGTCGCGATCCCCGCCGAGGGCGAGCGCAAGCTCGGCTGGATGGAGGGCGCGCTCGGCGACTACGATCCTGCCGAGATCGTGCGCTTTTCCGCTTGGGATCGCGACTATACGACCGAGGAGTGGGATGAACTGGAAGCTCAGGTCAGCGCCAAAGAGAAATCGAAGGGCAGACGTGTCAGGCAGGCGAAACGGTGAGGCTGCTGATCGACACCCATATCTGGATCTTCATGGCGGACCGGCCCAAAGCCTTGGGCCGCAAGACGTCGCGGTTGCTTGCCTCGAACGCCACGGAGATATGGCTATCGCCTTTGTCGATCGCCGAATTGTTCACGTTGCGCCGGTTTTTCAGAACGCCGGACCAGGCTCTCGTCTGGGCTCGCGCATCGTTGCGCCGGCATCCCTTCAAGGAGGCGGCGACGACGACCGAGGTGGCGCTGGAGGCCGGTACTTTCGATATTTCAACGGGCGATCCCATTGATCGCTTGCTCGTCGCCACTGCCCGCGTCATGCGTTGTCCGCTCGTGACCGCGGATGAGGACATCATCTTGGCCGGCGTCGTCGAAACCATCCCCAACGATTGAACGCTCCCATGCGCCCCGAATGGACCGCCGCTCGCCGCATCGTCGTCAAGATCGGCTCGGCGCTGCTCGTCGACCGGGCGACCGGCGCGCTCAAATCGACTTGGCTCAACTCGCTGGGCGATGACATCGCGGCGCTGATCGCCTCCGGCAAGGAGGTCATCCTCGTCTCTTCCGGCGCCATCGCTTTTGGGCGCGGGGCGCTGGGCCTGCCCAAGGGCGCGCTAAAACTCGACGAGAGCCAGGCCGCCGCCGCTGCCGGACAGATCAGCCTTGCCCATGCCTATCAGGACCTGTTCCGGGCGCGTGGGCTTGTCGCCGCGCAGGTGCTGCTGACTTTGGGCGATACCGAGGAGCGCCGACGCTATCTCAATGCCCGCTCCACCATCGAAACGCTGCTGCGGCTGAAGGCCATTCCGGTTGTGAACGAGAACGACACCGTGGCGACCAGCGAAATCCGCTATGGCGACAACGATCGGCTCGCGGCCCGCGTCGCCAGCATGTGCAGCGCCGACTGCCTGGTGCTGCTCAGCGACATCGACGGGCTCTACACGGCGCCCCCAGCGCAGAATCCGCGCGCCGAGTTCATTCCCGAGGTGCGCGAGATCACGCCCGCCATCGAGGCCATGGCAGGTGACGCGGGCACCGAACTTTCGCGCGGCGGTATGGTGACCAAGGTGGCGGCGGCGCGGATCGCGACGGGCGGCGGCGCGCATATGGTGATCGCGCTCGGCAAGGTGCTCAATCCGCTGGCGGCTTTGGGCGCGCCGGACAAGCGCGCGACCTGGTTTCTGGCTCCCTCCGATCCGGTCGCTGCCCGCAAACGCTGGATCGCGGGCACGCTGGAGCCGCGCGGCGTGCTGGTGATCGACGCGGGCGCGGCGGCAGCGCTGGACGCCGGCAAAAGTCTGCTGCCGGCGGGCGTGCGCCGCATCGAAGGTGCGTTCGACCGGGGCGACGCCGTGGTCATCCGTTCGGTCGACGGCCGCGACTTGGGGCGCGGATTGTCCGCCTACGCTCGCGCCGACGCCGAGCGCATCATGGGCAAGAAGAGCAGCGAGATCGCGGCACTGGTCGGCTACGAAGGCCGCGCCGAAATCGTCCACCGCGATGACATGGCGCTGGTCGCCCGCAAGAGCTGAACTTGTGAAAAGAAACATGTTCGACAAACAGCCAAGCCTGGAAAGTGATCTCGTTGTCCTGCGCCCGCTCAATCCGGCGGATTTTGATGCGCTCTATCTCGTCGCGTCGGACCCAGAGGTGTGGACATTGCACCCGCAACCCGGCCGCTGGCGCGAAACTGTCTTCCGGCAGTTGTTTCAGGCGTCGTTGGAGTCCGGCGGCGCAATGGTCGTGATCGACAAGCGATCGGGGACCATCATTGGTTCGTCACGCTACAACGTCCCCGATCATCAAAAGGAACACGCCGAGATCGGCTGGTCTTTTCTCGCCCGCAGCTATTGGGGCGGATTGTGGAACCGCGAGGTGAAACGGCTGCTTATGGCCCACGCCTTCAAATTTGTGGACACGGTCTATTTCCGCGTCGGCGAAACGAATGTGCGGTCGCGCCGCGCAATGGAGAAACTTGGTGCAAGGCTCATCAGCAAAAACGAAGTCATAATGATCGAGAACCGGCCAGTGGCGCATGTCTTCTACGAAATTTCAAAAGCAGAGTTCGAAGCCGATCTACGAACAGCTGGATCGCCGTGAGACGGCGGTTGGTGCGAGGCAGCTTTTGAGCCTGTGCGGCTATGAGCAGCTGCAGCCCGGGCACGCGGGGACGGTAGCTGACATCAGTGCGATCAATAGTGAGCTTCGCGATCTCTGAGCTGCAGCTGGCACTCGACCTCATACAGCGGATAGATGCCGTCGGAGCACTGGACACATGTACGTCTATCCGGGGATCGTGGCGAGACCGCATCAGGCTGGAAGCCCCACTTATCGTATGTGCGTGCATGCGAGTGCTTCCTTAATTTGGGCGAATCAGCCAACTTCAGCATTGACACACCAGCCAGAACAAAATAAGAACATGTTTAGAGCGTAACGAGTCCGAGACCCGCTACACAACCTGATCGAGTTCGGTGCAAACCAATTCGAGGACGCAATGTGGCGCGTCATCCAGACGACAGCGTTCCAACGACTACGACGTGTGAAGCAGCTCGGTCTTTCGGAGTTAGTTTATCCGGGCGCGACGCACTCGCGGTTCGCTCACAGCCTCGGCGTGTTCCATACGGCTCGTATGCTCATGAAGATCGTGGAGCAACATCTTGGTGAAGCACGGTGGAAGGGGCATCAGGCAGAGCATGCCCTCGCGGCTGCACTGGTGCACGATGTCGGTCACGGGCCTTTCAGCCATGCATTTGAGGCGGTCGGTAAGCGCATGAACCTCCCGCTCGCAGACTATGAACGGATCAGCGACCGCCTGATTCGGGAGGGCGAGATCAGTCAAGTGTTGGATGCGCAGCTAGGAAATGGCTTCGCTACCAACGTAGCGGATGTGATCAAGCAGGGCCCTGGCAGTATCTATAGCGCTGTCGTGTCGAGCCAGTTCGACGCTGATCGTCTCGACTACATGCGGCGCGATCGTCTGATGACCGGAACACAGCACGGGGCTATCGACTTCGATTGGCTGATGGCGAACCTTGAGGTCGGTAGCGTGCCCTACGGAGTCGACGAGAAGCAGGTCGGCGACGTTGAGACGTTTGTGCTCGGACCCAAGGCTGTGTATGCCGCCGAGACTTACGTGTTGGGGCTCTTCCAACTTTACCCGGCGGTGTATTTCCACAAGGCAACGCGGGGTGCTGAGAAGATCCTTGGCGAGCTTCTTTACCGCGTTATGAGTCTCGCGGGCAATAGAGATTGGCGGAAGACCGGACTGCCGAAGAATCATCCGCTGCTGACCTTTGCGAAGGATCCGAACCACCTGGATAACATCCTCGCGCTCGATGATACGGTGGTATGGGGCGCTTTGAGCTTATTGTCGGGCGCAAGCGATGAGACGATCCAAAGCCTCGCCGCGCGGTTGCGGGATCGGCGGCTATACAAGTGCATTGACGTCCGCGAGCGCCTGCGGACGAAGTTGGGTGAGGACGCGAAAGAAGAGGTTGTCGAGCAGGCCTGTCAGAGGGTAGACGCGAGAATCGCTGAGTGGCTTGCTTCGAAAACCGATGTCGCCCCTCGGATCATGACTGATAGAGCTGATCGAGAACCGTATAGGAGATTTCAAGAGTCCAAAGGGCCGCTTAATCAGATTCGGATCAAGACTAGTAGCGGCGATCTCGTCGACTTGGTCAAACGTTCGAAAGTCGTGGCGGCGATCAGCACGTTTAAGCTGTATCGCGTGTATGTGAGTGATGACGATGCGAGGCAGTTCGTTGAGCAGACGATAGGCGCGGAGGGGAGAAATGGCGGCGCGAACTAATCAGAGACGCGAGTACGAACGGGTCGTGCAGATCGTGTCGGATTCGGGTGGCCGCGTCGTGGGCCGGACGAAGCTTCAGAAGATTGCGTATTTGTTGGAAGCTACTGGTCTCGGGGAGGGGTTCTCGTTTGAGTACCGCCACTATGGGCCATACAGTGAGGAACTTTCGTCGGCAGCGCGGAGTGCCAGAATTTTGAACGTGTTGAGGGAGGAGGAGCACCCGACTTCGTGGGGTGGGTTCTATTCCATATATACTGTTTCGGCAGAAACAAATGGGGACACCGTCCGGTCCCAGGTGGCGAAGGTCGCTGCGGGAGCCGACTCGATTGAACTTGAGTTGGCGGCAACGGCGGCATTCCTTGCATCCGAAGGAAGCACCGATCCGTGGGGGGAGACTGCAAAGCGCAAGCCGGAGAAGGCAAGTACGATTAGATTAGTTGGAGCAAAGAACCTGTATAGGCAATTGCAGCAGATCAATACACCGAAGCGTCTGCCAGCGATCACGTAACAGTAGGCCCCACCACGCGCACTCGAACAACTGCGTCCACGCAACCCTGGGGATAACGACCGTGTTTGACGATTGCCTATACCCTATCGGCTGCGCGATGGTGACGGCCGCTCGCGAACGGGCGTAGGTTTTTGCGGTGCACTCCGCGCTGCACCGCTAAGTCCACTCCTGGCCCATAGCGGCGATCACGCAGTATCCGCCGCCCGACGCCCTTGCCGCTCGCGCCGGTCCGGCGTAGCTCTAGTCGCCTGATGCGACACACTGATCGAACGTGATGACCACCACCACCCCCGCCACCATGGCCGCCATCGGCACCGCCGCCCGCGCCGCTGCCCGTACCCTTGCGCTCGCGGCGCCGGCCGCCAAAGCCGACGCCCTCCGCGCGGCAGCTGCCGCGATCCGCGACGGCGCTGCGGTCATTCTTGCGGCCAACGCCCGCGACCTCGAGGCCGCGCGTGCTGCCGGCCGGCCGGGCAGCTTCATCGACCGGCTGACGCTGACGCCGGCCCGCATCGAGGCGATGGCCGCCGGCGTCGAAGCCGTCGCGGCCCTGCCCGATCCCGTCGGCGCCACCACCGCCACTTGGACCCGCCCCAACGGCCTAGCCATCTCGCGCGTGCGGGTGCCGCTGGGCGTCATCGGCATGATTTTCGAGAGCCGCCCCAACGTCACGGCCGACGCAGGTGCGTTGTGCCTCAAGTCGGGCAACGCCGTCATTCTGCGCGCGGGGTCCGAGAGCATGAACTCGGCCGCCGCCATCCACCGTTGCCTGCAAGCAGGGCTCGCCGCCGCCGAGCTGCCCAAAGCTGCGATCCAACTCGTGCCCACCGGCGACCGCCAAGCCGTCGGCCTGATGCTGTCGGGGCTCGACGGTGCCATCGATGTCATCATTCCGCGGGGCGGGCGCTCGCTGGTCGAGCGCGTGCAGAAAGAGGCGCGAGTGCCCGTGTTCGCGCACCTTGAAGGCATCGTGCACGTCTATGTCGACAAGGCTGCTGACCTCGAAATGGCCAAACGCCTCGTCGTCAACGCCAAGCTGCGGCGGACAGGCGTTTGCGGAGCAGCCGAGGGCCTGCTGGTGGATCGCGCCGTGGCCGACACGTTCCTCAAGCCGCTCATCGGCTCACTGATCGAGGCCGGTTGCGAAGTGCGCGGCGACTCGGCCTCGGTTGCAGCCGACGCCCGCGCCAAGCCCGCGACGGATGCCGACTGGGGCCACGAATTTCTCGACGCCATCATCGCTGCCCGCGTCGTCGATGGCCTCGATGGCGCCATGGCGCACATCGCCCGCTACGGCTCACAGCACACGGACTGCATTGTCACGGACGATGCCGCTACCGCCGAACGGTTCTTGCGCGAGGTCGACTCGGCCATCGTCCTGCACAACGCTTCAACGCAGTTTGCCGATGGCGGCGAATTTGGCATGGGCGCGGAAATCGGCATCGCCACCGGCCGGTTCCATGCCCGCGGACCGGTCGGGGTCGAGCAGCTCACCACGTTTAAGTACCAGGTGCGCGGCGCAGGCCAGGTGCGGCCGGTATGAGCAGCCGAGGCGTACTCTCGCCCTGGATCAAGCTCCCTCCCACCACGCCCGGCATGCGCATTGGGCTGCTCGGCGGCTCGTTCAATCCGGCCCACGCGGGGCACCGGCATATTAGCCTCGAAGCCCTCGCCCGACTCGATCTCGATCGGGTTTGGTGGATGGTGTCGCCCGGCAATCCCCTGAAAGACCATGCGGACCTCGCGGCGCTGGAAACGCGGTTGCATCTGGCCGCCGCCGCCGCTCATCATCCTCTTATCGAGGTGACGGGGTTCGAGGCGCAGCGGGGCACCGCCTACACTGCCGAGACACTGGCGTTTCTCAGTGCCAGAACGCAGGGCGTCCATTTTGTCTGGCTGATGGGGGCGGACAATTTAGCCAGTTTTCATCGCTGGCGGCATTGGCACCGGATCATGCAGCTGATGCCAATTGCCGTATTCGACCGGCCGGACTGGCGCTACCAGGCGCTGGGGTCGCGGGCGGCGCTGAGCTATGCAGCGTCGCAGGTGCCGGAGGGGAAGGCGCGGCGGTTGGCGGTGCACACGGGGCCGGCGTGGAGTTTTCTGTCGATCCCACTGTCGAACCTGTCGTCAACGGCGCTGCGGAAAAGGGAAAAAGGGAAGTAGTCAGAGGGATTAGAGGGTAGGGATTAGGGATTAGGGACGGCTGGAGCCGAAGGCCCCGGTGGTGAGGCGAATTCCGAATTTCTCCTAATCCCTACCCTCTAATCCCTCTGTTTCCTTCACTCCCTTCCCTTTGATTTCTTGAAATGTTCATGATTCCCGCGCTATACTCTCCCTGTTCGCAGCTAGCGCCGGAGAGGTGTTTTACCAAAAGCCGGTGCGCATGGAAAGGAACAGACGCTGAGCATTCATGTTCTGACCGGGCCTGCCAAGCGCAAGCCCGTCGCCAAGCGGGTTGTACCGCAACCCAGTTCGGCCGCTCTCCTCGCCCTGGTGCTCACGGCACTGGACGATGCCAAAGCAGAGAACGTCGTCGCCATCGATGTGGCCGACAAGACGTCTCTCGGGGATCATATCGTGATCGCTTCGGGGCGGTCGCAAAGGCATGTCGGGGCCGTCGCCGACCAGATCCAGAAAAAGCTGACAGAAGCCGGCCACAAGCGCATTCGCGTTGAGGGTATGGCGCAGGGCGAGTGGGTTCTGGTCGATGCAGGCGATGTCATGGTGCATGTGTTCCAGCCCGAGATCCGCGAATTCTATAAGCTTGAAAAGATGTGGCAGGCCGAGCGGGTGCCGGACATCTCGCAGCTGCATTCGTGAAGGCTGACGGCCGATGCAGCTCATCGTTGCTGCTGTTGGCCGTCTGAAGCAGGGGCCGGAGCGTGATCTGGCGGCCCATTACGCGGCGCGGATCGACGCCGCCGGGCCGGGTGTGTCGCTCGGCCCGCTGAGCCTGATAGAGCTTGCCGAAGGCCGTGGCGCCGCGGCCGATCTGCGCAAAGGTGACGAGGCCGCGCGGCTTATCGCGGCGCTCGTGAAAATTGAAACCGTGGTGGCTCTTGAGGAAACCGGCAAGGCCCTGACCAGCCGCCAGTTTGCCGATTTCATCCGAAGCCAGCGTGACGGCGGCTGCACGCGTCTTGCTTTCGTCATTGGCGGCCCCGACGGCCACGGCCCGGCCCTCCGCCAACGTGCCGCCCGCGTTCTCTCCTTCGGCCCCATGACGTTGCCGCACGGGCTGGCGCGACTCATTCTTCTGGAGCAGATCTACCGGGCGGTGACGATTGTGAGCGGCCACCCCTATCACCGCGATTGAGGGGGCGGAAGTTTCGCCGCAATTGGCGGTCAAGAGCCGTGGGAGCTGAGCGCTGGCGCCGTCAGTAGGCCCAGCCCCGGGGACAGTGCCAGGGGGATGTGGACTTGGGTTCCGGCGCCATGCAAAAGGGCCATCACCTGCTGGTCGCAGCGATTTTTGCGCTTGGATCGGCTTGTCTGTGTGCCAGCGGCGCCAATGCTCAGTCGGCCGGCGCGCCGCTCCAACTTGGTGGCCCGGTGACGAACTCGTCCAACGGCGAAACTGCGGGCACTCCCGCTGCGACGGCACCAGACTGGAACACCACCGTCAGTGATGCCGCCACTGCTGAAGCGCGGCACAAGCTCGAAGCCCAGCAGCGGGCGCTCGATCAATCTCGCCAGGAAGAAGCACTGCTGGAAAGCGGCATCGAGCAATTGAAGCGCGAGCACAGCCAGGTGACCGATCATCTGGTTGAAACGGCGAAGTTGGTGCAAGAGAGCGAAGCGGCGCTCAGCGATACCGAAAGCCAGCTTGCTGATTTGAATGCCAGACGGACGATAAGACTGGCGGCCTTCAAACAGCAGCGGTCGCAGCTCGCCAAACTCCTCGGCGCCTTGCAGCGGATGGGCCGCAATCCACCGCCGATCCTGGCCACGGAGCGCGAGGATGCGCTGAAGATGGTGCGCAGCGCCATGCAGCTGGCCGCCGTCGTCCCGCAGCTAAAGGACAAAGCCTTGGCGCTGCAAACCGATATGTCCGAACTCGATGCCACGATCCTGGGCATCAAGACCAAGAACGCTCAGCGCTTGACCGAGAAGCAACGGCTGGTTGATGAACAGGAGCGGCTGGACGCGCTCCAGCAGCAGAAAAAAATCGAATTGGCAGCCCGCAGCGGCGATCTTACGCAGCTGCGCGATGTGGTGGGCGAGCAGGCCAAGACCGTCGCCAGTCTGTCCGAGCTGATCAGCAAGGCCGACCGGGCCGTGGCGTTCCGGGGCACACTTGGCGAAGCCGATAAGCAATTGCAAGAGCTACAAGCGCCGTCGGAGCCGGAACCAGAGCCAGTGGCCGTTGCTGCCGGCGATCCGCAGCCTGTCGTCACACTCCCCGAATCGCGGACATCTGGGCCCAAAACGCAGGTCGCCAGCACCGATCGGACCTCAGGTGCCGCTCTTCCGCCCTTGGTTCCTGGCCGCAATTTCGAGCGAGCGCGCGGAAAACTGCCGTTGCCCGTGCAAGGTAAACGGATTTTGATGTTTGGTGATCCAGCCAAAAATGTGGGCCGTTCCAAGGGAGAGGTGTATGCCGCCCGGTCGCACGCCCAAATTACGTCACCGTGCGACGGTTTGATCGTTTATGCGGGTGACTTCCGTATTTTCGGACAGATCTTGATCATCAATGCCGGTGGGGGCTATCATGTGCTCCTGGCGGGCCTCGGCCAGATCGATGCGGTCGCGGGCCAATCTGTTGTCGCGGGGGAACCCGTGGGCAAAATGGGAGCGGGTACCGGAGCCTCTGCGGTGGCAGCGGCGGGAGCACCAATCCTCTATATTGAGTTCCGCAGCAGAGACAAACCAATAAACCCCAGCCCCTGGTGGGCGAACGTCGCGGAGAAGGTTCAAGGATGATGCGCAAGTCCGAAGTGGCGTTCTGGTCCTTTGTCGTTCTGTCGGCCATGGCCGCAGGCACAACCGCCCTGAACATTGCCAAATCGCAGCCCGCCTCGGCGTCGAATTCCGAGCTCTACAAGCAACTCGACCTGTTCGGCGAAGTGTTCGAGCGCGTGCGCACGGACTATGTCGATAAGCCTGAGGATGCCGCGCTGGTCGAATCCGCCATCAACGGTATGCTGACGTCTCTTGATCCGCATTCGTCGTACATGAACGCCAAGAGCTTCCGCGACATGCAGGTGCAGACGCGCGGCGAGTTCGGCGGCCTCGGCATCGAGGTCACCATGGAGAACGGCGTGATCAAGGTTGTCTCCCCGATCGATGACACGCCTGCGGCCAAGGCCGGTGTGCTGTCGGGCGACTACATCACGGCTCTCGATGGCGAGCAGGTGCAGGGCCTGACGCTGGAGCAGGCCGTCGATAAAATGCGCGGTGCGGTGAATGCGCCGATCAACCTGACCATCCTGCGCAAGGGCAAGGATAAGCCGTTCGATCTGAAAGTGACGCGCGACGTGATCAAGATCAATCCGGTTAAGGCCAGCGTCGAGGACGATGTGGCGGTGGTCCGGTTGACTGCCTTCAACGAACAAAGCAATGACGCCCTGAAAAAGGCCGTCGCCGATCTGAAGAAGAAAATCGGGCCCAAGCTCAAGGGCTATATTCTCGATATGCGCAACAATCCGGGCGGTTTGCTGGATCAGGCGATCGCCATTTCCGACGACTTCCTCGACAAGGGCGCCATCGTCATTACGCGCGGCCGCAATGATGAGGAAACCCAGCGCGCCAATGCTCATCCGGGCGACATCACAGACGGCGCCAAGATGATCGTGCTGGTCAACGGCGGCTCGGCTTCGGCGTCGGAAATCGTTGCTGGTGCGTTGCAGGACCATAAGCGGGCCCAGATCATTGGTACGCGGTCGTTCGGTAAGGGCTCGGTGCAGACGATCATTCCGCTGGGGTCAAACGGTGCGTTGCGTCTGACTACGGCGCGCTACTACACCCCGGCCAACCGCTCGATCCAGGCCAAGGGCATCGATCCTGATATCCGCGTCGAGGAAGATGTGCCCCAGGACATCAAGGATGTGGAAAAGCCACGCGGCGAAGCCAGTCTGCGTGGCCATCTGAAGAACTCAGGCGAGAACGCAGCTCAGGATTCGGGCTCGTCGGGCTATGTTCCTGAGGATAAGGCCAAGGACAAGCAGCTGATCTATGCACTCAATCTGCTGCGCGGCGTTGAACAGGCCACGACCGATACGCCCAAGCCTGCGGCCGGTGCGTTGGACGGCAAGGCGGCAGCACCGGTTCCAAACTGATTCAAAGGGACGCCGTGCGAGACTGCTGGACCGGGCACGGCCAATACGCTGAGAGCTAATGACAGACCGAACGCTGGAGATCCGGCGTTCGTTGTTTTGAGAAGATGTGTTGGGGTGGAGCGTAAGAGGCGATGACGTTGACGCGCGCGTGGTTTGGAACTGCCGGTGGCGAGGCTCATCCGGCTGGAGCGGCCGCATGAGGGCGTTAGCGGTGACAACGCTGACGCTTGCGTTCATCCTGATGGCGGCGATCACCTATATTGCCGTGCATCAGGATCCGATGGGGGGCGAACCCAGGCTCGTTGTTAAGATCGCCCCGCCCGACATGGCCAAACTCCAGGTGCCCGCCATCCGCTCCATCCAGCCTGCACCCTCCGAGACCGAAAGCCCCACGGGATTGACGGTGGATTTGGGAGCTGCCGCCAGTGACGCCACTCCGCCGGCCGCCGCTGCGCCAGCCCCCGCCGCCTTACCCGCCCCCACAGCAGCTGCAAACGCTCCCGCCGGCGCGGGCGTCGAAGGCGTCAATTTGAGCCTGCCAAATTGACCAGCCGCAGTGAGCGCACGCCGTTGCTTTTAATTGGAGCCAGACTTTGACCGCATCGCATTTGCTGCCCTACCGGCCTTGCGTCGGCATCATGCTGCTCAATTCCGCCGGTCATGTCTGGGTTGGTCACCGCTTCGATGAGCCCAATGACGAGGGCAGCGGTACCTGGTGGCAGATGCCGCAAGGCGGGATTGACGCCGGCGAGGACCCGCGCGCCGCCGCCAAACGCGAACTTTACGAAGAAACCACCGTGCGCTCTGCCGAGATCATCGGTGAGGCCAGCCGCTGGCATAATTACGATCTGCCCACGCGCCTCATTGGCACGTCCTGGGGCGGCAAATACCGGGGCCAGACGCAGCTCTGGTTTGCCATGCGCTTTACGGGCGATGACGGCGAGATCAATGTTTCCGCCCCGCCCGGCCATACCGCCGAATTCGACGCTTGGCGCTGGGCCCCGATGGGCGAACTGTTAGGCATCGTCGTGCCGTTCAAACGCGGCGTCTATGAGCAAGTGCTGAAAGAGTTTTCGCATTTGGCCGTGTGAGTTTGCGCCCCATCCGTCTGAGCGCGCAAGGGCTTACACAACTGTAAGAATTTGGCCGGTATCCTGCGACATCAATCCTCTACGACATCTTATGAGCGCCTCACCAATACTACTGGCCGGCACTAACGGCTTTGAGTATTACTGGCACAATCTAGCCTGTGGCCCCGCGCGGGCCGTATGCGCTCATGTGGTGTTTGATCGAGGAGAAAGTCGATGATCAAGACGTTCGCAACCGCAATGGCGTTGGCCATTGGACTGTCAACAGTTGGCCTGCCGGCTACCGCAGTGGCTGGCCCCTACTTTATCTTCCACGAGGGCCATCACCGCAACTTCCATGGCCACTTGTTCTTTGGGCCACAGTTCTATTATGGCCCGCGCGACGTGTTCCGGCATCCCGGCCCCTGCTTTGGGCTGCGCGTTCGAGCCGAGGAGACCGGCAATCCCTACTGGTGGCACCGCTTCCAGGTCTGCCGCGCCAATCACAGCTACTGACCGCTGAAAATCCGGTCGAGCACATCGTGATAAATGCGGTCGGCGAGGTCGCGGCCTCCGAACTCGGGACGGCTCGCGACCTCCAGCATCACGCCGGCGTTGGCTTCCAGCACCATCGGCGTGCTGCCCACGGTGACGATGTCGATGGAGGCAAAGCGTAAAGTTAACGCGGCCATCGCCTTGCGGGCGAGTGCCAGAGTCTCCTGCAACTCCGGTGCGGCGTGGGCCAGCAGTCTCGCCTCGGCGCCCAGCCCCAGATTATGCCGCCATTGCAGCGGTACGCGTTCGCCCGCCGCTGGAACAGCCGTCAGCGGAACCTGCGGATTGTCATAGGCCGCCGCCATCTTGCGCGTAGCTAGCAACTGGGCCACCGAATGCAGCCCATCCCCCGTGATCTCGGCCCGTTGCTTGGCGTAAGCGAGCACGCATTCGCCATCGATCATCACAAACCGTGTCTCGTCACGGATCGGCAGGAACGGCGAAATCGCGAGGCTGCGCGCGATCTGGAACAGGCCAAGCGCCCGCTGCTCCATCTCCGTACGATTGCGCACACGGAACACCTCCATGCCGCCGGTGCCCTCGTTGTCTTTCAGCACCGCATCTCGTCCGAAACCTTCAAACGCGGCGAGCAGACCGGTCCAATTGCCATCCACCGGCACGAAATCGAGAAAGCGCGGGTGCAGGAAAACCCGGTGCTCGACGGCGGGCAATCCTGCGGCGCGCAGCACATCGAACGTCGCGCCCTTGTCATTGGCGATCTTGGCCGCCGCCGCGCCGTTCAGCCCAAGATCATAGCCAAACACCAGATGCCGCCGCGCGCCCTTGCTCAGCACCGCGATCCAATCGTGGGAGAGTAATTGCACATCGATGCCCCGGCTCGCGCCATAGCGCTTGAGGCAATCGACCAGCATCCGTTCGGTGTTTTTCATGGTGAGCACTCTATCAGCCAGCGCCCTTCCCTGCGAAAGGATCTGACACCACGCGGCTATTCCGGCCTATCATGTTCCGTCATCCCGGATGCGCTGCAGCCTCCTTCATGGTGTTGCGCTGATCCGGGATTTTGTTCGCGGCTCAAGCGCCTTTCCGAACAACACGATCCCGCGTCTGCGGTGCAACAATGAAGGATCGCTGCACCGCGCTCGGGATGACGAGTTATTATTTCTGATCGACGGTATGACCCCGCCAATCCATCCTGGCACGAAACCTGCTGCGCGGGGGCGACTGCCTCTTGCCCTCCAGGGATTGGACCACACCCGTGACAGCGCCCTCAAGCTCCTTTGCCGCCCCGCGCCTCGCCGATATCCTCGCACCCGACCGCAACTCGTTCGGGATGCTCCGGCTGCTAGCCGCGCTGGCCGTGGTCGTCTCGCACAGCGTCCACCTCGCGGGCGCGCCCGAAAGCGCCGAACCGCTGGCGGCTGCGACGGGCTTCTCGCTTGGTGAGCACGCGGTGCACGTCTTCTTCACCATCAGCGGTGTGCTGATCGCCGCCAGCCTGATGCGCTCGGCCACTACGCTCGATTACCTGCGCGCGCGGGCGCTGCGGCTGCTGCCGGGCCTGGCGGTGTGCGTCGCCCTGACGGCGCTGGTGGCCGGCCCGCTGCTCAGCAACTTGCCGCTGCTCCAATACGTCCGCGACACCGGCGTCTGGCGCTACATCGCCTTGTCGTTCGGCTTGGTCACCGCCAATGCGCCGCTGCCGGGCGTGTTCACGCACAATCCGGTGCCAGACATTGTCAACTTGCCGCTGTGGACTCTGAAATACGAAACGATGTGCTATCTCGGCCTCATCCTGCTCGGTGCCGCGGGCGTCATGCGCTCGGCCAAGCTGGCCACCGTCGCCCTTGCTCCGCTGCTGCTGGCCTGGGTCGCTGTCGCCGCGTTCCCTGAGCAGTTGCATGCCGGCCCGACGCTGCTCTCGTTCCTCCGTCTCTCCTTCTCCTTCGGCCTTGGCACCCTCGCTTACGCCTGGCGCGACAAGCTGCCCCTGCACTGGTTTGGCGTCGCCGGCGCGCTCTTCGTGATGGCTCTTGCTCTCGGCACCCGCTTCCAGCTGCCCGCCGATCAAGTCTTTGTCGCCTACACAACTCTCTGGGCCGCCAGCCTCCCGGCAGGCTGGCTCGCCGCCGCCACCCGCAAGAACGACCTCTCCTACGGCGTCTACATCTATGATTGGGTGATCGCGCAGTCCCTGATGCACTTGTTCCCGCATCTGTCGCAGCCCGTCCTGCTGGGAGCGACGCTGGCGCTGTTGATGCCGGTGGCCGCGCTGTCCTGGTTCCTGATCGAAAAGCCTGCCCTCAGCTGGAAGGCCCGTCCCGCCAAATCGGCAGAAGCCTCAGAGCGCCTACGCCTGGCCCTGCGCCAAGAGGCGCCTGCGGAACAGGCCGCCTTGGAACCCGCCGGGCCCATCATCCCGGTATTCCCGGACGAAGGCCCTGCCCGCGACCGCTTTGCGCGGATCAGCTCCGGGCGCCAAGCCGCCCCAGCGGAGCAAATCTCAACCCCTCACTCAGTCCCTCTTCCCACAACAGAGGGGACGCTGGAGCCGACGGGCTTGCAGGCGGCGATACTTTTGCCGGCTGATCTTGCGGTGGCCTAGGTACGGGATCGAGTGTCGCGACAACTCGAAAGACAAGTGCCTGCAAGTGTTCTCGCTGTGAAATCTCTCACATCTTCTGAGGGCTTGGCTCGCGCATCTCCGGCGGAAACAAATCCTCCACTGCGAGCACCAGGCCCGGCGGGTCGAGGCGCAGCTCGTCGTCGCGGCGCAACGTGGTCAGGATCGGCCCTGCGGGGTCCGCGTTCCGGGCGTGACGAATGACCGTTCGGTTCAACGGCATCACGATCAGATAGTGGGCGACGCTCGGGATCGAGAAATACTCGGCCAGTTTGGTGCTCGTATCCGTGTGCTCGCTGGACGCCGAGACGACCTCGACCAGGATGATCGGGTTGGCCAGCTCCAGGCCATCGGGATCGAAGGTTTCGCCGCAATCGACAGCGGCATCGGGGCGCCGGATCGCGCCGGCCGGGATTTTGACAGCGATGCCGTCGGTATAGGGCGTGCACGGCAATCCGGCGCGGCGGATGGCGGAAGCGAGAGACGCGAACGCCAGTCCTTTTGCGACATTGTGCCCCTTGCAGTCGCGCGACATCGCGACGATCTCGCCATTGGCGAACTCGTAGTCGTCCTCCTGGGTCAGAGACCACAACAGGAACTCGTCCGCCGACATCTTCAGCTTTTTGGCCGCGCTCATGAGCCGAGCATACCACAACGCGCCGATAGCGCGTTGGCAAAGACGATGCAGCTGCGAGACCCAACTCTTCGCCGCTGGCGGCCGGCTCCCCGAAGGGGAGTCGCCAGCGGCAATCAAGGACTCAAAACCCGGCCTGCACGGACCGAACGAAACTTTCCAGCCGGCCTATAAGCCGGGTTTTGTATGGCGAGGGGACGCACCCCCGCGTGACGGCCATTCCTCTAGGCCTTGGATTGCTCCAAGGCTCAAGCAACCAACCCGGGCGGCGGCGCCGCTTCCTGCGCTGGCGATCCGAAAACCGCCGTGCCACCCCTATTCGGTCTTGCTCCCGGTGGGGTTTGCCCTGCCACGACTGTTACCAGACGCGCGGTGCGCTCTTACCGCACCTTTTCACCCTTACCTCAGACGCATCCGAGGCGGTTCGATCTCTGTGGCACTGTCCCTGGGGTCGCCCCCGCCGGACGTTATCCGGCACCGTCGTTGCGTGGAGCCCGGACTTTCCTCTCCAGGCGGAAATCAACTGATTCGCGCCCGCAGCGGCCGTCCAGCCGACTGGAGTGGCAGAAATATTGCAATGACCCGGCCTGTCAAGCTGGTCCCGCCGCCCATTGCGCCAATTTGATACAAATCTTTGAAAATTTTCGGCAATTTTGCGTCTTTCCGGTGACGCTTTGTCCATCAAGGTAAAGCGTTGAGCGTCACAAACCTCGGTAAGCGTCATTCCGTTAGGCTTCTATTTACCCGGCTCGCGCAGATTGGCCAACGAGCAGGCCAACTGTTTTTCGACAAGCAAGGAGCAAACGGACTATGGCAACCCTCAAGGGCACTAAGGCCGGTGACACACTCACCGCTAGCACCACCAACTATACGATTTTGGGCTTCGCGGGTAACGACACGATCACCACGGTTGTTTCGGCGACGGGCGCACCGGAAGCAGCTTACGGCGGCGGCGGCAACGACACACTGAACGGCAGCACCGGCCGCGACCGCCTCTATGGCGACATCGGCAATGACAGCCTTGTGGGCGGCGGCGGGCAGGACTCGCTCTATGGCGGCCTGGGCAACGACACGTTGTCGGTGTCCGGCACGGGCCACTCGGTCCTCAAGGGCGACCAGGGCAACGACTTGATCACGGGCGCCCAGGCTTCCACCGCTGCGGACGTGACGACGTTTGCCAGCAATCAGACTAAGTGGTTCACGCAGTATTCCTACGGCGGCGACGGTAACGACACGATCGTTGGTGGCGTCGGCGTTGCGTCGGACAATCACGCTCTCTGGGGTGGCACCGGCAACGATTCGATCACGGCTGCCACCAGCGGCGCGGCTGTCAACGGCATCAATGCCCAGAACCATCTCTACGGCGAACTTGGCAACGACACGCTGACCGGCAGCGCGACGGTTGGCGTCAAGGACACGATGACGGGCGGCCTCGGCGCCGACGTGATCACTGGTGGCGCCACCGGCGCGGCCAACGAAACCACAAGCTATCTGTTGAGCTCGGCGGCTGTGCAGGTAAACTTGGCGCTGGGTACGGCCCAGGTCAGCACCGGCGACGCCAGCGGCGACGTCATCACCCTCGTTGGCAATGTGACCGGTTCCAAGTTCGCTGACACGCTGACTGGCACGACTGGTGGCAACATCATCAACGGTGGCCTCGGCAGCGACACGATCGATGCTGGCGGCACCAGCACGAACATTTCGGCCGGCACTCTGAACACGGGCAACGACTCCGTGAACGGTGGCGAAAGCGCTGATCGCATTTTCTTGCACAACGGCTCGCAAGTCTATGTGGCTGGTGTCAGCGGTGACACGATCAACGGCGGCAATGGCAGCGATACGCTGGACTTCAGCAAGGTTTCGGGGGCTGTCACGGCCGATATGTCCCTCGGTACCTTCAGCGGCACAGCTGGCGGCGGTTCGATGATTTCCATCGAGAAGCTCGTCGGTACCGATTACAACGATACGTTCACGGCAGTTGGTGGCGGCACGGTCTCGGCCGGCAACGGCGCCGACACCATCTACTCGGCTACCAGCGGCAGCGGCAAGGACTTCCTGATCGGCGGCCAAGGCGCCGACAAGTTCGATCTCACGGCCACGTCGACCGCTGACTACGTGCAAATCGGCGGCACTTCGCTGGCGTCGGCGGGCATAGACTCGATTTTCGGCTTCGCGAGTACTCAGGGCGACAAAATTCAGATCAGCCTCACCGACTACAGCAGCTTGGGCCTTGGCGCTGTCGCTGCGATTGGTTCTGCGGGTGTTGCCAATTCCACCGTCGATCTCGGCGTCGGCCCGACGGCTGGCATCTTGAACGGTACGTACAATGCGCTGGGTAAGCTGGCCTCGTACTCGCTCAACGTGTCCGACGTCATTGTCGGCACTGCTGCAACGGGCACACATGCCCAGTTCTTCCTGGACATTACGACCTCGGCGACAGTCAATACGCTCAAGTACGACGCGGACGGAGCGGGCGTGGGCGCAGCGGTGACTGTAGCAACCTTTGACACGAATACGACCCCGGGCCCCCACGGCTTAAGCGTGCTCGATAGCACTGATTTCATCGTGGTCGCCTAACACTCTTTCCCGGGCGGTTCGCTGCCCGGGTCTGCTTCTTGCTCAGCGCGGGGGTCTGGTGCATCCAGACTCTCGCGTTGCTGTTTGTGCGATTCTGCTTACACACCTTCCATCGGTGGCCGTGGCACCCTTCCGCGCATGAGCCGCAAAAAACGTCCCGTGTCTGCGGCGCATCATGAAGAATGCTGCACCGCGCACGGGATGACACGCTTTGCAGCCTTAGACCGCGTCCCCCGCCGACCAGCCGCTCGACCAGGCCCATTGGAAATTGTAGCCGCCGAGCCAGCCGGTGACATCCACCGCCTCGCCGATGGCATAGAGACCGGGCTGTTCCCGCGCTTCCATGGTTTTGGAGGAGAGGTCGCGCGTGTCGATGCCGCCGGCGGTGACTTCGGCTTTGGCGTAACCTTCGGTGCCGGAGGGGCGGAACTCCCAGGCTTTCAGCACGCCTGCGAACGCCGCCAGCGTCCGGTCCGGGATGTTCGCCAGTTCGCCGGGCGGCAGATGCGCCGCCGTCATCGCCTGCGCGAGGCGCGACGGTAGTAGTTCCGCTAGCACCGTTTGCGGCGCGGCCTTGGGGCGGGCGCGTTTGCGTTCGGTGAGGAACGCCGCCGGATCGTGACCGGGCAACAAATCGAGCGTGATCGCCTCACCCTGCCGCCAATAGGACGAGATCTGAAGGATTGCCGGACCGGACAGGCCGCGATGGGTAAAGAGGATGTTCTCGCGAAAGCTCTGGCGGCCAAGGCTGGCAATGGCGTCGAGCGACACGCCCGCCATGGCCGCATCCGCGTCAGCCGCCTTGAACGGCACCAGTCCCGGCCGCGCCAGGATGATCCTGAGGCCGAACTGCCTTGCGAGATCATAGGCCAGCCCCGTCGCCCCCATCTTGGGGATTGACAGGCCGCCCGTTGCCAGCACCAGCGCAGGCGCGGTGAATGGTCCCGCCGTGGTCTCCACACGGAACAGACCGGGCTTGGTCACTGAGCTGATCGTCTGTCCCAGCCGGAGATCAACACCGCCCGCCGCGCACTCTTCAAGCAGCATACCCACAATCGCCCGTGCCGAACCGTCGCAGAACAGCTGCCCAAGCGTCTTTTCGTGGAATGCAATATGGTGCCGCTGCACCATGGCGATGAAATCGCCTTGCGTGTAGCGCCGCAGCGCCGACGTCGCGAATTGCGGATTGCTTGAGAGAAACCGCTCCGGCGCGATCGCCAGATTGGTGAAATTGCAGCGCCCGCCGCCCGAAATCAGGATCTTGGCGCCGGCCTTGTCCGTATGCTCCAGCAGCAGCACGCGCCGCCCGCGCCGGCCCGCCGTCAGCGCGCACATGAGGCCAGCCGCGCCCGCGCCCAGGATGATGGCGTCGTAGGGGGGTAAACTGACGGTCATCGCGCGGCACCCTCATCCTTCGAGACGCGCTCTAGAGAGCGCTCCTCAGGATGAGGTTCGGGGGTGTTGCCAGAGGAAATAAGGTCCTGCTTTTCCGCCCGCGTCAGCCGCTTGATGCGCGCCTCCTCCTTCAGCGCCTCCGACCGCGTGGCGAAGGACGCTTCAAACACGAGCCGCACCGGCCGGCGGCCCGACGTGTAACGCGCGCCCTTGGGCTTGTCGCCGTTGTGCTCGGTAATCCGCCGCGCCACGTCCGTCGCGATGCCCGCATACAGCGTACCGTCTGCGCATTCGACAATGTAGGCGGAGTAATATGGCATAGGCGGGCTCGTCAGTGTTGCACCTTGAGGCAAACAGCAACCCGGCGTCACGCCTCAATCTTCTCCATCCCGCCCATATACGGCCGCAGCATCTCGGGAACGACGATGCTGCCATCCGTCTGCTGATAGTTTTCCAGCACGGCGACCAGCGTGCGGCCGACGGCCAGGGCCGAGCCGTTGAGGGTGTGGACGAAGCGCGTTTCCTTGGCGCCCTTGGCCTTGCAACGCGCGTTCATGCGGCGCGCCTGAAAATCACCGCACACTGAGCAGGAGGAGATTTCGCGATAGGCGTTCTGGCCCGGTAGCCAAACTTCGATGTCGTAGGTTTTCTGGCTGCCAAAGCCCATGTCGCCGGTGCACAGGAGCATCGTGCGGTAGGCGAGGCCAAGGCGTTGCAGCACGGTTTCGGCGGCGGCCGTCATGCGTTCGTGCTCGGCCAGCGATTGATCTGGCGTTGTCACAGCGACGAGTTCCACCTTGGAGAACTGATGCTGGCGGATCATGCCGCGCGTGTCTTTTCCGGCGGCACCCGCCTCCGAGCGGAAGCACGGCGTCCAGGCCGTGAGCCGGATGGGCAAGTCCGCCTCATCGATGATTTGCTCACGGACGAGATTGGTGAGCGAGACTTCGGCGGTAGGGATGAGCCAGAGACCGTTGGTCGTCTGAAACAAATCCTCCGCAAACTTCGGCAGCTGCCCCGTCCCAAACATCGCATCATCGCGCACCATTAGCGGCGGATCGATCTCGGTGTAGCCGAATTCTGCCGTATGCAGATCGAGCATGAAATTGGCCAGCGCCCGTTCGAGCCGTGCCAGCTTGCCCTTCAAGTAAACAAACCGCGCGCCCGACACTTTTCCGGCGGTCTCGAAATCCATCATCCCGAGCGCTTCGCCGATCTCGAAATGCTGCTTTGGCTTGTTGGTTGCGAGTCTTGGTGGCTCGCCAACGCGGCGCACTTCGCGATTACCCTTCTCGTCCGCACCATCGGGCACTTCGGCCAGCGGAATGTTGGGGATCACCGACAATTGATCTGTCAGCGCCTTATCCAGCCGGCGCTCGTTCTCCTCGCCCGCCGCAATGATCAGCTTGGCCGCCGCCACCTCCTCCATCAGCCGCGCGGCCGTCACGTCGTCCTTTGCGGCCTTGGCCTTGCCGATCTCCTTGGAGGCGGCGTTGCGCTTGCCTTGCGCGTCCTGGAGTTTTGTCACCAGCGCGCGGCGCTCCTCGTCGAGCGCCAGCAATTGAGCCGACAACGGATCAAGCCCGCGCCGCGCAAGGCCCGCGTCAAAAGCGGCCGGGTTGTCGCGTATCCATTTGATGTCGAACATGAAGGGGTCTCACAAATCAACCGCAAACTTCGTCATCCCGGATGCACTGAAGCATACTTCATGGTGCAGTGCTGATCCGGGACCTACTATCCGTGAATTGGCGTGAGCTGCAAGAAAAACGCCCAACGAGCGAAGGTCCGGTGTCTGCGGCGCACCGCAGAAGGAGCGCTGCACCGCGCACGCGATGACGGTCCCTACGTCCCCGCCGCATCCCGCTTGGCTTGCGCAATCGCGTTCTGCTGCTCAACATAGCGCACGGCCAGGATTGAGCCTTCGTAGAGCAGCACCGTCGGCAGCGCCATACCAATCATGCTCAAGGGATCGGGCGGCGCCAGAACCGCCGCCGCGCCGACGATGCCAACATAGGCGTAGCGCCAGCCCTTGCGCAGGAAATCGGCCGTGACCATACCCGCGCGCGCGAGCAAAGTGAGCACCACCGGCAGCTGAAACATCACGCCGAAGCCGATGATCAGCGTCGTGACCATCGACAGGTATTTTTCCACCGTGAACAGCGCCGTGATTTTCACTTCGCCCGACGCGCCGGACTGCTGCATGGAGAGGAAAAACTTCAGCGCCAGCGGCATGGCGAGGAAATAGACCAGACTGGCACCCAGGAGGAACAGTACGGGCGTGGCGAAAAGGTAGGGCAGGAAGGCACGCTTTTCATTTTTATACAGGCCGGGCGCGACGAACATATAAATCTGTGTGGCGATGATCGGAAAGGCGAGGAAAATCGCGCCGAAAAACGCAAGCGTCATCTCGGCAAAGAAGAAATCCCATGGCCCCGTATAGATCATCTCGATGGGCGTGTCGGGCATACTATGGGCGGCGTGCGCCGGATCGAAGAAGCGGTAGAGGTGGTCGAACACCGTGTCGTTGCGGGCGGCCTGCTGATAGGGCACCAGCAGGATGTTGTAGATCGTGCGTGCAAAGGCAAAGCAGAGGACGAACATGGCAAGGATCGCCGCGCAGGCCCACAACGTGCGCGTGCGCAGTTCGGCAAGGTGATCGAGCAGCGGCGCTTTCGACGCCTCCACCTCATCCTCGCCATTGGGCCCACCATTGGGTTTGGCGGGCTCAATCGGGCCGCCCGGGACCGGCAGCTTGGTCATGTCTTGCGCCACGTGAGGTCAGGCTCCGCTTTCGTGGCCGGCGGTCTTTTTCCAGGCTGCCGCTGCGCGTTGGGCGACCGAACCGCGGCCCGCCGAAACAACTTCGATACCGTCCGAATTGGACTGGTGTTCGTTCGCGCCCGCCACCGCTTTGGCCGCAGGCGCATCGGCCGTGACCTCAATTGGCAGTGCTGTTGCAACCGATGGGATAATCTGGCCGGGCGGATTGGCGGGCTCGGACGCCTTCTCCATCGCCGACGTCATAGAGGCGTTGAACGAGCGTTCCGTATCCGCCATCGACGCTGACGCCGCAATGCCCTTCACTTCAGTGTCGAACGTATTCTTGATGTCGGCAAGTTCGGCGTCCTTCAGGGCGTCATCCACTTGTGACCGGAAATCGCGCGCCATCTTTTTGGCATCGCCCACATAGCGGCCGATATTGCGCAGCAGCGCGGGCAGATCCTTGGTCGGGACCAGGACAATCGCGGCCAACGCGAAGATTCCCAAATGGCTCCAGCTGAGGTCGAACATCGTCGTCTTATTACCCGTCGCAGGCTCGCATCACAAAGCGGCACGACCTAAAAGCGCCAGCGTGGACATCACGATAGCGGAACACGGCCGGCTGCGGCGCGTGTGATCAGACCTTTTCGCCGCGATCGGTCACCTTCGGCGCCTCGGCCACCACGGGCTTGTCGTCATCCTCGGTCATACCCTTCTTGAAGCTCTTGATGCCCTTGGCGACGTCGCCCATGATCGACGAAATCTTGCCGCCACCACCGAACAGCAGGGCGACCACGCCGATCACCAGCAGCCAGTGCCACATACTCATCGCACCCATTACACAACTCCTCGTTCAAGGTGGCCGTTCGCGTTTTGCGAGCCATGCCCGGCCACTGTTGCGGAATGATGGCGCTGGCCTGCCTTGGGGCAGTCAGGACCGGGTCATTCCCTGTCATCATTGATGGCTATCACGTATCGCAGAAAGGGGCCATAGCTGCAAGCCGGGGTGGCTAAGAGATGGGCCGGATATGACCCGGAGTGCGGATAATTTTCCGCATAACGGGTGGGGCCGACGCGGTCGAGGGCGGCCAGTGCGACGCGCGCGGCCTCCGGTTTCGGAAATACCTGGCTGGGTTTTTCGATGCCGGCGGCGATGCGCAGCAGTGTGGTCTTTCCGCAGCCTGAGGGACCGAGCAAGCCCCGGCGCCACATCGAGATCGACACCGGCGGCTGCCCGACGTGCTGGCCCAGGTGGCAGACCCTTCCGTGCTCAAGATGTGCGCACCGAGGGCGGGGCATTTGTATCTTCGATGTCAATGGCTTCCGGTTCGTCCGTCGCCGTCACTTCCGGTTCTGCTTCCAGGGGGAGTTCATCGGCTTGCAGGCTCGCCAGCAACAGCGGGTCGGGCACTTTGAAGCCCGGTGGCAGGCTTGAATCAAGGAGCCCCGCGCCCTTCAGTTCGGCGGCCCCTGGAAGATCGGCCAGCGTGTCCAGCCCAAAATGCTGAAGGAAGGCATCGGTCGTTCCATAAGTCACCGGGCGGCCCGGCGCCCGGCGGCGGCCACGCAGGCGGATCCAGCCGGTTTCCATCAGCACATCCAGCATGCCCTTGGAGGTGGCGACGCCGCGAATGTCCTCGATTTCTGACCGCGTGACGGGCTGGTGGTAGGCCAGAATGGCCAGCGTTTCGAGCGCCGCACGGCTCAGGCGCTTTTCTTTATGCTCGGATTTTTCAAGCAGATATCCGAGGTCCGCTGCCGTGCGGAAGGCCCATTTGCCGGCCACCTGCACGAGCTCAACGCCGCGCCCGGCATAGAATTGGCCGAGTTCCCCCAGCAGCGCCGGCACGTTGGCACCGGGCGGCAGCTCAGCCGACAGCTGACGTACCTCAAGCGGTTCGCTGGCGGCAAACAACAGCGCTTCCAGGATCCTCAGCGGCTCTGACATGGTGTTTGAGTTTACCTCTCCAGGCCGTCCCCGCCAAGTGGCCGCCGCCGCGATCACACCTTGCCCAGTGCGTTCACAACCCTGAGGTGCGACTTCGGGCGCACATACACCTTGGCATAGGGTTCGGCCTGTTGCAGCTCCAACTTGCCGTCGCGCGCCATCTCCAGCGCCGCGCCGAGCGAGGCCGCCGTCACTGTCTTCACGTCCTCGGGCCGGCTGGCATACTGCGCCACCAGTCCATCCAGCGCCGACCAGTCCGGGATCGCGCCGATCAACCGCTCCAGTCGCACCCGCGCCTCCTTGATTGACCACACCTGCCTTCGGGCTACGGTTATGTGGCTCTGAACGGAGCGTTTGCGCTGATCGGCATAGGCGCGCAGCAGGTCATACATGCTGACGGCATAGGTCTGGGTCGTCACGACCCGCAGCGGTTCCGGCAACCCGCGCCCGAACACCGAGCGCCCCAGCCGGTCCCGCGCCATCAGCCGAGCAGCCGCCTCGCGCATGGCATCAAGGCGCTGGAGGCGGAAGGCCAGATGCTCGGCCAACTCTTCGCCTGACGTGACGTCCTCGCCCGGCTCCCTTGGCAGCAGCAGCCGCGACTTGAGATAGGTGAGCCAGGCCGCCATCACCAGATAGCTGGTGGCGGTTTCGAGGTTCAGCGGTGCGGCGCGCTCGATAAAGCCGAGATATTGGTCCGCCAGCGCCCGCATGGAGAGCCGGGCGAGGTCGAGCTTGTGTGTGCGTGCGAGGGCAAGAAGGAGGTCGAGCGGGCCCTCAAAGCCAGCCAAATCGACGATGAGTGCGTCCGGGTGGTGCTCCAGACCAGGGAGAAACGGAGCGTCGAAGGGGTCAGTGATGCCGGTATCCTGGCTTGCCATCTGCGTCGTGTCCTTAGGCGGCCCCATGCCGGCGATTCTGTCCTGGCCGATCATAGCTGGAATTTGCCGGTCTGTGTGCCGTGGTCTGGCGTTATCAATCCGTCGAGGTGGCTAACGGATAACACTCGCACGTCATTGAACCCCCGTCGGGCTGACCGCGACACATGGTTAGCAACGTCCTCAGGAGATGGTTATGAGCACCCAGTCCCAATCTGCCAATGAAATTCCCGGCTTCGTATCCGAGAGCTATCACGGCCGCCAGATCGCCACCTTCCACCACAGCCAAGGCTGGCTAGTCTATATCGATCGCGTCATGCAACCCAACCGGCAGTTCGGCTGCGCCGAGGACGCCCTCAAATGGCTGCGCCGCCAGACCGACGATTGCGCGTTCGATAGCCGGATGGTGGCGTTTGGAAGGCGGCCGGCGACGCGGAAGCCGGCCGCGATGGCGCGGGCGGCGTGAGGGGGAACGCCAGCGGAACGAATTCAAAACGCGAGTCGACGCCGCAATCATTGTCATGGCAGTGAAAGCCACGACCCTTGCAGGAATCCTCCTACCCCGCCGTCCCCGTCATCGCCAGCACTTCTCCCAGCGCCTCCAGCGCCTCGGACACATCGAACGCGCCCGCCGCCTCGCCGCGCCGGGCGAGCGCCGCAAGAAAACGTTCCTCGCTGCGGCCCTCCAGCAACCCGGCTGACCCGGCCACGTCCACCATCTCGGCCATTTTGCCGTTGCAGTGCAGCGCCAGATCGCAGCCGGCCGCAAGCACCGCCCGCGCGCGTTCGCCGGGCGTGCCGGCTAGCGCATTCATGCTCATGTCGTCGCTGAGCAGCAGGCCGTCGAATCCGATCTGTCCACGGATGATCGTGTCGACCACCAGCCGCGAGGTGGTGGCGGGGCCGTTGCGGTCGATGTCTGTGAAGAGAATATGCGCGGTCATGCCGATGGGCAGATCGGCGAGGGCCCGGAACGGGGCAAAGTCGGTTTCGGCCAGCGTGCCGAGGGAGGCGTTGACCTGCGGCAGCGATTTGTGGCTGTCCTGCATGGCGCGGCCGTGGCCCGGCAGGTGCTTCATGGCCGGCAGCACGCCGCCCGCCAGCAGCCCCTCGGCGACGGCCCGGCCAAGCGCGGCGATCATGCCGATATCGGGGCCAAAGGCGCGGTCGCCAATGGCAATATCGGCGCCCGGCACCGGCAGATCCAGCACCGGCGCGCAGTTGCAGTTAAAGCCCATGGCGCGCAGGTCCATGGCGATCAGCTGGAAGATAGCACGCGTGGCGGTGAGGGCGAACTCGCGGTCCTCGCGGTAAAGCTGGCCATAGCTGGCGGCAGGCGGCAGTCTTCGCCAATTGGGCGGGGCCATCCGCTGCACGCGCCCACCCTCCTGATCCACCATAATGAGGAGATCATCGCTGCCGAGCGCATCCTTGAACGAGTGGATCAGCGCCTTCAGCTGTTCGGGGTTCTGGCAGTTGCGCTTGAACAGGATGAGCCCGCAGGGCCGCGCATCCTGGAAAAAGCGCCACTCATCGGCGGTGAGGGAGTCGCCTGCGCAGCCGCAAATGAAGGAAGAAAGCATGGCCATGGAAGGAGTCAGTCCGTCAGGGAGGCGGTGCCAATTTGCAAGACTCCGCCGCAGGGTCATGCAGCCATATTAACCTTATCTTGGTTTGCGGGATTTCGACAAGGGAGCGCGATTTTGGGGCAGGCCAATCGGCAGGGCAATTCAATTCAGACGTCATGGCCGGGCTTGACCCGGCCATCCAGGGTCCAATGCACCCGATTTGGCACTTGGCTGATCGAGATAGCAGCCGAAGCCACGCCGGTGCGCTACGAGTTTGACATTCCGCCGGGTACGTCCGGCCTGTTCTAGGCCGGTACGCTCAAACCGGTCAAAGAGTGAGCCGGCGCGCGCCCTACGCCCGGCCTTCCGTCTCGAACATCGTGCTCGTCAGCGCTTCCTTGGCTTCTTTGCCGGCCCAGACCACAAATTGGAACGCCTGATAATAGCGCTCGCAGGCCTCGATGGCGGAGTGGATCAGCGCTTCGCACTGGCGCGGCGTCGCCACCGTGCCATTGAGCAAGAGCCCATGCCGGTACATCAGCAGCCCCTCATGCAGCCAGAGATCGAAATGGCCGATCCAGAGCTGCTCGTTGATTTGCGCGATCAGCCGGTAGATCTCGTTCAGCCGCGCTTCCGGCACTTTGCAGTCGAAGGCGGACGCCACGTGCAGCGCTTCCAGGTCGTCACGCCAGTTCACCGACACATGATAATCCGACCACGTCCCAGACACCGTCACGGTCAGTTCATCTTCGGAATTGCGCTCGTAAGACCAGTCGTTGGAGGTCGCAAGGGTTTCGACGAGATCGATCGGGCTCGAAGCGCGCTCGTGTTTCAACTGGGTCGAAGCCATTCGGCGTCCTCTTCAATATTTGGGCGATTTCCGGCAGGGATGCCGGATACAACGGCGACTTTAAGGCTGAAGAGCCGAGGCGCAAGCACGCTTGGGCGTTCTCCACGGCCAAGCTGCATAACGCTGGTCAATTCTAGCCAAATTCGGGCAACCCGGTCGAGGATTGTGGGTAACCGCAAGATGCCTGTGGACGACCGCAAGTTGTGGCTCACGCGCCCTTTCGCAAAGACAAGAATCTTGTCGGGCGGAGGGGAAACGCAAGCTGTGCGCAGGTACCAGCCGTTCCTCACCGCAGTGGGCCGGCTGTGAACAGCATCACGCGCAGGCCGCCGTGCAACACGGGCGGCTTTGGAGGCGCGAAGGGCAGGCCTGTTGCCTTGGCGAGCGCTGGGTCGCTGGTCACCAGGCCAACGCGCCAGCCGGTGAAGCGGGTGAGGAGCGTTTGCCCGATGAACCGGTAGAGCGGTTGCAGACTTTGGCTGTCGCCAATCCGCTCACCATAGGGCGGGTTGAGGATGACAAGGCCGGGCGGCCCGTCAGGCGCGGCGAGATGTTCGATGGCAATTTGCTGGAAGGCAACCAAGCCGGTGACGCCCGCTCGCCCGGCATTGGCCTCTGCCATACGGATCGCCCCCGCGTCATGGTCACTGCCGTAAAACCGGCTGGTGACCGTCGCACGTGTCTGTGCCCCCCGCATCAGCGTCCAAGCCGCCGCGTCAAAGCTGGCAAACTGCTCGAAGGCAAAGCTGCGCGACCGCCCCGGCTTGAGGCCAGCGGCAATTTCCGCCGCCTCGATGACGAATGTGCCGGACCCGCACATGGGATCGACAACGGGTCCGGTGCCGTCATAGCCGCATTGGCTGAGGAAGAACGCGGCCAGAGTCTCGCGCATCGGCGCTTTGGCGACGGCCTGCTTGTGGCCGCGCTTGTGCAGTGGTTCGCCCGACGTATCGATACCAATTGTACACAGATCATCATCGATGCGTGCCTTGATGCACACGCCGGCATCTTGCGAGGCGGGCGCACCCAGTTCCTCCTTGATCGCCCGTTCGATCCGCTGCGCCGCCGCGCCCGAATGATAGATGCGCGACGCCGTGCAGCTTGCCTCGACGCGGAACGGCACATCTTTGCGCAGCACCTCGCCCCAGGCCAGTTTGCGCGCGCGTTTGTCGAGCTGGGCCAGATGCATCGCCCGGAATTGCCCGATGCGCGCCAGCACCCGGCTAGCACAACGCAGTTCGAGATTGGCCCGCCAGACCTCGGGCCAGCCCCCCTTGAGCGTGACGCCGCCCTTGACCTCAACCGCCTGCGCAAATCCTTTGGCGCGCGCCTCGGCACACAGCACAGCCTCCACGCCCGGCAAGGCCACCAGGAAAATTTCAAATTCGTTGTCTGCGGTCATGCGGCCTTGCTTAGCGCGGCGGTGTCCTTCCATCGACAACTTTTTTGTCTGGCCGTGAGGTCGGGGAGGTAACCCTCTGGCAGTGATGTCTGTGGACAGCGGGCGACCGCCAGTCGCCCCTACGCCGATAGTGCGGCGCGGGAGCCGTGAGGGCCGCGCTCACGTCCAGCGCTGCATGAACCGCACGAGGCCGCGGGTCCGCTCACTGAACAATGTGGGTGCGAAATAGGCGCCCGCCGCACGTTTGGAAATCTCGCCAAGCGTGGGGTACGGAGCAATGATGCCGGTCATGTCGCGCATGGTCAGTTTTTTCTGCACGGCCATCACCCAGGGCAGGATCAGCTCGCCGCCGTGGCGGCCAACAATCGTCGCGCCAATAATGCGGCCGCCTTTGGTGGTGACAACTTTCACAAAACCCTCAGTGGCGCGCTCGGCCTGGGCGCGGTCGTTTTCTCTCAGGTGCCAGGTGGTGGCCGTGGTGGCGGCGCCGGTCTTTTGCGCCTCGGCAAGCGTTTTGCCAACATGGGCCAATTCAGGGTCCGTATACGTCACCCAAGGCACGGCGGAATAATCGACCTTGGCAGGCACGTTGAAGAGGGCGTTGCGCACGACGATGCCCGCGTGATAGCCGGCCACGTGGGTGAACTGGAAGCCGCCAGCCACGTCGCCAATGGCAAACACGCGCTTGTTGGCCGTGCGCAGCCGCGCATCAACTTCGATACCTTTTGGCGAAAACGTGATGCCCGCCGCGTCAAGTCCGAGATCGCTGACATTGGGGCGGCGGCCGGCGGCGACCAGCAGATGCGTGCCGGAAATGGTTTCGGATTTGCCCGCGCGGTTGATGCCGACGGCAACGCCGTTGCCGGCCTGCGCGACGCCCTCGACCTTGACGCCTTCGATCAGGGTGAGGCCCTCAGAGATCAGGCGTTCACGGACGACAGCAACGGCCTCGGGATCGTCCTTGGGCATGATGCTGAAGGCTTCGATCACTGTCACCTTGCAGCCGAGGCGGCGGTGGGCCTGTGCCATTTCGATACCGATAGGACCGCCGCCGATGACGATCAGATGGGCGGGAGCTTCGGTCAGCTCAAAGATTGTTTCATTCGTATAAGCTTTGACGTCCTTAATGCCCGCGATGGGCGGCACGAACGCCTTCGAGCCCGTGGCGACCACAAAGCGCCGTGCGGTGTAGCGCTGGCCGTTGGCCTCGATCTCGGTGGGGCTGAGGAACCGGGCCGCCGCCTCGACGACGGTGCATCCCAGCTTGGTGAAGCGCTCAACCGAGTCGTTGGGAGCGATAGCTGCGATGACACTGTGGACGTGGGCATTAACTTTGGCAAAATCGATGGCCGGTTCGTGGCCGTTGACGCCGAACTGCCCGGCGGTGCGAACGGTCTGAGCGGCTTCGGCTGCTGCGATCAGCGCCTTGGATGGCACGCAACCATAATTGAGACAGTCGCCGCCCATTTTGTGCTTTTCGATGAGCAGCACCTTGGCGCCAAGTTGGGAGGCTCCAGCCGCCACCGACAAACCGCCGGAACCGGCGCCAATGATGGCAAGATCAAAATGGGTCGGCATGGTGTTCCCCGGGCTGCTCTGGCTGCGATGAGAAGCATATGGGGGAGCCTACGGAAAAAGTCGCAACACGTCTCACTTGGCGTGCCACAACTTCGCGTGAGGTGCCCGAGAGGTCCGCGTCAAGCGGCTGTTACAACCCGGTGATGCGCGCAAGCAAAATTGGAGACTTGTCATCCCGTGCGGCGCAACGATCCTTCATCGTTGCGATGCAGACACGACCATGAAGGATGCTGCAGCGCATCCGGGACGACGGGGAGGACAGGTTGAGGTCTTTGTTCGGGGGCATGATGCGCAAAGTCCGCGAAAGTACGCGGAATGATCACTGGATCGCTCGGAATGATCACTGGATGAACCGGAATGAACACGCTTTCGCGCTCTTAGACGTGCGCGCAACTATGCGAGCATCGCGTGGCTCGCCAGATCAAACCTCGACAATCTGCTTGGATTGCATAGCTGTGCCGGACCAAAGATTGCCCTCGTCACGGCGCTGCTCGATGAACAAGCGCTGGTATGTCCACAGGTCGGTCGGACAGTTAATCGATGAGTTGTCAAAGGCTTTGAAGGACAGATGTCCGAGCCTGCGCCGGTCCGACGGCTTCCAGCAATCGAGCAGTTTGGAATTGCCTCCGAGGCCACCTTGCGGCGCCTTGCGGTCACCAAAACGTTCGTCAAACGCCATGCCGTCGTCCTCCGGGGTCATGTCACTGACCTCGGGGTAAGCAAGAGTGACGCCAGGCGGCGGCCAGGCCTCAAGGTCCATGGCAAAACCTCAGTTTGATGGTTGCAGAAGTCTTGCGACGCACTCGGCTGCACCCTCCTGCCAGGGCGGCAGGCGAAGGCCGAAAACAGCCGCCAATTTGGCCCCGTCGAGGCGCGAATTGGCCGGACGGGCGGTGGGCGTGGGGTAGTCAGCAGCAGGGATCGGATCGGCCTCGGCGAGGGGGCCGCCCAGGGCGCGCGAACGCTCGAAAACCGCGGCGGCAAGCCCGTGCCAGCTGGTTTCGCCACTGCCGGCAGCGTGATAAATGCCCCACGGCGTGGCACCCGCTTTCAGCCCTTTCAGCTGCACAGCAATATCGACGATAGCAGCGGCCAGATGCGGCGCGTAGGTGGGGTTGCCAAGCTGGTCAGCGACCACGTTCAGGCGCGGCCGGGTCGCGGCCAGCCGCAGCATCGTCTTCACGAAATTGACCCCGAACGGGCTGTGCACCCAGGCCGTGCGCAGGATGATATGGTGCGGATTTGCTGATGCAACCGCCGCTTCACCGGCCAGTTTGGAGGCGCCATAGACATTGAGTGGGTGGGTCGCATCATCTTCTGTATACGGTGTGGCTTTCCGGCCGTCGTAAACGTAGTCGGTCGAGACGTGGATGATCGGGATGCCGCGCGCCGCCGCCGCTTCGGCCAGCAATCCGGCACCATCGCGGTTGAGGGCAAAGGCGGCCTCCGGCTCGCTCTCGGCCTTGTCAACAGCGGTGTAAGCTGCTGTATTCACTATCAAATCTGGCGCATTGTCGGTTAGGGTGCGCAAGATTGACGGGCGCGCGCACAGGTCCAACGCCGGCCGCCCGATGCTGAGCGCTGTGATTTCCGGCCTCCGCGCTGCCGCCTCTGTAAGCGACTTTGCCAGCTGCCCCTGCCAGCCCGTAATCAGCAAACGCACCGGAACCTCCTTGTCCGAACCCTGTCACGCGAGGATGCCGCAGCATAGTAAACGCTTCGTTTACCAATGACCGTCATGAGTAGAAGCGTACCCGCCTCGAGTCGTGTTCCGCCGCGTTTAACGGCGTCTTATGGATCGGCCGCTAGGATCGATTTTCGATCACAGAAGCAAGCCAGGACGAACATGCTCGGACACGCTTTTTCACAGAACCGGTCGACGTCGCTTTTGAGCGAGTATTCGAACCTGCTCGGCGACGCGATCCTACGCCACCGGGCCAAGATTGCCGAGAAATCAGCCCGGGTTGAGGCGGAACTCGCCAACAAGCTGAAAAGCGAATTCATCGCCAATATGAGCCACGAGTTGAGGACGCCCCTCAACACGATTATCGGGTTTTCGCGGCTGATCGGCGAGCATGAAAAACGCGCGTTAACCAATGAAAGCATCGCGGAGTATTCGGGCCTCATTCAGGAGGCCGCTAAGCATCTCCTGGCGACCATTAACGACATTCTCGAAATCTCCAAAATCCAGGCCGGCAAGTTCACCCTCGACATGCACGAACTCCACGCCGACGAAGTGCTGGGTTCGTGCCTCTCTTTCTTCAAAGTCGCCGCGCTGGATGCCAAAGTCACGCTGATTCAGGATATTTCGCACGATCTCCCGGTGATCAAAGGTGACCCGGTGAAGCTGAAGCAGATCATCATGAATCTCCTCAGCAACGCCATCAAATTCACGCCGGAAGCGGGCCGTGTCACCTTGCGCGCCGTTGCCGACCGCGATGGCCAGGTGCGCATCAGCGTGCGCGATACCGGCGTCGGCATGACCCAAGAAGACATGCTGGTGGCCATGCTGCCATTTGGCCAGGTCGATGGCGGCCGCTCGCGGATGCGCGAAGGCACCGGGCTTGGGCTGCCGATCGCCAAGGCGCTGGTGGAGCTGCACGGCGGCTCTCTCAGCATAAAGAGCGTCAAGGGCGAAGGCACGGAGGTCACTTTGCTGTTGCCTCCAGCTGACGCGCATCGAGCGAGTGACCAGTCAATTTTGGGGGATATGGCGCGCGGCTCATTACAGCCAGGCGTCTAGCGGAATCCTATTCGGGGGCAACTGACAGTGTACATTCCTTCAGCGGACAAACAGTCGCGTGATCGCACCGATGGGTCGATCGGGCGCATCGTTTCGGTGACGGGTTCCAAGGCCATCGTGTTGCTTGACGACAACCGTCGCAACAAGGAAAGCCTGGCGAACCGGCCGGAAATGGGCACTTTGCTGGGCATTGAGACGGCCAATTCGGTCGTGCTCGGGCTCGTATCGGCGCTCAGCGTGCCGGTGCCAGCCCAGAAGGAAGATGATCCCGAAGTCTGGATCGCCGAATTGGGTCTGGTCGGTGAATTGCCCAAGGACAAGGAAGGGCGGACACAGAATTTCAACCGCGGCGTCACGGCCTATCCGGCGCTGGGCGACCGGGTGCGCGTGGCCTCGCGCGAAGAGCTGTTGAAGGCGTTTTCGGCCTCGGCCGATACGGCTGTTCGCGTCGGCACGCTTCGTCAGGATTCGAGCATTCCAGCGATGGTGCGTACGGACGAAATGCTGGGTAAGCACTTTGCCATTCTGGGCACCACCGGCACCGGCAAGTCGTGCACGACGGCGCTCATCTTCCGCGCCATTCTGGAAAAAAACCCGAAGGCGCACATCGTCCTTCTCGATCCGCACAACGAATATTCGACCTCGTTCAGCGAATACGCCGAGGTCATCACACCGCACAATCTGCATCTGCCCTATTGGCTGCTGACCTGGGACGAACTCGTCGAAGTGCTGGTCGGCAACGCCCAGGACCGCAAGACCGAGCTTGAAATCCTGCAAGAACTGATCCCGCTCTGCAAGAGCAAGTACGCCCAGAAATCCAACTCGAATGATCGCGTCGCGCTGAAGCGCGCTCTGGTGATGGCCAACCGCTTTACGGTCGATACGCCCGTTCCCTATCGCATCTCCGATCTGCTGGCCATGATCGACGACAAGATGGGTATGCTTGAGAACAAGCGCGATCTGTCGCCGTACCGTTGGCTCAAGCAACGTATCGATATCATCTCGCAGGACCTGCGCTACGGCTTCATGTTTGGCGGCTTTACCGTTAACGACTCGATGGCCTCCATCCTTGGCCGTTTCTTCCGTATCCCGGTTAACGGCAAGCCGATCAGCATCCTGGAACTGACGGGCCTGCCGACCGAAATCGTTAATGTGGTCGTCTCGGTGCTCTGCCGCATGACCTTCGACTTTGCGCTGTGGGGCGAGGGCCATGTGCCCGTAACCCTGGTGTGTGAAGAGGCGCACAGATACGTTCCGGCCAACGCCAATACGGGCTTTGAGCCCGCCAAACGCGCCATCGCCCGGATCGCCAAGGAAGGCCGCAAATACGGCGCGTCCTTGTGCATCATCACGCAGCGCCCGGCCGAAATCGACCCGACGATTCTCTCGCAGTGCAACACGGTGTTTGCCTTGCGCATGTCCAACGACCGCGACCAGCAGATCGTGCAATCGGCCATCGCCGATACCGGCTCGGGACTGCTGGAGTTCCTGCCCGCCCTGGGGTCGCGCGAAGCAATCGCATTTGGCGACGGCATGACCCTCCCGGTACGCATCAAATTCGATGAACTACCGAAATTCGCCATGCCGCGCTCCTCGACCGCCCGCTTTACGGAGAAGTGGAACACCGATCTCGGCGATGAAGCGTTCTTGAACACGCTTGTCGAGCGTTGGCGCCATACGGGCAACCCGGCATCGCTGGCCGAAGATGCCATGTTGAACGACGCCGAAATTGCAGCCCAGCAGACCGCAGCGGCTCACGCCTCGTCGCAACAGGCTTTCGCTCAGCAGGCCGCCGCGCAGCAGGCGGCTCAGGCTTCAGTGTATCAGCAGCAGCCGTCGCGCGCGCCGCAAGGCAATGGGATGCGGCAGCCTGGGTTCGTTCAGGCTCCGCCAGCTTATCAGCCGCCGCAACAGCAGGCCTACGCGCCTCCGCAGCAACCGCAGGCGTTCGCGCAAGCCGGCCAAGGTATGCCGCAACACGGCTACGAGCCGCAGCAGCAGCAAGGCTTCGCGCAACCGCAGCCGCAAGGGTTCCCGCAAGGCGGACAGCCGAATTTCGGGAACGGCTTTGGTGGCCAGCAGCAGCAGCCCGGCTTTACGCAGGGTGCTCCGGATGTTTACGCACAACAGGCGCCGCAAAACTACGCTCCGGCCTCCGCAGCCGCTGCGCCGCGCCCGGCTGGCAGTCTCTTGCGTCGTCCGGCCGCTGAACCAGCGCCGCCCGCCAGCGGTGGCGGCCTCCTGAAACGCACAGGTGGCCTCGGCGGCCTCTTGCGCCGCCGCGAAACCTGATCGCGACACTGGCATTTGCCATCTCTGCCAAAGAGGCTCCAGCGCTCGCCGCTTGGAGCCTCTTTTTGCATCTCAAACGTAAGCCATTTTTCATCGACGATGAGACGAACTGCCGCTCGAACCGCTCCGAGCTCCGCCCATTTCAGCGGCTCGAGCACTCAGGCCGTTACTCGCGACCCTTTATGTCAAGCATTTCCCGATGTTCGCCAGGCTGAAGGCTCCGTACTGATCGCCAGTCTACGTCACCATTCCGTGACGCCGCCAGATCGGCCCATACACGTTGTCCGCCACCACCGCCGCCCGCAGCGCCGCGAACTTCGCCGATTTCAGCGGCTGAGGGGCCCAGGTTGTCAGCATGGCGAGGTATACGTCGGCGATGCCAAGATCCTTACCCGCTAGATAGGGATCAAGCCCGGCTTCGATGATGGGAAAACTTTTGTCCATATAGGCGGCCCCGGCAGCTTTGACGGCATCGGCGCCCGCTGGATCGGTGGTGTAGCGGGCAGGATAGTAATAGCGCAGATCCGCTTCATAGAGATTGCACGCCATGAACAGCATCCAGCGCAGGACTTTGGCGTGTGCGGACGTGCCCGGCTTGGGTGCGAGGCTTGCCTTGGGAAACAGATGCGCGAGGTGTATGACCATGGCAGCAGATTCGGTCATCAGCGTGCCGTCTGGCAGCATCATGGCGGGCACCTGGCCCATCGGGTTGATCTTGAGGAACTTCGGCTGCTTGTGCGCCTGGTTAGCGGTGTCGATTTCGATATAGGTGTAGGGCGCGCTCGCCTTGGCCAGCGCCGCCTCTACGGCAAAGCCGCCAGATCCTAAACTGCTGTAGAGTGTGTAGGTCATGTGTTCTTCGCCAAAGGCCAATGTGGTAGGGTCCGCCACAGTGCCAGCACGAAGCATCGTAATGCAAGTCCCGCAAGGACCGCTCAGCGCCATGCCATATCTCGTTGAACAGCTGAACACCGATTGCCTTTGCGGGACACTGGATGGGCCAGGGCTCGCAGAGGCGTTCACGCGCGAGATCGGCGATCGGGATTTCGCGGCCAATCTGCAGCGGACGCACCCTGGATTACTGTCGCGTCAGCAGTTGTTCCTATCGGCGGGGCACGCCAAGCGGATGCGGGAGATCATTAGCGCTATCGAGGCCGTCGCCGGGTTGCCCGGTTACCGCGACACGGTACTCTCCCACGCGCCGGAGATTGCCCGGTTTGACCCCGGCCCCATTGGCGTTTTCATGGGTTATGATTTTCATCTGGGGCCGAATGGGCCGCAGCTGATCGAGATCAACACCAATGCGGGCGGCGCGCTACTGAATGCGTATCTGGCCGAAGCCCAGAAGGCGTGCTGTGCTCCAGCCAAGACCGCGCTGCCGCGGCCACCAACGCTCGCAGACCTCTGCGAGCAGTTCCTTGCCGCCTTCCGTGCTGAGTTGCGTCTGCTGGGCCGCACAGAGACCCTCAGAAGCGTTGCCATCGTTGATGACGACCCGGCTGTACAGTTTCTCTATCCCGAGTTTCAACTGTTCCAACGGCTGCTGCAACGGCAAGGCCTGATCGCCGTGATTGCCGATGGTGCCAGTTTGCAGTGTCACGACGGCGCCTTATGGCATGGCTCGCAGAAGATCGATCTCGTTTACAACCGGCTGACCGATTTCGCGTTGGCCGAGCCGTCTCACCAAGCCTTACATGATGCCTATCTGGCCCGGATGGTCGCCGTCACACCGAACCCGCGCGCCCATGCCCTCTATGCTGACAAGCGCAATCTGATCGCGCTGGGCAATGCGGCGCAGTTGCAGTCTTGGGGCGTCGCGCCCGCAACAATCGACGTGCTGCAAACAGGCATTGCGGCATGCGAATTGGTGACGGTGGACCGGGCGGATGCTCTATGGCAGTCGCGTGCAAAACTGTTCTTCAAGCCAGCCCGTGGCTATGGAAGCAAGGCCGCCTATCGCGGCGATAAGATCACCAAGCGCGTCTGGGCCGATATCCTGGCGGGAGAGTATATTGCGCAAGCGTTGGTTCGCCCGAGCGCTCGCGGCGTGCGGTTGGATGGTACAACCGAAATGATGAAGGTTGATGTCCGCAACTATTCCTACGCGGGCAAAGTGCAACTGCTGGTGGCGCGTCTGTATCAAGGCCAGACCACGAACATGCGCACACCTGGCGGCGGATTTGCACCGGTCTTCACTGCCGACGAAGGCACCATGGCGGCGTGCCGGTGTTTGTGACGGCCATGGCTCAGACGGTTACTTCCCCGCTTTCCGCTTTGGCACCAGCTCTTGCATGATCTCCAGCTGGATCTGCTGGATTTCGGCCAGCCGCTGCCACTGCTTGGTCAGCATGTAATCGAATTTTTCGTGCAAATGCCGGATTTCCAATTCCGCCTTCAGGTTCACCTGATAGTCGTTTTTGGAACGCAGCCGGTCTTTGTCCTCCGTGCGCTGCTGGCTCATCATGATGATCGGGGCCTGGATGGCGGCCAGGCATGACAGCATCAGATTGAGCAGGATGAACGGATAGACGTCGAAAGAGCGTGTTGCGCCGAGGATGAGATTGGCGATGATCCAGACAACGATAAATGTCGCGAAGCTGATCAAGAACCACCACGAACCGCCGAATGAGGCGAGATGGTCGGAGAGTCGCTCGCCGAAGGTGCGTTCCTCGTCATATTCTTCTTCGACGTCCTCAGCGATGGTTTCATGACTGGTGAGACTCTCTGCCACCTGCCGGTCAAGCTCCGACAGCTCGCCGCGTTCTGCGCGTAGGATTTCTTCGACATAGAGCGTGCGGTAACGCCCGACTTCAGCACGGGCGATCCAGCTGTCGGCGTGCAGGTTGGGGTGGTCGCGCGCAATCCGGTCGACCAGGCTTGGCCGGACCGACTCGAGCGGGACGGCATTGCGCCGCGACACCATTTGATTGGTGACCACGCACAGCACCTTTTTGCTCTCGGTCGCAGGTGCGCCGGGCAGGTCCAAGTCATCATCGGTGAGGTCGATTTGCTCGGTCATGGGGCCATCCATTAGAGCGCTGGAGATCTTGCAAACGGCCTAACCGCGAATGGCTCTTGGGTACAGGAAAAAATCCTGCCAGCGTCACCAAGCAGCATTGCTGCGGATGCTGGAGCCAATCAGCACTTATGCAAAGCTAAGTGCATCCGATCAATCTGCTGACTGAACGTCATCGTGATGTCTTGGGTGCAGCCGGACATGCGCACGGCGACCGATACGTCGGCAAAGGTGCTGGTGGCTTTGACGTCAAACCCCGCAGGCGCGGCCTGCCCGTTGAGGCTGCCCGATAGCGAATAGGTTTCCTCGGTCCAGGTTCCAGCGATGCTGCCATCCTTGATGGCCCAGGCCCCGCCGAGTTTCAGATCCATCGCCGTGCCCTTGCAGCGGATCACCTGGTGCACGGCAGTGCCTAGCCGTTCGGGCACATAAGTTGCCACGCATCGCAGCCGTTCGCTGCTGCCATCGGTGTAAAGGGCCGAGCCAATGCCCGACCATCGGCCAGCCAAGTCCTGCAGCAAGGACGCATCGTGGAAGGCGGCCTGGGCCGAAACAGGCGTCGGCACGGGCACACCATCGGCATCCAATGCGGCGGCATTGGCCGAAGCGAACGTCGCTGCGGTCAGCAGCAGTGTTAGCCCGCGATGGGTAAGGCCTGGCAGCATAGAACTCAGTTCTTCACATAGGCGGCGATACGATTCGCAACGATGGTGCCCGAGGAGTATTAACGATTGGCGACGCCAGCATCCTCCGCCTGGCGCGCAGGGTCTTCAGCACTTCTTCAGCTGCGCCGTCAGCGTATCGACTTCCTTGCTGAACTTCATCACCACGTCCTGCTGGCAGGCCGATGTGCGCACCGAAATGGTGGCGTTGGCGAACTCGTTCTCGGCGTAGAGATTGTAGCCCTCGGGGTCCATGCTGCCGAGCAGCGTGCCCTTGAGTTCGTACTTGGTCTCGCGCCAAGTTCCAGTGATGCTGCCAGCGCTCACCTGCCAGTTGCTTTCCACTGCGAGATCCAGCCTGGTGCTGTTGCAGCGGATGGTCTGCTTGACTTTGTCGCCGGCCTTGTCTGTGAAATAGACCACCACGCATTTGAACGGCTCATGCTTGCCGTCCTTGAAGAGGGCATCACCGTTGCCGGCCCAGCGGCCGATGAGGTTGGTAACCAGCTCTCCCGATGGGTCTGGAACGGCACTGCCGGTGCCGAGCGCTGAGCCCGGTATCAGGGCTGCGGCTGCGATGACTGCGGCGATGGCGCCGTTGCGCACGGTGTTGAGCATTGTAGTCGTTTCCCCAAAAATCCTAAAACCCCAAAACGTCACAAGTCTTAATAAAGTCCCTGCAAAGGAGCATTGCTCGCGTCGTTGGGGCGGTTGCCGTTATCCGCTGAACTGGGCGTGACATGCTATTGTGACCAAATCCGGTCCCCAGCCAGGCGTTGTCCTCAGCCGCTAATCTTTGACGGATCGCTTCAGTTCAACAATCAGCTCGGTCAGTCGGAGCGACACCGCCAGGCCCTCGTCAATGGCAACCCGGACGCTGGCGCGTTCCATCACAAGTCTGCTGAGCCGCTCCTGGCAAAGGCCAAAGCCGTGGCACAGCTCGTCGCTCGCATCGATATTGCCATCCTCAACGGCACGCATGACATCGCCGGTGTCTTTGACCGAGGCGCCCAACACCCGCGCAATTTCACCGACGAGGGACGCATCGGCGAGATCGACGCCGAACAGGCCAAATTTCAAAGGTGCCGCGGCGACGGCCTGACCGCCGCCGGCAGAGCGCAAGTTACGCTGAAGCCGCCGAAAAATTTCCTGCAGCTGCAAACTGTCGGTTTCCAGATCGCGGATCGCGGCCGGCGCTTTGCGGTGCCCGCGGCCATGCTGCGGTGCGCGATCCTGGGCAACAAATGGCATGACCGCAATGCCAGCGATAGCGCCAAGCGCCGCCAGGGCTGGCAACACCACGGCTACGGGATCGCAGGGCAAGCGCTCCTCCATCCGGTCCGGGTCGGCGATTCGCGGCGGCAAGGTCATTAGTCAGCCTTGTAAGTGCAGAAGTGCCCGATAGCATAGACAAACAGAACAACCATGGCAGGGATCCGCGCGGTGGCCTGTTCCCCATGCGGACTATTGTCGCGTTCGGCCAGGCGTCGCGTTTTGGCACCAGTGACATTTGCGCCCCGAGTTATCCACATCCAGGTGGCAACGGCGTTGCTGCAACCTGCTATAACAACTCATCACACGAGTGATTCTCCTGTTTCGCGTAGATGTCAGGTGTGGCCGCGGGGCTACTGAAAAGTGGCCGCAGCTGGCAGTCAATGAGGGTTGAGCGCGTTATTAGGGGGCTCCGGTGGGAGCCTGAAGAATTGGCAAGGCTTCAGGGGGGCGTTAATGGAGAGGACAGAGGCACTTAATACGCTGCGGCGGGAATATCAGGCCGACTATCAGAAGGAAATCCGCGCGGCGCGCGACATGCTCGCAACCGGCGTGCGCCTTCTGCAAGGCACTGAAGGCAGCATCAATTTTGCCGACAAGGTGAGCTTCGTGAGCCTCGGCCAAGCGCGCAAGCGGTTTGTCGATGCTCTCGGGCCTGCCATCAAGCCGGTGCTGGAGGCCTATTCTCGCGAACTCGAGCGCGAGGCGGCAAGCCTTGGTCTGGATGGGCAGGTCGCAGGTGACGCGCCGTTGATGGAGAGCTTGCACGATGTGCTGCGCCATCTGCAAAGGGCCGCTGAACCGGCGATTGGGATGCCGCCAAACCGCGCCATGGGGGCCAGCCACTACGGCTGATCCTCTGACTTCGCGATAACCAGTTGAAATCTCCCCGCGCACTTTGTACTTGTGCGCTGGGAGCTTTTGTTTGTGCGGGCGTCAGTTCGATAGTCGCAGCTTCGACAGTTTGCCTGCAATTTTGACGAATGCAGCCGACAAGTCGCTGCCGTTGGTGGCGTTGTAAAATTCTGTTCCGCCGCCACCGTCGGGGCTGGCGCAGGCACTCAGCAGGATTGGTGCATTGACATCATCGGGCGGTGGGTTGGACGCAAGTTCAAAGCCAATTGAGTAGATCGTTATTCCAGCCGCTTTGATCGCGTCACAAAGCGCCAGCCCTTGCGGCGCGGAGGTCGTGTTGATCGGGCCGTTGTAGTAACTGGTGTTGAAAGCGCCATCGGTCATCATGATGATGGCTTTGATTGTTTTGGGATCGCCATACGGTTTGGCCGCGCTTACTGTCGGCCAGAACCCGTTCCAGTTCGGCGAAATCAGATACCAGCCCCAGGCCAGTCCGATGTGGCCCGCAGTACCACCGCCCACGCCATAGGCATTGATTGTTGTTTTGAGCAGGTTGGCATCCTTGCTCAGTGGCATGATTTCTTGTACCGGGCAGGAATAGTTGGGGTTCAAAACGGTATCTGCAATGAGTAAGGCATCGGCAGCGACCGGAAGGTCGTCGGTAGCGGTCGTGGCGCCTTGACGCTCGACGACACACTGATCGACGCTTGCACCATTGCTGACAGCGCCCGCAAGTGCCCCGGCATTGACCGACGCAGAATAGGGCGCCAAGGCAATCTTGTTGAAGGCCGGCCGGTTTGGCGGCATCAGGATATCGATGGCCTGAGAGGCGGCCACCTTGAGTTCGTCGATCTTGTTGTTGCTGCCCATCGACCCGGTCGTATCCAGCACCATCGCCAATTCGACATTCTTGATTTTGTAGGATGTCTTGGCAGATTTGTGAAAACTAATGCTGTCGGCATTGAAGATTCGCGAAAACGTCGTTGGCACATGGACTTCAACGTCAATGCTCACGGAGCCTTCGACAGGGTCCGTGATCATGTGCAGACCCGAATAGGAGCTGCCCTGCATAGTATTGGTTCGGATCTGTGAATCGAGGAAGTTGGCGACACGAGTCTTGACCTCGCCATCGCTGGCCCCGTCCTCCACCAGGACTTTCGATCCGTAGAGGGCCGCAGCGTCAATCGACCTCATGACAACAGCGGACGCGCGCTGGGCCCGGGCAAAGTCAATCGCGAGGCCAAGCAGGCAAACCAGCACCACCAGGATGAGCGAGAACACAATCGCGATGGAGCCTTCGCGATCCTTGGCAAAGGTTTCCGTCTTGCGTTTCAGCCAGTTCATCGCTGCACCCCAAACATCAATACTCACGATTGAGCAAATTAGCGGCTGCAAGCGAACGGCAAATTAACCTCTCTGGTCTGGGGGTGCGCGTGTTAGTTCTATGATGAATGCGGCATCGCCAACTGACCGGCTTTGGCACGCGGGTGTTACCGGCACGCGTGCCAGGGGCCGCGATCCAAGTGGAAATGGCTCTGATGCGCCGCGTTGGCTTCAGGGCCGAGCACCACGCGGAAGAACCGGCAGGCGCCGTCATGGGCCTCGTGCAGGAAATCGGCTTTGGCGCCGCTGGTGTGCCACTCTTTCAGCACGCTGACGCTCTGGCCATCGTCGAGTTCGAAGACGGCGATGTCGATGGCGTTGGCAAGCGCATGTTCGCTGCGCGGAACCGGCAGGCCGAGCTTTTTCAGGCTATTGACATAAGCGTTGCCGTTGATGCCACGGCAAGAGTAGCTCCCGAGGGTCTTGATGGATTTGACGGTGTGGCCGAGCAAGCGCTTGGCGGCGGGCTGCACCTCATGCGTCAGCCAAAGCGTGAGGCCCGCAGCCATCGGGCAAGTGATCGGATCGGCTGCCAGGTTCGCGTTGCCTGCCGCCTCCAGACGGATGGCGTTGTTCCAGCCGCAGCCGTTCTCAACGGGTTTGTCTTCAACCGGAGCCCAGCGCACCAGCGGCGATGTCAGCACGCGCGCGCAAAGATCCTTGTCATGGGCGAGCGCGGCGATCCGCCAATCCCGGAAGACCTGTGCAGGTTGGGAGAGATCTAGCGGCAACAGGCGGCCGATAATCTGCGGCATGTCCCCGAAGCGCAGGACGAGGAAGAGAGCGGTGATCATCAGCACCAAGACAATAATGCTGAAACTGACAGTTTTATCGCGGAGTAAAATCACGATCTTACCAAATTTTCGTCGGGGCCAAGCTTGACACGTCCATCCAGGGCCACGAGCCGCTCGACCTGCACTCTGGACTATGGATGGCCGGGTCAAGCCCGGCCACGACGAAAGTGGTGGGCAGCGTCAACCCCCCATCGCCTTTTTGCGGATGGCCTCAAAATCGGGCGGGGTTTCGATGGCTGCGCGGGCGGCGGCCTCGATGCAGATGGCTGCGACCGCAGCGCCATAGTCCAGATCTATGTTTTCCATAGTGTCGTGTTGGTCGTGGTAGCCCTGACGGTTGATGTCGTAGTTCTCCATGAAGAGGACCACCGGCACGCCTGCGTCCGAGAACACCTGGCCGTCGGTGTTGAAGAGCGTGCTTTTGGGATCGAAATGCGGGCGCACCTCGCCTAGGGGCACGAGGTGGCGGGCGACCGCAGGCATCTTGGCCGGGTCCTTGCTCCGCTTGCCCCGTTTCGCCGCCTTGCGCTCCGGCGTCTGGTTCCATTTTTCCGCACCCAGCCGCCACAGCTCGCACGCCCGCTGCGCCTGGAATGCCAGCCACAGCGATTGCGGATCGGTACCGGGCGCGATTTGGAAGATGTCGCGGTTACGGTCGTTATTGTGCGCGATCATGTCCATCACATAGACGCCGCGAACGCGCGTGCCTGAGAGATCAACCGGCTTTTTACCTGGAACAGCCAGTTTCAACGAGCGCTCGATCAAGGCCTGGCTGAGGTTGCGTGCGCCCAGGCAGTCGGATGGGAACTCCTCGCCGGTGAGATGAACGAGCCAGATATCGCAACCGAGCTCGCCGCGTTTGCTCATCTCAAGGAAAATCGGTGCCGCGAGCATCAGTGTGGCTGTCGCGGAGTTGTTATCATCGGCGCCGGCAGCGGCAAGGCGCGCACCATCGCCCTTGTAGTCGCCATAGCCGAACACATCCTCCATGTAGGCGGTGTCGTAGTGGTCGCCGAGCACGACAGCTTCTTTACGGTTTTTGCCGGGGATGACGCAGATGATGTTACGTTCGGCGTCACTCTTCTGGTTCAGCGTCCAGCCGCCCATCCATTCATAGTCGAAGTCTGTGCGCCATTGGAACCGGTGCTCGCCGGCCTGCGCGTTGCCGGTCATTCCCGCACCGGCGATCAGCTTCTGATAGTATGAGATGAGATAATCGCCCAACCGATCAAGGTCACGGCTGCTGGTCTTACGGTGTTTCAGCGTGACCGGATCGACGACCACATCGCCGTTGTTCTTGGTGGTGTACACGCCCATCGAAAGTGCAGAGATTGTGTTCCAATAGGTGAATTCAAAATCCCGGGTCGCGGTGTAGCCGAAGGTGAGGGCCTGCGACGGCTTGAGTTTTTCGGCGGCCGAAACCTTTGCCTGCATCGACAGAAGCGCCGCCAACTGCGGTGCCGCGGCATTGGCTTTGACAGCCTGCGATTGCCACTGGACAAAATCAAAGTCCTTGTCCGCCGTGAGCAACGCACGAGCGAAACTCTCGGGCAGCTTCGGCCCGAGCACCTGCTGGCCAAGCGCGAGTTTGCGTAAATTGAGTTCGGCGTGAGCGCGCGCGGTGGCAACCGTCGGATTCTTGCCGGGCGGCGGCGGATCGTTGGTGACCGGAACTGGAAAGGCAGGCCAAAATTGGAAGGCCTGTCCAAGTGTAGCACCCGGCTCGCGAGCGCACAAGAACCCGGTGAAACCGTCCGTGAACGTCCTTGCCTTGCCCGTCGTGACATCACGAAAGGCCACCAATGGCCGGTGCCAGAACACTTCGGCCGGCCCGAGCGTCATCGGCGGATAGTACATGCGATAGCCGAACGAGCCGCCGCCTGCAACTCGGCTGATGACCCGTTTCAGCACAGTACTATCGGCGGTGGGGCCGTGCAGCACCGCCTCAAATCCATCGGTCCAGACCTGCGCATTGCGGCCCATCGGCTTGCCATACAACCCGACATCGTCCGGATGCGCACTGAACAGTACCTTCTGCATTCCTTGCTCGACGGTTGTGCTATCGGCCTCGTCGTTGCGCTCGATCCACTCCCAGCGGTGGCTGCGGCGGAAACTGTTGCGCAAGGGGCCGAGCGCCGCGTTGTGTTGCTTGCCACTCTTGCCACGTTCGAACATCCAGCCTGATTGAGGCACGCGGATGCCGTAGTAGCTCTCATGCCGGGCGATGCTTTGCAGCAGCGGAATTTGGATCGCGCCGGGCAGCGCCGTAGCCAGTTTCCGGTAGTGCGGTGATCCCCAAAACACCATCGAACCAGGGTAGGGCAGCAGGTGCAGACCTCCAGCGAGATAAGCCGTCTGCACATTGGCGGGCAGGGTACTGAAAGCCTGGAACGTCAGCAGATACGTGACGTTGACAATGTCCTCGCGCTGGCCAAGCATCATGTCCACCATCCAGGATGGCGGGGGCGTTTGCGTCCAGGTTGGGAACTCGGGATCACTCTCCTCCGGAAGCACCCGCAATCCGGCGGCCTTTAAATCCGGAAAGGGTTTGCCGTAAACTTCCGTGAGCAATTCTGCGAGCATCGCCCGGCCCTGGTCTTCGGGCCGTTCAACCCCCGGCGCTGAGTAGAAGCTCTGCCAGAAGCCGCGTGACGGCCCTTCGTCACTTCCGCCAAACAACGTCCACCGCACCCGGCCCTTATCGTCCTGGGTGCGCGATAACGCCAACGGTGACAGAATGAGAAAGCGCTCATGCGCGAGCGAACTCGCCGCATTGGCGAGCGCTTTCGGCCAATACCGGTTATCGGCCAGATGGATCGCGCCGATATGGTGCACGGTCTTGCCGCCAGCCACCGCCACGAGATCGTTGACGATCTGAGCGCCGATGTTGGCAAGCCCTGGCCGCAGGAAATGCTCCTCCTCGCGCGGCGTCACCAGCCAACGCTGAGGGTCGGCCTCGCTGAGATGGGCCAGTGACCAGGTGCCATAGGGTTTCAGTCCGATGCGCGGCGCGGGCATGAACTCGGAATAGGCGGCAATTGGGAAGCTGCCTTGCCCACGCGGAGGGTAGGCTGTGCCAACCAGATCGCGCCAATGCTTCATGGGCTTTGCCACGACGTTCTCCTTACTTCTCTATTTACAATCCGTCTTGGTGCCAGCCTAATTCGGCTTGTGGACCCAAAGCCTTGCTGCGAGTTGTAACTGTCACAGTCTTATGCCATTTTCCACTGTCGCCAGAACAAGCTTGGATGAACGGTCGCCGTATCTCGATCGCGCGGCACATTTCCAGAACCGAACAGGCTTGCCCTGGCATGTTGTTTCCTCAAGGGAGAGCATCACTGTGAGCACCACCCGCATTACCGGCGTCAGCCGCCGGTCGTTTCTGAAAACCACCGCCGCTGTCGGCGTTGGCAGCCTCGCCGCCCCTGCCCTCGTCAAGAATGCTTTCGCCTCTTCGGGCGAAGTGAACTTCATGGGCTGGTCGGGCTATCCGGAACTCGCCAAGACTGTGTTCCCAGCCTTCACCAAGGCCACGGGCATCAAGGTGAACTTCACTGAGCAAGACAGCCAAGACAACATGTTTGCGCAGGCCAAACTCGGCGCCGGCACCGGCACCGTCGACGTCACTGAGCCAACCGTCGAGCGCACATCGGCCTGGGTCAGCAGCGGCTTGTTGCAGCCTTGGGATACCAGCAAGGTGAGCCTCGATAACTACGTTTCAGGAATTGGCGACGGCTTGGCCGGCCAACGCGCAACGATTGAAGGCAAGCGCTATATGGTCCCGAGCACTTGGGGCACCGAAGCGCTGGTCTACAGCATCAAAGACAATCCGATGGAGTACGGCAAGGCCAGTCTCGGCGATCTTTGGGACGAAAAGAACGTCGGCAAGGTCACAATGCGCGCGCACTCTTCGCTGGCCGCCATGGGCCGCTGGCTCGACAGCACCGGCAAACTGCCCAAGCCCTGGCTGGATGGATACAAGGATGAAGCGACGATGACCCTGCTCTGGGACATCGCCCTTGCCGAAGCCATCAAGCACAAGAAAAACGTTGTCCAGTTCTGGTCGGGCGAAAACGAGGCTCAGGCTGCGTTCAGGACCAACGGCGCTACGCTCGGCCTGTGCTGGGATTCCACCGGCGGAAACCTTGCCAAAGACGGCTACGGCTACATCGCCCCGAAGGAAGGCGCGATTGCCTGGAACCAGGGCTTTGTGTTGCTCAAGGGCGCAAAGAACGTCGAACAAGCGCAGGAGTTCGTCAAGTGGGTTGCGACCCCTGAGGGTTCGGCTGCATGGGCGACCGCGTTCGGCGCCAACCCGAGCGCCAAGGGCGGGATCGAGAAAACGTCCGATGAGGTCAAGAAATTCTATGCGGCTTCGTTCCCCGGCGATGCACTCAGCAAGCTCTGGTGGTGGCCGTTGCAGGAAGCCTGGTTCCTCAAGAAGCGCGCTGAATACTCCGACAAGTGGAAGGCAGCTTGAGTCTTTGACTTAAACTCCTAGGGTTCCGCCGGGCGCCGTTAAAGTGTCTGGCGGAATTCCTTTGAGGGCCTGAAAAGCAACCGCTAAGTGTTGCTGCGGCGTGTTGGGGTAGGAAAAGTTCAATGAGTGCTGCTGTCGAACTGGCAGGCGTTTCGGTAGATTTCGGCAAATTCCGGGCTGTAGACAACGTTAATGTGACCGTCCAGCCGGGCGAATTTTTTTCATTTCTGGGGCCCTCAGGCTGCGGCAAGACCACGATCTTGCGCATGATATCGGGCTTTAATGACCCAACCGAGGGTGTTGTCCGCATCGGCGGCCAGGACATGCGCGGTATCCGGCCTAACAAGCGGCCGACAGCACTGATTTTCCAGAACCTCGCGCTGTTCCCCCTGATGCCGGTCTGGGAAAACATCTCGTTCGGCCTCGAAGTGCGAGGCGTCGACAAGACCAAGCGGCGGGCTAAGGCCGAAGAGCTTTTGAACCTGGTCGATCTTCACGATGTCGCCGACCGGCGCATCTCGCAGCTATCGGGCGGCCAGAAACAGCGTGTGGCCATTGCCCGCGCGCTGGCGGTTGAACCCAAAGTGATGTTGCTTGACGAGCCGCTGTCGGCGCTCGACCTCAAACTGCGCCAGCATATGCGGGCCGAACTTCGCGCTATACAGAAGCGCACCAACGTGACCTTCATCTACATCACCCACGACCAGGGCGAGGCGCTGGCGATGTCTGACCGGGTGGCGGTGATGTCGCAAGGGCGGCTCCAGCAGGTGGCTCCGCCGCAGGAAATCTACAACGCTCCGGCGAACGGTTTCGTGGCTTCATTTGTGGGCGAGATCAATGCGTTCCAGGGCGAACTCAGCGCTGTCTCAGGTGGCATCGGGGAGTTCAAGACGGCGAACGGCCTGTTCCGCGCCAAGGTTGGCCCGGGCGTATCGCCAGGAATCGCAGCCAAACTTTATGTGCGGCCGGAACACACGATCCTGGCCGCGGCGGCACGGCCCGGCGCCAACAACATCCCGGTCGATGTTGCCGACGTCGCTTTTGAAGGCAACTTCATCAACATTTCGGCCAAGACGAGTGACGGTCGTAGTCTCACCGTTGAAATGCGTAACGACGGCACGACGGCGCTGCCACCGGCCGGCAGCAAAATGCAATTCACTTTCGACCCCGCCAAGGCGTTGATCCTCGCTGACACGACACTCCCAAAGCCGGGCAACTGGCCATGAGCGAACTCCTTCGCCGCTACGGAATCGGCCTGAGCGCCATATTCATTGCGCTGACCGCGTTCTGGCTGCTGATGCTTGTCATCCTGCCCGATCTCTACCTGTTCGAAAATTCGTTCCGGCCCTATCTGCCCGCCGTCGATGTTGGTGGTCCCAAGGACTTCTATAGCTTCGCCAACTACCTGAATTTCTTCCAGACCCCGATCCATATCCAGGTTTTCGGCCTCACGGTACTGTTCGCGTCGGTGGTGACAGCGATCTGTTTTGCGCTGTCCTATCCAATCGCCTATTACCTCGCCAAGGTTGCCAATCCGCGCGATGTGGCGACGCTGTTCCTGCTGCTGCTGATCCCGCTCTGGGTCAGCGAGATCCTGCGCTGTTTTGCGCTGTTTATCATGCTGTCCTTCAAGGGACCGCTGAACATGACGTTGATCGGGCTGGGCATCATCCATGATCCCATCCGCTGGATCACTGCCTACAACAGCCTCATGATCGGCCTCGTCTATGTCTATATCCTTTTCATGCTGTTCCCGATCTACAACGCCATCCAGTCGCTGGACATCAATCAGATCGAAGCCGCGCGGGATCTCGGCTCACCCTGGTGGCGCACCCACTGGCGAGTGATCATACCGCACTCCAAGCCCGGCATCGCGTCGGGCTGCGTGATGGTGTTCATGCTGTCGGCAGGCTCTCTGTTTGTGCCGTCACTGCTGGGCTCCACCACCTCACGCTGGTTCACCGAAATCATTCAGCAATGGATGTTCGATGCCTTCGACTGGAATACCGGAGCGGCCTACGCCTTCCTCCTGCTTCTGCTGTGCATCATATTCGTGTCGATCATGATGCGCGTGTTCCGTGTCAGTCTCGCCGATATCGCCAAGTAGCCCGTTCCTTCGAGGCCAGTCATGTCGTCGCAAAAGCTGAGCGCTTGGCTTCTCTGGATTTATCTGCTGCTGTTCCTGTTCATCATGCTGTCGCCCTTATTCGTCATGGGCGGCGCGGCGCTGAACGACAGCCGGTTCCCATCCGTGTACCCCTGGAAGGGCTTCACGACGCAATGGTTCGTCGATCTGTGGAATGATCCGCGGATGTGGATCGCGGGCCGTAACACACTGCTGGTCGCCTTCGGCGTAGTCGCCCTGGCGCTGCCCATAGGCACCGCCGGTGCGATCCTCATCAACAGCCTGAGCGGCGCCACACGGGCCATCGTCTACGGCTTTATGGTCGCCCCGATCCTAACGCCCGGCGCTGTCATCGGCATTTCCACCCTGCTATTCTGGCGCACGTTCTCGATTCCGGCCGGGCTGCATCTGTCCGCCCTCGGGCAGACCTCATTCATCGCCGCCTATGTGATGCTATTGGTACTCGCGCGCTTACAGAGTTTCGATGCGGGGCTGGAGGAGGCCGCGCTCGATCTCGGGGCCAGTCACGGCCAAGTGCTGCGGCGTATTCTGCTACCGCATCTCTATCCGGCGCTGGGCGCGGGCGCGATCATCGGCTTTTTCCAATCGGTCGAGAACTTCAACGTCACGCTGTTCACGCGCGGCGGCTCCGATACGCTGACGGTCTATGTCGGCTCGATGGTGCGAACGGGAGCGCCGCCGACCATCAACGCTCTGGCGCTGATTTTGATCTTGATCACGGTCACCGCAACTATCATTTATGAAGTCCTGCGCCGCCGGGCACTGGCCCGTGAGATGGCGGCCGACGCGTTGCTGAAGTAGCCGCCAACACAACATTGGACCTTCCATGATCGATCTCATCATCGTCAACGGCCGTGTGCTGACCATGGACCCTGCACGGCCGCGTGCCGAGGCGCTCGGGATCACCGGCAACACCATCGCCGCCATCGGCTCGCTCGCTGACGTAATGGCTGCGCGCAAGCCGTCAACCCGCGTGCTCGACGCTCGAGGCGGCACCGTGTTGCCCGGCCTGATCGAATCGCACATGCATCTGTTTCCTGGTGCCGTCGAACTCGACCAACTTTCGCTCTTTGGCATCAGCGGTTTTGAGGCGCTTAGCGACAAAGTCCGTGCCTACGCCGCTGCTAACCCGCACGACACCCTATTGATCGCGCAAGCTGCCGACTACACCATCCTCGGCGGCAGCGAGACGGTCACGCGCCAGCATCTCGACCGCATCGTGCCGGATCGCCCATTCTTGATGTTCGCGCCCGATCACCACACTGCCTGGGCCAACACTATTGGCCTAGAACGCGGCGGCATCTTGCGCGGAGCCGAGGTCGGTGTCGGCAACGAAATCGTCATGGGCACTGATGGCCTCGCCAGCGGCGAGTTGCGCGAAGGTGAAGCCATTGAGCCGGTTTTCCAGCTCACGGACAAAGGGCTGCGCTACCGGCTTGGCTTGGCAACTGTCGGTGATCCGGTCCCGCCCGCAACGCCTGCCGAGCGCGCCGCCGACAAGCTGATGCTGCAACGCGGGCTTGCGCATCTTGCCCGGCATGGCATCACCAGTTTCCACAATATGGACGGCAATCCGTACACGCTGTCACTGCTTGCGGAACTTGAATCCGAAGGCAAGTTGACGGCGCGCGGAAAAATCCCATTCCATTTCAAGAACTTTATGGACCTGGACGAGTTGGGCGTCGCCAGTGCGATGGCCCGCGCGTACACGTCTGAAAAATTGCATTCAGGTTTTGTCAAAGTCTTCGTCGACGGCGTGATCGATTCCTCGACCGCCATGCTGCTCGACGATTATGCCGATCAGCCCGGCCGAAACTGCGCGCCGTTGTTCACGCCCGGCCACTTCCGCGATGTCGCCGTCGAAGCGGATCGGCGCGGCCTGCAAATCGCCGTGCACGCAATTGGCGACGGTGCCGTGCGGATGGTCCTTGACGGCTACGAGGCCGCCATCAAGGTCAACGGCGCGCGCGATCTGCGCCACCGCATCGAGCATATCGAACTGGTGCATCCCGATGATATCCCACGCTTCAAGGCGTTGGGCGTGGTCGCCTCGATGCAGCCGGTGCACGCGCCGGGTATGGCGGGCCTGCCGATGGAGCCGACCGTTTCTCGTATCGGCCGGGCGCGTTGGCCGCAAGCCTATGCCTGGCGCACCTTGCGTGACGCGGGTGCACGCATGACCTTTGGTACAGATTGGCCGGTGTCGCCGGTCGATCCCATGCTGGCCATTGAATGTGCGGTCACGCGCAGCCCCTGGGCGGAGGGGATGCCCGAGCAGCGACAGACTTTGGACGAAGCGCTGCGCTCGTACACCCACGACAGCGCCTGGGTCGAGCACATGGAGCACCGCAAGGGGATGTTGCGCGAAGGAATGCTCGCCGACGTGACGGTGCTGTCAGGCGATATCGAGAGTGTGGAGCCTGGCGCCATTCACACCCTGAAAGCCACCGCAACAGTGTGCGATGGCCTTGTGGTGTATGAGGCTTAGGATAACACTTACCCGCCGTAATTGCAGCCCTTGGCCGTTTCAACGCTGCGGATTCTCAGCACATTGACGCGCTCAAAATCGTTGAGCGGCACGTCACTCTGATCATTGATATAGCAGCCGTCGTTGCCCATCTCATTAATGCCGGTGACGGTCTTGAAGCAGTAGCCGCGATCCTTGTAGATCTGATTGCGGACGTTCCAGAGCAGCTGGCAGCTCATAGGAGTGAGCGAGGACTTGGCGATGAATTGTGTGCTGACACAGCCGACTTGATCGTAGCATTGGTCGGCGTGAGCCGGGACGGACGCAAGCGGGGCGATGGCAAGTGCGGCGAGTGTCGCGAGTGCGGAACGACGCATAGTGATTTGAACTCCTGGTTTGTATCCACGATTGCCAGGTTCGTCGCAGGCCGCCGCCAAAGGGTTCAAACGAGGGCTGCTTGCGTGGGCTGTCTGGCCAGCCTATCCCCATGCAACGGACAAACAAAGAGACAAACATGGATTCCAAACTGCAGGCGCAACGGGCGCTCGAACGCTTGCCACAGCGCATCATCCTTGCCAGCCGCTGGATTCTGGTGGTGTTCTACGCCGTTCTGGCATTGGCGCTGGCGGCCTTTGCAACGGCATTTGTCGTCCATTTCGTGCAAATGGCACCGCAACTCTTCACGATGCGTGAGACCGATCTTATCCTGGCGTTACTCGGACTTGTCGATGCCACGCTGGTGGCGAGCCTTGTCGTGATGGTCATCATCAGCGGCTATGACAATTTTGTTGGCCAGATCAGCGCCCCGGATCAGGCCCTGCCATGGCTCGGCAATCTCGACGCCAGCGCGCTGAAGATCAAAATCGCCGCTTCGATCGTCGCGATCTCGTCAATCGAGCTCCTTGAGGTCTTCCTCAACGGAGATCACTACAGCGCTGGCCAGGTTGTCGCTGCGATCGCATTGCAGCTGACCTTTGTCGTGTCAGCCGTCGGATTGGGTATCCTGGCCAGGCTGACACGGAAGTGACTGGGACTACGGCCTAATACAAGCCGCCCGTGCCATTGCTGATGCCGCCGTTTGGATCGCTGGCGATCACCGCCTCGTCGCCTTGCACGACGGCGTTCGAGTCGGCCGGGTCTGTGTTGGGCTTAAACGCTTCGACAATGGAATCGGGATCATCTGCTGCGGCCCGCGCGCCCGTGTGGCGGTCGATACGCACGAGCTTGATGCCGGGCGGGATGCGGAACGGGACCGCCGGCTTGTCCTTCAGCGCGTCGATCAGGAAATCGCGCACGATCGGTGCCGCGACCACGCCACCGGTCGTTTGGTCGCCCATTGGCTTGGGGCTGTCAAAGCCGACAAACGCGCCAACGACGAGGTCAGGCGTGAAACCCACGAACCACGCGTCCTTGGCCTGGTTGGTCGTGCCGGTCTTGCCAGCTATCGGCTTGCCGACGGCTTTGAGCGCCGTGCCGGTGCCGCGCTCCACCACACCCTCCATCATTGACGTGATTTGATAGGCTGTGTGCGGATCTATGACCTGCCGGTTGTCCGGGTCATTCTCGTCGGCGCGGAAATCGGGCTCGTCCTGCTTTTCCCATTTGGCGGCCTCGCAGCCTTCGCACAGACGCTTGTCGTGCCGCATTACGGTTTTGCCGTTGCGGTCCTGGATGCGGTCGATCAGCGTTGCGGTGACTTTGTGCCCGCCATTGGCGATGATGCAGTAACCGGTAGCAACGCGCAGCAATGAGGTTTCGCCAGCGCCCAGCGCCATCGAGAGGACCGGCATCAGATTGTCATAGACGCCGAACCGTTTGGCGTAATTGGAAATCAATGGCATCCCGACGTCCTGCGCCAGCCGCACGGTCATGAGGTTTCGCGAATACTCGATGCCTGTGCGCAGCGTCGAAGGACCATAGTACTTGCCGTGGTAATTTTCTGGCTTCCAGATGTCCTTGCCCGGTCCCTGTTCGATTTCGATCGGCGCATCAAGGATCACGCTCGACGGCGTATAGCCATTATCCAACGCCGTCGCGTACACGAACGGCTTGAAAACCGAGCCAGGCTGACGCCGGGCTTGCGTCACCCGGTCAAACTGGCTGGCCGCGAAACTGAAACCGCCGACCAGTGCCAGGACGCGGCCAGTATGGGGGTCCATGACGACGATGGCGCCGCCTACTTCCGGGATCTGTTGCAGCTGCCATGCCCCTTCGGCCGCATCCGTCGGCGCAACATAAATAATATCGCCGGGTTGCAGAATGGACGTCAGCGTTTTGCCCTTCTTGATCGCCCATTTGGCGCCCTCAAGGCCAAGTTCGACCTCATCGCGGGCGGGCGCCAGCTGGCCGCCTGCCAGATGCGGTGGCTGCAGGCCAATCTTTGCCGACGCGTCGGTCACGTCGAGCACAACACCGAGCCGCCAGGGCTCCAAATCGTTCCAGACTTCGATCTGGCCGAGTGCCGGCCCCCAATCGCCGCCAGCAATATCCATGTGATTGACGACCCCGCGCCAGCCACGCGATCGGTCAAAGCGAACGAGGCCGGTCACCAACGCCTTCTTGGCTTCGCGCTGATAGGTGGGATCCAAGGTCGTGCGCACCGAGAGCCCGCCCGACAGCGCCTTTTCCTCGCCGAACATATCGACAAGCTCGCGCCGCACATCTTCGGCAAAGAACTCGGCCGCGAACACATGCGGCGACACGGGCCGCATGTTCACGCCGAGATCGGCTTGGGCAATCGTCTGGTCGTACTCGGCCTTGGTGATGAAACCGTTGGTCAGCATCTGGCCGGTGACCCAGTTGCGGCGGATCAGGGCTTCGGGCGCGTGTTTGAAGGGATTGTAGTTGTTGGGCGCTTTGGGCAGCGAGGCCAGATAGGCAACCTCCGGTACGGTCAGCTCATGCAGCTCCTTGCCGAAATAGTTCAGCGAGGCTGCGGCCACACCATAGGAGCCTTCGCCGAGGTAGATTTCATTCAGATACAACTCAAGGATCTGAGGCTTGGTGTAGGCGCGCTCGATTCGCAGCGCCAGGATCGCTTCCTTGATTTTGCGGGTGAAAGACCGTTCGTTGGTGAGCAGAAAGTTCTTGGCCACCTGCTGGGTGATGGTCGAGGCGCCATTCAGCCGGGTGTGATGCAACACATAGTTGATCAGCGCCCGGGCAATGCCGCCGTAGTCGAGGCCATTGTGCTCGAAGAAGTTCTTGTCTTCCGCAGACGTGAAGGCGTGCACCAGCAACGGCGGCATCGAATTGATCGGCACAAAGATGCGTTTTTCCCGCGCATATTCGGCGATCAGGCTGCCATCACCGGCGTGCACGCGGGTCATGACGGGCGGCTGGTAGTGCGCCAGCACTTCGTAGTCGGGCAAGTCCTTTGAATATTGCCAGAAGATCAAGCCGATGGCCGATGCTCCCGCCACCAGCAGAATCACCGCCGCGCCAAAGCCGAATCCCAGCAGCCGCAGCAAAAAACTGCGCTCGCGTCGTCGCTTGGCGGCTGTCGGCAGGTATGGCACTGCCATTGTCAGAAGATCCCAGAATTATCGAGCCAGCCAAAGCGGTTAAGCGAAATAGCTCAGAAGTCAGCGATATGCCTAAAGAAAGACTGTGGCAGTAGAAAAGCACCCAACCCCGAAATCCCAACGCAAAGCTGCGCAGCTCTGACTATGACCCGACGGTGCACGCCACCTTTTAGGGGAGTTACGCCGTGAACACCACCTTGGCCATGACGCAAATCGTGCAACTGCGGCATTACTGCATCGCCTGTGGCTGGTCCAAACCCACGGCCGACCGGATGCCGTTGCCGCGCTCGGCAAAAAAGGCCTGGATCGAGGCAACCACAGCCTCCGCCAGCTTGCTACGCCATTCGGCCGATTGCAGATGACCGCTGTCCTGCCGGTTGTTCATATAGCCGGTCTCCACCAGCATGGCCGGCACTTTGGGCGACTTCAGCACGTAGAAGCGCGCGGACCGGCGCGGCAACAGCGTCATCGGCACGACCTTGGCCAGCTTGGCCACGGTTTGCTCAGCAAGCAACTGTTCTTCCGTTCGTGTTGAAAACCGCGCCTCTTCGGTCAGCCAGTCGCTGACGATTTTGCGGTCATCGCCCGATGGTGCGGTTCCAGCGACCTTGTCGGACATATTTTCCCGCAGCGCCAACACCCGCGCTTCTTCATTCGATGCGGTTTCCGAAAACGTATAAACAGTCGCACCACCCGTTGGCTGCCAGTGCCGCCCGGCAGCGGTCGAATCGGCGTGGATCGAGACCATCAGATTGGCTTCGTGTTTCTCGGCGTAATCGACCCTGCCTTCAAGCGTAATGAATACGTCGGTATCGCGGGTCATTTCCACCCGGTATTGGCCGGTCGCCTCCAGCAGCTCGCGCACCCGCTTGCTGATGGCCAAAACCATGTTTTTTTCTTCGGCCCCATCTGGACCGACGGCACCAGAGTCTGGTCCGCCATGGCCGGGATCGAGCACGACCAGAGGCAAGCCGCGCCGGGTCGCAGAGTCTTGAATCTTTGGCGCCAGCGCTATCGCCGCTTCGACGGGGGCCGCGGCTTTGACTTTGACTGGCGCACGCGGCAGGCGCGCTGCGAACGTTGCCGCATCGGTTTTGGCGAGAGCAATCTTGAATTGCGCCTGGCCGGTCCCGTCCTTCGACAGGATTCCGGCACTTTCGACCAGGATCGGACCGTTGGTCTCGATGACCACGCGGGACTTGCCGGGCCCGACCATGCCAAAGCGAAACGAGCTGACGAGACCAAAACCGCCCGCGCCCGTCGTGGGCGGCAAGCGGAACTCCACCGCAGGTATATCAATGATGACCCGATAGGGCTTTTCCAGCGCGAACACCTTGTAGGTGATGGGCTTGCTGAGTTCGATGGTCAGGATGGTGCGCGACGCATCGCCTGTGATCCTGGCGCCAATGGCCACTGGCTCATCGGGAGCAGCGACCGCCACCGAACAGGCGAGTAACGGCACTGCCACCACCAGCCGCTGCGTCGTTGCAATGAGAAGTCTCGTCCACATCTGCCCAAATACCCGGATCTGCGCGCTGGCAACGCCAACGGGCAAGCTCTAACCGCCAGGTCCAAACTGTCTCAAAACACAATTAACCGCCAATAAACCAGGTAATGGCGATATCAGGCACCATTGAGGCTTGGGCGCGGCCAAACCCAGCCCCAACGATCTGAAGTCTGGTGATCCGAATGACCGTAATTCCTTGAATAGAGAGTCGGCAACGGCTATATCTTCATCGCGCGTTCTGCTTCGACAGCGGACCGGGGGTGATCGTCATACCATTGCACATGCATGTTATGTGTGGGTTGGATTGCGCATCGGTCTGCGACTGAATATGGAATGCGAATCGGCGGCCATTGGAGCCCTTGATCGGTGCAAGCGCCCGCAATCTAAAATTGCTGGCAGCGCGCAGCGGTGTCGCGGCCAGAAAGATTGCCGCAAGACTTTTTCGCAGACTTTACTCGCGTCCCCGCTATGGAACGCGAAGATTAGTTTGTGTGCATCCGGCGCTTTGGTTCACAAGACCTTAGCCCGGCCGTGCGGGCAGCCCTCAGCGGGGGCGCCGCCGGAAGCGGACCAAGTGCAGTTTTTTTGGTTCGCACTGCAAAATTTGAAAGGCTGGCGGACCCGTTGGGTGCCGTGGCCAGATGGAAAAGATGACAAACCTGCAATGCCCAGGACAGGATGCAAGACGAACAAGGCCCGCTGAGGCTGCGTTCTGCGCGTCGGGGGCTCGCGTTCGCGCGCCCTTCATGCCTGCTGGCATTGCCCAACAAACAATTGCGGCAGCCCCAAATGCGCGCGTGCCCTTTGGCCTTTGGCCTAGGGCTGCGAGCGGCAACGGCTGCGCGCCAAGGACAACCCACTATGACAACCGACAAGATGCTGATCGATGCGGCCCACCCGGAAGAAACGCGGGTCGTGGTGCTGCGCGGCAACCGAATTGAGGAATTCGACTTTGAAAGCGCCGCCAAGAAACTGCTGCGCGGCAATATTTACCTCGCCAAGATCACCCGCGTAGAGCCATCGCTCCAAGCCGCCTTTGTTGACTACGGCGGCAACCGTCACGGCTTTCTGGCCTTCAGTGAAATCCACCCCGACTACTACCAGATCCCCGTCGCTGACCGGCAGGCGCTGTTGCGCGAAGAGGCCGAAGCAGCCGCCGACGAAGCCCGCCGCGATGCCGAACTGGGGGAGCGCGGCCCGCAGCGCACACGCGATCGCTCGGCCGAAGACAGCGAAATCCCCGAGACCGGCCCGTCCGAAGTTGAAGAGGTCGGCGGCGGTTCTGTCCCCTGGGACGTTGAAGAACCCACGCCGATGGCCGTCGAGCCTGGCAGTGCCGATGGGGTGCACGGCAGCACTTTGGCCGCTGCAAACGCCGAGCCGATCTTACGGTCTGCCACAGCCTTGACCGACCTCTTGCCACCTGTGGAACTCAGCAGTGACGAACCGCTTGGGTCTGACGTGATTGCTACCGTCCATGACGATGCCCATCCCGCGCCGGGCAATGGCCATGAAGCGCCCGCCACCGAGGAGACGCCCGAGGAAACCACGGAGCGCCGCCGCCGTCCACGCCGCGCGCAATACAAGATCCAAGAGGTGATCAAGCGCCGCCAGATCATCCTGGTGCAGATCGTTAAGGAGGAGCGCGGTAACAAGGGCGCGGCGCTGACGACCTACTTGTCTCTGGCTGGCCGCTACACCGTGCTGATGCCAAATACAGCCCGTGGCGGCGGCATTTCGCGGAAGATCACCAACGCGGTTGACCGCAAGCGCCTCAAGGAAATCACCACCGAGCTGCAAGTGCCCGACGGCATGGGCCTGATCGTTCGCACAGCGGGCGCCTCGCGCGCGGTTGCGGAAATCAAGCGCGATTTCGAGTATCTGTCGCGGCTCTGGGAGAGTGTGCGCGATCTGACGCTTACCTCGTCGGCCCCAGCGCTGGTTTATGAAGAGGGCAGTCTCGTCAAGCGCTCGATCCGCGATCTCTATTCTAAGGATATTGACGAAATCATCGTCTCGGGTCAGGACGCCTATGACGGTGCCCGCGACTTCATGCACATGATGATGCCGAGCCACGTCAAGAACGTGAAGCATTATGCTGATACCGAACCGCTGTTCGCGCGCTATCAGATCGAGCGCCAGCTCAATGCAATGTATAGCCCCTATGTGACGCTGCGTTCGGGCGGCTATATCGTCATCAATCAGACAGAAGCGCTGGTCGCCATCGACGTGAACTCGGGCAAATCCACGCGCGAGCATTCTATCGAGGAAACCGCCCACGTCACCAACCTCGAAGCGGCCGACGAAATCTCCCGGCAACTGCGGTTGCGTGACCTCGCTGGCCTTATCGTCATCGACTTCATCGATATGGAAGAGCGGCGCAACAACCGCGCCGTCGAACGCCGCCTGAAAGAAGCCCTGCGCTTTGACCGGGCCCGTATCCAGATCGGCCGCATCAGCCATTTCGGCCTGATGGAAATGTCGCGCCAGCGCCTGCGTACTGGCGTGCTCGAAGGCTCAACCACCCAGTGCCCGCATTGCCAGGGCACCGGCCTTATCCGCTCGGTGGAATCGGTTGCGCTCGCGGTGCTGCGCGCGCTGGAAGACAACCTGATGGGCCGCCACGCGCATAACCTCGTGGCCACCACCTCGATCGAGGCGGCGCTCTATCTGCTCAACGAGAAGCGCTCCTATCTTCGGGACATCGAGCAGCGCTATGGCGTGTCGATTGAAATTGATGCGGATGCGCAGCTGCAAGGCTCCAACTTCCGCGTCGATACAACTGGTGAGCCCATCAGCACCGAGCCGGTCCGCGCACCGCGCCCGGCTGCCGTGCAACTAGAGTCGGCTGGCTACGAGTCTGACGAGCATGATGTCCCAGTTGTTGCTGTAACGGATGACAGCCCCGAAACGGAAGACGACGCTAAGGAAGCAACCGGCGAGAACGGTGATCGCAAGCGATCTCGCCGCCGCCGCCGTGGTGGCCGCGGCGAACGTGACGAGCGCGGCGGCCAGCACGCCAGTAGCGATAGTTCCCGCAATCGCACCGAGCGTGCCGAGGGATCTGCGGCGCAAGCGAACGGCGACAGCAACTCCCAAGCTGGAGGTGTCGAAGAGGTTGGATCAGCCGATGCTGGCGATGATACTGAAACCGGGGCCGCTGATGGAGCCGAAAGCACCGAGGCCGGTGACAGCGCCGAGCGCCGTGGCCGCCGCCGTGGCCGCCGTGGTGGACGCCGCAACCGCCGTGGTGGGCGTGAGGGTGGCGAAGGCGCTCCAGGCGAGGCCAGCGATGCGCCCGTGACCGGCGCAACGCGTGAGACGTGGGTGCCTGATCTCTCGACGTCGGCCCCCGGCGCGGAACAGCCCGATGTCACGGCGACGCCCTGGGACCGTAATGGCCGTATCCAAGTTGCCGAACCATCGCGTCATGACGAGGCTGCAGTCAGCGACATCACTGCCCCGATCCACCGGCCGGCAGAGCGTGACCTTGTCCCCGTCGCGTTCGAACCTGTCATCGCCGCTGTCCGCCCTGAGCGCGAACAAACTGTCGCACACCCGGCGCACGCAGACGCCGCCTTGGCCGTTGGGTCAGCATTCCAGCATGTCCCACCAGAACCTGCGCCCGTTCGGGCGGCGCCTGAGCCCGCAGCCGTACTGCCTGAGCCAGCCGCCGATGATGAACAGCGTGGTCCAGCCAAACGCGGTTGGTGGACCAAGCGCTTCAGTGGTGGTTGATGCCAAAATGCGCACCGGCCATGTGCGAACACTCGGCCGGTGACAACGCCCGTACCAGCCACCATGCCGCCCCAATCAGGGGTGAAGACCGGTTTACGTGGCTTGCAAACCGCAGTGCAGATCGGACCGAAGTTGGTATTGCCCAATAGCTGCGGACGTTTCGCGTTACGCAGTGCCGTCAATCGGGCGATCCCCTGATCGTCATGGCAGCCTCCGCTGCCATGACGATGTGTGAACGACATGACGCGAGTGTTGAATTCAATCTACTTGGAACTGGAACCGTCAACTTGTGCAGATTGACCAATTCCGTTGTTTTCGATTGGGCCTGGCACGGGCTGGCAGGATTGCTCGCCACCCTGTTCGTCTGCCAACCCATGGTTGCCAGCGCACAATCTCTGCGCTTCATCCGCGACGCCGAAATCGAGGATCTGCTGGCCGACTATGCCAAGCCCGTGTTTCGCGCGGCAGGTCTTGGCTCTCAGCACATCAAAGTGCGAGTCATCCAGGACAACACCTTCAACGCTTTCGTCCTCGACGGGCGTAATGTGTTTATCAACACAGGGGCGCTGGTGCAGGCCGAAACACCCAACGCTGTCATCGGCGTGTTGGCCCACGAAACCGGGCATATCGCGGGCGGGCACATGGCAGCGCTACGGGCGAAAATCTCCCGCGATGCGTCGATGGCGATGTTGATGCAGATTATGGGCATCGGCGCCATGATTGCTGGCGCAACCGGCAACATGGGCGACAAGGCGACGACGACCGGCATCGGGCAATCCGTGCTGTCGGCAACGCCCGATATTGCGCAGCGCTCGATCCTATCCTACCGACGCGTGCAGGAATACTCGGCCGATCAGGCTGGCATCAAGTTTCTCACCGCAACGCATCAGTCCGGGAAAGGGATGCTGGTCACGTTCCAGAAGTTCGCGGACGAAGAGATGTTGGCTGGTGTCGGCGGCGGCTCTAGTTATTTGAGCAGCCATCCGATGGCACGTGACCGTATCGCGCAGCTGACGCAGCTGGCGTCCGCGTCGCCCTACTTCGACGACCTCGATCCACCCGAGCGGCAACTGCGGCACGATCTGATGCGGGCCAAGCTGGTCGGCTTTCTCGAAACACCACAAGCGGTGTTCAATCACTATCCCGCCAGCAACACCAGCCTTGCTGCCCGCTATGCGCGCTCCATCGCCGCCTTCAACGGTTCGGCATTGGACCAGGCGCTGGGGCTGATCGAAGGCCTCATCCGCGACAAGCCGGACTATGGCTACTTCTGGGAGCAAAAGGCCGATTTTCTCGCCAAGCGTGGCAAACATGCCGAGGCGGTCGCGGCCCTGCGCAAGGCGCTCGAAATGATCCCATCGCAAAGCCTGTTCCAGGCGGAGCTGGCCCAAGAGCTACTGGGGACACAGGACAAGCGTTACTTGCCCGAAATCGTTAAACTCCTTCGCAAGGCTGTCGTTGCGGATGAGAATTCCGATGCCTACCGGCAACTGGCGACTGCCTATTTCGGGCTTGGCCAGGAGGGCGAAGCGGATCTAGCGTCGGCCCAGGCATCGGCCCTGGAAGGCCGCACCAAGGACGCCAAGGGCTTTGCCAAGCGGGCCCAAGCGATTTTGCCAGCCGGGTCGCAAGGATGGCTTAAGGCCGATGATATATTAAACATTCAGGAACAGCAGAGCCAGTGATCGCTGTTCAGGTCGCATTAATTTGAACTTGTGCCATATTTACAGCGACCCTGAAGGCAAGCATCATCGGATAACAGCCAAGGAACCAAGCACCCATGACCTTTGAATTTTTCCCGATCGCGCTGAAACGTTCGTTGCGCGCTGCCGCTTTGGCGCTTGCCATTGGCGCCGGTTTTGCTCTGAGCGTTGGCCTGTCCGGCCCAGGCGGCAAGGCTGTCGCCGCCAATGACGGGTTCAGCGATGGACAAAAAGATCAGATCGAATCCATCATCAAGGCCTATCTTCTCAAGAATCCGGAACTCATGCTCGAAGTTCAGCGCGTGCTTGATCAGAAGCAGGAAGCGGCCCGGCAGGAAGCCTCCGGCAAAGCCTTGGCCGCCAACGCTGCCAGCCTGTTCAAAAACACGTCCATGCCCTATGGTGGCGACCAGAAGGGCGACGTCACGGTTGTGGAATTCTTCGACTACAACTGTATTCATTGCCGCGACGCCGTGGAACCCATCGGCAAGCTTATCGATGCCGACAAGAAAGTCCATGTCACGTTCGTTGACTTTCCGATCTTCGGCAAGGACAGCGAAGGCGCCGCGCGCGTGGCCATCGCCGCGGGCAAGCAGGGCAAGTATTGGGAACTGCATCGCGACCTGCTGCTGCACAAGGGCTCCAACAGCGAGGATGCCGCCTATAAGCTGGCTGACAAGCTGGGGCTGGACATTGCCAAGTTGAAAATGGATGCCAACTCGCCCGAAACCACCAAGCTGCTGAAGGACAATTCGGCACTGGCTGGTAAGCTTGGCATCAACGGCACGCCGCACTTCATCGTCGATAACAAAGTCATCCCCGGGGCGCCCGAAGATCTTTACGACCAGCTGGCCTCGATGATTGGTGACGTGCGCAAGAACGGCTGTAAGGTCTGCTAGTCAGCAGTTCTAACGCTGTAAGGGCGACCTGCGGTCGCCCTTTCGCCAAGGCGAATGCTGCACGAGGGCAGACTTCGCAGGGCTTCGGCCGGGCAAGCAGGCCGCCCGCACGCAATTGAGAGTGCACATCATCCATGAAGCCCATCTACATCTTGAACGGGCCAAATCTGAACATGCTCGGCCTGCGCGAGCAGGAAATCTATGGCACGGAGACCCTTGAGGATCTGCGCAAGCGCTGCGAGACCCGCGCTAAGGCCCTGGGGCTATGCGTGGACTTCCGCCAGAGCAATATCGAGGGCGAACTCGTCACCTGGATTCAAGAGGCGCGCGGCAAGTCTGCCGCGATTGTTTTGAATGCAGGCGCATACACCCACACCTCAATCGCCATTCACGACGCCTTGCGCGCAGCAGACGTGCCCATAATCGAAGTGCATTTGAGCAATGTATTCCGTCGCGAAGCCTTCCGGCACACTTCTTATGTTTCACCTGCCGCATTGGGCGTCATTTGCGGTTTTGGGCCGAAAGGCTATGAACTGGCCCTCGAAGCGCTTGCCAGCGGACCCGAGACCGGCAAGAAAGAGGCGCCCCGACAAGGGGCCTAGGCGAGCATCCTCTGCCGTTGCGCGCCAGCAGCGTGCGCACTATTGAAGATGTGTGCGGGTGCGCGTTCGTCTTTAAGTTGTGAGGCCGGAATACGGACGAGGACATGGCCGAAGAAAAAACCACTATTGAACGTGAGCTGATCCTGGAGCTGGCAGAGCTGCTGACCAGTACGGGTCTTACTGAGATCGAGATCGAGAAGAAGGGCCTTCGGCTGCGGGTCGCGCGCGGCCTATCCATGGGCGCGAGCGTTGGCAATTTTGCCGCCGCGCCAGCGCCAATGGGTCAACCGGGGAACGCCATACCGGCTCCGGCCAACGCCAAAGCCGAAGCTGCCGATCATCCTGGAGCCGTCAAGTCGCCCATGGTTGGGACGGCCTATCGTTCTCCCTCCCCGACGACGCCGCCGTTTGTGGAAGTGGGCAGTAAAGTCACGCAAGGCCAGACGCTACTGATCATCGAAGCCATGAAGACCATGAACCAGATCCCCGCGCCCCGCGCCGGCACGGTGGTCCGCGTGATGGTGGAGACGGGCCAGCCGGTCGAGTACGGCGAACCGCTCGTGATCATCGAGTGACACCTGTCAAGATCGGCGAGGACGCCCCCATGTTCGACAAGGTGCTGATTGCCAATCGTGGCGAGATCGCTCTGCGCATTCAGCGGGCGTGCAAAGAGCTGGGCATTGCGACGGTGGCCGTCCACTCCACCGCCGACGCCGACGCCATGCATGTACGCCTTGCCGACGAGAGCGTCTGCATCGGCCCGCCCGCTGCCCGCGACAGTTATCTCAACATCCCGGCCCTGATCACCGCCTGCGAGATCACCGGCGCCGATGCCGTGCATCCGGGCTACGGCTTCCTCTCCGAGAACGCGAAATTCGCCGAGATCCTCGATGAACACAAGATCACCTTCATCGGCCCGACGGCCGAGCATATCCGCATTATGGGCGACAAGATCGCGGCCAAGGATACAGCCCGCAAGCTGGGGATTCCCTGCGTGCCTGGTTCAGCCGGCGCCGTGACCACCGATGCTGAAGCCTTGGCCGTCGCCAAGGACATCGGCTTTCCAGTATTGGTCAAAGCTGCGTCCGGCGGTGGTGGCCGAGGCATGAAAGTCGCAAAGACTGCGGCGGACTTGTCCGAGGCCCTGTCAACCGCCCGCGCCGAGGCCAAGGCCGCATTCGGTGACGATGCAGTCTATCTGGAAAAGTACCTCACAAAACCACGCCACATCGAAATTCAGGTGCTGGCCGATGGCAAAGGCAACGCGGTCCATGTCGGCGAGCGCGATTGTTCGCTGCAGCGCCGCCACCAGAAGGTGTGGGAAGAGGCACCCTCGCCCGCCCTCAATGCCGATCAGCGCGCCAAGATCGGCGAGACCGTGGCCAGCGCCATGCGCAAACTGAAATATCGCGGCGTCGGCACGGTCGAGTTCCTGTACGAAAATGGACAATTCTACTTCATCGAGATGAACACGCGGCTCCAGGTCGAGCATCCGGTGACTGAGGCCATCACCGGCCTTGACCTCGTCATCGAGCAGCTGCGCGTAGCCGCCGGCATCACCCTGCCCTACAAGCAAACCGACATCACGTTTTCGGGCCACGCCATCGAGTGCCGCGTCTGCGCCGAAAACCCCAAAACTTTCCGCCCGTCGCCTGGAAAAATCACCTATTGGCACCCGCCAGGCGGCCTCGGCGTACGTGTCGATAGCGGTGCCTATCAGGGCTACACGATCCCTCCGCACTATGACAGTTTGATCGGTAAGCTGATCGTCCAGGGCAAGAACCGCAACGAATGCCTGATGCGGCTCCGGCGCGCCCTCAGCGAGTTTGTCATCGACGGCATCGAAACGACGATCCCGCTGTTTGGTGATCTCGCCAACCAGAAAGATATTCTCGACGGTGTTTATGACATCCATTGGTTGGAGCGGTATCTGGAGCAGTCCGAAGGCAAGTGAACTGTCTTTTGGTTCACTGCAGGCATTACGGCCTTTTCGAAGGGTGAGGACCAAGGTGGGGGTGTGGCGGGAAAGCTGTGCAATAAAATCACGCATTTCGACTTGGGTAACGGCAGTAGCGCAGCGCGGCCATCTCGGACTAGAATGCAGGAGGGCGGGCCGAACCGGACAAAAAGCGCTGCCATGTCGACGAACACGCGCAGAAACATTGAAATCACGCCGCAGGTGCTGCTGAAGGCCTATGCCTGCGGGATTTTTCCGATGGCAGAGAATGCGGAGGACCCTGCCCTTTACTGGGTCGAACCGCAGCATCGGGGCATCATTCCGCTGACGGATTTGCATGTGCCCGGCCGCCTTGCTCGTACTATCCGGCAGGACCGTTTCGAGGTGCGCATCGACAGCGACTTTGATGCCGTGATCGAAGGCTGCGCCGCCCCCAAGCAAGGCCGCCGCACCACCTGGATCAATGGCCGCATCCGGCAGCTCTACCGGGAGCTGTTTGATCTCGGCATCTGCCACACCGTCGAAACCTGGTTCGAGGGCAAACTGGCCGGTGGCCTTTACGGCGTGCACCTCCAGGGCGCGTTCTTCGGCGAGAGCATGTTTTCCACCGTGAGTGATGCGAGCAAAACCGCCCTGGTGCATTTGGTGGCGCGGCTCAAGGATGGCGGTTTCAGCCTGCTCGATGCCCAGTTCGTGACCGAACACTTACGCCAGTTCGGCGCCCTCGAAGTCAGCCGCGATGCGTTCCAGAAGCTGCTGGAACAAGCCTTGACTCTGCCTGCCGATTTTCATCGCCTGGAGCGGGGCGCCACGGGCCACCAGGTGCTGGCCATTCTTGGTTCTGACCGGCAGCCTTAGGAATATCCGCGTGCCAACCGCCACCTTCGATGATCCGGTCAAAGCCGCCGAATACATCATCGATCAGGTGGGCTGTGAATTGCGCGTGGCAGCTGCGGTCGCTATCGGCAAGCCCAATCTGCTGCTCAATGCGTTGTACGGACTGGTTGCGGCAGACAAGCGGTTGTCGCTGGAAATCTTCAGCGGTCTGACACTGATGAAGCCACGCTTCAAGGGTGACCTGGAGCGGCGTTTTGCCGGTCCGATTGTCGAAGCGATGTTTGCTGGTTATCCGGAGCTAGCGCACGCCCGGGCGTTGACCGAAGGCACATTGCCCGCCAACATCAAAGTGCATGAGTTTTTCCTGCAAGCCGGGGCCTGGCTCAACAATCCCCATGTACAACAAGAGTTCGTCAGCCTCGGTTATGCGGCAGTTGCGGGCCATCTGCGGCGTACCGGAATCAATGTCTTTGCCCAACTGGTGGCACCCGACCCCGATGGCGGCGAGACGCTCAGCCTAAGCAGCAATCCCGATATTGCGCTCGATATGGCCGATTACATCACCAGGCTGCGCAAAGCAGGGCTGCCGGTCGTGGTGGCGGGCGAGGTCAACGCCAATCTGCCCTTCATGCCCGGCGAGGCTGAGGTTTCGCGCGACGGCTTCGATGTGCTGCTGACGCCACACGCTCCCCATTTCCCCATATTGTCGCTGCCGCGCGAAGCTGTGCCGCTCAACGCCTACGCCATCGCTTTGCAGGTCGCGACCCAGATCAAGGATGGCGGGACGCTGCAAATCGGTATCGGTTCGTTCGCGGACGCACTGACTCACGCGCTGATCCTACGGCACACCCGCAATGCTGAGTTCAAAGCCATGCTGAAGGCGCTCGCCATGCCTTTGGCTGTTGGCGCCGAACTTACGCCCTTCGACACCGGACTCTATGCGTGCAGCGAAATGCTGGTCGACGGGTTCCTGGCCCTGAAGCGCGCGGGCATTCTGAAGCGCCGTGTTCCGCTCTTTGACAGCCAAGGTCAGCCCGTTCCGGGTCAAGCCCTAATCCACGCCGGTTTCTTCTTCGGCCACAAGGATTTCTACGACGCACTGCGCACCATGCCGCGTGACGAGTTGTCCGAAATCCACATGACCGGTATCAGCTTTCCCAACACGCTGTTCGGCCAAGAGGCCTTGAAACGGACACAACGCCCGCTCGCAAGGTTCGTCAATTCCGGCATGATCGCGACGCTGCAAGGCGCCATTTCCTCTGATCAACTTGCCGATGGGCGGGTGGTCAGCGGCGTCGGCGGCCAGCACGATTTTGCTGTGATGGCACAGGAGCTGGACGACGCGCGCTCGATCATCGCTATCAAGAGCACACGTAAAGCCGCGGGGCGGACGACGTCCAACATCGTCTGGCAGTATGGTAATGCCACTCTGCCGCGCCACCTGCGCGATATGGTGGCGACGGAGTATGGCATCGCCGATCTGCGCGGCCGTAACGACCGCGAAACCATCAGCGCCATGCTGGCGATAACGGACAGTGCGTTCCAGCCAGGCTTGCGGCAAGAGGCGATCCGCGCGGGCAAGCTACCCCGGGATTTCCGCTTGCCCGATACGGCCACCGCCAACACAGGCGCGCGTTTGCTCGTCGCACTCGCGCCCTATCGCCAGCAGGGACTATTGCCCGTGTTCCCATTCGGCTGCGAGCTGAGCGACACCGAACAGCGGCTGATCGAGCCCCTCGAAACGCTGAAAGCGGCTGGGCCGTTCGGCCTCGCGATGATGGCGTTGCGGGGTATCTCGACCACCGGTGAAGCGCCGGGAGAGGCGGCGGCCCTTCAGAGATTGGATTTGGCCCACGGCGACGGCCTGAGGGCCCGTGTGATGCGAGCCCTCGTGCAGGGAGCATTGCGAAGCTGACGGCGAGGGGCGCTGCCATCAAACGGCCACAAGCGCCTTGCCTCAGGCAGCGCGGCACATTGGTGCATTTGTCATTCTTTACAATGAATTGGCGTCGCATCCTTCGGTTGCGCCGCGAGACTGGCCATGCAGCAGGCGTCATGCTAGCACACACACGGTTTTGTGCGGTGCAGCGAACCTGTCGCCCCGGCCCATTGATCCCGCGTGGCATGAATGCTGCGTAGTAACCTTGAATTGCTGCGGAACTCCGCCGCGACACGCTGTACGAGTACGAAGGCGGCATGGTCTATACGCTTGCACTGCGCAATTTCATTCATGACCGCATCAGCTTGATCGTCACGCTGGTCGGCATTGTGTTTTCTGTCGTGCTGATGGCCATTCAGATTGGCCTCTATTACGGCTCGCAACAGGTCATCACCGGTATGATCGATCATTCCAATGCGCAGCTCTGGATTACCCCCATTGGCGCCCAGAGTTTTGACGACTCGGCGTTCCTGAAGGGCGGCGAGAAATACGCGGCGTTATCGCGGCCAGGTGTGGCCTCGGCAACCGACGTTGCCGTTAACATTATGGCCTGGAAGCGGGCTGATGGCGGCCAGCAAGCCGTCGTGCTCGTGGGTACCGATTCCGACGACAAAAGTTTGATGGCCTGGAACCTGATTGAAGGGTCCGTCGCCGATATGTACAAGCCGAATGCGGTGATTGCCGACAAGGCCTATCTAGCAGATTTACAGGTCAAAGGCGTTGGTGAGAGCGGCGAGGTCAATGGCCGCAAAGCCGTGATCGTGGCCATTACCGATCACATCCGGTCGTTCACAACGCTTCCCTACTTGTTCACGACCCTGTCGCGCGCCCGCGAATTCATGCAGCTCGGCCCGAACCAGTCGGGCTTTGTGATTGTGCGCGTGAAGCCGGACGCCAGCGTTGCGGCCGTTCGCGCGGACTTGCAGAAAAACCTGCGCGATGTCGATGTGCTGACCAATGAGGAATTTCGCGATCGCAGTGTGCATCACTGGCTGTTCGCAACAGGTGCAGGTGCAGCCCTGATTGCGGGCGCGGTGCTAGGCCTCATTGTTGGCGTGGTGGTGGTGGCGCAGACGCTCTATGCGAGCACGAAAGATCACCTGAACGAGTTTGCGACCTTACGCGCGCTTGGTGCCTCGGCGGGCTACATTCACCGGGTGATCCTGGTGCAGGCCGTGCTCAGCGCCATCATTGGATATCTGATCGGCATGGCCGAGGCCTTCGCGGTCAACTGGGCAACGCGCGACACGCAGCTCGTCATGCTGATCACGCCGGGCCTCGCGCTGGCCCTTTTTCTCATAACGCTAACCATGTGCATTTTTTCCGCCATCGCCGCCATCGTCAAAGTCACCCGGATCGATCCCGCGATGGTGTTCTCACGATGAACGCACCGCCAATGCTGGAAGCCCGGGGGATCACGCGGTTGCTTGGCGAGCCGCCCGTGCAGGTGCAGGCGCTGAAGGGCGTCACCCTGTCCTTGCAGCCGGGCGAACTAACCTTGCTGATGGGGCCATCGGGTAGCGGTAAGACCACGCTGCTGTCGATCTTTGGCTGCATCCTCGCGCCCACGGAAGGCGAGCTTAAAATAGCTGGCAAATCGACCAAGGGCATGACGGCCGAGCAGTTGGCCGAACTCCGGCGCAGCAGCATCGGGTTCATCTTTCAGGCCTACAACTTGTTCCCAACACTAACGGCCGAGGAAAACGTGATGCTGGCGCTCGACGTTCGCCGCAAGGCCGTTACCAACCCGCGTCAGACCGCCCGTGAAGCGCTGATCAATGTGGGCCTGGGCCATCGGCTCAAGTCCTATCCCAGCAAGCTCTCGGGCGGCGAACGCCAGCGCGTATCGATCGCCCGGTCGCTGATCGGCGATCCGTCGATCATCCTGGCCGACGAGCCGACCGCCGCGCTCGACGGTGTCAACGGCAAGGCCGTGATGGAGCTCTTGTCGAAGATCTCCCTGGATACCAGCAGGTCGGTCTTTGTGGTTACCCACGATTCGCGAATACTCCCATTTGCAGACCGGATTGTGAGAATAGAAGACGGAAACATCGTAAGCGACGTGCGCCAAAAGCGTGCATAAATCCAGTGAGGTGCGTAATGACAAAGACCAACGGAGCCATGCTGCTAGCACTGGCTTTCCTGATTCCAGGGACCATTTCGTTCGCCGGCTGGGCCCATGCTCAACTTGCCAATGGTAAGGTTGAGCTGGCCGCACAGGCCGCCACATTGCCTGGCACCGAGGAGCCGGAATGGGTTGCCTCGGCTCCTGGCCGGGTTGAGCCCAAAGGTGGCGAAATCCACGTGGGCGCTACCATGAGCGGCAGGATTGCGTCAGTTCTTGTTGCGGAAGCCGACAAGATCTCGCGTGGCGATATTCTGATGCAATTGGAAGACGAAGGCACGACGGCGCGTTTCCAGTCCTCCAAGGTGGAAGCGGCTCGGGCCAAGAAGGACCGCGACGATAACGGTGGCGGCGACAGCGATTACCGGGTGACCGAAGACGACATCGCCAATGCCGAGCTGGCGTTCTGGAATTCGCGCGATGCGCTCGACCGGATCGCGGGCAAGCGCCGCAACGGCGAAGGCAATCAGACCGACCTCGATGAGGCGCGTAAGTCCTATGTGGCAGCCGAAACCCTGCTCGCCAACAAGCGCAATGCCCTGGTGGATTTGCAAGGCCGCAAGAAGCGCCCCAATCCAAACCGTCAGGAATCCGCCCTCGCCGCCGCCCGCTCCGAACAATCGATTGCCTCGGCGCTGGTGGAGAAGACGCATATCCGTGCGCCTATCGAGGGCATGGTGCTGAAGGTTTCCGGCAAGATCGGCGAGACGGTTACGCCATCGCCTGATCAGGTGCTGGCGATTGTCGGTAATACCGAAACCTTGCGGATCAAGGCCGAACTCGATGAGCGCGATGTCGGCCGCGTCAAAGTCGGCCAGCAGGCCATCGTTCGAGCTGATGCCTTCCAGGGGCAGGATTTTGCTGGTCACGTGACCAGCATCGCCCCGGCCTTGACGGCGCCCGGCCTCAAAGATCGCGGCGCAGCACGGCGAACGGACGTTGACGTGCTGGAAATCCACGTTGATCTCGATCCCAACACGCCGCTGATCCCGGGCCTTCGGGTCGATGTATTCTTCAAGTCGACGACAGCCCCCTTGACACCATCGACTCCGGCGGCTGCCGGTGCTGCAGCGACGACGGTTGCTCCCGCCAAGGCGCCCTGAGGCGGGGTTGGTTGAGCGGTTTTACCGGCCCGGACGGCGCAATGCTCCTTCGGGCCGTTCTCGTTCTTAGCCTTAAGCGACGTGGGTCTTGGTTTTGCCACGCCGGACATCGACGACATCCTGCAACTGGCGGCGCGCCGCATCGAACGCATCGCGAATGGCGATATAGACATCCTCGTGAGCGTGATTGACCTCCGGCTCGTGGCTCACCACCAGCTCCGGCCGGCCCGGCAGGCCCACGGCAATCTTGATGTGGTAAATCTTACCCTTGAGATGATTGCGGTGCGGGGCTTCGACAATCACCCGCAAATGCGTAATGCGGTCATGGTGGCGCTCCAGCCAAGCCATGCGGTCTGCCACGCGCGCAATGATGGCATCGGACGGTTCCATATTGCGGAAAAGGGTTTCGGCAACGACGGCCATGCGTGTTCCTCCTTGGTAAGATTGAACCCACGGGAAACGGAAACCAGCACCAGTCTCCGCCCATCAGTGCCGTTCGTCAACCAGGGACGCGGCCAGGGACGCGGCCTGTTAACACGAGCCCGGACTCTCTCCCGGTTTACAAGGCATAGGTCTTGTTATTGATCCGCTAGGGCCTGTCGTCAGTTATGGGTTCGGGCTGGACGTGAGCGATTTTGGCCGAGGAGCAGGCGCTCGACGACGCAAGCCAAATGGCTTGCTAGGAAGAGCAACGCACTCATCGGCCA
>JANYHF010000065.1 GCA_025359185.1 Hyphomicrobiaceae bacterium | reverse complement strand
GTGGCTTTGGCTCTTTGAGCCATCGCCACCAGCAAATTGCGGCGTTTAAGCCCTATCGATTTAGAGCGACTCTTTCAATTCCTTGGCAGCGCGGAAGGCGATCTTCTTGCTGGCCTTGATCTTGATTGATTCGCCGGTCGCCGGGTTGCGGCCCATGCGCGCCGGCCGCTTGCGGATCTGCAGAATGCCAATGCCGTTGATACGAACCTTGGCGCCCTTCTTCAAGTGCTTGGCGATCATCGCTGTCATGTCGGCGAGCACGGTGCCCATCTGCTTCTTTGGCATGGCGTGAGTCTCGGCAAGATCCTTAGCCATCTGATTGAACGTGATGGTCGCAATCTTGTCGGTCTTCGGAGCGGCGGCCTTGGCTGGCGCAACCTTCGCTGCGGCGGTCTTCAGCGGAGCGGCCTTGGGCTTGAGAGCCTTGCCAGCGACGAGCTTTGCCTTCATCGGGGTCTTCATTCTGTCAGCGTCCTTTTCCATTTTCGGTACTGTTCCGGGGGTGGCGAATTCGGGCCTATATCGCCACCATCGTCTGGCAACATCGCAACGGATCGCAGCCGATCCAAACACCCGTCTGCCGATGTGACTCCCTACGAAACATGGTCCGTCCTATCGCAAAGTTGTAGGCTGCAAGCAAGGCAAGTTGTCGCGCATGTGGAGAAAAGAGTTTGTTTTCACGGGTTTTTGCAATGCGACCCGGCAAAAACGCTGGAAACAGTGCATATTCTCATCTGAAAACACGGATCGCGCACAGCAAGGAACCCTTATGACGGGACGGCGTGTGCACTCAAAATCACGTTTACAGATGCTGGATGATAGGCTGGACAACGGACGGCAGTTCGTCCTTGGGCGCGCAGAATGCTTTGCTTACAGCCAAGCCCGGATGCGCTGACCAGCGAAAATTGGTCTGCTGGAAACCCGTCTTCAGGCCACTGGCTGACACTGTAATCCTGTCGGCTTGCTGCAGCTGTAGAGGACCGTTCATGACAATCCGCAACAAACCTTCACCGGCCTTAGCTGCCGGGCCCGACAGACCCACGCCCAAACCCGACACAAACGCGCAAGCAACCAAAGCGAGTGTCGTCGGATTCATGTGAACCTCGGTCGATATTGGCCAAGACGCGGCATGGGAACCGCTGGGAGGACATCAGCTCAATTGGACTCAGATACGACGCAACTCAACGATCCGATCACCCACATCACTTTAAGCGCGCCGGATGGTGCAAACAAGACGACACAAGTGCACGTAGGTCCTGCTCGTGATAACACCAAACGGTACGACCATGGGACACAGCCGGGTCTGAATTGTGGCACAGTCTAAGCAGTGCGTTGGGCAGCAGGACATGGTGGCGTATCAGGGTGGCTGGTGCCGGGCCGACAATGATCGTGATGGGGCTGCTGGCCGGGTGCCTGTGGCTGTGCCTGCGCGCGTTGGTTTGGGTCATGCCGGGGCCTGTGTCCGGCGGGACGTGTGATGGAGTGCAAGGTCTTCGGGCGCCAGTTGAATCCGGTGCTGAAACCGTTGAAGCCTATCGCGGTCTCGAGGCGATACGCCTAACCAGGGTTGACCCCGGGCTACCCCTGCCGCCGGACATCGACGCTGCGCTGAACGTCACCGAGGCGCGGCTGCGCTTGCGGATTGCTGTTGCCGAGCAAGATGCTCGCCAACTCGGCAGGGCCATTGCGGCGCTGGACAGGGCGGCCATCCATCGCAACGCGGTTGACCATCCGCAGCACTGGGCGGCGGATCATTTGCTGCGCGAGGACATTGCAATGGTGCGCGCCTTGGCGGGCGTTGATGTGGCAGTGGTTACGACGGAGGCTGACGGTCCATTGGCCAGCGTGCCATAGAGGTCGGGACGGTAATAGACGATCAGCGCTTCCAGCTGCGAGCCCGTGCAATCGATCTTCGATACGTCAAAAACCACCTTTTTCAAGGCGCTTTTGGACTTCGCAGCGTCGGTCAGATACAAATTAATGGTGGACACCTCGCGGTCGAGCGACGCAAAATCTGTCCAGGCCAGCGGCGTCGAGCTAAACAATCCGTATACGGTTATTCCCGCGCCGTCGATATGATAGAGCCGGCTGCCATTGCCACTGAACAGCCAAAGCCCGGCCGCAGCGATCAGCGACGCGAAGGCCATGCTGAGAAAAATCGAGGGGATTTCTTCGGCGGACAACCAGTCGAACTCACGCTGAAACCAGCGCGGGGTCATATCCTGGATGCCGATGTTGAGGGCGACCACCCAGACGAACAGGAAGGCCATGCCGAGGAACAGCGCCATCCGCTTGTCGGTGTCGGCGACCTTGTGGATATCGGCAGTGTAACCAACAGTGCTCATAGGGCGTCCGCGAACTCGTTACATGCGTTGTCCAGAAAACTTAGCCAAAACTGTTTAACAAAGCCTGAAGTTGGGCCTATATGCTGCCGTTATGAGCCAGATCATCCATGTTTTCGACGCTTATGGCACGCTGTTTGATGTCCATTCGGCGGTGGCGCGGTTGAAGCTACAAATCGGTCCGCAGGCAGACCGGTTGTCCGAGATCTGGCGGGCCAAGACACTGGAATACACCTGGATTCATGCCCTTGCCGGCAAGCCCGCCGCCTTCCGTAAGTGTTTGAAAAACGGTCTGGATTTCGCTCTGGCCTCGACCGGCGGACATCCTATGGAGATTGGCGAACAGCTATTGTCCGCCTACGACACATTATCCGCCTACGCCGAGGTGAAGGACGCGCTTACGGCCCTGAAACGCAAGCGCTCGCGCCTCGCCATCCTCTCCAACGGCGATGCCGACATGCTCGACAAAGCGGCCCGGTCGGCGGGCCTCGAAGCGCTGTTTGACGCTGTGCTCAGCGCCTCAGATGTGGGTATCTTCAAGCCCTCCAGCCGGGTCTACCGCCTGGCCATGACCAAGTTCGGCGCCACCCGCGAGGAGATCACCTTCGTGTCCTCCAACCGGTGGGATGTGGCGGGGGCAACCGCGTTCGGATTCCGGGCGATCTGGGTCAACCGGAGCCATGCGCCTGACGAATATCCGGATATGCCAGCAGCCGCTGTCGTGCCGGATCTGCATGGCTTGCTGGCGCTTTTCCCCGCTCAGAGCGCGTGAAACAGGTGTTGTTCGCGGTCATTCCGGTATCATTCCCGGTCATTCCGGTATCGTTCCGCACAGTTTGCGCCGATATGCCGCTGCAACTGTCATTTGTAGTCGTAGGTGACCTCCATTGTCCGGTCACGAAGCTCGGCTCCGGGCGGCGGCGGCGGCAGACGGATGGCGGCCAGTGACGCCAGGATCACATTATCGAGCTTGGCATTGCCGCTGCTGCGCACCACCTCAACGTCCTGGATGTCTCCTCGCAAGGATATCGCAAAACCGACCACTAGTTCGCCGGTGACGCCGGTCCAACTGGGCTTGGAAGCGATCAGCAACCGGATCACATCGCGCGTATACGCATCGACAGCCTCGGCCCGCGCCTTCACCGATCCGCCCAACTGCTTGGCCACCAGCTCCGCTGCTGTCAGCGCCCGCTTGGGTTTTGGCGCCAGCAGGGCGGGATTTACGGCGAGGTCGAGCGCAGGTTTTGGCGCCCGCAAAGGTGCAGCTAATTCGGCGGCAATGTCGTCCTTGGGCGGAGGATCGGTTGCCGGGGCCGGGGCTGGAGCGGCTGGCGGCTTTGGCGCGGCGGCCTCCTGTACGGGCGGCGGCTCATTGGCTTGCGGCTGCTGTTCGGCGGCAGTCGGCTTTGCAGCTTGCGGCACGGGCCGAGCTGCCGCTGACCCCGCCACAAGAGACGCATACCGCTTATCAAACGCCGCCGCGTCCATCACCTCTACGGCCACCGGCCGGTCCGGCTCCGCCGTCACCGCCGCCGTCCGGCTGGACGCAGCCCAGCCAAACAAACCCGTATGCAGAGCAACAGCCGCAGCCAGCGCCAGCAGCGTGCGCGGCGGCCGGCGCAGATCGTCCATCGCCGCCCGCCCATCCGCCGGAGCCAGCAGATCGCCCGGCCGCAAAATCCCGTCCGCGCTCCCCGTTGGCCGCCCGCTCGCCGTCATGCCGCTCCGGTCTCCCATCGTTTGAAGGCCCTAGCAGATTTGGCCCGCGCGCGCTGGCAGAAACGTGTGGCAGCAGGCGGGGTCTGTCTGGCCAAGGCAGCATTTGGAAGACGGGCTGGCGGAATGTGGATCATTGCTGACCGCTGGGCTGGGACGGCTCGCGCGACCCCAAGCGGCCGGACTTGGCATTCGAGGTCATTTCCTTCTCCCCCGAGCGCTCTTCGCGTCAGGGGGGGAGAAGGTGGCCGAAGGCCGGATGAGGGGCAGCCGCGAGGTGGGTGCTGGCCAAGCATGCCGGCTTAGGCCCGGTTTTGCGGAGGTGAAAAAGAAGGAATAGAGGCTGACTACAGCGGGCCATGTGCCGCCTACGAACGAGTCTCGCCAGCCGGAACAGTCAGGCGAGGCTTCTCAATCGCAGACACTCCAGCTAAACCGGATCAATCGGGGAAGCCCAGCTTGAATTCGACGCGGGTCGCGTGGAATGGCACACTGTCGTCGTTTCGCACAGAATGCGCTGGCTGCGGGGGAAATTTCACTGTCAGTGGCAGTTCGAATTTGTCCGGAATCGGCAGCGGAATTTCCTTGCCGCTGGCATCGAAGTCTCGAACCTTGACGAGACGGTCGATGACGAAGACCGATGGCCAGCGGTGATGGTGGACTGGTTCTTTCTCGCCGGGCTTGATGCTGACTGATAGGACCCGGATGTAGTCGTCTTCATAGAGCAAACGATGGTTGTCCGGCGCTGCGGACAGTCCGTCGAGCTTCGGATCCCAAGTCGCGGGGTCGGTCCCGTCCATGCTGATGGGTATCATTGATGTCGTCTCCTCTCTCTGTAATTGATCGAAATCCGTCTTGAACGCAGGCAGAGCAAGTCCTGTTACCTCTCGCTCAGCTAAGAGCACAAGGTTAATGCACTTTTCAAACCTGTCGCGGTACTATTTGAAGCGCTTCATGTGTTAGTTCGATTGAAGCGCTTCAAGAATTAGTATACGTTGCTCCGGTGGCCGTCAAGAATTAAATGAAGCGCTTCAAATTATGAAAGAATTTTATGCCTGGTTCAATCAAACTGGCCGATGTCGCCAAATTGGCAGGGGTTTCCCTCGGGACAGCGTCCAATGCTTTCAATCGCCCGGAACGCGTCCGCCAAGAAGTGCGCGAGCAGGTGGCCGCCGCCGCACGCAAACTCGGCTATTTGGGGCCTGACCCGAAAGGTCGATTGCTCATGGGAGGCAAAGCACATGCCATCGGTGTGCTGCCGGCCGGTGAGATATCGGTAGCGCACGCCATCAACAGTCCGTTCTTTCGCGACTTCATGCTGGGCGTCTCCGAGATCTGTGACGAGAATCGCGCCAATCTCCTTATCGTGTCGGGCACAAAAGACAGGAAAGACTGGGCGATCCGAAATGCCTTAGTCGACGGCTTTATCCTGGGACACACCGGTGAGGTTGAATTGGTTTCTCAGCGTCACCAGAAAGTACCATTTGTGGTGATGGATGTGGATGCCGGACCCGATGTCAGCTCTGTACGGATTGATGGCCGCACCGGCGCCCGGCGTGCCGCTGAGCACTTGCTGGCTCTCGGCCATCGCCGTTTTGCGATTCTCGCCATGTCGCGACGGCCCGTCAGCCCGATCTGGCACCCGGCTTCCGATCTCAGTCGCCGTCTTGTGGGCAGTTTTCCGCTCGATCATGAGAAACTGCTGGGTTACGGCGATGCTTTCGAGGCTGCAGGCATTTCGCTCGATAATGTGCCAATTGTGGAGTCGCACCCGCCTACCGGCTGGGTCGAAGCTGGCGCTTCCATGCTCTTTGAAAGGGCGCCCAAAGCAACTGCTATTCTGGCGATGTCCGACCGGCATGCGGTCGCGGTGTTGGTGGAGGCCCGCCGGCGCGGTATTCGCGTTCCGCGCGATCTGTCGGTCGTTGGCTTTGACAACGCGCCCGACGCTGTCACCTCCGACCCTCCCCTCACCACGGTCGCACAGCCGCTTGTCGAGAAGGGCCGGATCGCTGCGCGCATTGTTTTTGGTGGCGGACCACCGCGGCAGGACATTTTGCCGGTTGAACTGATCGTCCGGTCTTCGACGTCTCGGCCGCGCCGTCAGAGCTGACACATTGAGGAACTAGAAACCACGCTTGCCAGCGCAAGAAGGATCACCTCAAACCTCCCGGCACCGTGGCACCCTCCCGGCCCACTCCACCCGAAAGCCGCAACCTCACCCCTGCGGCCGCCGCCGGGGATCTACCCCTGGGCGATTCAATGCACCCCCGTCTGCCGGCAAGACCTGTGAACGACCCTTTCGTCGTGGCCGGGCTTGACCCGGCCATCCAGGGCACCGGGTGCCACATTCGGTGCATTGGACCCTGGATTGCCGGTCAAGCCCGGCCATGATGTTTGAAATGTATGGCCCTGGGATCTACCGGGCGGAGCGCCCACCTGCCCTTGCCGACTCACCCTGCGCGGCGCTACCACCCGCCTGGCCCCTCGCCCTTGTGCACCGGGCCTTAATGGCGTCACGAAGTCACCCCACACACGGGCGGAAGCCTCCAACGAGCGGTCCTGATGCCAAGTCTGGTGCGATTTCTGGTGTTGGTTTGCACTTTGGCTGGCCTTGTCGTGGGCGGGCTGTATGCTATGGCGACGCTGTACGAACCCCCGGCTACTGAAGTGGTGAAATCGGTCCATGGCGTCTCGATCCGGCGGCAATAGGCGCAGGTTTTGTCTGGTTTTGGCGGCGCTCGCGGGGCTGGCCTTGGCGCTGCCTGCAGGCGCGCAGTCGCAGCCGGGCCAGGACGGTATGGATGCCAGCACCCTGGCGCCGCCCGATGCCATTGAGAGCGGGCAGTTGGCACCGTTGGCCCCGGTTGAAGGTGGGCAGCTTGCGCCCATCCCCGGCACAACGGACGCCGCGCCTTTGCGACAAACCGAGGCGTCGCCTCCAGTTGCCGGTTTCAGCCCGGGCCTCTGGCAGGGCATCACCGCGCCCGAAGCCGCCATGCTGGCCGTCAAGGCCGAGATCCCGCTGCACTCGCCCGTGCTGGCGGCGCTGTGGCGGCGGCTGATGCTGAGCGAGGAGGAGCCCCCGGGCGGCCAGCCGGGGCAGTTTTTTGCGCTGCGGTTGGATGGCCTCTACCGGGCGGGCCTGCTGAAGGACGCCACCGCGCTGATGGCCCGCGCGCCAAAACCGGCCGATCCGCAGCAAACGGCGGCGGGCGCGCGCGTGCTGATGGGTCTCGGTGACGACGCCAAGGCGTGCAACGCGGTGAAAACCATTCCGCTGTCAGGCGGGCCGCTCAAAGGGCGCATACGCAACGATGCGCTGCTGATGGTCGCCTTCTGCGCCGCCCGCGACAAGCAGCCGAACCATGCCAGCCTTGCCGCCGAGGTGCTGCGCGACCAGAATTTTGCAGAACCCCTGGCGCTGGCCGTGCTCGATTCGATCGCCGAGAGTAAGACGCCGAAACTGCCGCGCACGGATAATTTGACGCTGATTGATTACAAGTTCATGTCGTTGCTCGGCAAGGTGCCGGTCGAGCGGGTTCTGCCGCGCGCGACCCCAGACCTGATGGTGGCGATTGCCAATGATCCGTCAGCGGAGGCTTCGACCAGGGTTGCTGCGGGGGAAGCCGCCGTGCGCATTAATGCGCTTGACGAGGCTGACCTCGCCGGGCTGTACCGCACTGTAGCCGTACCCGCCGCACCGGCTGCGGCCAATGCGGGCCTGCAACGGGCTGGGCTGTTCCAGGCCGCTGAGAAGGAGCAGACGCCCAACCGTCGCGCCGCGCTTGTGCACCAGCTGTTGGACCTTGCGCGCCGCGACGGCCTGCTGATGCCGGTCGCCCGCGCCATTGCGCCGCTGACGGATGGATTGCGCGAGACGCCGGATCTAGCCGGGTTCACCGAAACCGCCATCGAAACGCTGCTGGCGGCGGGCAAATACGACCATGCCGTGGGCTGGACGCTGTTCGGTGGCACCGAGGCTGGCCCCGGCGGCAATCCGCTGCTGCATTGGATGACGCTGATTGATATTGCGGATGCCGAAGGGCATGTGCCACACGGGTCGAGCTTGCAGTATGCGGAGGACCTGGCGGCGGGCGGGGCGTTGTCGCCGATCATGCTGCAACGGCTGGCGACGGTTCTGGCGGCTCTGCAATATGAGATCCCGCCGCCGATCGCCCAGGGCTCGCAAAACGTCGCCAAGGCCGATCAGGGCAAGCCGCCCGAGCCGTCGCTGCTGCCGCGCCTGCAAGAGGCCGCCACTAAAAAGGCCATCGGCAAGACAGTGCTGCTGGCGATTGCCACCATGGGTCCGGGGCCGGCCACCAGCGTGCACCCGCAAGCGCTCGGCGAAACCATCCACGCACTCGCCGCCGCCGGCCTCGAAGCCGACGCCCGCCGGCTCGCCTTCGAAGCCCTCTACGACGCCTGGCCAAGAAGCGCCGGTATGGGCCTCGCCCCCACGCCGCAGAATTCGAATTGAGGGGTCTTAGCGAGCAAATGATGCCTGTCGGCGAAGCTGACACCGCCCTCGCCGATTTCCTAGGCCGCATGAGCGCGGAGCGGGGGGCGGCGGCAAATACGCTGGATGCCTACGGGCGTGATCTCAATGGGTTGTTGGAGTTCATGGCCGTTGAGGGACTGGCGCTGGAGGCGGTCGCCGCCAAACATATCAGCACCTTCATGCAGGGCCTCGCGGCTGAGGGCCTCGCCCCGGCGTCGCGCGCCCGTAAACTCTCCGCCATCAGACAGTTTTTCCGCTTCCTGGAGGGCGAGGGGCGTGTGGCCTCGAACCCCGCTGAAAACGTGGTTGCGCCTGGCAAAGGGCGCTCCCTGCCCAAAACGCTGAACGTCGTCGAGGTCGATCTTCTGCTGGCCGCCGCCCGCGCCCGCGTGGACGCTGCGGCACCGCCTGAGCTCCTTGCCGTGCTCCGGATGCAGGCGCTGCTGGAACTGCTCTATGCCACCGGAATGCGCGTCACCGAGCTGGTGTCCCTGCCGCGCCGGGTGCTGGCCGGTGATGACCGTGTGCTGACGATCAAGGGCAAGGGCGGCCGCGAGCGCCTGGTGCCGCTGAACCCGCCCGCGCGCGCCGCCGTGGCAGCCTTTCTCGCTGAAGAGGCGGCCCGGATGCAAGCAGGATATCCCCATTCCAAATGGCTGTTTCCTGCCCACAGCGCCGAAGGCCACGTCACGCGCCAGCATCTCGGCCAAGAGCTGAAACGGGTGGCGGAGGAGGCCGGGCTCGACCCCGCCCGCGTCAGCCCGCACGTCTTGCGCCACGCCTTCGCCAGCCACCTGCTCGACCGTGGCGCCGATCTTCGCGCCGTCCAGCAGCTGCTCGGCCACGCCGATATTTCCACCACCCAGATCTACACCCATGTCCTCGAAGAGCGCCTGAAAAAGCTGGTGAACGAGCATCACCCGCTGGCCAAACGCGCGCGCGGGACGTGATGCCGGTGGAGTTGGGTGCCGTGGGCTTCGCGAAGGCTCAGATCCACCCTACGGAGCCCTCTGTGGGTCTGCCAAATGGCCACATCCGGCGGGCGTGGCGGCCGGCTCCCGGAACGGGAGTCGCCTCGCGCAAACAAAGACTCGCGCAAACAAAAATGGGCCCGGTAAGGGCATACCGGACCCATCCTTGGCCTTTGCGGCCGAAACTGCGAGCAGGCCAAGGGAGCAGAGGAGCAACCAGCTCGCAGGATTTGTGAACAGAACTCAAATTGTCGATCAGAAAAGCCAATCCGTCGTCGCGGCTCCAGCGCCTACTCGTTGAACACGATCCCGTATCTGCAGCACACCGAGGTAGGATCGCTGCGCTGCATACGGGATGACGACTGAAGACTGTCGCTCGTGGGCATCAGGTCACGCGCTCTTCGAGGCCATAGTCGCGCATTTTTCGATACAGCGTCGAGCGGCCGATCTTCAGTCGTTTTGCCACTTCGGTCATGTGGCCGCGATAGCGGGCAAGGGCGAGGCGGATCATGTCGGCTTCGATTGATTCCAGCGAGCGGATCTCGCCTTCATCAGTCTCGATGGGCAGGCCCAGGGCGGAGAGGCCCGAAAGGCCCGCCGGCACTTCCACGGTGCGCGGCACCACGTTCTCGGCGCCAAGCACCACCGGCCCGGTATACGCCGGCTTCTTGATCGCCATCGAGGGGGCATCAGGAATTGCGGCCCGAAAACCTTCGACATGGGTGGCAATCTGCGGGAACTCATCGACCGTCAGCTGGTCGCCATCGGCCAGCACCACCGCGCGGAACACCGCGTTCTCCAGCTGGCGGACATTGCCCGGCCAGCTGTAGGTGGTGATCAGCTCAATCGCATCGTCGCTGATGCCGTTGATGCGCTTGCCTTCTTCGGCCGCAAACTGCGTGAGGAAGTGGCGTGCGAGTTCGGGAACATCGGCCAAACGGTTACGCAATGGCGGCACCCAGATCGGGAACACGTTGAGGCGGTAGTACAGATCCTCGCGGAACTTGCCGTCCTTAACCTGCTGGATCATGTCGCGGTTGGTGGCCGAGATCAGCCGGAAGTTGACCTTCACCGGGCGCTTGGAGCCGACGGGATCGATCTCGCCTTCCTGCAGTGCACGCAGCAACTTCACTTGCGCTTCGAGCGGAAGCTCTCCGACCTCGTCCAAAAACAGCGTGCCGCCGTCAGCCTCCTGGAATTTTCCAATACGCTTGTCGGTTGCACCGGTGAAAGACCCCTTTTCGTGCCCGAAGAGGATGCTTTCGATCAAATTCTCAGGGATCGCGCCGCAATTGACGACCACGAACGGTTTTCCAGCGCGCTCGCTCTCGCCCTGCACGGCGCGGGCAATCAGCTCCTTGCCGACACCGCTCTCGCCTTCGATCAGCACCGGGATGTTCGACCCGGCCGCGCGCTTGCCGAGGCTGACCACGCGGGCCATCGCGTCGCCGTGGGTGATGAGATCACCGAACGTCAACGTGCCCTCGGCCTTACGTTTTATGCGCGTGATTTCGACGGCCAGCGCTTCAATTTTCAGCGCGTTCTTGATGGAAACTTCGAGGCGCTCGGGGGAAACCGGCTTCATCACGAAATCGACCGCGCCCGCCCGCATGGCGTTGATGGCGGCATCGATGGAGCCGTGGGCCGATTGCACGATGACCGGGGGCGTGCCTGGCAGATGGCTCAGCCGCTCCAGCACCGCCATGCCGTCCATGCCAGGCATCACGAGGTCGAGCAACACAAGGGAAATGCCGCCGGCTTCGGGCGCTTCGAGTGCGGCCAGGGCCTGTTCGCCACTGGACGCCACGCGAGTGTCATAGCCGCAGCGCTTCAGCGTCTCTTCAAGAATGCGGCGCTGGATCGGATCATCATCGACGACAAGAACGCGCTTGGCCATGGGGGCACTCAACTCTACGCTACGGCACACAACAAGGCGGCAGTCTTAACGAAACCCCGCCTGCCGGTTAACAACCGGCTGAACTTGGGATCATATTGACCGGCAACGGTAAATAAGAGGTTGCCGTTTGAGCGATATGTGCCGGAATGAGCAAAAAGATTGGAGCAAGGCCAGCCACCGGGCCCAAAGTGCCGTATTGACAAACCCGCCGCGGTGCCGGCGCTATCGGGTTGATCGTTCACGCCCACCCGCAAGCTCCCCATGTCCCGCTATTCCGCCCTCGCCATCGCGCGCAACGCTTTGAGCGGCCATCAAAACTGGCAACGCGCCTGGCGTTCGCCTGAGCCGCGCTCGACTTATGACGCCATCATCGTCGGTGGCGGCGGGCATGGCCTCGCAACGGCATATTATCTCGCGGCCAATCACGGGCTGAGCCGCGTGGCGGTTCTGGAAAAGGGGGTCATCGGCCAGGGCAATGTCGGGCGAAACACCACCATTGTGCGCTCGGACTATATGATCGGCGGCAACACGGCGTTTTTCGAGCACTCTCTCAAGCTGTGGGAGGGACTGTCGCACACGCTGAATTTCAACGTGATGTTTTCCCCGCGCGGGAAAGTGACGCTGGCGCATGATGCGGGCGGCTATGATGGCCTGGCCCGGCGCGGCAACATCATGAAGCTGAACGGCATCGAGGCCGAACTGCTCGACCGTGGCGAGGTGCAGAAGCTGCTGCCCTATCTTGACTATTCCTCCGAAGCTCGCTTTCCCATCTACGGCGGCATGTTGCAGCAACGCGCGGGCACGGCGCGGCACGATGCGGTGGCCTGGGGCTACGCGCGGGCTGCCGATACGCTGGGCGTCGACATCATCGAGAACTGCGAGGTGACGGGTTTTCTGCGCGATGGCGGCAAGATCGAGGGCGTGGAGACCTCGCGCGGCACGCTGCTCTCGCCCAAGGTCGGTATCGCCGTTGCGGGGCACACGTCGCAAGTGGCGGCGCTCGCAGGGCTCCGGTTACCCATCGAAAGCCACGTCTTGCAGGCCTTCGTGTCCGAGCCCATCAAGCCGATGGTCCACCACGTCGTCTCGTTCGGTGCCGAACTCTTCTATCTCTCGCAATCGGACAAAGGCGGCCTCGTGTTTGGCGGCCATATCGACGGCCACAACACTTACGGCCAGCGCGGCCATCTGCCCACCATCAAGACCGTCGCCGAATGCGCGGTGGCTCTCATTCCCGCTGTGTCGCGTCTGCGCCTCTTACGCCACTGGGGCGGCATCATGGACATGACGCCCGACGGCAGCCCGTTTATCTGCCGGACCCACATTGACGGCCTCTATCTCAATGGCGGCTGGTGCTATCAGGGTTTCAAGGCCACGCCGGCCAGCGGCTGGACCTTCGCCCACACCATCGCCAAGGACGACGAACACGAGTTGAACCGATGCTACGGCCTGGACCGCTTCGAAAAGGGGCGTGAGTTGGACGAATTCGGCATCGGTAATTGGACGTATAAACAATAGTAGTCAGAGGGATTAGAGGGTAGGGATTAGGGATTAGTCAGAAAGCACGCCTTCCCTCTTCCTTACCTAATCCCTAATCCCTACCCTCTAATCCCTCTTGCTACTGTTTTTCTTCAACACCATGACCCCGAGCACGCTTTATGCTCCTGATCCCCTGCCCCCATTGCGGCCCGCGCGACCACAGCGAATTCCGTTATGGCGGCGATGCCAGCAAAAAGCGCCCCGCCCACGGCACCGCCGATGCCAAATTGTGGCACGACCATGTGTTCCTGTTCGACAACCCCAAAGGTGCGCATAAGGAATACTGGCAGCATGTGCTCGGCTGCCGGCAGTGGATGGTGGTTGAGCGCGATACGGTTACGCAGGCGATCTCGGCGGCGCGGCCAGCGCGAGATGGAACAGCACATGCCTAACGTCGCGCAGTCTTCAAATCTAACGGTGCCCTCATGACTGCTCCTTTCCATCGTCTCGCCCAGGGCGGGCGCATCGAGCGCAGCAAGCCGATTACGTTCTCGCTTGATGGCGTGACTTTGCGCGGCTTTGCAGGCGATACGCTCACCTCGGCGCTGCTGGCCAATGGTGTTTCGCTGGTTGGGCGCAGTTTCAAATACCACCGGCCGCGCGGGATTTTCTCGGCGGGCATCGAGGAGCCGAATGCGCTCTTTACGCTGGGGACGGGCGGGCGGCTGGAGCCGAACATCCCGGGCACTATGGTCGAGCTGACCGAAGGGCTGGTGGCGCAAACGCAGAACCGCTGGCCGTCGCTGAAATATGACCTGATGCAGGTCAACAACCTCGCCTCGCCGATGCTGCCCGCGGGCTTCTACTACAAGACCTTCATGGGGCCGCTGAAGGGGTCCTGGATGATGTACGAGCCCGCGATCCGGCGGGCGGCGGGCATTGGCGCGGCGGGCACGGAGCGCGATCCCGATCGCTACGGCACGCGGCATGATTTTTGTGACGTGCTGGTGATTGGCGGCGGTCCGGCTGGACTGGCGGCGGCGCTGGCGGCGGGGCGCGCTGGGGTCCGTGTGGTGCTGGCTGAGCAAGAGACTGAGCTTGGCGGGTCGATGCTCAGCGAGCCTGCGGGCGGCGAAGCGGCGCAATGGCTACATGCGGCCGTCGCCGAGCTGCATAGTCTCACCACTGTCCGGGTGCTGACCGCCGCGACCGCCTTTGGACTCTACGACAATAACACTGTCGGGCTGATCGAGCGCCACGAGGGAGCCGACCCCGCGCTCGGCCAGGCCCGGCAGGTGTTTGTCACGCTCCGGGCCAAGACCATCATCCACGCGACTGGCGCCATCGAGCGGCCGCTGGTGTTCAACGACAACGACCGGCCCGGCGTCATGCTCGCGTCGGCCGTGCGCACCTACCTCAACCGTTTTGCCGTGACGCCGGCGCGCACCGCCGTAGTCGCTATGAATAACGATACCGCTTACCGCACGGCGTTCGACCTCGCGGCTGCCGGCGTCAGTGTCACCGTTGCGGATTTGCGCGCGGATGTGTCCGATTCAATCCGCACACGCTGCAAAGCCGCCGGCATTGATCTGCTGGCCGCCCACGCCGTCGTCGGCACGCAAGGCCGTTTGCAAGTCACAGGCGCCACACTGGCTGAACACCGGCCAGGCAAGGGCCGCCCGGAGGTGACGCTGGAGACCCGCCCCGCCGACGTCATCGCCGTCTCGGGCGGCTGGTCGCCGGTGGTGCACCTCACGTCCCATCTCGGCATCAAGCCCGTCTACCGCCAAGACATCGCGGCGTTCGTCCCCGGCGGGTTCGCATCCGGCCAGTCGGGCGCGGGTGCTGCGATGGGCACGTTTGATCTTGACGCAGCGTTCACGGACGGCTGGCGCAAGGGCGAAGAGGCTGTCCGCAGTCTGGGGGCGATCCCGTCCCGAACCGAACCGCGCAAAGTCCCCAATCCCGGTGTGCCGCTGGGGCTGAACATCCTCCCGGTCTGGGAGATCGAGGGCCTCGGCAAGGGTAAGGCCTTCGTCGATCTGCAAAGCGATGTGACCACGCATGACGTGTACCTTGCTTATCGCGAGGGCTACCAGTCGGTTGAGCACCTGAAGCGCTACACCACGCTCGGCATGGGCACCGACCAGGGCAAGACCAGCAACATCAACGCCCTCGCCATCATGGCGGGCCTGCGCGATATCCCCATCCCGGCGGCGGGCACCACCACTTTCCGGCCCCCCTATGCGCCGGTCGCCATCGGCGCACTGGCGGGCCGCAACGTCGGAACGCATTTCCGCCCGACGCGCCGCTCGCCCTTGCACGACTGGCATATCGCCAATGGCGGCGTGATGACCGAGGCCGGGCCGTGGCTGCGCTGCAATTTCTACACCTGGGCGGGTGCCGACATCGAGCAGGCCTATGTGCCCGAAATGCGCCATGTGCGCACCGCTGTCGGCATTTCCGACGTTTCGACCTTGGGCAAGATCGATGTGCAGGGGCCTGACGCCGCGGAACTGCTTAACCGGGTCTATGTCAACGGTTTCGCCAAGCTCCCCATCGGCAAGGCACGTTATGGCGTGATGCTCTATGACGACGGCACCGTCTATGACGACGGCACCGTAACGCGCCTCGGCGAGCAGCATTACTTCATGACCACAACCACGGCCCGTTCCGGCGAGATCATGTCTTGGCTGGAGTATCTCTTGCAAACGGCGTGGACGGATCTGCGCGTGCATCTGACATCGCTGACGGACGAATGGGCGGGCATCGCCATTGCAGGACCCTATGCGCGGCAGGCGTTAGAGCACGCCTTCTCCTCAGTAGACGTCTCGAACGCTGCGCTGCCCTTCATGGGCGTCAAGGACTTCACCTTCGACGGCGTGCCCGTCCGCCTGCTGCGTATGTCGTTCTCCGGCGAGCTCGCCTATGAAGTCTACACACCTGCGGACTACGGCATCGCGCTATGGGAGCACATCATGCTGGCAGCCAAGCCGCTGGACATCCGGCCCTATGGCCTCGAAGCGCTGGCGTCGCTGCGCATCGAAAAGGGCCATGTGGCGGGTGCTGACATCGACCAGCGCAACACGCTCTACGATCTCGGCCTCGGCAAGATGGCGCGGAAAAACGCGCAGTTCGTCGGCAAGGCGCTGCTGGAGCGGCCGGAGCATATCAAGCCGGACCGCTGGAGCTTGGTTGGCCTCGAATGCCTGGAGCCGGGCCAGCGGTTACGCGGCGGGTCGATCCTGTTCGCCGCAACAGACGAGATCAAGGGCCACGGCCGTGGCTATATCACCGGGGTGACGTGGTCGAACGAGCTGAAGACGTATGTCGCGCTGGCACTCTATCAGGGCGGGCTCGCCCATCTGGGCGAAGAGATCGTGTCAGCGTTCCCGATGAAGAACGAGACCGTCCGGGCCAGGATCGTCTCGCCCGTGTTCATCGATGCCACCGGGGAGCGGCTCCATGCTTGAGCGGGCAAGCGCGATTGAGAGCGGCCGGGCGCGCGGCGGCCGAACCCCAACCGGTGACGTAGGCGTGCAGATCGGCGAGTTGCGCGGCTGGAGCCTCCTGCAGGTGGCGGGCTTTGCCGGCACAAGGACGCGTGTGGACGAAGTGGTGTCAGCCGTTTACGGAAGAGCTGTGCCCGTCAGGATCGGTACGGCCGTGCATGCGGGCGCGCTGCTGCTGATGCGCACCGGGCCAGAGCAGCTGTGGATCATCGGCCCCGGTGATCCGATGGCCGCCGAGGGCGTGCTGCGCGGCGACATCGCGCCGGGTATGGGCGGTGTGGTCTCGCTCTCGCATAGCCGGACGCGGCTGGTCCTCGAAGGCCCCAAGGCGCGCGACGTGCTAGCGAAGGGTTTTCCTATTGATCTGCACCCGCATGTGTTCGCGATCGATCAGTTTGCGCTGACCGGGCTCGACCACATGCCGGTTCTCCTGTTGCGCTCAGGCCCTGACCGCTATGAACTCCTCGCGATGCGGACGTTCGCGCTGACAGTCTGGGATTGGCTGACGGATGCTGCCTTGGAATTTGGCTACGAACTCTCGGCGTAGGGGCGACGGGCCGTCGCCCCGACGCCGATGGGCCTATCGTCACCCCAACCACCCCATCAATTCCTGATCCGCCGCCATCTCCGCGATGCCTGGGTAAATCCGGTCAGCGTGGCCTGCCAGATCGGCCGCCGTGCTCGTGCCCGTCAGGACACCGATGGTCAGGCCCGCGCCCGCCGAACGTCCCATATCGATGTCGTGAAGGTTGTCGCCGATGACGGCAATTTCGGCCGGCGCCAGCCCAAACGCCTTGCAAAACGCCAACGCCATGCCGGGGCCAGGTTTGAGGCCATGGCCGCTGTCGAAGGCCGCGAGAAAATCGAAGTGGGGGATGAGGTCATGCGGCCCGAGCGACGCCTTCAATCCGGCCATCGAATCGCTGGTGGCAACGCCCATATGCGTTACACGCCCACGGAACTTGGCCAACGCCACCTTGGCCTCCGGCACCAGCGTCGCAAAACCCGCGCCCTCCTGGAACAGCCGGTCTACCTCGGCGCCGAGGTCGCCGCGTACCGGCCCACCCAACGCGCGCGCGAACGCCTCGCCGATCTCCGTCGGGGTGCCCGCAGCCAGCGGCGTGTTGGCTCGGATCCGCCCGGTCGCCGGATCAAGCCCGCCGCTCACGAGCAGCCGCAGCGCCACCGCTTCGTCGCCGTCCGCTGCGAACAACGCCACGGCGCGGTTGAGCGGCATCCAGCTGGCATGGTAGTCGAGCAATGTGCCATCCTTGTCGAACAGCAAGCCGCGAATGCGCATGGGGGCTCCTTGGGGAGGGCGACGGTGGTGATCGGATCACATTGGCGGGCGGGTAGTGTCAAGCGGGTGAGCGCGGGTCAGACCGGATGATCCGCCCCCAAGTCGCTGCGTTGCTCTGCCTCCACATCGCGGTCTGGACGCTGGCGGCCTGCATTGGCGCCAGTTCGGCCAACCTACATCACGATATGACGGAGGCGTATGATTGGGGGCGGGAGTTTCAGCTCGGCTATGCCAAGCATCCGCCGGTGTTTGCCTGGGTGGCGGGGGCGTGGTTTCTGGTGTTTCCGCGCGCCGATTGGGCGTTCTACCTCCTGTCGGCCACCAGCGCGGCGGGAGGGGTCGCGGGCGTCTGGTGTCTCGCGGGCCGCCTGTTGCCACAGCCACAACATACGGCAGCGCTGCTGCTGGTGATCCTGGCGCCATTCTTCAGTGTACTGGCCATCACGTTCAATGGCAACGCTATTCTGCTGCTGACCTGGCCTTGGACGGTCTATGCCTTTGTGCGTTCTCTCCAGACCGGCAAGGCCACCGATGGTGTCCTGTTCGGGCTGATTGCGGCGGTCGCTCTGTGCTCGAAGTATTCGTCCATCCTGCTGCTGGCGTCCTGTTTTGTCGCCGCTGTCCTCCACCCCAGAGCCCGCAGCTATTTTTCCGGACCCGCCCCCTACGCTGCGATTGCGGCTTGCCTTGCCGGGGTCGCCCCGCATGTTCTGTGGTCGTTCCAGCATGGGCTGACCACGGTCGCCTATGTGCTCGACAAGGAGCATCTGCCGCTGGCGCGCGCGCTCACGGTGGCAGGCACGTCGATCCTGGCCGCGCTGGCGCAGAACGCGCTGCCGGTGGCGGCGCTGTGGGCGGTGATTGGTACGGCGTTTGCGTCGTTTATCACGGGTCTGGCGGGTCAACTCCTGACGCCGCGCAACCGTTGGTTGACCGTGCTGGCCGCCGGACCGTTCGTGCTTACGGTCCTGGCGGCCCTCGCAGGCAGCCTCACCGTCTCGACCAATTTCCTGCTGCCCACCTTCTTCATCATGCCGATTGCGCTGCTTGCCATCAGTGGTCTCAGCATGACGCAAGAGCGGCTGTCCGTGCTCTGGCGGTTCGTTGCTGGCTGGCTGCTGGCCGGGCTGGCCTTGGCCCCGGTCGCGGCCGTCGCAGCGTTTCTCACGCACGCCGATGCCGCCGTGGAACCGCGCCGCGAGATCGCCATCGAGGCGACGCGGCTCTGGCACGAGGCTTTTGGGACCCCCGTCAGGATTGCCGCTGGCACCGATGCCTATGGGCTGGCTGCGCCGTTCTACAGTCCCGATGCCCCGCATCTGCTGATCTACGATATGCCCGGCGGTTCGCCGTGGATCTCGCCGGAGGATATCGCACGCGACGGCGTGCTGATGATCTGTGTCGCGGGCGATCCGCTCTGCCTGGCCAAGGCGGCCGCACTCGCCACTACCGTCGGCCAACACCGAACCGTGCGCCTGCAACGCAGGTTCCTGGGCTGGCAATCCACCGAGGTGACGTTCGAGCTGGTGATGATCCCGCCGCGTTAACCCTAATAGATCGTGCCTACGGGCGCAGCTATTTGACGGGTCTGCGTAACGTGGGCCTAACGTCTTATTGTTAGGCTCTGTTCATCAAGGACCCATCCGCAAAGGCGTTGTCATGTCGAACCTTCTGCTGTCGCGCGTAGACGTACCCGTTGACCCCGTTCCGCCAACAGATCCGGTTCCACCATCCAATTTGGGCGACCCCAACAGCACAGACGTGCAAACGCTCGACGACAGCAATTCGTCGGGCGACGACTCCATTGAAGGCGGTGGCAATGATGACATGCTGAAGGGCGGCCACGGTAACGACAAAATCGATGGTGGCGCCGGCAATGATCATATCGACGGCGGCGACGGCAACAACGACTTAAAGGGCGGCGCTGGCGACGACATTATGACCTGCGGCGCAGGCAACAACATGGAAGACGGCGGCGACGGCAATGACGACATGTCGGGCGGCACCGGGGCCGATACGCTGGCGGGCGGCGCGGGCAACGATAAGGAAGAAGGTGGCGCGGGCAATGACAGCCTCGACGGTGGCGCTGGCAATGACCAGGAAAACGGCGGCGCGGGCAAAGACACGCTCTTGGGTGGCGCGGGTAACGACAAAGAAGACGGCAGCGCGGGCAACGACACTCTCTCAGGCGGCGCGGGCGCAGACTCCTTGACGGGCGGCACAGGCAACGACAACCTAGACGGCGGCGCGGGCAAGGACAGCCTCGATGGCGGCGATGGCCGCGACACTCTCAACGGCGGCGCAGGCGCTGACACTCTCACTGGCGGCAAGGGCCACGACACGTTCGTCGAGACCAAGGGCGCTGGCAAGGACATCATCACCGATTTCACCGTCTCGGGTTCAGGCGGCGACCAGATCGACCTGCATGGCGGCGGCGCTCACTTCCTGAGCTTCGACGATCTCATCAAGCATTTCACCCAGGACGGCGCCAACGCCGTACTCCATCTCGGCCACGGCAACACGCTGACGCTCGACAATGTCGATCTGCACACGCTGACCATGCATGACTTCGTGATGTAAGGGCCTTGCGTCGTCCCGGATGCGCTGCACCATGCTTTGTGGTGCGGCACTGATCCGGGACCTTGCCTGTGGCTCCAGCACCGGTCCGATGTAAAAGATCCCGCGTCCGCGGAGGATCGCTGAAGGAGCGCTGCATCGCGCACGGGATGACGGGGGAGGTCTCACCGTCGTCGCTCACCCTCGCAGCCACGTATCGTAATCCGATACCAGCAGATGCACGGGCGGCTCGTCCTCATCGATCTTAGCGAAGCGGCCAATTTTCTCGCGAAAGACGTTGTCAGTGAGGTCGTCGTTGACGGACGACACCTCGCCGATCAGCACATCGCCCTCGCCCCAAAACCCGTGCCAGTGGCGGGGGTAAAGCGTCACACTCTCGCCGGGATCGAGGCTGAATTTCTCACCCGCTGCGAGACGCCGCTCACGGCCATCGGTCTTCACGACAACGTCCGCTGACGGATCAATGGAGCCGTCGGCCTTGGCCATGAACAGCTCCAGCACCAGCTTGCCGCCGCCCCGGTTGATGATGTCCTCGGCTTTGATGTTGTGCCGGTGCATGGGCGACATCTGCCGGTGCCGCGAAATCATGATCTTTTCCGCGTAAACCATGCCGCCGCCTTTGGCCAGATCGGCCTGGCTGCCATTGCGGGTGGTGAGCAGCACCAGACCGAGTTTGCCGAACCGCTCTTGGCCATAGTCGGTAATATCCCAGCCGAGCCGCGCATCAACAAGGCCGGGGCACTCGGGCAGCCGCGCCTTCAGCTCAGCGGGCGACCAGTGCGCGAACGGCGGCAGCAGGAATCCGAACGAACCCATGAAGGTTTTGGCGTCGCGGATGATGGTGTTCACTTCGGACCGGCGCATGGGTGGCGTCTCCTCTCGATTCCGGCTGACGATCAGTTTATGAGTTCGGGCGTCTTGCCAACGTGACGGGGCGTGGCGATCTCGCTGATCAGATACGCCGCCACATCGGCGCGCGAGATTGAACCCGCTCCCCAGTCTTTGCTGTCTAGGAGGGCGCGGTACTGGCCTTTGGCGGGGCCATTAGTCAACATGCCCGGCCGCGCGATTGTCCAGTCCAGCCCGCTCTGGCGAACCATCATTTCCTGAACGTCCTTATCGTCGTAAGCCCGCTTCAGGAGGATTGGAAAAATGATCTTGTCGTAGACAAAACCGCCATGCCCACGGCTGTCTCCGGCACCTATGCCAGTTACGACGATCAGCCGCCGGACGCTGGCCTTGCGCATGGCGTCAATGACGACCCGCGTCGCGCCTGAAAAAAGCGTCACCTTCTCAAACAGGCGGGCGACACCGAGCGACATGACCACCGCATCGGCCCCCACCACGGCCTTGGCCATGGCATCGCCGTCCATTGCGCTGGCTGAAATTTTCGTCAGCCGCGCATTCTCAACGCCGATGCTGCCTGCACTGCGCGCCAGCGCCCGGACGTTGAATCCAGCGGCGAGGCCTGCTTTGACGGTTTCCAAGCCAATGCCTTTGCTCGCACCGATTACCAAAACTGTCACCATGCCTGCGGTTCCTCGCGTCCCAACTCTACCCCGCCAATATCACATGCAACCGCCGCGGACCATGCGCGCCGAGCACCAGCGTCTGCTCGATGTCGGCCGTGCGTGAGGGACCAGAAATCCAGTTGACGGTGCGGGGTATGGAGCCGGCCGCTCGCAGTCGGTCCCAGACATCCTCGTAGCCGCCGACCACGTCGGCCGCACGCATGACGACGATCTGCGTATCGGGGAGAAAATTCAACGTCGTCGGATTGTCCGCACCCGAGATCAGCACCAGTGTACCACTTTCGGCAACGCCCGCGAAGGCCTTGCTGAGGCTGACCTCGTCGGTACCCACGGCAGGACCAGGAGCGATTTCGAGGGTTGGCACGGTGCCCCAGGGTAGCGCGGCAAGGTCAGGATCGGCCCCCATGCGCAGGCGCGACGGCAAGTTGTTGACGCGCAGGTACTCGGCAGCCAGTTTGGGTACGTCGGAGAGGTGGGCCGCCTCACTGACGGTCATGGCGGCCGCCTTCAGCCGGGCCACAAACGGCACCATGGCCGCACCGCCCTGCACGGCCGCACGGGCCGGAACCGTGCCGCGCAGGTGCAGCATCATGCGTGTTTCGGCCGCCACCAGCCGCGCCCGGTCGTCCGGCGACGCGCGCAGCGATTTGCGGATCTTGGCAAGAACGGCATCGCGTGCGGCACTCACGACTTGCCCCGCTGCTTCTGCCGCTCCGCCCACAGATCGTGGAACGTCCGGCCTTGCGGGGCGGGGAGGTCGCGGTGGCGGGTCCAGCCGCTGGCCAGCGGTAGCCAGCGCGTCCGGCCCTTGCCGCCGCTCCACATTTCGAGAACGCGCGTACTGGCGCGGGTGAATAGGCGGTAGAGCCGCGGTCGTTGCGCGAGATACGCCCACAGGCCGAGGCCGATCCGCTGGCCTGTGGGTGCCTTGGCCATCCGCACCTGCTCTTGGCGGAAATGGCGCATCATGCCGGGGAGGGGGATCTGCATCGGGCAGACTTCCTCACAGCGGCCGCAGAAGGGGGTGGCGTTTGGCAGGTCCTTGGCCGCCGCACCGCCAGGCAAAGCGGGCGTCAGGACGGAGCCGATGGGACCGGCGTAGACCGCGCCGTAAGCGTGCCCCCCGATGGCCTGGTAGACCGGGCAATGGTTCATGCACGCGCCGCAGCGGATGCAGCGCAGCACGTCTTGCAGTTCCGTTCCGAGCATTTCAGAACGCCCATTGTCGAGAATGACAACGTGATAGGCGCCGGGGCCATCCGGATCGGCCGCGCGCTTGGGGCCGGTAGAAAAGGTGGTGTACGTTGACACATCCTGCCCCGTCGCTGAGCGCGCCAGCAGCCGCAGAATCGTGCTCACATCCTCCAGCGTCGGCACGATCTTCTCAATCGACGTGATGACGATGTGCACGGGTGGCAGAACCTGCGTGAGGTCGCCATTGCCCTCATTGGTGACGATCACCGAGGTGCCAGTCTCGGCAATGAGAAAGTTTGCGCCAGTGATGCCGGCGTCTGCGGCGAGGAACTTCGAGCGCAGAATGCCGCGCGCCTCGTTCACCAGTTCGCGCGGCTCCTGAAGGCTGCGTGCCGGATCGAGATGGGTGTGCTCTTTGCGGAAATCGGCCTCGACCTGCGCTTTGGTCAGATGCACGGCGGGCGCGATGATGTGGCTGGGAATTTCTCCACGCAATTGAATGATGTATTCGCCAAGATCGGTCTCGACTGGCGTGATGCCGTTGGCTTCGAGGTGCTGGTTGAGGTGGATTTCCTCGGCCACCATGCTCTTGCCCTTGGTGACGGTCTTGGCGCCCGCCTCCCGGCAAAGACGCAAGATAATGTCGCGGGCGTCCGCCGCCGTTGCAGCCCAATGCACCGTCGCTCCCGCCGCCGTCGCCTTGGCCTCATAGGCTTCGAGGTAGACGTCCAGATGCGTGAGGACGTGGTTCTTGATGGCCGTGGCTTCGTTCGACAAATCGCCCCATTCCGGCAATGCCGATTTGGCGGCGGCGCGGCGGCCGACAAAGTTGGTGCGCACATTGCTCAGCGCCTGCTGCAGATTGGGGTCCACCAGCGCCCCACCGACGCGCGCATCAAAGGAGCGGCCGTTGCCGGTCATCGGGCCAACCTCCAAGCCAACGGCCTGTCATCCCGTGCGCGGTGCAGCGCTTCTTCAGCGGTTGACGGCAGACACGGGATCTTGTTCGACGGGCGGATACTGGTGCGGCTGGCATGATCCCGGATCGGCGTTGCACCATGACGTATGCTGCACCGCATCCGGGATGACGGGCGGTATTGATGACCCGCAAAAACAACTGGCATCATGCACCCTCCCCGATAGCGGGAATGTCCACCATGCCGGCCAGCACTTCGGCGACGTGGCGGACTCGCACGGACGATCCCTCGCGTTTGAGTTTCCCCGCCATGTTCAGCAGGCAGCCCATGTCGCCCGAAATGAGCAACTCTGCGCCTGTCGCGGTGATGTCTGCGGTTTTCTTCTCGACGATGGCGTTGGAAATGTCCGGGTACTTCACGGCGAAGGTGCCGCCGAAGCCACAGCAGGCTTCGCGTTCTGATAATTCCGAGATCGTCAGCCCGTCGACGCTTGCGAGCAGCTGGCGCGGTTGTGCGCGAACGCCCATTTCTCTCAATGCAGAACAGCTGTCGTGATAGGTGGCTTTGGCGGGGAACGATGCGCTCACTGAGGTTATGCCCAGAACGCCCGTCAGGAACGCCGTCAGCTCATGCGTTCGGGCCGCGACTTTCTTGGCACGGGGCGCCCACTCCGCATCGCCTTTGAACAGATCGGGATAATGCTTCTTGATCATGCCGCCGCAAGAGCCCGATGGCACGACGATGTGGTCATAGGGTTCCAGCAGTGCGATGGCCCGCTTGGCGATGGCGACGGCCGCCGGGCGGTCGCCGGAGTTAAAACCCGGCTGCCCGCAGCAGGTCTGCCCCTCTGGCACCACCACATCGCAGCCCGCATCCTCCAGCAGTTTTACGGCTGCCATGCCGACGCTCGGGCGGAACAGATCAACCAGGCAGGTCACGAACAACGCGACTTGACGGCGTGGGGTGGGAACATCGGGGGAAGTCAAATTGGTGACTCTGGGGGTTGGATCGGCACAGGCTCCTTCCGTCATAGCTGGCCCGCGCCGAACGAGCCAGCCCCCAACGCCACCGTTGTCCCGGATGCGCTGCAGTATTCTCTATGGTGCGGCGCGGCTCTATCGCCTGAACGTTGAGCAGGACCCCGTGTCTGCAACGCAACGCGAAGACGCGCTGCGCCGCGCACGGGATGACAATTTACTTCGCAAACGTCTTCAAATACGCCGCCACGTCGGCGCGCTGGGTTTCGTCAGCCAACTTGAACAACATCTTTGGTGGATCGATGTAGAGTTCCGGTTTGCCCTTGTCGGTCAGGAACTTCTTCATAAAGGCGGCCGGGTCAGGGAGATAGGCGATGATGTTCTCCTCTGTCCAGACGAGACCCTGGGCGCCAGCGTTCTTGTTCGTCGTCGAATAGTTGAAGTCCGGGTACGTGCCCGCCGTCCGGCCCACGACCGTGGTCAGCGCTGGACCTACCTTGTTGACGGCACCTTCGCCCACGTTGTGGCAGGCGAGGCACTTGTTGAAGACCTTTTTGCCGGCCTCGGCGTCGCCGCCTGCGGAGGCGCTTACGGCTGCCGCAAAGATCGTGATCGTTGCAAGGCCTACCTGTCGCAGCATCATTCAGAACTCCCAATCATCAGTTATGTGTAGCAACGATTGTGGCAGGCCTGTGGACCAGCTTCACGAGGCGAAATGCTGCATCCCTGCGTCAATCGAGCAGGTTGCGGCGGACGGTGAGAAATTCATCTACGGCGGCAACGAAGCCGTCGTGGCCGGACTCCGTCATCGGCAGCGACAGGGAGACGAACCCGCGCCGGGAGAGATAGTGGCCAGACGCCAGCATATCGAGATGAAACAGCGCTTTCAGCCTCTCATAGCGCCTCGCCATCGTGCCCTCGTGCCACAGGTCCTCGGGCCGCCGGACCTCTCCGCTCTGGAGATGGATGTTCAGCATCGAGCCGACGCCCGTCACCGTCACGCCCGCGCCGTGCCTGGCCGTCAGCGCCTGAAGTCGCTCGCGCAGCCGGTCGCCGGAGGCATTCAACGCGACAGCGGCGGCGGGCGTGTAGATGTCGCGCAGGCCCGTCAGCCCCGCCGCCATCGTCAGCACATTGTTGTTGAAGGTGCCCGCGTGGGCGATGGCCCCGGCGCGGTAGGGATTGAACCGCTCCAGGATATCGGCCCGGCCGCCAAACGCGCCGAATGTCATGCCGCCGCCGAGATATTTGCCGAGCGCCGTCAGGTCGGGCGTGATGCCCAAGGCCCCCTGCAAGCCGCCGGGCGCGAGCCGCGAAGTCATCACCTCGTCGAACTGCAGCAGAATGCCGTAGCGGGTGCAGGCCTCGCGGATGGCTTTCAGGAACGCCAGCTCAGCCGGGAGACAGCCGCTGCCGCCCAGCATCGGCTCGATCACCACGGCGGCGAGCTGGCTGGCGTGCTTGTCAATGAGCGCCAGAGTACCGGCGGTATCATTGTACGGCGCAATCACCCACGGGAACGGCGCGTTGATCGGTGGCTTCACTTGACCGAAATAGAAGACGCCGCCGTGATAGGCGCCATCGAACACCATGACATGCTCGCGGCCCGTGAAGGCGCGCGCGGCCGACATCGCAAACAGATTGGCCTCGGTGCCAGAATTGCAAAAGCGCAGTCGCTCGATGGACGGGATACGCTGCGATATCAGCGCCGCCAGCTCCCCCTCATGCCGGTTTGGCCCGCCGAGCGTCACCCCGGCTTCGAGCGCATGCTTGATGGCACTGAGCAGGCGCGGATCGTTGTGTCCGTACAACCCGGCCGAATACTCGCCGAGGTAGTCGGCATAGCGGTGGCCGTCGATATCCGTGACGTGGCAGCCATCGCCGCCCGCCAGCGCCACGGGAAACGGCGTGTAATGCAAGATGGTCCTTGTGTTGCCACCCGGCAGCGCCCGCGCCGCCGTTTCGGCCAACGCGCGGCTCAGCGGATTTGCGGCGGTGTAACGCGCCTCGGCCTCCGCCAGCGCGCTGTCGAGATCGGTATTTGGGAGAGACATGACGGACACTCCGGGCTGGATGACGCAATCCAACCGGGCGGCCGGGCTCAAGGCGCCGGCCATCCGGTTCAAAACTGTCCTGCTACGCCGCCGCCTTCATGCCGCGCTCGACAGCCGGGCGGGCTGCCACGTCTTTGCGCCAGCGGGTGATGTGCTTGAACTCGGCGAACTTGTCGTGCTCGAAGGTCTCGGCCATCGGGAAGGCGAGGATGTCGGCCAGCGAAAACTGGTCGCCCGCCAGCCATTTGCTGTGGCCAAGCTGGTCATCCATGAACTTATAGAGGCCAAGAACGCGCTCCTTGATCAGCGGCCGGGCCTGCGGGATCTTCGGCTCGGCGCGCTCGGCGAGCATAAAGGCAAAGCCCATGCCGGGCGACAGGTCGGTGGCCTGGAACATCAGCCATTCATGAACGCGCGCTTTGCTCTGCGCGTCGCTGCCCAGCAGCTTGCCGGCCTTGTCGGCGCAATAGAGCATGATGGCGACGGTTTGTGTCAGCACAAACGGTCCGCCTTTGGCGTCGCCCCCTTTTGGATCAGAGTCGACGATGGTCGGCATCCGGCCGGTGGGGTTGAGCTTGAGGTATTCGGGCTTCTTCATGTCTCCCGCCTGGAAGTTCAGCTTCTTGACCTGATAGGCCAGGCCGGTCTCTTCCAGCGCAATGGTCACGCGTTGCGCATTGGTGCCGCCAGCGATATAGGCGTCGATCATGGGATGCTCCTGTTTTGGGATAGCGTTGCAGGGTTGTTTCCTGCTTTCGCAGCGTTGGCAAGTGTGCCATCGGAGTAGAGCGGCGGGTTTGCATGACTACAGACGGCTTCATCCTCGGACTTGATATCGGCACCTCGGCGGTGAAGGCCGTGCTGGTGGACCTCGCGCAGACGGTCCGGGCGAGCGCGTCAGTGCAGTTGACAACCTCGCGGCCATGGCCGGGCTGGTCGGAGCAGCGGCCGGAGGATTGGATCGAGGCGGCACGGGTGGCGTTGGCGCAGCTGCGAACGCAGGCGGCGGCGGATTTTTCCTGTGTGCGTGCAATCGGTCTCAGCGGGCAGATGCATGGCGCCGTGGTTCTGGATGCCAACGGCACGCCGTTACGCCCCGCCATACTGTGGAATGACGGCCGTGCCGAGGCCGAATGTGCCGGGCTGTTGGCCGCGATGCCCGCGTTGCCGATGGTCGCCGGTGTGCCGCCGATGCCAGGGCTGACCGCGCCCAAGCTGTTGTGGCTGCGCGAGCACGAGCCAGGTGTGTTCCGCCGCATCGCCACAGTGCTGTGCCCGAAGGATTTCGTCCGCCTGCATCTCACCGGCGACCGGGCCACAGATATGTGCGACGCGGCGGGCACGCTCTGGCTGGATGAGGCGCGCCGGTGCTGGTCGGCGGAGGCTCTGGCGGCAAGTGGCCTGGTGCTGGAGCAGATGCCGCGCGTCGTCGAAGGCACGGAAGTGTCGGGTGTGGTGTTGCCAGCGCTTTGCGCTGAATTCGGCTGGCATCCCGGAGTTATCGTCGCAGGTGGCGCGGGAGATGCGGCTGCGGCTGCTGTGGGTCTCGGTGCGATCGGTGATGGCGATGCGTTCATTTCGCTGGGCACGTCCTGCCAGCTGTTTGTCACCACCGCGCGCTACCGGCCCCGCCCCGAGAGCCTCGTCCATGCCTTTGCCCATTGCGTGTCCGGCCGCTGGTTCCAGATGGCTGCGATGCTGAATGGCGCGAGCTGCCTGGCCTGGGCCGCCGGGGTGCTGGGCCGCGCCGACGATATCGACGGGCTGTTGCGCGAGGCCGCGATGGTGCCGCCGGGTGCGCGGGGGGTGCTGTTCCTGCCCTATCTCGCGGGCGAGCGGACGCCCCACAACGATGCGTCGGCACGTGGCGTGTTCGCCGGGTTGAGTGCCTCTACGACGGCCGCCGATATGACCCGCTCCGTGCTGGAGGGCGTTGCTTATTCCATCCGCGAGGCGCGCGGTGTGCTGGCATCGGCGGGCACTGAGCTCGACGAGGCGGGCGTGACTGGCGGCGGTACCCGTAGCGCGCTCTGGCTACAGATCATCTGCGATGTGAGCGGGTTGCCCCTGTCGCGGCTGGACGGCACCGAACTTGGCCCGGCCTTCGGCGCCGCCCGGCTGGCGCGCATTGCATTAACCGGCGAGGCCGTGGATATGGTGTGTACGAAGCCGAAGGTGAGTGACCGGTTCGTGCCCGATCCCGCCAAAACCGTAGTCTATGCGGAAGGGTTCGCGCGCTATCGCAAACTGTACAAGGCCCTTCGCTTGGCGATGACTTAAATGACCCAACCTACGCTAATGTCCGCTCAACCTTGCAACAACCTCCGCCGTTGTTACGATCTCGGCGAACTCATCATTGAGGTTGGCCAGCGTCATCGCGTGCACCTGCTCGGCAGTGTACGTCTCACCGTCGGCGCCTTGGCGATCAAACGTCCACGTAGCATCGCGCACGAGCTTGGCGTGGAAACCGAGATTGCCGGCCATGCGGGTGGTCGTTTCCACGCAATGGTTGGTGGTCGCGCCCACGATCACCACAGTGTTGATACCTGCAATATGCAGGCGGGCCTGCAGGTTGGTGCCGATGAGGGCTGAGTTGACGTTCTTGACCAGCACAGGCTCACCGGGATGTTCGCGGGCCGCGTCCATCACGGCGTAACCAGGCTCTGACGCGCGTAACCGCGATTGCGGTTCCAGCGATGCATGGCGGATGTGGATGATATGCGCACCCGCCATGCGAAACACCGCCAGCAGCTCCGCAATCCGCGCCACCGCCTCCGGGTTGTTGCGCCGGTTACCCGCCGCCTCGATCTCGTCGAACGCACGTTGCACGTCGATGACGAGTAGAGCGGTTTTGTTAGCGGGCAAGGTCATGCAATCCTCGTTGGTCTTCCTGCCCCACGTCTCTTCCCCTTTGAATGGGGAGACCTTGCCTGCCCCGGCGAAGGCCGGGGTGGGGGTGGGGCGAAAAAGCTCTGGACACCGAATGCCCTACGCCTCCATCGACTCTAGCTCGTCGATCAGCCGTTCGATCACGGACAATCCCATTTGCCAGAATTCGGGCTTGCTGGCGTCCAACCCGAACGGGGCCAGCAGCTCCTTGTGGTGCTTAGTGCCGCCGGCTTTCAACATGGCGAAGTACTTTTCGACGAAACCCTTGTCCGCCTTCTCATAAACCGCGTACAGAGAATTCACCAGGCAATCACCAAATGCATACGCATAGACGTAGAACGGTGAATGGATGAAGTGGGGGATATAGGCCCAAAAACTCTCGTAGCCCGGCTGCAACACGACCGAAGGACCGAGGCTTTCGGCCTGCACTTCCATCCACATTTTTCCAAGTGCGTCTGCGGTCAGCTCGCCTTCTTTGCGGGCGAGGTGCACCTTGCGTTCGAAGGAATAAAACGCGATCTGGCGCACCACTGTGTTGATCATATCCTCCACCTTGGAGGCGATCAGCGCCTTTCTCTCGCGCTTGTCGGGGGCGGCGGCCAGCAGCGCCTTGAACGTCAGCATCTCGCCAAACACGCTCGCTGTTTCCGCCAGCGTCAGTGGCGTTGGCGCCATCAGCGGCCCTTGCGCATTGGCCAGCACCTGATGCACGCCATGGCCAAGCTCATGGGCCAACGTCATCACGTCCCGCGCCTTACCCTGATAGTTCAGCAGCACATAGGGATGCGCCGACGGCACCGTCGGATGCGCAAAGGCGCCGGAGCGCTTGCCGGGGCGCACGGGCGCGTCGATCCAGTTTTTGTCGAAGAACTCGCCCGCGATATCGGCCATTTCGGGCGCGAAACTGCGGTAGGCGCCGAGCACCGTCGCCCGGGCTTCGGTCCAGCCGATGAGACGTTCGGGCCGGTCGGGCAGCGGCGCGTTGCGGTCCCAGTGCGAGAGCTTGTCCATGCCGAGCCACTTGGCCTTCATGGCGTAATACCGATGCGCGGTCGCCGGATATTTCGCCCGCACAGCCTCGACCAATGCGGCCACCACCTCCGGCTCGACGGCGTTCGACAGATGCCGCGCGTCGGCCACATCCTTGAAGCCGCGCCAGCGGTCGGAGATTTCCTTGTCCTTGGCCAGTGTATTGGTGATGAGCGTGAACAGACGGATATTGTCCTGCAGCACCTCGGCGACGGCTTCGGAGGCGGCGCGGCGCTTGGGCTCGGCGGGGTTGCTCAAGAGATTGAGCGTCGGCTCCAGCGACAGCTCTTCGCCATCCACTTCGAACGTCAATCCGGTCATGGTCTCGTCAAACAGCCGGTTCCACGAGCCGCGGCCGGTCTGGTACTTCTCGTGGAACAGCTCTTCGAGCTTGTCATCCAGCTGGTACGGCTTCTCGCGGCGCAGATCCTCGATCCAGGGCCGGTAATGGCCGAGCGAAGGCTCCGCCATCGCCGTCTCGATCACCGTGTCATCGATGCGGTTGAGTTCAAGCGTGAAGAACAGGAGATCGGTGCCGATATTGGTCAGCCGCTCCTGCATGTCACCGAAGAACTTCGCGTTCACCGGATTGGCGGTGTCGCCGAAATACAAGAGGCCGGCATACGAGCCGATGCGGCCGAGCGTGTCGTGCAACTTTTCGTAGTCCCGGATCGCGGTTGCCATGGCCTTGGGATTGCTCGCCGCCAGCCCGGCAAGTTTGCCCTGGACTTGCGCCTTCAGCGTCTGGGCGCCCGCCGCAGCCGTTTCCAGATCGTGCTTCAGCTCGGGCGAATCGGCGGCTGGGTACAAATCCGACAGCTGCCATTCCGGCATCGGCCCCAAATCCAGCTTCGCCGCTGTTGCATCCGTCATGGTTTCGTCCATCCTTTGATGAGTCAGGGCCTAAATTCCGTCCGGGAGAGGCCCGCGTACCCAATACCGCGTTGCGCCGATCTGGCAAGTTTGTTTAGTCTGGCCGCTGACGCCTGACCCCAGCGAGGCTGCCGATGACCAGACAACTTATGATCAACGGCATAATTCTGGCGGCGCTTGGCACTGGGCTGATCGCTGGTACCTTTTTCGCGTTTTCGACCTTCATCATGGCGGCGCTGGGGCGGCTCCCCGCGCCGCAAGGTATCGCGGCGATGCAGTCCATCAACATCACGGTGATCACGCCGCTGTTCATGGGTGTGCTGTTCGGCACCGCGCTGTTGTGCGTTGGGCTGGTTGCGACCGCCCTGCCCCGCTGGACTGATCCGGGTGCCGTATGGGTGATCGCCGGCGGACTGCTTTATGTGCTCGGTGCAATCTTGGTCACCATCCTCTTCAATGTCCCAAGGAACGACGTACTCGCCGCGCTGGATCCTGCCAGTTCGGAAGCTGCCGTGTTGTGGGCGCGCTACGTGACGGTGTGGACCCTCTGGAACCACGTGCGGGGTCTGGCCTCGCTGGCGGCGTGCGCGGCGTTCGTTTTGGCGTTGCGTGCAGCGGCGGCGTGAGGCCGTGAGGGCTTCTACTGTCGATCAGAAAGACGAACCCGTCGTCCCGAGCGCGGTGCAGCGATCCTTCGTCGATGCACCGCAGACGCGGGATCTTGCCGCTCGGACAGGCGCTTGTGCCGCGAACGGATCAGCGCAGCACCATGAAGAATGCTGCAGCGCATCCGGGAGGACAGAACTTGCTAGGGCGCCAATTCGCTCCGCAGTGTTAAGCGCCGCTGTGTGGCCCGCAGCGGTCCGGCTCGGCGTCGTCGAGCAGGCGGCTGGCGAGACCCGCCAGCGCAAAGGTGTGCAACTGATAGCGCGGATCGAGCACGGGCAGCAGCCGGTCGAGCAGCGCCGCGCCACCGGGATCGAGGCAGGCGATCTCATACCATCCTGCAAGCTGTACCGACAGTTGGCGCGGCCGCACGATGTCGAGCTGCATGTACGGCGATCCCGTGCTCATCCCGTCATGGATACGGACATGGCTGGCATCGACCTGCTCGATGGCCGTTGCCGGCAGGCTGGCCGCGATTTGATCGATGTCATCGCGGGTAAAGACAACCCCGGCACGCCAAGCGGCCACCGCCAATTCGATGGTCACGGGGGCCTTGTAGATAGGATCAGGTTTGCCGGTCAGGCTCGCTGGCCGGGCCCAATAGGGCCAGCCAAGACTGCCATCGGGCCCTCGCCGCAGGGCCGCTTTGTAGGTGCGGGCGACACCCTCGAATTGGCGCCGGTAGTCCGCATTGCCTGTGAGTTCGGATAGGCCGAGCAGCGGCACCACATAGGCCGCCATCAGATTGATCGGCTCGGGGCCACGGCGGCCCATATGCATGTAATACCCGCCGCTTACGTCCTCCTTATAGAGACTGTCGAGGCCGGCAACTGCGCGCTCCACCGTCGCCAGCAGCCGGGCGCGGTCCGGCTCGATCAGCCGGGCGAGTTCGGGCGAGCGCTTGGTCTCGGCAAGCAGTTCAACAATCGGCCGGATGATCATGCCCGTGATCGGAACTTCCCGGTAACGGAAGCCGGTGTCGCGCTCGCTGGTGTACCAGCCATAACCGTCCACGGTTTCGAAGTCGTGACCGGCCTCGTCATAGCGGCGCCAGGCGGCGAGCAGGCCGGTGATCAGCTCCGGATCGTGGGTGACCGGATAAAGCCGCACGGCCGCGCGCCCCACATAGCTCCATAGCCAGGCCCGCACATGGTCCCGGCCCACCGCGTTCCAGTCGCCATAGGGGCTTCGGGCCGCAAGACTGCGCAGCCGGACTTTGATTTCGGGGATGAGGTCGCCGGGCGTGACCGGGCGCAGCTGGGCGACTGGCATCAGCGCAATGGGCTCTGGCCCGCGCGCAGCCATCAGCCGGGGCGCAAGCAGAGAAATAGCGGCAATAGAAAGAGCGGCCAAACTGGCCGTAGACCACAAGCGACGCATGTACAACACTCAGTGGGCCCCATGCCAGAACGCGCATGGCGAATCGAGGCCACGATGCGCCTACAGGGTTAACAAAGGGTTAATCTGCGCCCACGCCGCCCCATGATGTTGCGGATTAAATCTGCATGACACGTAAGAAGTCGGGACACTTCAGTTTCCCGGCGTTTCTTCCGGCCCAGTCAAAGCATGAACCATGCTCGCAGATGTGGCCATACCTGACGGTTGTGGCGCGCATGGCCCTGGCGGAACATCGGGCAAGTCTGATTTCCAGGGTGTCCTCATGGCAAAAACCGCTGGACGGTTTGGGTGCGCATCCGGCATCGGATCTGCATCACTGAGAAACAACCGGACTGCGTTTTTCAAAACCGCCTGTATCGCGAGCGAGCCATTCGCGTTGTCTTTATAAAACGCCTCGGTCATGCAACATTCGCGTGCGCCCATATGGAGCACATAGCCGGATTTTAGCGTCCGTTGCATAATGTGCATTGTTCCCAGCTTATACGCAGAATCATGGTTCCACTCGTAGGCAAGCAGCTCGAAGCGAAAGGCATGGATTTCCGCTAAGTCGGGAACCGGCCGGCCGATGCTATCAAGACCCGTGATCGGTGCGCCGTCATATTCCGTGCTCAGGGGCAGGGCGATGGCATCGCATGTTTTCAAACCCGTTCCGGCAAAGAGCGGTGAGGCTGCTTCGGCGAGGGTAAAATGGGACGAGAACAAACCATTGCGCCTGCCGCGTTGGCCATAGCCGGCATGACGGAAATCGCCGCCGACGCTGCGGATAATTGGAAATTTCAGAGTTTGATCAATCCAAAGTTTGGTTTTCAGAAGCGGATTGCTCTCGGGATCGCCACCTTGATCGGCAGGCAGATCGGACTTATCCCGGTATTCGTACATGATGCGGTGATCGGGCGAATACCGCGTCTGCCACCACATATCGTTGCCGCCGGCCATGATAGCATCGCCGCCCCGCCTGACGAAGGCGTCGAAGTTCATGCGCGCCTGACGGGTCCAATATTCTGAATGGCCAAGCACAATAAGGACTTTGGCGTGCTCCAGCAGGGCCGCATCGTCCATGTCGAAATCACTGGCGAACGCGACCGGCACGTTGAAAGGGTGCCGCTCGCCTGTCCAGCGCAGGAAGGCAAGCCATTGTCTCACGCCAGCATTTTGCTGTGGTCGCAAAAATGTGACGGATGTGACGGCGATGGGGGCTTTGTAGAGGCTGTGGCCATCGGTGTTGGTGTAGGCGTTCAAGGTGTTTGTCGGCAGCAGGACGACGACCGGCGCATCTGCTTCAGCGCTTTGCCGGACGACAAAGAAGAGTTGCGGCAGGTCGCCGACAAAGTACACGCCACTCGCAAGGTTCTTGGGGACGTCCCAAATGGTGGCGACTGGATAGCCGTCGCCGTCTATCCACGGCGTTGCCGATTGCGCAATGTGCGATCCAACATGAAAGGCCGCCAGCTTCGCCACGGCCGTGCCGCTGCTGTCACGGATGGCCGGTGACCAATCGATGCCGGCCGGGGCCGACAGAGCCAGGCCGATGCGGTCACCTGGCGCAACACTGGTGCCGGGACCAAGCACGGCACCCGTTGCATCAACCCGGACGACATAACCTTCTATCGACGCGGGCGGTGATCTCGGCCCTGCCAAAGGCCCTGACACGCTGACGCCAAAGAGCCGGTTATTGGTGAAGCCCGGCGCCTGTGCATCAGGCTTTGTGATACGATCCATAGTACTGACGATCAGTATTGCACTTATCAGATATGTCAGAGACAGTTTTAAGCCGTCGCGCATCGAATCACCTGGTGGGTTGACTGGCCATTGCAGCCCACTCCTGGGCCCTGTCAACGATCGATGCGCGTGCTAAACCCCCTCAAATCGTCGCGCCGTTATCCGGGATTTCTACGCGGAAACAGGCGCCGTCGCCGTTGCTGCGCGCCAGCGTCACGGTGCCGCCATGGGCGCGTACCAGCTCTTGCACGATGGCCAGGCCAAGCCCGGTGCCGCCCGGCCGCGTGCCGCCCTGAAACGGCACGAACATATTGATCCGTGCACGCTCTGGAACGCCCGGCCCGGTGTCGATGACCTCGACAATTGTGCTCGCGCCGTTGCGATAGCCGCCAATGGTGATGCCCTTCGGACTCTGTTGCTGCGAGGTTTCCAGCACCTGCAGGGCGTTGCGGCAAAGATTGCCGAGGATGCGGTGCAGCTGATCCGGGTCGGCATCGATGCTCAGGTCTTCGGGGATCGTGACCGTAAAGCCGATGCCGCCCGGCTTGGGCAGCCCCATGCCATCCCCGACATCCAGCGCCAGGGACCGCAGCGCAACCAGCTTGCGCTGGGGCAACGGCTCGCTCACCTTGCCGTAATTCAGCGTTTCCTGACAGAGCCGGATGGCGCGGTCGAGCGAAGCCAGCAGTTTTGGCGTCGCACGCTGAACAATAGGATCCTGCACACTGCTGATACGGTCCGACAACAGCTGCGTTGACGCGAGGATGTTGCGCAGATCGTGGCTGATCTTGCTGACGGCGAGCCCTAAGGCGGCCAGATGCGTCTTCTGCTGCAGCATGTCACGCAGATCGGTCTGCATCCTCGCCAGCGCGGCTTCGGCGCGCCCCAGCTCGTCGCCGCGCTTAGAGGGCGTAATGATGCGCCGTCCATCTTCAGGGTTGGCTGCAAAATCGATGACGTTCTCGGTCAACCGCCGCATCGGCCGGACCAACAGCCAGTTCAGCGCCAAATAGACAAGGCTCGCCGTGATGCCCGAAATGATCAGCGACAAACCCAGGATCGAATAGGCAAAGCGCACCATGGCTTGGCGCAGGGGTGTCTCCGTCATCACTACTTCCAGGGTGTCGCCGTGGCTCATCGCGGGTTCGCCATCCACCCTGATGATCCGGCCCTCGCGATGCCAGAACACCTCCAGCGCATCCATGATACGTTCCAGGATGCTGGCGTTGACGAGTTCGAACGTCTGGTCGATCACGGGCGGCATATCCTCGGCCAGCACCAGCATCCGGCGGTTTTTCTGCTTCACGGCGATGCCGCGCACCTGGGCCGCCATCAGCAGCTCCTCGCGCAGCATGTCGGGCAGTTTGCCATCCGGCGCCGCTTGCGCCGCCAGCGACGCGATCTGAGCCGCTTGCAGGCGCTCCATCAACCAGGTGACCCGGAAATTCGCGACAGACGGCACGAAAATCAGAATTTCGGACAACATGACAAAGCCGAGCGTCAAGAGCAGCAGCTTTGCTGACAGCCCGAGACCCCGACGGGGCACGCGCAACACCTCAGCCGAGGCAGCGGGCCTTGCTGGTGTGAGGGCGCCGATGTTCGAACCTTCAGCTGACAACGTCTGGCTCCTGACCTGCCTCAATCAGCCGAACCGCGGCAGCAGGCGGTAGACGCCGCTCACGCCTGTTTCGGCTGGCCGCTCTAGCGTATAGCCTTGCGCGGCCTTCAAACTGGTTTCTGCAAATGTTGGATAAGGGGCGATCGATTCGGAGACTTGTGCCACTGTCAATCCGGCCGATACGGCCAGCGACCAGGTTTGGATTAGATCGCCCGCGCCCTGGCCAATGATGGTCGCTCCCAGAATCCGGCCCGATGGCCCAGCGATGACCTTGGCAAAGCCATCAGTTTGGCGCTCAGCGATGGCGCGGTCGTTCTGGGAGAACGGCCAGCGCAGCACACGGATGGCCTGCTTGTAGCGCGCCCGCGCTTGAGTTTCAGTCATGCCGATATGGGCGAGTTCGGGATCGGTGAACACCACTCTCGGCAGGTTGTCCGGTTGCGCCACCACGGACGCATTAAGCACCAGCCGCCGCACCAGGATGTTGGCCTGATGGCGCGCCAGCGTCGCATAGGGCGCACCGCCGGCCACGTCGCCAATGGCATAAACCTGCTTGTTGCTAGTGCGCAGATGCCGCGAGACACGGATGCCGGTGGGATCGAATTTTATCCCCGCAATGTCCAGCCCAAGATCGGCAAGGTTCGGCGTGCGGCCATCGGCTACCATCAGGTGTGAGCCCTCGACGCTGTCGACGTCGCCATCCTTGGACACGTGCAGCCGGACGCCGCCGCTTTCGGTGGCTTCGATCCGGTCGCAGGTCACGTTCTCGGCCAGCACGGCACCCTCCTCGCGCAGGCGGGCGGCCAGCGGCTGCGCCATTTCCGGATCAAATTCCGGCAGAAATGGGCCGCGCGCGATCAGCGTCACCCGGCTGCCGAGCCGGAGATAGGCCTGCGCCAGCTCGAAGGCGATGCCGGTGCCGCCGAGGATGATCAGGTGATCGAACCGTGTCGTGTTGGCAAACAGCGTCTCGTTGGTGAGCAGGGGCACGCTGGCGATGCCGTCAATAGCCGGTATGGCGGGCGACGACCCGGTCGCCACCACGAACTGCTTGGCCTTGATCAGGTGATCGCCCACGGTCACCGTATCACGGCCCGAAAAACGCGCAAACCCGCGGAGCACCTGGATGCCGAAGCCGGTCATCCGCTCCGCAGATTCATTAGGTGCGATGGCCGCGATCACCGATTGAATGTGCTCGGCGACGGCACGAAAATTGATCACCGGCGTCAGCGGCGTAATGCCAAAGCCTCGGGTCTGGCGTGCGTTCTGGGCCCGCCGGGAGGCCGCAATTAGCGCCTTCGAGGCGACCGTGCCGCGATTGAGGTTCTCGCCGCCCATCTGCCCCTTCTCGATGAGCACCACTTTGGCGCCGAGCTGGGCTGCGCCGGACGCCATGGCAATGCCGCCCGCCCCGCCGCCAATCACGCAAATATCTGCCATGTGCTCGCCGCTCATGCGTCCTCATCAAGCCTCAACACAAATGCCGCCACGCAACGCTTTACCGGAATTTCGCCCCCAATGCGAAAGTCTTCGCGTGCTGCACCTACCGCGCCGCGCCAGCGGTGACGCTGCCAAAGAGATCGGCGACGACATCTTCGGCGATGGCGAAGGCGGCCGATGCGCCAAAACTGCCGGTGACCATGACAAGGCGCAGCGAGCCGCCAGGCTGGTCGATGATCAACGGCCGGTCGGCGACCAGGTGCACGCCGGTCCAGCGCTCGATCACGGTGCGCTCGGGCACATCAAAGAGCTGATCGAACTCATCAAGGATATGACCCTCGCCGGTCGATGGTACGAACGCATCGGGCGCGGGCGCAGTCAGACGGCTGTCACCAACCGTCACCGTACGGTCGGTATTCTGCACGGCCAGCATCCGAACGGTCGGCGGGGCAAGCTCATGCCGCTCGGATGACAGCCGCACGGCAAGATCCCGCGCCTCGGGCAGATCGGCAAAACCAGGGCAGGCTAGCAGGCCGAGATCGGACTGCACGGCGTAGGGCAGCCTCAGCCGAGTACCCGGCGCGAGGCGCAGCATCTGCACGCGGCAGCGGGTGAGCCGGTAATGGGCGATGCGGTGGGCAAACAGTGTCAGCAGCTCTTCGCCGGGGCAGACGATGACGGTCTCGGCGCGCACGGGCCCTGCCGAAGAATCAATACGGGAGGGAAACACCGAGCGCACATGCACGCCGCGCATGAACTGGACCTTGTGCGCTTCGCCCAGCCAGCGCGCAAAGGCAGCCGCAAAGGCCCGCGGGTCATAGCGCAGCTCGTGCGGCGACCAGAGAGCGCCCAGCACGTCGTCACCCTTCAGCGCTGGTAACCGCTTGCGGGCCGCCGCCGCCGTCAGCATCTGGCAACCTTCGCCCATTTCGGTGGCCTGGAAGCTCTCGCAGAGGCCGAGCCCCTCTGGCCGCAGTGCCACCGTCATCATGCCGCGCGGTTCGACCGCGATGCCGCTGTCATGCGCAATCTCCAGTAGGATCTCGCGGGACCGGCGCGCGCGCTGCCAGCTGATGCCGCGCTGTTGACCGGTCAGCAGGTTCAGCCCGTAGCCGCGCACCGAGGCCCCGGTCAGTTGTGGCTCCCGGTCGATCACCACCACGCGCTTGCCCAGCCGGGCCGCAGCGTGGGCGTGAGCCAGACCGGCGATGCCGCCGCCAACCACTGCCAGATCGAACGTCGTGGTCATAACGCGCGGCGTGCTCTCAGTTCGGATTTCGGTGATGGCCGGTGACACCGAAGCGGCGTATCGCAGCCCGGTGCTGGTGGAAAGGCCTTTCTGCCATGGCCCCTTCCGACGTCATGGCCGGGCTTGACCTGGCCATCCAGAGTCCTAAGTCAGACCATGGTCCTTGCTGCGCTGGGTGTCCGGGTTAGGCCCGGCCATGACGAAAGGTGGACGCAAGCACTCTGGCGGGGCTGGCGAAGGCCGTGTATCACCAAGGTTCTGCTGCCGGGCGTTGCGCGCCACATCCCTGTCAGATACGAGGACTAATTCGGGGACTGAAGAAAACGTAACGCAGTCAAAGTCCAATCGCGGAGAGATTTATGTCGTATCGTGCCATCCCGCTGCTGTTCATTGTTTTGATCATCTATAACGCGCTGGTGTTTGCCTTTGGCGGCACCAACCCGGACGCCATCTTCTACGGCAGCGCCAGCCTCGATACGACGACCAACAAGCTGATCACGCATAGCGCCGATTTGTTTTCACTGAAGATGCCCAATGGTGGCGAATGGCACTTCCAGCTTGGCGATCTGGTGTTGCTGATCGGCATCCTGTTGCTGGCAGTCGAAGTCGTCAAGGCCACCTACACACGCGGCGCGGCGCTGGCCGATCAGGCGCTTTCGACCATCCTCTTTGTCGTCTTCCTGGTCGAATTCATGCTGGTGCCGAAGGCCTCCACTTCGCTGTTTTTCCTGCTGACTCTACTGACGGCCTTCGATGTTGTCGTTGGCTCGATCATCGGCATCCGCACGGCGCGCCGTGATATCGGCTTCTCAGGACCCGGTAACAGCGATCAATAGGATTGATCGGGTCTGCCGCCCTTGCCTGTTCGTGGCCTCTTAACGTTCCGATGCTAAGCATCGGTGTCTGGGTGATCCAGATGCCGTGCCAGCCTCCCGTGACGTAGCTAAAACCATGATGAGCAAGACTTTGCCGTTGCCCACAGGGACGCCAGCCGACGAGCGCACCCGTGTGCTGACGCAGCCGGGCACGCTTGGCGGCCTCGACACACTGGAAATCCTGTCCGCCATCCATGACGTGGCCTTCCAGTGGGATATCGCCAGCGATGTCATGCAGTGGCAGGGCAATGTCCAGCCAGAGCTGGGCATTGAGAACCTGGACGGTATCGCCACCGGCGTCGGCTTTCAGCTGTTGATCGGCACCGAACATGCCGGCTTACGCCACAAATGCATCTGCGACAGTGGTGAGCGCGATACGGGCGCGGGCGTTGCCTACCAGTTGCAATACCGTTTACTGCCCGCTGGCCGCCGCCGCGCCAAGCAGATCTGGATCGAAGAACGCGGCCGTTGGTATGGTGGGCTGGATGGCAATCCGCGCCGCGTCATCGGTGTCCTGCGGGTGATCGACCAGCAGCGCGAGGAAATCGACCGGCTGCGACACCTCAGCGAGCACGACGATCTGACCGGCCTGATGAACCGCCGCCTGCTGTTGCGCGGCCTGGAGTCCGTCATCACGGAAGCGGGCGTCACCAAACAGCCTTGCGTGTTCATGCTCGCCGCCGTCAACAATCTTGCCACCATCAACAAGACGTTTGGCTTTGATATCGGCGATGAGGTGCTTGCTACAGTCGCTGAGCGGCTGCGCGGGCAGATGCGGGCCGGTGACATCATTGGCCGCTATTCCACCAACAAGATCGCGCTGGTGATCCATGATTGCGAGGCCAACGGCCTGCAGGCGGTGGCCCGGCGTCTGATGGCGGCGGTGCGTGGCAGCACCATCCGCAGTTCTACCAGCGAGATTTCAACGACGGTTTCCATCGGTGCGGTGCAGATCCCCAACCATGCCAAGACTTCGCCGACGGCCGTTGCGGCGGCCCTTGAGGCGCTCGAAGAGGCGCGGCTGGGGCGCCAGGACCGGCTGATCTGTTATTCGCCCGGAATGCTGGCCACGCGCGGCCGGCAAAAGACCATCGAGACTGCCGAAAGCGTGTTGACCGCACTCGAAGAGCAGCGGATGCGCGTGGCGCTGCAAAGTATCGTTGATGCCAATACGCATCAGACGGCCTTCTACGAATGCCTGATCCGGATTCTGGCCAAGGACGGCACGTTGATACCGGCGGCGCAGTTCGTGCCGGTCGCCGAACAGCTCGGTCTGTCGCGCATGATCGATCAGCGGGTGCTCGAATTATCCGTGAGCCTGGTCAAGGCTGATCCCAACATCAAGATTTCCTTCAACGTCTCAAGCCTGACGTCCAGCGATCCGGAATGGCTGATCCTTCTCCACAAGCTGACGGCGGGCGACCGCGCAATCACGCGCCGCCTGACTGTCGAGATCACGGAAACCATGGCGATTGCCGATCTCGATGAAACGGCCGCGTTTGTCGATGTGCTGAAGGAAATCGGATGCAGCGTTGCCTTAGATGATTTCGGCGCAGGCTACACTTCGTTCCGAAACCTTAAATCGCTCGCCGTTGACATGGTGAAGCTCGACGGCGCTTTCATCCGTAATCTGAAGGACGACAAGGCCAACCGCATTTTCGTGAAGAGTATGGTGGCGCTGGCCAAAAACTTCGGAATGACCACCGTCGCAGAAATGGTCGGCGATGCCGAGACGGCGGATATCCTCAAGAATGCCGGCGTCGATTACCTGCAAGGCTACTATTTCGGCAAGCCCCAAGTCGCGCCGTTGCCCCTGCCGATTTTGCCCAAGAGCTGAGTTGTGGGGTGCAGGATAGGAGGGGCGGTCAACTTCAGCTGCTGATGCTCTGAGCCTCCCCCAGCCCCTGGCTTTTGACCAGGCGCGCATAGGCGCCGTCTTGCGTCAGCAACTCAGTATGGCGGCCGGTCTCAATGATGTGGCCGCCGTCCATGACGCAGATCAGATCGGCGTTCTGTACGGTCGAGAGCCGGTGCGCGATGACCAGCGTCGTGCGGCCCTTGCTGAACTGGGCGAGGGCATCCTGCACCAACCGCTCGCTTTCGGTATCGAGGGCGCTGGTGGCCTCGTCCAGGAGCAGAACTGGTGCATCGCGCAGGATGGCCCGGGCCAGCGCCAGCCGCTGCTTCTGTCCGCCAGAGAGCCGCATGCCACGATCACCGATCACCGTGTCGAAGCCTTCTGGCAGGGCCAGGATGAACTCCTCCGCCGACGCCGCTTTGGCGGCCGCGCGGATCGCTGCATCGCTGGCGTCCAGCTTGCCGAGCGCGATGTTCGCCCGCACACTGTCATTAAACAGCGTAATATCCTGGCTGACGATTGCAATGGCGTCACGTAGCGACACCAGCGTCACGCCGCGAAGCTCCTGCCCGTCGATGGTGATCGTGCCCGCTGTGATCTCGAACAGGCGCGGCACCAGATTGACCAGGGTGGATTTGCCCGCACCCGAACGTCCGACCAGTGCCACCGTCGCGCCGCCCGGCACGTCCAGGGTCACATCGCTAACAGCGGGCTTCTCCGTCCCGTAAGCAAATGTGACGTGGTCAAACCGCAGCGCGCCCTTGCCGATCACCAGCGGCTTGGCCCCAGGCTGATCGACAATGCGGGGCTTTTCATCCAGGAGCTCGTACATCCGCTCAATCGCCGCCAGCCCCTCTTGCAGTTTGGGCGGCAGCCCGCCAAACCCCCGGATCGGTTGCGCCGCCAGCATCAACGCCGTGATAAAACCCATGAAATCGCCGATCGAACTCACGCCCGACGACATGCGGTAGCCGACAAACGCCGTCACCCCTGCCAGCGCCAGCCCTGCCAGCACCTCCAGCATCGGATCGACAGCGCCCTTGGCCGTCACCGCCTTCATGCGCAGCTTGTAGATCTGCTCGAAGCTGCCGTTGGTGCGCTCCTGGGCATAATCCTCCAGACGGTAGGTCTTGATCAGCCGCGCGCCGGACAAACTCTCGGTCAGCTGCGAGGTCATTTCGGCCAGTTCCACCTGCGTGCGTTTGGCGATTTTGCGCAGCCGCTCGCTGATCCAGAGGATCGGCAGGGCTGCAATCGGATAGACGCCAAGGACCAGCAGCGTTAGGCCCCAATCTGTGTACAGCATCCAGCCCACGACCGCGATAACGGTGAGCGTGTCGCGTATGCTGGAGGTGACCAGCGCCAGCGTCGCTGTCTGCACCGCATTGATGTCGTTGGTCAGCCGCGACACCAGGTGCCCCGCCGTCTCGCGTCCGATCCGGTCGAAATCCGCATCCAGAAGATGCGCATAACCCGCCCGTTGTAAATCCAGCCCAATGCGATTGACCGTGCGGTTGGTGGCGACGGTTTGCAGATAGAGAAAAATAGCGCGCAGAAAGGTCATGCCGGCGATGGCGAAAATGACAAAGGACAGCGCGCCGGGAGCGGGTTTGTCCGTTCCAAGAGCATTAAAGGCGAGCTTGACCAGTTCACTGTAAGCGCCGGTGGTCGCGGCCAGCATCGCCATCAGCCCGAGCGACAGACCGATCTCGCCCCGGCGCGGTGCCAGCCAGTCACGCCAGAAGCGGCGCAGCAGGGCGAGCGAGTTGCCGCTTGCGGCGTCGCGTCCGTCCAGATCCTTGAGCGGTCCCTTCTGCACGTCAGTTCTTATCGTCAGCCGCCGACGGGTCCAGCAGGCGGTGAATGTGGACGATGAAATAGCGCACCTGCGCTTTGTCCACGGTGCGCTGGGCGGCCGCCTTCCAGGCTTCGCGGGCGCGGGCATAATTGGGGAAAATACCAACAACGTCCAGAGCCGCCGGATCCTTGAACCGCGTGCCGTCCAGCGAAACGAGCTCGCCGCCGAATACCATATGCAGCAGCTGGTCGTTGGCGGTGTTCGGCTTTGCCTGCGTCGTCTCTGCCATCCCGGCCTCCCTCGCGTGAACGCTGTCCGCATGTCCTTGCCCGACTGCGCTCGCGCGGGCAAGCGCTGTCCCGGAACAGCACAAGATGCCGGCGGATTTTAACCCTGTTCATTAAGCCTGTTCAAACACTTGTCTGCGAGATTGGCTTTCACACGAAGCGGCGACTGAAGCCGCTCAGAGGTTGACACAGGCGTCAAAAAGAAGGGCCGGCAGCTGTGGGACAATCCCCGCGCGCCGGCTCTTTTTCGTTTCAGCCATGCGCCAGGGCGAGATCGGCCACCAGCCCCGCGAACACGAGGGCGCCCGCCATATGGTTGGACCGGAAGTGTTTCAAGCAGTTGGCCGGGTCGCCAATGTCGAGGGCTGCGATCTGCCGGAACAGCTGCGCCGCCAGCACCAGCATCGCTACAGAGAACACCCAGCCCGCGCCCGCCAAAAATCCTGCCGCCAGCAGCAGCAGCCAGAATGCCCCGTAGAACCCCGTAAGCCAATAAGGCGTTGACGCACCAAATTTCAGCGCCGTTGACTTGACCCCGATCAGCGCATCGTCCTCGCGGTCCTGGTGCGCATAGATCGTATCGTAGCCGATGATCCAGGCGATCGAGGCGGCATAGAGCAGCAGCGGCGGCAGCGCGAGGGCGGAAAATTCCGCCGCCCAGCCCATCAGCGCACCCCAGCCAAAGGCAAGCCCGAGCACCGCCTGTGGCCAATGGGTGATGCGCTTCATGAGAGGATAAATGGCCACTGGCAAAAGCGACAGCAGCCCGAGCAGCTGCGAAAAGCGGTTGAATTGCAGAAGGATGATCAGCCCCATGCCACACAGGGCCAGCATGAAAGCCCACGCTGCCCGCACAGAAATCTGCCCCGACGGTAACGGCCGCCCGCGCGTGCGCTCCACTCTGGCGTCTATGTCACGGTCGAGAATATCGTTATACGCGCAGCCTGCTCCGCGCATGACGTGGGCGCCCACCAGGAAAAGCGCCAGATGCCATAGACCGGGCGCGTGCCAGCCCTTGGCCTCAGCTGCCAGCGCCGCCGACCAGCAACACGGCCACATCAGCAGCCAGCCGCCGATCGGCTTATCGGCCCGCGCCAGCTTCAGGAACGGCCGCAAGGCTTCGGGTGCCAAGGTGTCCACCCAACTTGGCGGTGGGCTGGTTATTTCAGTCACAGTCGGCATAGTCTGACCTTGGGTTCGCGTCGTTGCGCCCGCAAGCTACGCCATCGCCCCCGTGAGAGCCAAGCCGTCATGCCATCTAAGCCCGGCCCCTCCATCCGGTTGTTCATCGCCTCCGATCTGGCGGAGCGCGCGATGCACGACTGCGATGCCGATCAGACCAACTATCTTGCCACCGTGCTGCGCCTGGACGCGGGTGCCGAGCTGCTGGTGTTCAATGGCCGCGATGGTGAGTGGCTTGCCGAAATCGCCGAAGCGGGCCGCCGCACCTGCCGCTTGCGCGCCATCAAGCGGGTACGGCCACAGATGGACGGTCCGGATCTACACTATCTGTTCGCCCCCCTGAAGCGCTCGCGGCTCGACTACATGGTGCAGAAGGCGACCGAGCTGGGGGTCGCGCGCCTCGCCCCGGTGATGACCCGCCGCACCCAGGCCGAGCGCGTCAATCTCGACCGGATGCGCGCCAACGCCATCGAAGCGGCCGAGCAATGCGGCGTGCTACGTATTCCCGAGGTCGCCGAACCGGAAAAACTAGACCGCGTGCTTGCCGTGTGGCCCGCCAGCCGCCGTCTGATCTTCTGTGATGAGGCGGCAGACATCGCGAGCCCGCTAGCGGCGCTCGGCACCATCGCGCCGGGTAGCCCCCTGGCCGTCCTGATCGGCCCCGAAGGCGGCTTCACGGTCGAAGAGCGCGACGCGTTGGGCCGCGTGCCTGGCGTGGTGCGCGTGTCACTGGGCCCACGCATCATGCGCGCCGACACCGCGGCCGTAGCAGCGCTGGCGCTGGTCAACGCAGTGCTGGGCGATTGGCGATAGACAGCCCGGTACGGCAATGCTAGAGACCCTCCCGCAAGGTCCTGGTGGGGGCCTCGTTATCTTTTCGGAACCCCATGTCCTTTGAATGAAATCAAGGGCCGGATCCGGGCGCATAGCTCAGTTGGTAGAGCAGCTGACTCTTAATCAGCGGGTCACAGGTTCGAGCCCTGTTGCGCCCACCAATAAAATCAATGACTTAGGTCGGTTTTATGAAGATGCCCAAAACGCACTGGGTACCATTTGGGTACCAAAATTCATGGTGCTCTGGGGCTCCCGCATCCTCCGATGGGTTCACGTCGCGAGTCGAATTCCAATAATGCTCGATATGTGGATAACTAAGGTCTACACCGCGGCCGCTTGTTAGACTGCATCCATGGATAACGAGATTTTTGGTGGTGGCGCGACAGGCCGCGACGAGCCGCGGCATGTCGCGACGGACCTCGACCACGACTATACCCTCTCGATTGAGGAAGTCGCTCAACGCTACGACCATGCGGGTCACCCGCGTACCATCCGGACGCTACAGCGCTATTGCGTGTCGGGCCATCTCGACAGCCGCCGGGTAGCGACGACATACGGCGACAAGTTTCTTGTCGCCCCTTATTCCGTTTCCCGGCATATCGCGCAAATTCAAGAGATGGGCGAGACGATGCCTGTCGCGACAGGTCGCGACGAGTCGGGGCCGGCCGCGACAACATCAGCTCAGCATTTTGGCGAAGAAACTCAGGAAAAATCTACGAACGAGCCTGCGACAGGCATCGACCAGCCGCGCCCTGTCGCGACAAGCCACGACATCAAGCCTGATGACGTACCGCCTCTGAACACAAGGGAACCGCGCAGCAGTGCTGGCAACCTAGAAATTTACGATCATCCCTACGTCAAGAAGCTGGAGGAACGGGTTGAGCGTGCCGAGGCGCGGTACGAGAACCAGGTCCGGCGCACCGAAGAGATTCAGACCATGGCGCTCGATCGCCTTGTCGAACTCCAGCGCATGACCACCATCGGTCAGAGCAAGACCCTCGCCGACTTCATGCTGGATGCCAAGAATTGGATTGTGGGCGGTAACCGGGAGATCACCAAAGTCGACGACCAGGCTCCGACATCCTAGCTGTCCCCAGCGCATCGCACTCACTGCGCGCGATGGGGTATATAATTTGCTGATGGAGCACATCGCTGACAACATTGCTCATACCGCCCGCAACATCGAGATCATCGGTGCTGACCCAGCAACGCGCTTCGGGTTCACTCAGGTTCCGAATTTCCTCCTCGTAAACAAGGATCTGTCGATCGGGGCGAAGCTATCCTATGCCATGCTCCTCAAATATGCCTGGGGTGATCAGGGCTGCTTTCCTGGCCAACTAAAACTTGCGGAAGATATGGGAGCAGGGGAGCGCAGCGTCAGAACCTATCTCAAGGAGCTCGAGGAGGCTGGCTTTCTCGAAGTGATCCAGCGAGGGCTCGGCCAAACCAACTACTACAAGCTCTCCATCACCGTGAAGAAGAAGGGGATAACTCGATGACCGCCGCCCTGAACGGCAAAATTTGCCGCTCAAGAACGGCAGACTCTTCCGCTCCAGATAGGCCGAATTTGCCGCTCTCTCTATATAAGAATATACATTTACCAATACCCATATATAAAAATATTCAGTATTCAAGATTTTTAGAAAATGCCTCAAAATGCAAAATGCACAGGTAAGGGCAGGAACTTGACAGAATGTCATGGGTATTGTGCAATCCGACCGATTTCTTCAAGGTGCATTCGAAATGGCTTAGCAGAGCCACAAAATAGGGAGGCGTCAAAATAAGGCTCAACAGAGCCATTTTCGAAACGTCGCACAATATTACTTTTGCGGCGTACTATTCGACGATTTTTCCGTTGCTCTACCTGTCGTCGGCTCGATCTCTTGGCTTTCGCACTTGTAAACACTTAACAGCACCTCGCAGAATTTGATGGAAATGTATAGTCAGTCCGGATAGTTCTATCGTACACGCAGCCGCGTCCGATAGCCCTATCCCTCATACAATCACTCGACCGGTATGAGTCGGTGGAATGTCGGCGAGTCTTCCCCCGACACTGATTTACAAGGCAATTACCCCACCCTTTGTCGGGCTTAGCGCCCGACCCCAATGCAATTATCCCGCAAAGTCCCTGAGTACAGTGACCTTCCACGCGGGATTCCCTCGCTCCGCGCAAAGCCATAGTCGGCGCACGAAAAAGCGCCTCCTTGTTTTGCGGTCGCTTCGGTAATTGCATTGGGGTCGGCCGCTCGCGCGGGCGACCTGCAACCTCCGGGCTATCGGCCACGGGGCGCGTCCGATGGTCCAGTGGGGCCATCGGACACGCCAATGCCCCGTGGCCGATAGTCCTCGTTTGCACCCTTCGGGCTCCCTCCGCTGCGCTTTGGTCGGGTCTCCGACAAACCCCGCGGCCCGTCCGCGCTCAGGCGCGGCCCTTAGTGGGCGCGGGGCTGCGCGCCCCAAATAGAGGGGCGCTTGGGGTGGGGGGTAAATTGCCGAATGCACACGCCCCGTCATCCCAAGACACAGACAGAAAGGAAGTAAGAAAGTGAGTACGCGCAGCACTGCTACCGTAGCGTTCGGTAGCCCACGACCTGCTACAATTGAGCGGGCTCGCATCGTGGGATTGAACCTGCGATCGATAACCCGGCTCAGCACTTCCCGCACGCCCGCGCGACGGTCTACGGCACTAACGCACGACGCCTCGGGAGCTGACCCGGTATATGGAATACGAGACCGAACTTGGGCTCGATCAACGCGACGGTGTCGTTAGTATTCCGCACACGGTGCGCAGTTGGCACACCGTCATTCTTGGCGCCACTGGTGTTGGCAAGTCCACTCTGATGGAAAATATGATCGCGCAGGATATGGCGCGCGGCGACGGCGTGATGGTGCTGGATCCGCATGGGCCATTGTTCGAGGCATGCCTACGCCTGGTGCCGCCCGAGCGGATCAACCGGACGTGCCTCTTCGATCCGACGGACCGCGCGTTCCCTATCGCCTGGAATTTACTCGATGAGCCGAACGAACTTTTGCATGCAAAAATAGCTGACGGCATTACGACCTCGATCAAATGGCTGTGGCCTGACAGTTGGGGTCCGCGACTTGAGAACCTGTTGCGCTTTAGCCTGGTGACGCTCCTCGCCACGCCTGAAACCTCGCTTGCCCACTTGCTCCGACTGCTGTCCGACGATGAGTACCGCGAGCGCTGTATCGGCTACCTGCGCAACCAAACCGCGCTCAAATTTTGGCGCAAAGACTACGGCACCTGGACCGACACCGAGCGACGCGAAGCGCGATCGCCGATCATGAACAAGATCGACAAGTTCCTCTTCTTTCCCGAAATGTTGAACATCCTCGGCCAGCAGTCGTCGCGCTTACGTATCGACAAGATCATGGCCGAGCGCAGACTATTGCTTGCGAATCTGGCGAAGGGCGCGACGAGCGAGAGCGTCGCCTATCTCATCGGTTCGGTGATTTTGGCACGCGTGCTCGCGCTCGGCTTTGACCGTATCACCGTCCCCCGAACGACCGGGGAGGCGACGCCGGCGTCGCCTCCGTTCCACGTCTACGTGGACGAGGCCCAGCATTTTGCGCCGAAGATCCTGCAATCGATTCTCACAGACGCTCGGAAACTCAACATCTCGCTCACGCTCGGCACCCAGTCATTCAGCGAGCTCGACGAGAGTTTGCACACGGCAATTCTAACTAATGCCGGAACTCGAGTCTGTTTCCAACTCGGGCCGACCGACGCCGATAAATTTGCGCCGCTGCTCAATCGAGACCACCAAACATTCAACGCGCATCTCCTCACACAGCTCGGAGTAGGTGAAGCTTATGTGAATATGCGCGGCAACAGAGGGGCGACAAGCCATCACATTTTCACCTACCCCGCACCTGCCGCACGCAACGACAATCCCGAGGCGATCCGCAAACAAAGCCGCCGCGCCTACGCTCGCGCGCAAGATCATGTCGTGAGCTACATCGCGCGCGCGGCGTCCCACCACTCATCCAAAAAGGGCAAGCGACTTGGGCGCAACAAGCGCCAACGGCCAGCGCTCACTTCCCAGCAATCCTAATGGATCTCGTTTTGTAACGAGCACTGAATGACGTCCCCGAGAGACGGGCCCCTGCCCCACGACATACAGAATTCAAGCCACCGCCAAAACGGCGTCAAGGCATCCCGCACTATCTGCGGAGCTTTGCGCGTAATCAATTGGGTCCCCCGCCTATGACCCCGTTTTGGTCGGCGGCACTCAAGAACCAGCATGTCGTGGGGCAGGAGCCACGGCCGGTCGAAATTACCAGCCAATACAACTCAAAACTCTACCTGCTTACCCACCAAGGTAAGTCGCATTTACGCCACATGAATCACTGACTTTCCCCAGTGATTTGAGGGAGATGGCTGATGGCGCGCAACAAGGTGCAATTCCAGAAAGGCCTGTCGGAGGCTGAATTCCAGAAACTCTACGGCGCCGAGGAGCTGTGCCGCGCGGTCGTTTTCAAGCTGCGCTGGCCCGACGGCTTCGTCTGCCCGGCCTGCCAGGGGCGCACCCACTGCGTGCTTACCAAACGCGTCCTCTACCAGTGCAACGCCTGCAAATTGCAGACGTCGCTCACGGTCGGCACCATCTTTGCCGCCACCAAACTGGGGCTGACGGTCTGGTTCCGGGCCATGTATCACATGACGCAGTCCAAGCAGGGCATTTCGTCGGTGGAACTGGGCCGCCGGCTGGGCGTGCGCCAACGCATCGCCTGGGCCATGAAAAGCAAGCTGGCGCAGGTCATGCTGGAGCGCGACGACCATCCGGACAAGCGCCTGACCGGCCGCGTCGAGATGGACGATGCCTACCTTGGTGGTGAGCGCTCCGGCGGTAAGCGAGGGCGCGGCGCGCCCGCCAAAAAGCCCTTTGTCGCCGCCGTCCAGACCACCAGTGACGGCAAGCCTGACAAAGTCAAACTGCGCCGCGTCAAGCGCTTTACCAAGACGGCCGTCAAGACGATGGCCGAGAAAACGCTACTGCCGACGGCCGAGGTCTACACCGATGGCCTCAGCTGTTTCCGGGGCGTCGCCGAGGCTGGCGCGATCCATCGGCCGCTGACCATTGGCCCACTGCTGAACTCGGCCAAGATGCCCCGATTCAAGTGGGTGAACACGGTGCTGGGCAACATCAAGAGCGCCATCACCGGCACCTACCGGGCGGTGCGCAGCCATGCCGACCGCACGCTGGCCGAGTTTGAATACCGCTTCAACCGGCGCTACGATCTGGCCGCCATGATGCCCCGCCTGGCCTATGCCGCCGTCCGTACACTGCCGATGCCATATCGGCTGCTAATCTTGACGGAGTGACGTGGATAAGCAGGAAACTCTATGGAACACAAAACACCATCCTTCGCCGAGCGCACACGGATAATACGGGAACTCGCCGAACACCTGAAAAACGCCGCCGCAATTCTCACCGAAGAGGCGCAGCGCATGCAGGAGGCCAATGCTCGTTTTGAAGCGCGCAAGCCAGCGAAGCCGGCCAAGCAGTGACGCAAAACGGCGGGGAGCTTGCGCGCCTCGCCGTCCTTACCAACCCAACAATCCTACCATGACCAAGACACTCTACTATTCACCCGACATCGTTTCCGAAGAGCCCGTGCACTGTCCAATCTGTGAGCGTCATTGCACGGAATGGGGCGACTGCGCCTGTAACGACTGGTGATATGACGCACCTAACTTGTTGCCCCATCTGCGGCGCGACGCGCGTCTACGTCACCGAAACGTCCGCGCTCTCTGGCGTCATCGACGCGTATGGCCAGCTGGTCTATCGCCGCTCGTTTGATGACGGTCTCGACCGCATCGAATGCGCCACATGTTCGTATGAGTTCCAAGAAGAGGACTTTAGCAGCGTGACTTCTTTCTAACATGACAATCAAATCACGTCCGTCGATAAGCTGCGCGACGCACTCGCGCGCGGCCACCACAACTACTTCATCGCCTTTAGCTTCGCGCGCAGCTCGAAGTACATTGTCGCATCTCGTCGCCGCTTCGATGTCTTCAATGGCATTGACGGCTCGCGGCAACGCTTGACCGCGCGACAGATCTTCACACGCTCAAACATCGGCGCCGCGCTATTGAACGGCACCTTCTATCGCCGTGCCGATGGTGATGCACTTACCAACTAATTCGCCACGCCACGATGCCAACGCTTGAACAACGTACGCGCATTCGCGCACTCAATGACCAGCTGCGCACCACCACCGACCCCATCGGGGCTCTAATGTGGAATGGGTCACTGGTGATTACCAGCAACCTTGCCGCACGCGGCAACGACTTCGTTGACCATGCTGTCGCTGCCATGCGTCGCTTCAGCGACTTTGACGCCGACAACGACCCCAACGGCGAGCACGATTGTGCCGTGTTGGATGTGGACGGCCACAGCGTCATCTGGAAAATCGACTACATCGCGCCTGACATGCTGCACGGCTCGGAGGAGCCATGGGATGCAGGAAAAACGCGGCGGGTTCTCACTCTCATGCTCGGCGAAATGCACATGCGGCTGGTACTTCCGACCGGCCCCTCCGAAACCCCTCGTTGCTCCTGCCGAGGGGTGCCCGGACGTCTCAACCCCCCATCCCCCGCCACCAGCTCCCCTGGATGGCAAATGCATACTCGTTGAATTGGTTGTGGAGAGCACAGCGAAAATACGCTAGCTTTTCGCTTTGAGTTCGGGGGCGGTGATGCTTTTCCCGTGGTTGTTCATAGCGACTGTTAGCCCGCTTTTGTGGGCGCTCATTCGGCGTTTTCTCACATGGAAGCACGATGTGGCTATGCCGCGTAGGGTGGTTCTTTACCTCGCGCTCGTCACTCCAAGCTTAGCCTATGGATACGGTGCCGTCTTTGAGGCCACCGATTCCACCGGGGATGCGACCATAGCATACAGCAGGGACATTTCCGATAAAGCCCAAGCTGTTAAAGAGGCACTCAAACACTGCGTTGCGAATTATAAGAATTGTCATTTCAAATTTGCGTTCTCAAATCAGTGCCTCGCAATTGCCCAGACCGTAAAGCCAAATCATAAAAGACCCAGCTATGTTGTGAGAGACACACCAGAAGAAGCATTCAGTGACGCACTTGGCTTCTGCTATCGGGACTATTCGACATTCTGCTACGCGCCCGCGCCAACATGCGATACGGTTCCCGCACTCGCCTCGCCGTCGCGAATGGCGAAGCTCTATCACAGTTCCGAAGGGTCCGATGTCAGAGCGCCGCAATCGACCCTCGAAGCCGTAGAGACTGTTGAACCGCCCCAGGAACCCGCGGCTTCATCGGTGAGCCCACCGACCAGTTTGGCTTCCCTACTCAAGCCTACTCGTGAGGGTCGCCCACCTCGCTTCGGTTTCGACTTCTCCACCGTGCCATTCAGTGAGTACGGCAAGCCCAATGATCTGCCGGAAAACATGCACGGCGCCTACATTTTCCAAGTATATCGGGATACCCCTGCCTACAAGTCTGGGCTTGAACGGGGCCACATCCTTCTTGCAGTCAACGGCTATGCGACACCCACCAATGAGAGCGGGGTCGCTGCCATTGCTGCCGCATGGCATAGCGGCGCGTCCGAGCTTGTCCTTGATTGTTGGAATACCGCGACCGGAAAAGTCGATACGTTCAGATTACCGTTTCCCGCATCAGAAACGGTGGCGACAGCTGCAGGTCCTGCCACGGCAGCAGTCGTCTCTACGGCCGCCGACCCCGCGACGCACCCCACGGTTCTGCCGGCTGGTGAACTCATGTTCGTTGCGTATAACGAACTGTGCAGCAAGACTGACGATCGAGCGACGATGCAACCCGCGTCCGAACTCTATTACCATCAGGCCATCAACTACGAACCACACAAGCCCTACCTCATGTGCAGCAGCCATGGGGAGTGGGGATCCATCAGCCCGTATTGCACTCAAGTGTGGCTAGCTCCCTATTCGCTCGTGTGCCGTGGCGCAGTTGCGACTCCCGCCGAACTGACGTTGGCGACCGCCTCACAGAACGACACATCACTGCCACCGATTTCGATTGTCGCAGGATCGTCCCCACCAATCGTCGAAGTCCCCTACAAAGACGAAGGACAACTCAAGACGCAACAGCTGCCAGCCGGCTGGGGCATGATCCTCCAACCGCAAGATAAGTTCACCGCGCCAAGTGCATTTTTTACGAGAGCCCTTGCCGGCGAGTTCCCCGTTATGGGCACCCCACCGACGGGGCCGAACACGGTACGCAATTTTCTCTTCGACCTGTCGCCCTTCGTCCAAATCCTTTTCGTGGCGATCGTGAGTTTTTATGCCTTCCTTGCCTACGTCGGCCGTTACGCCTACTCCGCGAGTTTCCTCAATCCGGGGAAGCCCGTTTTTCTCATCGCGCTTGCGGCCGCCTGCATCGGCATCTACGGCTCGGCCTACAATCCGAAGCCGTATACCGATCGCATTTTTGCTCAAGCGACAGCGGCCGCCGAACGTGTCACGACGGATCGCGCGACACTGCCCACGCTGTTCACGCTGCATAACGGCATGGTCGAACCCTTCAGCAAGGAGACGTTTCTGCAGGCCAAGGCCATGCTCGCGACCCACATCATTCCTGACACTGCGGGGCTGCAATCGGACGCGCTCGTCCCTGTGTACGCGTCGCTCGCTCCAATCGCGCTGTTGCTGCTCGTGTTCATCCCGTGGATGCAGGCAGGCCGGTATCATCTTTTCGTCCGCCTACCGATCGAGAAGATTTTGAAACCCGCACTCAAAACCGCTGGACCGATCAACACCAAGGCGGTGAACGCCGCCCTCGACCCCTATCTCGCGCAGAGCAAACGGCCGCCACCCGCGTACCAGTCCGAAAACGACGCCAGCATTCTAAGCATCTATGCGAACGAAGCCGAGAAACGAGCCGCCGAATTTGGCGCTGAAGCCGATGCCACCGAAACAACGCTCGGTCGTATGCGCGCGTACCTCTTCAAGCTTGCATCCGTCAAGCGCGCGCGTGAGAGCGTGTCGGCTTACGAGATCGAGCGCCGTCGCAACGAAGCCCTTAAACAGCAGTTGCAAGAGCTGCAGCGACAGCTGCAGGAGACTGAGAAGGACACATGACCGATCGAAGTAAGCCGCCTAGGCAAGAGCTTATCATCCCGCC
>JANYHF010000051.1 GCA_025359185.1 Hyphomicrobiaceae bacterium | reverse complement strand
GGCCGTCGCCCGCCTAGCAGCGGCGTATGCTGTTAGACGGGCGACGGCCCGTCGCCCCTACATCGCACCAGCGAGCGCCAATCACATCATCATTTCACCGATCTTCAGCACCGTATTCCAATTCCTCGCGGTGCCGCGCGTTCCCAGGCGCGTCTCGATCACGCTGGCGGTAAGTTTTGAGCTGCCAATTCCATCTGGATACGTGATATAGAGATCGTGCCCCACCGCGTGCACGCTTTCGCGGCCCTTGATGGCGGCCGCGAGCGTGGCGACGCCGCCAGCCGCCGGCGGCTCCTTCAGGCATAACAGCACGAGGTGGCCTGGATCGGCGGCGGCCATCCCGGCGAACGGATTGCCAGCAATGGCGGCGTGCCACTCAGCCGCGGTCCGCACGATCACATCAATGTAGACGGACAGTTTGGCCGCAACCGCTGCTTCCAAGTCCGCTTCCAGTTGCTCCGCCCGCGTCTCTTTGACTTCGAACACCAGATTGCCGCTGGTCAGCAGCGTGCGAGGCGACGTCCATCCAAGGCCGATGCCCAGTTCACGCAGCGCGCCCATGGTGACGCGATTGTTGCCTCCGACATTGATCGCGCGCAGCAGCGCGACGTACTGAGTCATTTCGAACTCCGGCTCATAAACCTGTCCAGCACATTGCGGGTGATCCGCTCGACGAACGGGTCACGGTCGATGAGACCCGCCACCCACTCGCAGGTGCCTGCCGTGAAGACTTCGCCTCGGCCGCGCTGAAAACTGACAATCATGCCCGAGCCGCGCCGCATCATTTCCATTGCTTCGAGCGTCGCTGCTCCGTGCACGGCCTCGGCGGCGAAGCGCAGGTCTTCATCGCCGAGGAAGGGCACGACACCGCGTTCGCCGTGGTTTTCTTCGGCCATGACGGCAAGGCCCATGGCAATGATGTCTATGCCTTGTGGCGCGCCATCCGTGCCCAGTGCCACTGGCAACCCATCGCGAACCGTGTAGTCGAGCCCGTCGACTTCATAGCCAAAAATGCGCGAGGCGGCGCCGAACACGTCACCATAGTAGAGGTCCGTGCCCGCGAACGCCCAGTGCTCCGGGCGGTAGACGGTGAAGCCGCCCGCGTGCCTCGGCGCGGCACCTGCCCAGCCGGCATACATACCGCGCAATGCGTTGACGCCGAAGGTGGTTGCGCCAGGCCGGGCAACTTCGAGCGATTCCCAGGCGGTGGTTGTACGCGAACGGTCTGTGGAGTGATAAAGCGGATCTTCCGTACGCGCCCTGTACTTGTAGCAGACGTGCGTCGTGCCATCGTCCTCCAGCCGCGTCTGCCAGAGGAAGTTGCCCGCGAACCGCGCTGCATGGCCGCCGCCGTCCACATAGGCATCGACGGCGTCGCGCTGCTCTTTGGTCCAATACTCGTCATGGCCAACGAAGACGGCGCAGGCATAGCCTTTCAGCAGCTCCGGTTGGATCTGGAGATCGTGCAATGCACAGACGTCCACGGCGTATCCCGCTGCCTCGGCCCAGCGCACAAAATGCCGGTCATAGCTGGCCCAACCGGCGCTGGCGTATTTCTTGGAATAGCCGTTCGCATACGCCCATTCGACATGCGGGTGCCGGAGCGCCGCGCCCATCACGGGAGGCGTTCGCAGCGGCACCCGCGGCGCGCCCTCGGGCAGCACGACGAAGCCGCGAGAGAACGGGCGATGGATGGACACGCGCGGCGAGAACTGGTTGTGGTCAGGCCCGGTGATGCCCTCGTAATGGTTGGACCCGCCCCAGTCGTTGTAAGCTGCCCAGGTGCCGGTGGATGCCACCAGCAGCAGGGGTGCCTCCCGGCCGGGGTCCGCGCGCACGAGAATGAGGTGGTGATACTCAAGCCCGCCACCGCTGAGCCCGATGATATAGCCGCCGGAGCGCCAGTTCTGCGGAATGACAATTTCAAATGCCATCGGCCAGCCGCAGCCAGTGACGGAGCAATCGTCCGGCGTCTGATGGAAAGCGCCGGGCAAGTCATTAATAGTGCGTAAAGGCGTGCGTTCAGCCCCGTCGCGCCAAATCTCCACGTCAAACTTGGCCAGCGTCGCCGAAACATGCACGCGCATGGTCTCACCCGGCGCATAGGACCACCGATCCGTAAAGGCCCAAAGCTGCGGGTCGCCCGGATCGTTGCTCGCCCGCTCGTAAAAGTTCTCAGCAATCGCGCTTGGCCACGTGCCGCGTGTGGTCGCGCCGCGTTTCGGATGATCAGTCATGGGCGGCAATGCGGTGCGAGCTGGCGCGCAGGACATGTTTTCCCGCCCCACCCTGTCCCGGGAAGGGCCTGGCGCAATGCTATCTGATCGGGCATCAGATTGACTCCAGCGCCTGTTCCAGATCGGCAATCAGGTCCGAGACGTGCTCGATGCCGACCGACACGCGCAGCAGCGTTGGTGGCACGGGCGAGTCCGGCCCTTCGACGGTGGCGCGGTGCTCGATCAGGCTTTCGACACCGCCCAGCGACGTTGCCGGATAGAACACCTTCACAGCTGCTGCCGCCCGCCTGGCCTCCGCCGCGCCTCCCACCGTCAAAATCGACAGCATACTGCCAAACCCGCCCGTCATCTGCCGCTTGGCGATGGCGTGGGCGGGATGGCTCTCCAGCCCCGGATAGATCACGCGCGTCACCTTCGGATGGCCCTCGAAATGCCGGGCAATCGCCATGGCGTTAGCCGTCTGCCGCTCAAAACGCACAAATAGCGTCCGCATCCCCCGGATCAGCAGCCAGGCCTCGAACGCGCCCAGCACTGCGCCCTGGTGCTTGCGCACCAGATGCAAGTCCTCGAACCGCGCGTCCTTCTTGGCGAACGTCACTACGCCGCCGGTGATGTCGGAATGGCCGTTGAGAAATTTCGTCGCCGAGTGGAAAGAGATGTCCGCGCCCAGCTCCAACGGCCGCTGCGTGCAGGGCGGCGCATTGGTGCTGTCGACGCCCAGCACTGCCCCCGCCGCATGGGCGATGCGCGCAGCCTCGGCAATATCGATGACTTCGAAGGTGGGGTTGGCGGGCGTCTCGAGCCACACCAGCTCGGTCTTGCCAGGCTTGACGGCTTTGCCCAGCGTCTCGATATCGCCCTGGTCGAACTGATCGAGGGTCATGCCCTTGTGCGCGGCCACACGGCGCAGCCACAGCAGCGCGCCGAAATACATCACCTTGGGGACAACGACGTGTGCGCCTGGTTTGAGGGTTTCGAACACCGCGGCAATGCCCGCCAGCCCCGAGGCGAACAGCTGCGATGCCGCCCCGTTCTCCAGTCGGCAGATGATGGCTTCGGCCAGATCGATGGTCGGGCTCTCATACCGCGAATAGTTGTAGCCGCCGCGCAGCTCGTAGTTTTCGTCCCGCGCAAACGTCGACGACGGATGGATCGGCGGGGCCACGGCGCCGGTCGCGGGGTCAAGGTAGTGCAACGCCTGCGCGGTGGCGGTTTCGGGAGCAAGAGGGCGGTTGGTGGACATGGGAGCTGCTCATGTTGGTGATAGATTTGAATCGACCCTAACAGGCTAGCGGCCCAGCCGCGATAGCAGCGATGAATGGGCGACCGGGGCAGGTGCCCTGAGACGGGTTCGCGGCTATATCTCAGTCCCCGCCAACCGGACCCGCCCCCATGCGCCCTTTCCTCTTTGCCCTGTTCGCTGCCACCGGCAACGCCATCTTCGTCTATGGCCAGCGCTCGTCCGCGCCATCGGCCAACCCGTTTTTGTTTATGCTGTGCGCCGTCACCGCCTGCGGCTGCCTGTTCCTGGCCGCGACGCTGGCCTGGCAGACGCCCGGCAATCTCGCTTACGTTGCCGCCAATCTCGGCGCCATCGCCATCGGCGGTGTTGGCTTCTTCATGACGTTTTTCGGCTTTTATCTGCTCTATACCGGCTATGGTGCCTCGCAATATGCGCTCTATGCGGTGCTCTCCATCCTGACCACCTCGCTTGGCGTCGGCGTGCTGATCTTCCGTGAGCCGCTGAACGCCTATCAGATGACGGCTATGGCCCTTGCCGCCGCCGCCATTGCGCTCTGGACCTATGGCCGGTCGCTGGGTCCTGGGTTGTAGCAGCCCCACCCTACTGGCAATTGGCAACGCTTTGGAAGCCGAATCCGGGTTATACGTAGGTCTTAGCACACCGTCGAAGGCGTCTCGCGACCAGGGATGATCATGACCGACAAGCGCCTGACTGCCGCCAGCCCGCCCTATGTGTCCAACAGCTACACGCTGGCCGTGGAGGACACCGAATTCCTGCTCCGCGATGAACTGCGCGGCATCAGGTTTGCGCTCGAATACGAAAAAGCCGAACTGGCCCTGCGCGGCGCCGGCATCCGCTCGACGGTGATCGTGTTCGGCTCGGCCCGCATCCCGTCGCCCGAGCACGCGGAAAATATGTTGAAAGCCGCCAAGGGCAAAGAGGCCGTCGCCAAAGCGAAAAAGCGCGCGGCCCTGTCGCCCTGGTACACCGAAGCGCGAAAACTTGGCCGCATCGTCTCGGAGCGCGGCGGCGCGCTCAAACCTGATGGCGGCATCCACGACAACGTCATCGCCACGGGTGGCGGGCCGGGCATCATGGAAGCGGCCAATCGCGGCGCCCAGGATGCCGGCGCGCCCTCGATCGGCTTTAACATCCGGCTGCCGCACGAGCAGGAGCCCAATGCCTATTCGACGCCCAACCTCACGTTTTTGTTTCACTATTTCAACATGCGCAAGATGCACCTCGTCATGCGCGCCAATGCGCTGGCCGTGTTCCCCGGCGGCTTCGGCACCATGGACGAGATGTTCGAACTTTTGACCCTGGAACAGACCAAGAAATCTTCGCTGATGCCGGTGGTGCTGGTCGGGCGGCAATACTGGACCAAGGTTGTGAACTTCAAGGCCATCGCCGATTACGGCATGATCGACCTCGACGACCTCAACCTGTTCGACATTGTCGATACGGCCGAGGAAGCCTGGACCTCGATGCAGCAGCGCGGGCTGATAGCTCATACAGAGAAAGGACATGGGGCCTAGGCCCCACCATCAGAAGTAAATAGCACGTATGACGCTCAAGGACGCTCGCCGGGTCGCTGCCCACGGCCGCCCGGTGCGTTGCGTACCTCGACCGTAGCGAAAGCTACGCTCTTCGGCACGCGCCTGCCGGATCGACAAGCGGGCCTGCGATCAGACGTACAATCTACTTCTGATAGTGGGTACTAGGATGCATCAGGCGTTGTTGACGCCGCATGGTGCAACGGTGCCAGGCATCGCTGGTGCCTGGCACCCCGTCCTTAGCCGCAGTGGCACTAGGGACTAGATGTTAGGGACAGCAGAAAGAGCCTTTACGAGGCGATCACCACGGCTCCCCAGTCGCCGCCAAGACCGCCGGTCTACGCACGAGCCTCAGTGGCCGGCACCGCTCGCTGCGCTGTAAGGCTTGAAAAGATCAGGCTGGGGCGCACCATCGACCATGATGAAGCCCAGTAGACCGCGTTCCAGGCGTGATAGCGCGTGATCAACCAGCAGATACCGTCCCGGCACGCGGGCTGTGAACTCCGTTATGACGGCACCGCCGGGTGGCACCGACACTGTTTGCACGCCCAACAGCGGCGGGCTCGTCACATTGCCCCACTCATAGACGCGATCGAAGATCTCGCCAATGACATGGAAGGACGATGTGAAGTTTGGGCCGCCCACGCCCATGAAGATGCGCACGCTTTCGCCGACTTTGGCATGCATCATGTGCTGCTTGGTCAGCGCGCCGACCGCGCCATTGAAGACGAAGTATTCGGGCCGTTCCGCTAGAAGCTTGTCGACACTGAACTCCTGGGCGCCGTGCTGGCCGAACGCAGCGCTGGTGTAGATTTCGCCCTGCATGACATAGAACTCGTGATCGACCGGGGGCAGACCACCTTCGGGCTCGACCAGGATCATGCCATACATGCCGCTGGCGATGTGGTGGGCGACCATGGGCGTGGCGCAATGACAGACATAGAGGCCCGGAACCAGAGCCTTGAAGTCAAGCTGCTTAGTCTGGCCGGGCTCCACCTGCAGGAAGGCCGCGCCGCCGCCCGGTCCCGTCACCGCGTGGAAGTCAACCGAGTGGACCATGGCCGAGTCCGGGTCATTGGTGATGAACACCTGAACCGTATCGCCCACGCGCGCGCGCAGCATCGGCCCCGGCACCGTGCCGTTGAAGGTCCAATAGCGGTAGGTCGTGCCGTCCGCGAGCTGGCCATCGACCTCGACGGTTTTGAGATCGACGCGCAGCGTCGCCGGACCGCGCTTGCCAACCGGTGCCGGCACCTTGGCGGGGTCCATCGAAATATCGCGCGCTTCGGCGGACGTCACTGGCGCGGCCTTGGCGGCAATCGCCACCTTGCCTTCCATGCCCGCCAGCCGGTGCCCTGGTAAAGAGCAGAAATAGGCAATGGTCCCCGCTGTCTTGGCTCGGAATACGGCGCTCGTGCTCGACCCTTTCTCACGCACTTGCTCGGAGGCGAGATCCTGGCCGTTGGGTCCCTGCTGCGCAAAGACGATATTGTGCGCCGCCCCTTCGCCATTGATCAACGTCACTTGCACGACATCGCCGGCAGCTGCCTTCAGGCCGGGATTGACCACGCCGTCGATGGTGCCACCAAAGCCGATAAACACCATGCGGCCCTCGGCGATGCCAGAACGCAAAGTGTATTTCACATCCGGGATATATCCAGCGGGTACTGACGGGTCGGCGGCAGCAGGCGCTTCGGCCTTGGCAGTTGCGGGAGCAGCCGCCGCCGTTGGCGTGGCCGCTGCCGCCGCCGCTGCGACCTGAGCGGCATTGCCCCTGAGAAATTGGATCACCGCTGCCCTGTCGGCTGGTTGCGAGAGGCCGCCAAAAGTCATGCGGGTGCCAGGCACGAGGTCGGAAGGATGGGTCAGGAATTTGTCGAGACTGTCAGCGTCCCAGGTGAGTTTCGATTGCTCCATAGCCTGGGAGTAGTGGAAACTCGGCATCGACGCCGCCTTGCGGCCAAACACATTGTCGAGCGACGGCCCGAGCTTGTTCACGCCCGGCTCGATGCTGTGGCAGGCTTGGCACTTGCGGAACACCGCGGCACCATCGACCGTGTCATCGGCCCATGCCGGTACCGCAAGGCCGATCACCAAGGCGGCCATGGCAGCCGCAGCACACAAACCCAGCCTCATCGCCGTGCTCCCTCACCAATTGAGCGGTCACAATGCGATAATTGACCGAGGGGGGCCTTGATCTCGATCAAAGGCTGCGCCAGGAGGCTGGTACTGCATCAACGCACATACCCGCCAACCCAGCAGATTCAAATATACTCTATCAAGCCAGCCATAACCTCGGCTGACAACACCCGATGAATGAATATGAGCCCACGAATAATATGCCCAGCCGATGTGCGCTGTGGGGCGTAGACAATCCCTGCATGAGTGTGGCCTTGGGCGGCAAGCCGAGGAAGTCGCCGTCCTGAGTGAAGATGACCCGGGCCTCTTCTAGTGCAAATGCCAGGTGGGCTTCATCGCCAGCACCGGCCAGCCCCGCCTCTTGCACGGTCACAATGTCCACTCGCCGCAGTCGCAATCCGGTCGTAACCGCTATGGCCACATGCTCATCCGCATGGAAGCGGATGTCACTCACCGCGCAGCTCCTTCAGCCGTTTTTCGAGCACTGACGGCGTCGAGCGTCGCAACGCCTCAACGAAAGCGTCGCTCTCACTGATGCTGCGATCAACCTCGTCCTGGTGATCGAAATAATAAGCGAGCGCCGCGTGAACATCGGCAAGCCCGAGACTGTAGCCGGAACAAATCTCCTCGACCCTCTTTCCCATCTGCTGGTGCCAGACGGCGACATCCTGGCCTGTGAAGCGATGTCCCGCGATCCGGGGTTTGCCGCCAGCGACGCCGGGAGTGCGCTCGATGTGCCGGTCGAGACTTTGAAGTGTCATGCGCGTCGTACCTTCCGTAGACGATCAAACCGGTGATAACCGCCGGGACCTTTTCACAAATGCGCCCTCATGTCCCAAAGCCGGCCCCGCTGCCCCCCCTCACACCATCCCTTGCTCCTTCAATCGCCTCAACAGCATACCCTCCGCCGCCTCCACCCGGCCTGCATCCACACCCCGCAGCACCAGGTTCGCGCCGAACCCGCCTTCGTCGCTGAACGGGTAGCTGCCCATCGGCACGTCCGGGAACTCTTTCTGCACGCCCGCGAACAATTCCGCGATCTCGCTTTCCGGCCGGCGTACCGTCACCGTGCGCGACACCATCTTGGCGCCCGTCCGCAAAACCGGCGTCACGGCCAGCACCATTGCCTGCATGATGTTGGGCACGCCCGCCATCACGATCACGTTCTCCAACATGAAGCCGGGGGCTTTGCTGACAGAATTCTCGACCAGCGCAGCGCCTGAAGGAATGCGCGCCATCCGCATCCGGCCGGGGGTGAATTCCACGCCGCGGCTCTCGTAGTGGGGGCGCATGACGGCGACGGCGAGTGGGTCGATGTCGATGCCGACGCCGAAGGCTTTGGCCACCGCATCGGCGGTAATGTCATCATGCGTCGGGCCGATGCCGCCGCTCGTGAACACGTAGTTATAGGACGCGCGCAGCGCATTCAACCCGGCGACAATCTTGTCCTCCTCGTCGGGGACAATCCGGACCTCTTTGAGTTGTATGCCAATCGCGGTCAGGTGGTCGGCCACAAAGCCGATGTTCTTGTCCTTGGTGCGGCCAGACAGGATCTCGTCGCCGATGACCAGCATGGCGGCGGTCACGAGTTCCTTGGGGGTTTCCATCATCGTCTGTCTCCGCCGCGAGAGGCCGCTCGTTAACCTAAGCCATTTTCCGCTGAATGAGCGCAAACGACGCGGAACCGTCACTGAATGACTTCGAATGCACTCTAGTGTACCACGAATGCACACGCCTTTGCTCACTTTGGCGTGCCTTCATAGGGTCGCGGCCATGCAATTTTCCTCCCCGCTCATCCCCGGCGTGCTGTTGCAACGCTACAAGCGTTTCCTCGCTGATGTGCGGCTGGAGGATGGGTCCGAGATCACCTGTTCGGTGCGCAATACGGGGTCGATGCTCGGGCTGTGTACGCCGGGCGCGCGGATATGGTTATCGCGGTCGGACAGTTCTTCCCGCAAATACCGGCACACCTGGGAGTTGTGCGAGACGGACCTCGGCGCGGGGCCGGTGCTGGTGGGGATCAACACCGGTTTACCAAACCGGCTGGTGGAAGAGGCGATCACGGCGGGGCGCGTTAACGAACTTGCGGGCTATCCGGTGCTGCGCCGCGAAGTGCCCTATGGCGCCAATTCCCGCATCGATCTTTTGCTCGAAGCGGCGGCGGGTGGTCGCTGCTATGTTGAGGTGAAAAACGTGCATATGAGCCGGATTTCCGGGCTTTCTGAGTTCCCGGACTGCGTCAGCGCACGCGCGGCTAAGCATCTGGTGGAACTGACTGAGATGGTGAAGGAGGGCCATCGGGCGGTCATGGTTTACCTTATTCAGCGTGCGGACACATCGCGCTTCCAGCTCGCGGGCGACATGGACCCCACCTATCACGCCGGCTTTCTTGCGGCCCGCGCGGCCGGTATCGAAGCCCTCGCTTACGCATGCGACGTGCGCACCGATGGCATTGACGTCACTGGGCGACTACCTATGGCGATGTAAGCTCACCGCCATTGCTCCAGCCGCTTGATTTACGCTAAATCAGTGGCCAGCCGCCCCGCAACCGAGACGCCGATGAACAACTTGAGCCATAAGACCAGCGCGCCGGACACCGACGCCACCAAGGTCCGCCTGTATGGCCCTGCGGCCTTCGAGGGTATGCGCCTTGCTGGCCAGCTGGCGGCGCAAGCCCTTGATATGCTTGTGGATTTTGTAAAGCCTGGGGTGCCAACAGGACGCCTCGAACAGCTCATTCTGGAGTTCGCCCGCGACCACAAAGCCTTCCCCGCGACGTTGAATTACCGCGGCTTCCGCCATGCTCTGTGCACGTCCGTAAACCATGTGGTCTGCCACGGCCATCCCGGTCCAAAACCGTTGCGCGAGGGCGATATTGTCAATATCGACGTGACGCTCATCCTCAACGGCTGGCACGGCGACACCAGCCGGATGTACCCGGTCGGCGCCATCAGCCGCAAGGCCGAACGCCTGCTGGAGGTGACCTACGAGTCCCTCGTGCGCGGCGTCGCAGCAGTGCGGCCAGGGCGGACCACCGGGCATATAGGCGAGGCGATCCAGCGCTATGCCGAGAGCGAACGGTGTAGCGTCGTGCGTGATTTCTGCGGCCACGGCCTTGGCGATGTGTTCCACGACCGGCCCAACATTCTGCATTACGGGCGCGGCGGCGAGGGCGTCGAATTGCAGCCGGGCATGATCTTTACCATCGAGCCCATGATCAATCTCGGCCGCGCCGACACCAAGGTGCTGGACGACGGCTGGACGGCGGTCACGCGCGATAAATCGCTGTCGGCCCAGTTCGAGCATACGGTCGGCGTGACCGAAACCGGGGTCGAAGTGTTCACCTATTCGCCCAAGGGCTATCACTGCCCGCCCTATGGTTTACCGCGATAGGACCACAACCGTGGCTGGTGGCCTCGAAGAGGAAGACTTGGCGGCGATCCCGGAGGGAACCGGGCACCGGGAGCGCCTGAGGGAGCGCTTCCGCAAGGGTGGCGCCGATGCCATGCCGGACTACGAACTGCTGGAATTGCTGCTGTTTCGCGCCATCCCGCGCCGCGATACCAAGCCGTTGGCTAAGTTGCTGCTGCGCCATTTCGGATCGTTCGCCGAAGTGATTTCGGCCCCCGACGAACGGCTAAGCAAAATCCCTGGCCTCGGCGAGTCCGTCATCACCGAACTTAAAGTTGTGCGCGCGACGGCCCTGCGGCTGATACAAGGCGAGGTGCGCAAACGCCCGGTTTTGGCCGCCTGGACGGACGTCATCGGCTACTGCCGCGCCGCCATGGCCTTCGAGACCAAGGAACAGTTCCGCATCCTGTTCCTCGACAAGCGCAACCGCATCATCGCCGACGAAGTGCAGCAGCGCGGCACGGTTGATCATACACCCGTCTATGTACGCGAGATCGTCAAACGGGCGCTGGAACTGTCGGCGACGGCGATCATCTTGGTGCACAACCATCCTTCGGGCGATCCAACGCCGTCACGAGCGGACATCGATATGACCAAGCTGATTGTGAGCACATCGAAACCGCTGGGCATCCTGGTGCATGACCACCTGATCATCGCCAAGGACGGGCATACGAGTTTCAAGAGCAAGGGGTTGATCTAATCCCGCCAGGGTGCTTTTGGTGGCGGATTGGCGGGCTTTTTGGCGCGGGGGCGGGCGGAATCGTAAGCCGAAATGATCAGAGCCGCGCCATCCTGGACGTCGCGCAAGACCTGAACATCATCCAGCGCTTCGGCCCAGATGTTGGAGGGCGACGGCAAGCGGATTTCGCCTGTTCGCGAAATCGGCGTGGCGCCGTAGGGGATGTAGATGTCTTCATGCTCGGGCGAGAACAAGAGCTGACCCAGCGACGCCAGCTGCACCGCGTCCGGGTCGCGATAGGCGTCCAGATGCACGTTCAGGCGCACCAGCCGGCCCCAGAAAATCGCCGTCAACCGCAGTGGCAGCGCCCGCAAGATCACACGCGCCGTCAGCGTATCGGCCAACCTTGCCGTCAGTTCCACGCCGCCCGATGTAATGACAATCTCGCTCATCCGCCCACTCAGGCAGGCGGCGGGCCAAAAATCAAGACGGCGTTGAGGCCGCCGAACGCGAACGAGTTGGACATCGCGTAGGTGACCTTTTTCTCGCGGCCCACATTGGGCACGTAGTCGAGGTCGCATTCCGGATCGGCTTCATCGAGGCCAATGGTCGGCGGCACAAAACCTTCCGTGATCGCCTTGATCGAGGCGATAGCTTCGATGGCGCCGCCCGCACCTAAGAGATGACCGTGCATGGATTTGGTTGACGAGATCGCCAGATCCTTGGCAGCGCCCTCGAACACCGCCTTGATGGCGCGGGTTTCGTTGATGTCATTGATGCTGGTCGCCGTGCCATGAGCGTTCAGGTAACCAATATCGGAGGGCGCCAGTTTGGCCTCGCTCAGGGCTTGGCGCATGGCGTATTTCGGGCCTTCGATGTCCGGGTTGACCATGTCTTTGGCATCCGACGACATGCCAAAACCCATCAGCTCCGCAATGATCGTTGCGCCGCGCGCCTTGGCGTGTTCGAGTTCTTCGAGGACGAGTATGCCCGCGCCTTCGGCCAGCACGGTGCCGTTGCGCTTCTTGGCGAAGGGGAAGCAGCCCTGGGCCGACAGCACGCGCAAAGCTTGCCAGGCTTTCATGGTGCCGTAGTTCATCACCGCTTCGGCAGCGCCCGCAATGCCCACGTCCACGGCCCCGCTCTTGATGAACTGGTAGGTGAGGCCAATCGAATGCGACGCCGTCGCGCAGGCGCTGACGGTGCCAAAGGTCGGCCCTCGCACGCCGAATTCAATGCCGACATGGGCCGAGGCCGAACTACCGATGATTCGCAGCAGCGTCAGCGGGTTGGTCGCTTTCTTCTTGCGGATAAAGAGGTCGCGATAGGCCAGCTCAAGGGTGTTGAGGCCGCCCGCGCCCGACCCGATGATGCAGGCTGTGCGATAAGGATCAGGCACCGGAACCGGCAGGCCGGAATGCTTCATCGCTTCCAATGCCGCTGCCCCCGCAAACTGCGAATAGCGGTCGGCCATCGGCAGCGTGCGGTCTTTGATGTTGGCAAGCCGGTCCTTGGGGTCGAACCCCTTCACCTCGGCGCCAATGTGAATGTAGAGATCTTCGAGATCGAAGCCGACGATCTTATCGACCCCACACCGTCCGGCCTTCAGGCTCGCCCAGAACTCATCAACCGTGTTGCCAACCGGCGTCACCGCGCCCATGCCTGTCACGACCACGCGGCGCGCGCCGCTGGACCCGGACCCATTGCTCTGCGTCATCGAACCTCTAAGGTGGATCCTGTCAGCGGATCCTCAAATGCAGCTTACAGGCTGAAGAACTCGTAAGCGCAGCTCCAGCTCGAGTCCAAGTAACGGCAGCGCTTTACGCTGCCGCCTTCGACTTCACCAATTGCCGCACGCGCTCCACGACCGAACCCACAGTCTTGAAGGCGTCGACTTCTTCGTTCGCATTGTACGGGATCTCAACACCGAAAGAGTCTTCAATATCAAAGACGATCATGGCCAGATCGAGCGACTCGATCTCCAGATCTTCCAGCTTCGTTTCGAGCGTGATCTCCTTGTCAGGCTTCTTCATATGCTTGCGGAGAATCTCGATAATCTTCGTCGCAACGTCGTCCATTGTTGTCTCCCTGCCACAGCGTACGTACGTACCTGCCCTGTGCCTGATTGCCCTTTAGCTAGAACAGTCAGACCGCAAGAGCAAGACGCCCGATCGATGGCTGCTATCCTGCAACAGTCGGGCCGAACCACCCTGGCGTGCAATCTGCGCGCCGCATTACAGTTAATCCGGCCCAATCGCGTACCATGTCTCGCGAACCGGTTTGTGCTAGGATTCGCAAGGTGCGAACCATCGTAATGGACGCTGGTGTGTTGGCTTTTTGCGCCCCACGCAATCCTTCGTTGAGATCAAGGCAAACGTCCCGGCAACTCCCAGGCAACGCGATGACCGAAACCGCCCTCAAACTCACCAGCCCGGCCCAACCACTGTCACAAGATGGTTTTCCTTGGCTCAAAAACTACCCCAAGGACATCAATTGGCACCGGACTTATGCTGCCGCACCCGTGTTCGAGTTGCTGGACCACGCCATTATGCGCTTTCCTAGCAATGTGTGCACCTATTTCCTTGGCCGGACAATGACATACGCCGAAATTGGCCGCGCCGTGGACCATGCGGCCGCCGGGTTGCAAACTCTGGGTGTGGGCAAAGGGGTCAAAGTCGGCCTGTTTCTGCCCAACAGCCCCACCTTCGTCGTCGCCTACTACGCGGTGCTGAAAGCTGGCGGCACGGTGGTGAACTACAACCCGCTCTATTCCATCAGCGAACTGGAACACCAGATCCGCGACAGCGAGACGCGGATGCTGATCACGCTCGATCTGAAGCTGCTGACCAGCAAGGTCGAAGCACTTCTGAGCACCGGTGCGCTCGACCGGGCCATTGTCGCCTCGTTCTCCTCACTGCTACCAACGATCAAATCCGCCCTGTTCCGGCTGACGCGTGGCCAGGAGATCGCCAATATCGAGGCCTCGCCGCACCGCAGCAAGTTCATCCTCCAGCGCGACCTGATGGCCAATGACGGCAAGCTGACGCCAGTCATGATTGATCCCGAACGTGATCTTGCCGTGCTGCAATATACCGGCGGCACCACCGGCACGCCGAAGGGCGCGATGCTGACGCACGCCAATCTGAGCATTCAAGTCCAGCAGATCAGCGACTGGGCAAGCACCTTGAACGAAGGTGCCGAGCGCATGTTGTGCATCCTGCCGCTGTTTCACGTCTTTGCCATGTCGTTTGTCATGAATTTCGGCATAAAGCGGGCGGCACAGCTGATCTTGATCCCCAAATTCGAAATCGGCGAATCCGTCAAACTGATCAACCAATTGCGGCCGACAGTCCTGCCGGGCGTTCCGACATTGTTCAATGCCCTGTTGACCTACAAAGGTGCTCGCAAGGCTGATCTGGCATCGTTCAAATGGTGCGTCTCGGGCGGCGCGGCGTTGCCAATGGCGGTCAAACGCAGTTTCGAGCAAGCATCGGGTGCAGCACTCATCGAAGCCTACGGTCTTTCCGAGACGTCGCCGGGTGTGACGGCCAATCCCACGGCGGGGCCGGCCAAAGAGGGTTCCATTGGCTTGCCGCTGCCCGCAACCCTGGTGTCGATCCGGGCGCTCGATGATCCGTCACGCGAGATGCCGTTGGGGCAGGACGGCGAGATTTGTCTTGCTGGCCCTCAAGTCATGGCCGGCTATTGGAATAAGCCCGCCGACAACGCCGAGAGTTTCGTCACTGTACCCGCAGGCCGTTTTTTCCGCACCGGCGACATCGGCCATATGGATGCGGACGGCTTCACCTTCATCACCGATCGGATCAAGGACATGATCAACTCGTCGGGCTTTAAGATCTATCCGCGCCGGATCGAGGATGCGCTGTACGAGCACCCTGCGGTGCTGGAGGCCATCGTGATCGGCATTCCCAATGTGACGCGCGGCGAAGCCCCGAAGGCCTTTGTAAAGTTGCGCGACGGCATGACTGCGACATCCGAGGACCTGCTGGCTTTCCTGAAGCCGAAACTCGCCAAAATGGAACTCCCAGAAGAGATCGATTTCCGCGACAGTTTGCCAAGGACGATGATCGGCAAACTGTCAAAGAAGGAGTTGAAAGCGGAGGAGGCTGCCAAGCGGCAGGGGGCAGCCTGACACTCGCGGCTCCTGCGCTGCTCTCCCGGTGTAGGGGCGATTGGTGGTCGCCCGCACTCCGCAAACGCCGTTGTTGGACGGTCGACGGCCGGTCGCCCCTACACAATTGGTAGGGTTGACCCAATAGGCGGATTTTAGACCAGCCGCTCATAGATGAGCTTGCCGTCGCCGGGCTTGTAGAAATCTTTGACATGGGCGACTTCGCGAAAGCCGGTGCGCAGGTAGAACTGGCGCGTGGGTTCGTAGGCGGGCGTGGAGGAGGTTTCGGCGTAATAGCGGCTGCCGCCTGCGGCCACGATTATGGCCTCGGTGCGGGCCAACAGCTGGCGGCCGATGCCATGGCCCTGCTGCGCCGGGTCAACAGCGATCCAGAACAGATCGAATGCGGATTCGGTGCCTTCGATGCGGCCAAAGCACGTGTAACCCGCGAGCGCGCCATCGATCTCGGCAATGATGAAATCGTAGTCTGACGCGTCGCCGTCATCGAGCCGGGCCTCAACCAGTTCGCCCGACATGGTGACTTCCGCCGGGGAAAAAAATCCTGTCTTTGCGCACAGATCCCGGATCTTTGCGACATCGGCCGCAATCACCTCAGTGCGCCAGGTCAGCGTCACCACGCACCTGCGGGCGCGCTAACCTCTGAGGTCTCCGTTATTTCGGCGCTCAGGCGGTCGCTGTCCTCGACGGCATCGGCCACCGGCAGCGCGGCGTTGACGATGCGCTCGATAAGTTGCGGATAGCTGATGCCGGCCTCGGACGCCGTTGTGGCGAAGCCCGCGTCGGGCGTGATGCAGGGATTGGTGTTCACATCGATGGCCCAGGGTTTTCCGAAGGCATCGACGCGGAAATCGACGCGCGCGTAGCCGGACAATCCGAACGCGCGCCAGACATCGAGCGCCATCTTCTTCAGCTTGCGCGCGAGCTTGGGGTCTTCTTTTTCGATGCCAAAGGCGCGGGGCGTATTGTTGTAAGCAAAACTTTCGACCATCCACTTGGCGTCGTAATCGACGATGCGCGGCTTGCCTTCGGGGTAGTCGATGAACTGGATTTCCGGGATCGGCAGGGCCAGCGGTCCGCCCGGCCCCTCGACCATGGCGACGTTGAACTCGCGGCCTTCGATGAACACTTCGGCAAAGAACCGTCCGCCGAAGGATTTCTCGCGCTCGCGGATGACGCGCTGCGCTTCGCCCGCCATGACCACAGACGATGAGTCGATACCGATGGAGGCGTGTTCGCTGTCCGACTTCACCAGCACCATGGTATCGGCGGGCAGCGGATTGCGGATGCCGTCGATCCAGGCCGGCGTGGCGATGGCGGCGGCCTTCATCACATGCTTGGAGCGGGTTTTCGACATCGCCGAAACAATCGCGTCGAACGAGCAGCCCGTATAGGGAATGCGCAGGCGCTCGTAGATGGCAGGCGCCATCGGCTGCAGACGAAAATCCGCATTGATCGCTTCGACGAGGTTGAACACAGCCAGAGGTTGCCGCCGCCCTATGTCCTCGATGGGAGTCATGTTTAGGCCGACATGCACGAGATCACTCTGGTAGCCAAGCCCGCGCAGCGTCTCGGAGATCGCCAGCGCCGCCTCGACGGTGTCGGCTTCGTCCGGCCTGTCGTCCATCGCCCCATGGACGACGGGGATATATGAGGAGCGCGAAAGGGTCATTGCTAGCCAACCCTGCGGCGTTGGATGCGGCGGGCTTCGGCGGCGCCGAGACCGAAGCGCTCCATGGCGGCTTCGAGGATGAGGCCAATCAGCTGATCGTAGGAGATGCCGTTAAGGCCCGAGAGGATCGGAAGATCCGAGTGCGTTGGATGCATCCCGGCGATGGGGTTGGCTTCCATGAACACGGGCGCTCCCGAGGCATCGCAGCGGAAATCGAGACGGCAGCTGTCCTGGCAGCCCAGCGCCTTATACGCGGCGAGGCCTCGCTCGGCGACCTGTTGCGCCACGCCATCAGTCGCATTCTCGTAGAAGCATAGGTCTTCGCTCTCTTCCTTGTTGCGCATGGAGTAGACGCCCTGGTCGGCGTCCTTCTTCAGGAAGATTTCCATCACGCCAACAACACGGGCGCGCGCGCCGTTGCCGACAATGCCAACCGTGAATTCGCGGCCGGGCAAGAAGGCTTCGACCAGCGCGGGTTGCTGGAAGCGGTGCACCAACGCGCGGGCAGCGTTCAGCAACTCGGCGGCGTTGGCGACTTTTGACGCCAGCTCACAGCCCTTGCCGGTGCCTTCGGCCAGCGGTTTGACGAAGGCAGGAAAATGCGTCCAGCCCGAAAGGTCCTCGGTGGCGGATTCGACCAGCATGAACGGCGCGGTCGGCACGCCATGGTCGCGCACGAGCCTTTTTGCCACTGCCTTATCTAACGCGATGGCCATCGTGGTCGCGTCGGAAAAAGCATAGGGCTGATCGTAAAGTTCTAGCAGGGCCGGAACCTGCGCCTCGCGGCAACGCCCCTTCACGCCTTCGGCGATCGACCACACCATGTCCCAGCGGTCACCGAGCACAAGGCGCTGCGCCAGCTTCTTGCCATGGCCGATCCGGTCCACCTCATGGCCTAGGCGTTCAAGCGCCCCAGCCATGCCGTCGATGGTCTCGATCGAGTCGAATTCAACGGTCTGCTCCTCGGAGTAGCCCATCGCCCGGTAGTCGTCGCGGAGATCGTAAACCAAGCCGATGCGCATCAGATCACCCCACTGGTTTTCATGACGTTGCCAAGATTGCCGTCCGGATCGGGATAGCGGTAGGTATTGCCTTCAAAGTTCCGCAGCAAGAGATCGTCACCGTCGCGGCCTGCCATATAATCCGGCAACAGCGGAATTTTTCCACCGCCACCGGGCGCATCGACCACAAACTGTGGCACGGCGTATCCGGTCGTATGCCCACGTAAGCCCTCGATCATCTCCAGGCCCTTAGCAACACTTGTCCGGAAATGCGACGATCCGGTGATCGGGTCGCATTGATAGAGATAGTAAGGCTTTACACGCCGCATCAAGAGGCCGTGGTAGAGTTTTTTGAGAATGGCCACCTCGTCGTTGATGCCTTTCAGCAGTACCGTCTGCGAGCCTAACGGAATGCCCGCATCGGCCAGCCGCGCGGTCGACTCGGTGACTTCGGGCGTGAGCTCTTCGGGCCGCGTAAAGTGAATGCTCATCCATAGGGGATGATGCCGCTTCAGCATCTTCACCAGTGCCTTGGTAATGCGCTGCGGCAGCACGACCGGCACCTTGGTGCCGAGCCGCACGAATTCCACATGCTTGATCGCGCGCAGACGGCCCAAGAGATAATCGAGCTTGTCGTCGCCGATGGTCAGCGGATCGCCGCCCGATATGAGCACGTCGCGGACTTCTGGGTGCGCCTCGATGTATTCGAACGACTTGTCCCACTGGCTCTTGGAGAACGAATACTCGCCACCCGATTCGCCGACCATGCGCGAGCGCGTGCAGTAGCGGCAATAGGTCGAGCAGGTGCCGGTGGACAGGAACAGAACGCGGTCGGGATACCGGTGCACAAGGCCAGGAACGGCCGAATCGTGATCCTCGCCAAGCGGGTCATCGGCCTCGCCTGGGGTGCGCAGATACTCGGTTCCGACAGGAATATGGGTCCGCCGCAGCGCTTCGAACGCATTATCGCGGCTCATCAGGCTGGCATAGTACGGAGTAACGCCGACAGGGAGCGAGCCTTTGTGCTGGGCAACGGCGGTGCGTTCGTCCTCTGAGAGGACGAATACCCGCTCCAGGTCGGCGGAGGTGCGGATGCGCTTGCGCAACTGCCAGCGCCAGTCGTTCCAATCGTCAGCCGAGGCTTCGGGGAAGAAGCGCTTGCGGAAATCACGGGACGTGTCGCTGACCGGGAATCGTTCCTTGCGCCCGCGCTCATCCTTCAGCGGAACAACGTTGCCTCGCGGCGATTTCAGTGTGTCGATGAGGTTGGACGTCTGGGAGAGAGTAGCCGTGGGGCTACTCGGAGGCTCGGCGATCTCGCCAGCTAGCAGTTTCATTTCCTGCAGGTATCTCCGTATTCCGGTTGGGCCGTTCGATGACTATTCACCGATTCTGCACCGCGATCAGAACGCACTGATATTTGTTTGGGGAATTATGAAATTCAAGTGAAGAGTTGATGGCGGAGAACAATTTTTGTGGGTCGTGGACAATGCGCGCCGCCAGGCCACAGGTGGGCACGGTTTTTCAGGGCTAAACCGCGCAGAGGACCGTGACGAAAAATCCATCCGTGTGCGTTTGGGCAGGCCGGAGCGTGAGGCCTTTGGGGCCGATGGCGGACTCAAATGAGGCCGAATCACGAAAAACCCGGGCGAGCGAATCGGCAAGCGGCTTGACCGTGAGCCTCGGATGCTGCGCGCACAGCCAATCAACCTGGTCCTCGTTCTCGTCGGGCAGCAGTGAGCAAGTGATGTAGACGAGGCGTCCGTTGGGCTTCAGGAGGGGCACGCAGCGGGTGAGGATAGCACGCTGTTCCTCGATCCGCTTCTCTAGCGCCTCGGGCGTCAGCCGCCACTTCGACTCCGGCCGCCGCCGCCAGACGCCGGTGCCCGTGCACGGAGCATCCACCACCACGCAATCCATCTTGCCGGTGAGCGCATCCAGCGGATTGTCGCGCGTTGGCAGCACCTGCACATTGCGCGCGCCCGCCCGTTGCAGCCGCTCGTGGATGGGCGCCAGCCGCATCCGGTCAGTGTCATGGGCAAAGATCTGGCCCTTATTGGCGAGCGCCGCCGAGATCGCCAGCGTCTTGCCGCCGCTGCCCGCGCAACAATCCAGCACCTGCGAGGCCGGCCCCGCCGCATCCGCCGCAATCAACGCCGCGATTTGAGACCCCTCGTCCTGGACCTCGTACCAGCCCTTTATGAAGCCGGGTTCGACCTGGACATTGGCCGAGCGTCCGCTGCCTTTTGGTGCGGCGACCCGTACACCAAGTGGTGAATAGGGCGAGGCCACCGCGCCAAACGTTTCAAGCGACTTCAACACTTTGGGCCGGTTTGATTTATGGGTGTTGACGCGCAGGTCCACGGGCGCGCGGGCGGCAAGCGCCTTGCCCTCAGCCAGGGCGTCCGCGCCGAACGCCACCTGAAACGACGGCCACAGCCAATCGGGGACATCGGCGCGGATGTGATCGGGCGTATCGGAAGGAAGTTCGCGTGCGAGGCCCTCACTCTCTATAGACGTCAGAACGTCCGGCCCATGATCGGAGCCGCTGCACAGCGCGGCGACCGCCTCGGCAGACATGCCCCAGGCCGATGGCGCGCTAGCGATGGCAAGCGCACGCGGCGTGTCGGCCCCCATGCGCGCGGCTGTGGACAGCTTGCGGCGCAGCGCGTCATAGACGAGATTGCCAATCGCGGCCCGGTCGGCGGAACCTGCAAAGCGATGCGCCTTGCCCCAGTCGGCCAGCGTCTCGGCCGCGGGCCGGTGCTGGGTCTGGAGCGTCGTTAAAATCTCTATTGCGGCTGAAAGCCGTCCACCTGGGGTCATGCGGTTTGTCATGCAACGGTTTGGGCGGAGCAGCAAGATATGATGTAGGAAGGGGGTCAGACCACATAGACCCGGAGTGCGTCATGGAACTCGGCCTTGTCACCTTCGTCGAGACACCCATCAACCCGCCGGGCGGCTGGGCTGAGGGCGCACGCGGACGGTTCGCCGGCATATTCGAAGAGGTGGAGCTCGCCGACCAGCTTGGGCTCGACGTCTACGCCGTCGGCGAGCATCACCGCGCCGACTTCGCGGTATCGGCACCGGCCGTGGTGCTGGCCGCCTGCGCTGCCCGCACCAAACGCATCCGGCTTTCAAGCGCCGTCACGGTCCTCTCGTCCGAAGACCCCGTCCGCGTCTACCAGCAGTTCGCGACGCTCGATCTCCTCTCCAACGGCCGGGCAGAAATCATGGCCGGGCGAGGTTCGTTCATCGAATCGTTCCCACTGTTTGGCTACCCGCTCGATCAGTACGATGAGCTGTTTGCCGAAAAGCTGGAGCTGCTGCTGGCGATCCGCGCTGACGTGAAGGTCACATGGCAAGGAAAACTCCGCGCGCCACTGCACAATCAGAGCGTGTTTCCGCGCGCGCTGCAAAATCCGCTGCCGGTCTGGATCGCGGTTGGCGGCACGCCGCAATCGGTGGCGCGGGCGGGATATCTCGGCCTGCCGCTGGCCATCGCGATCATCGGCGGGCAGCCTGAACGCTTCGGCCCTCTCGCCACTCTCTATAGAGAAGCCGCCAAGGAAGGCGGCCACGATCCCGCCAAGCAGCCGCTCGCCATCAACTGCCACGGCTTCATTGCCGAAACGTCAGAGGCCGCCGCCGATATTTTCTATCCCGGCTACTCGGAACTCATGAACCGGATCGGGCGCGAACGCGGCTGGCCGCCGGGCACCCGCGCGCAGTTCGAAGCGGGCCGTGGCAAAGACGGCCATCTGTTCGTCGGGTCGCCTGATCAGGTCATCGAGAAAATCCTGTTCCAGCACTCGATCTTCAACAACACGCGCTCGCTGCTGCAATTCACCGTCGGCCCGGTGCCGCACGACAAGGTCCTTCGCTCGATCGAACTTTTCGCCACCAAAGTCGCCCCCGCAGTCCGCGCCGAAGTGGCCAGCCGCAACAAGAAGTATGGAGCTTGACCGCTTGCAAGATCCCGTGTCAGCGCCGCACCGCTGAAGGGCGCTGCGCCGCGCACGGAATGACGGTGGGGTGAGACCCGTCGTCCCGGATGCGACGCAGCGTACTTTACGGTGCGGTGCGGATCCGGGATCTTGTGCGTCCAGGGCGACATAGGTCAACAATAGACGGCTGATTTCATTTTTGGACACGGCATTGAGAGGGCACCATGACCGGCATTACCATCCAGATCGCCAAGGAACTGGGCGTGGCGTCCGCGCAGGTGGCAGCGACCATCGCGATGCTGGATGAGGGCGCGACGGTGCCATTCATCGCCCGCTACCGCAAGGAGAAGACGGGCGGGCTGGATGATACGCAGTTGCGTACGCTGGAGGAGCGGCTCGGGTATCTGAAGGAGCTGGCAGACCGGCGCGCGACGGTGCTCAAAAGCATCGAAGAGCAGGGCAAGATGACGCCCGCGCTGAAGGCCGAGATACTGGCCACTGATACGAAGGTTGCGTTGGAAGATCTTTATGCGCCGTTCAAACCCAAGCGCCGCACCAAGGCAATGATCGCGCGCGAGGGGGGGCTGGAGGCGCTGGCCAAGGCGCTGCTGGGCAATGCGTCGCTGAGGCCGGAGAGTGAAGCGGCAAAGTTTATCAATGCGGAAAAAGGTGTCGTCAATGCCGAAGCGGCGCTGGAAGGCGCGCGGCACATTCTCATTGAGCAATTTGCGGAAGAACCCAAACTGGTCGGCGGCCTGCGAGAACGGCTTTGGGCCAACGGCGTCATCGTATCCAAGGTCGTCAAATCCAAGCAAGCAGATGGCGAGAAATTCTCCGACTACTTCGATTTCACGCAAACGCCCAAACAGCTGCCATCGCACCGGGTGCTGGCACTGTTGCGCGGCCGCAACGAGGGTTTTTTGCGGCTGGACATCGATTTGCCGGTGCCCGCCGGGCAGCCCCACCCGGCCGAGACCGCCATCATGGCCGCCAACGGCATTGCCGAGCGCGGACGGCCCGCCGATGCCTGGCTCGCCGAAACTGCACGTCAAACCTGGAAGACCAAACTCGCGGGCTCTTTGGAGTCCGATCTCCTTGCCCGCATGAAGGAACGCGCCGACGCCGAGGCCACCCGCGTGTTCGCGAGCAACCTCAAGGACTTGCTGCTGGCCGCCCCCGCCGGGCCGCGCGTCACCATCGGTCTCGATCCGGGTTTTCGCAGCGGCGTCAAGGTGGTGGTCGTCGATGCCACCGGCAAGTTGCTCGGTACCGAAACGATCTACCCGCACGAACCGCGCAATGATTGGAACGGGTCGCTGGCGGTGCTGGCGGGGCTCTGCCGCAAGCACGCCGTGTCGTTGATCTCGATCGGCAATGGCACGGCCGGGCGCGAGACCGACAAGCTCGCTGGCGAGCTGATGGCCAAGATGCCGGAATTGAAGCTGACAAAGATCATGGTGTCGGAGGCGGGCGCGTCCGTGTACTCGGCCAGCGAATTGGCGGCCAAGGAGTTCCCGGATCTCGATGTCACCTTGCGTGGCGCGGTATCGATTGCGCGGCGCCTGCAGGACCCGCTGGCCGAGTTGGTGAAGATCGACCCCAAGGCCATCGGTGTCGGTCAGTACCAGCACGATATCGACCAGACCGGGCTCGGCCGCTCGCTGGACGCCACCGTCGAAACCTGCGTGAACGCGGTGGGCGTGGATGTGAATACCGCCTCGGTGCCGTTGCTCGCGCGTGTCTCGGGGCTGAATAAAACGCTGGCCGCCAACATCGTTGCCTTCCGTGACGAGTACGGCGCGTTCAAGGCCCGCACGGCGTTGAAGAAAGTTCCGCGGCTTGGGCCAAAGGCGTTCCAGCAAGCGGCCGGGTTCCTCCGTGTCATGAACGGTGCCAACCCGCTGGACGGGTCCTCCGTGCACCCCGAAGCCTATCCGGTTGTCGAGCGCATCGCCAAGACCACCGGCCGCACGCTGAAATCCATCATCGGTGACCACGCCTTCCTGAAATCCATCCGCCCCGAGAGCTTTGCTGATGCCGAGTTCGGTGTGCCGACGGTGGTGGACATTCTGGCGGAATTGGAAAAGCCCGGCCGCGACCCGCGCCCAGAATTCAAAACGGCGACGTTCAAGGAGGGAATTGAGAAGATCTCCGATTTGCAGATTGGGATGCATCTCGAAGGTGTCGTGACCAACGTCACGGCCTTTGGCGCGTTCGTCGATATCGGCGTGCATCAGGACGGGCTTGTGCATATTTCGGAACTTGCCGACAACAAGTTCGTCAAGGACCCGCGCGAGGTGGTGAAGGCGGGCGACGTGGTCCGGGTGCGGGTGAAGGAGTTCGATGCGGGGAGGAAACGCATCGCGCTAAGCATGAAGTCGGGCGAATCGAGCGCGCCGTCCTTTGACCCCAACTGGCGCGATGGGAGTAAGCCCTCACCCGCACCCGCCAAGATGGCCAGCGCTCCGCCCAAATCTGCTGAAACCGAGGGTCCAATGGCCGCTGCCCTGCGCAAGGCGCAGGAAAGAAAGTAGAAAGAGGGATTCGGGACTAGATATTAGAAATTAGGGACAGAAAGGTAGAGCGGTGAGCGCACGTATTTAGCCGTCATTCTCGTCATCCCGGATATGCTGCAGCATCATTCATGGTTAGCTTAGCCGGTGATCCGCTGATAGTCGTCGAACGACAAAATGACTGCAGAGGGTTTGCCGTCGTTTGAACCGGTCACGGGTTCGCGCTTGGCCGACTCGATGACCTCGCTGGCTATGGTGCGTATAAAGATCATTTCCAAATTTTAGGGTACAATAGGCATGTTAACGCCGTATTGCACCGCTTTGTCGAGAGCCGTTCTGATGCAATACGGCGTAAGAACGCCCATTGCACTCTACGGATCACACCCCCTCCTTCACCACCGAAATATCCGGGGCCTCTTCGTTCTTCATGCCCTGGACATGGTAGCCGGCATCGACGTGGTGCACTTCGCCGGTGACGCCGCTAGAGAGGGGCGAGAGGAGATACATCCCCGATTGGCCAACTTCTTCAATGGAAACCGTCCGCCGCAGGGCTGAGTTATATTCGTTCCACTTCAGGATATAGCGGAAGTCCGCAATTCCAGAAGCCGCCAGGGTCTTGATCGGTCCGGCCGAAATCGCGTTCACGCGCAGCCCCTGTTTGCCGAGGTCCGCCGCGAGGTAGCGCACAGACGCTTCCAGCGCCGCCTTTGCCACACCCATCACGTTGTAGTGCGGCATGACCTTTTCGGCGCCGTAATAGGTCAGTGTCAGCATGGAGCCGCCCGGGCTCATGAGTTTTTCTGCACGCTGAGCGAGCGCGGTAAAAGAATAACAAGAGATCAGCATGGTCTGGACGAAGTTCTTTTCCGTCGTATCGACATAGCGGCCGTCCAGTTCCGCCTTGTCGGAAAAGGCGATGGCGTGGACGAGGAAATCCAACCCGCCCCAACGCTCCTTGATGGCCGCAAACACGCTATCCATGCTGGCGTTGTCCGACACATCACAGGGCAGCACCAGCTTGCACCCGACCTCTTCGGCCAAAGGTCCCACCCGCTTCTTGATGGCGTCGCCCTGGTAGGTCAGCGCGATCTCGGCACCTTGATCCGCACACGCCTTGGTGATGCCCCAGGCGATTGAGCGGTTGTTGGCCACGCCCATGATCAGGCCGCGCTTGCCCTTCATCACTGTGCCGGATGGGGTCATTCTTTCAAGTCCTCGTTCTCGTCATTGACGTTAAAAGGGCAGCAGGCAGCAGGCAGATGAAACGGCTAGTCACACATGAACTCAATGACCTTCTTCCCGTTGCCGGCTGCGCGCTGCCCGCTGCCTGGTCAAACCTTCTCTTTCACCATTTGCAACTTGCCCAACAACCCCGCCAGCCGGTCGGCTTCGCCACTGGACAGATGCGCGCCGAGATGTTCCTCGATAGCGGCCGAGTACACCGGCCACATGCGGCGGCGCAGATCGCGGCCCTTATCGGTGATGACCAGAAGATTGCTGCGCCCATCCTCCTGCGAAGGTTGCCGGTGCACCAGATCCTCGCGCTGCAAGCGGTCGATCAGGCGGCAGAGATTATACTGCGCTAGCATGATGCTGCCTTGCACCTGCGCCTGCGGCAGCACGCCGGAGGGCTCGCGGTCAAGCTCGTGCAGCACGTCGTACCATTCGAGCGGCGGGAAACCGGCGCGTTTGAGGTCGTCCTCGACCCGCGCCATCACGGTCTGTTCCGCCCGCACGAGGCTGGTCCAGGCTTGCACGGTGCTTTCGGAGGCTTTTGCGGTCATGACGCGGATGTTATCTCAAGCTGCTTGCAGTTGCATGTAGTTTCGTCTAACTCCTGGCACCGTTAGACCTATAATCTGGGAGTTCCTCATATGAAACTTTATTATGCGCCGGGTGCTTGCTCGATGTCCCCCCATATCGTGCTGCTCGAGACGGGCACCAAATTCGATGCGGTTAAGGTGAATTTCGCCGACCACAAGACCGAGACGGGCCAGGATTACTACGCCATTAACCCCAAGGGCGCGGTTCCGGCCCTGCATCTCGACAACGGCCAGGTGCTGACCGAAGGCTCTGCCATTGTGCAATACATCGGCGACCACGCCGCCGGTTCGACGATCATGCCCAAGGCTGGCACGACGGAGCGTTATAAGGAAATCGAGTGGCTGAACTGGATCGCGTCGGAATTCCACAAGCCGATGGGCAGCCTGTTCAACAAGGGCATGGCGGAAGCGGCCGGCACGCTGATCAAGACCAACATCGGCAACAAGCTCGCTTATCTCGATAAGCACCTCGCAACGCACCAGTATCTGCTCGGCACGACGTTTACTGCCGCCGATGCCTATGCATTCACCGTACTGAGCTGGGCTGGCCATGTAGGCGTGGACCTCGCCAAATACACCAATGTGACGAAGTTCCAGGCCAAGGTCGGCGCGCGCCCGGCCGTGCAGGCGATGCTGAAGGCCGAAGGGCTGGCGGCCTAGAGAGACGACAGTCGTCAGAGGGACTTGGGACTAGAAATTAGGGATCAGCAAGACGGCCGCAACTGCCACCCTTGCTTTCCCTAATATCTAACATCTAGTCCCTAGTCCCTCTTTCTACTGACCTACGCGCGGCCGCCCACTGCCGCCAGCAGGACTACTAGCCCCCACCCCAACCCCGCCGCCATCCGGTACAGCCACAGCGCCCGCCGGACATCTGCGGCCATCAGCTCCCGCCGCCCGTCCCCCATCGGCGGATCGGCGGACATCACACCGCCATAGCTGCGCGGTCCGGCAAGTTGAAATCCCAGCGCGCCAGCCATCGCTGCTTCGGGCCAGCCCGCGTTGGGCGAGCGGTGGCTGTTGGCATCCCTCCAGACGGCACGGATCGCAGCCTGCGGCGAGGCAGCGGGCAGCAGGCAGCTGGCAGCGGTCATGAGCAGCGCAGAAAACCTTGAGGCCGGCAAATTCACCAGATCATCCAGCCGCGCCGCTGCCCAGCCGAACGCCTCATGGCGCGGCGTCCGATGGCCGATCATGCTGTCGGCGGTGTTGATAGCTTTGTATGCCACGATCCCCGGGAGCCCCGCCACCGCAAACCAGAGTGCGGGTGCGACGATGCCATCCGAGAAGTTCTCGGCGAGACTCTCGATGGCCGCTCGGCAAACGCCTGCCTCGTCGAGCGTTTCAGGGTCACGGCCGACGATTTGTGCTACGGCGTGGCGTCCGGCATCAAGCCCGCCCGCGTCCAGCGCATCGGCAACGGCACGTACGTGGGTGTCGAGGCTGCGGGTGGCGAGCAGGGTTGAGGTGAAGAGGGCGAGGAGGACGAGACCCGGCCAGGAGGGAGTGAGGAGGGATTGCAGGACGAGGGCGAGGATAACCGGAGCTGCGATGATGACCGCCAGAGCAAGAACCCCTGCCGTTTTGCCTGGCCAAACCAGCAACGGAGTTCGCCGATGGCCCTCATCAGTTACTCGATGCACTGCAGGCGCGGCGTTAAAGCTGCGATCCAGCCATCCGATCAGCGCGCCGATCCAGGTGACGGGGTGGCCGATGGCTTGGGTGAGGGCTTGCGGATAACCGGCCGCGGCCTCGAAAGCCAGTGCCGCCGCCAAAAGGCCAAGCCGCGTTACGAGATCAGGCCACATCGGCAGCCACAACCGGCAGCACGGCTCTTGCCATCGCCTGGCCGATCAGCACCAGCGTCGGGTCGGGGGTTTCGCTGGCGGCGACTGAGGCGACCAGCGCTGCGACGGTGGTCGCAACCATCCGCTCGTTCGGCCGCGTGGCGTTGATGACGACAATGGCGGGCGTGGAGGGGTCAAGCCCCGCAGCCAAGGCCTGCGCCGCCAAGGCGCCAATGGTGCGGCGCGGCATATAAACAACGGTCGTCGCCTGGGGGTCCGCCACTGCCTTCCAGTCAATGCACTGCGGCAAGCCGCCGGTCGTATCGTGCCCCGTAATATATTGCAGCCGCCGCGCCTCGTGCCGGTGCGTCAGCGACACACACAGACGCGCCGCCGCCCCTTGCGCCGACGTAATCCCCGGCACCACTTCCACTGGTACGCCCGCCGCACGGCAGGCATCGATCTCTTCGCCCGCGCGCCCGAAAATCAGCGGATCACCTGATTTGAGACGGACGACAAAACGACCTGCCAAGGCCAGCGCCACCATGCGCGCGTTGATCTCGTCCTGGGGCCGCGTATCGCCGTAGCCCTTTTTGCCGACATGCATGCGTTCGGCTAGCGGGCTGATCAGGTCCAAAATGGGCTTAGCCACCAATGTATCAAACAGCACCACGTCGGCCGTTTGCAGCGCCTTCAGCGCCTTAACCGTCAAGAGCTCGGGATCACCCGGGCCGGAGCCCACCAGTAGCACGCGGCCAAGACTGGCGCCCGGATACGACTGCGCCATGGCCTGTCGCAGATCAATGGGTTGCATCCGGCTCACGATGGTCTAAATGCCCTCTCTTGATTGAACGACGCTCCACCGGCATGGCAGCGCAGGCTGCCATGCACGGCAACGAGCCATGAGTACACTGATAATTGCCGTTGATGACAGCCTCCGCTGCCATGACGATCCAAAGCCGAGTTGTTAGGGACGCCCCTACTGGAGGTCAAGTGATCGATCGCGCTGCCGCAATTGCCCGTCTCGATGCGCTCGCCAAGCCACGCGGCAGCCTGGGGCATCTTGAAGCCATCGCCGCGCGATTGTGTGTGACCCAAGGCACGCTGTCGCCGCTCACCCGTCCGCGGAAAATCGTACTGTTCGCGGCCGACCATGGCTGCGTGTCGGCGGGCGTGACGGCCTGGCCCCCGGCAGTGACGCAATTGATGATCGGCACCATCGCGGCGGGCAAGGCGGCGAGTTCGGTGCTGGCCGCCAATACCGGCACGGAGTTGCGGCTGGTGGATGTGGGCTCGCTCGGCCCGGCGCTGTCGCCAGCCCCGGAGTTTTACCGCTATGCCCCCGTGCGCGCAGGCACCGGCAATCTCGCCGTTGAGCCGGCGATGTCGGTCAAAGAGTTCGATGCCGCCTGGAGCATCGGCACCGGCGAAGCCAAGCGCGCCTTGGCTGATGGCGCCAAAGTGCTTGCGGCAGGCGAAATGGGTATCGGCAATACGACGCCAAGCGCCTGCCTCGCCATGCTGCTGGCCAATGTGCCGCTGGACGACGCCGTCGGGCCTGGCGCGGGCAGCGATGCCGCAGGGATCGCCCGCAAACGCGAGGTGGTGTCCATAGCCGTGGCCCGCGCCCGGAAAATGCTGGCGGGCAACGCCAAGGCCGCCATCGCCGACGTTGCCGGGCTGGAAATCGTGGCGATGGCCGGATTCTATGCGGCAGCGGCCCAAAACGGGGCCACCGTCGTCCTGGACGGATATGTCTCTGGCGCCGCTGCGCTGATCGCTGCGCACTTTTCTCCGTCCTGTCAGGCCCGCATGATCGCGGGCCACTGCTCGGCCGAACCTGGCCACCGCGCCGTGCTCGCGCATCTCGGCCTGACGCCGGTGCTCGACTGGCAGATGCGCCTTGGCGAAGGCACTGGCGCGTTGCTGGCGATGCCGCTGCTGGATGCTGCGGCGGCGGTTCTGACGCAGATGGCAACGCTCGAAGAGCTGGGCGTGGGACGGCAGGATTAACATCCGGCCCTGGCACCCGGTTGTGCCCCATACCGTCGGCAATCTCCAGCTCCGGCCCGCGAAACCCAATCCTATGACAAACGGCCCTTGCTGGCTGCCAGGCATCAGGTGCGTTCCCACAGCGGCGCTTGGCCGCTTGCCCGGCACGGCGCCGCCAGCGTTACGCTCACGCAATGCTGGCTGCCGCCGCAATGCGATGCTAACGAACGCTCAAGGTGTTCCAGGAGCCAGCTGCCCATGTTGCCAGAAATCGGCCATTACGTGCTCATCATTGCTCTGATGCTGGCGGCGCTCCAATCAACAGTGCCGCTATTTGGCGCGTACCGGCGCGATCCGACGCTGATGGCGATGGCCCCGCACCTTGCCGTCGGGCAGCTGTTCGCTATTGCCTTTGCCTTTGCCATCCTCACCAACGCTTTCGTTGTCTCCGATTTTTCGGTGCTCGCCGTCGCTGCCAATTCGCATACGGATAAACCGTTGCTCTACAAGATCAGCGGCGTCTGGGGCAACCACGAGGGCTCGATGCTGCTGTGGGTGCTGATCCTGGCCATCTATGGCGGCGCGGTGGCTCTTTTCGGCAACAACCTTCCGTGGACGCTGAAATCGCGCGTGCTCGCCGTCCACGGCATGATTGGCTTTGCCTTCCTCCTCTTCATCATTCTCACATCCAACCCCTTCGGCCGCCTCTACCCCGCGCCCCTCAATGGCAACGGCCTCAACCCGATCCTGCAAGACCCTGGCCTCGCGATCCACCCGCCGATGCTCTATATGGGCTATGTCGGCTTCTCGATGGCGTTTTCGTTCTCGGTCGCGGCGCTCATGGAAGGCAAGGTCGATCCCGCCTGGGCACGCTGGGTGCGCCCTTGGGTGTTGATGGCGTGGATTTGTCTCACGGCCGGGATCACTTTGGGTAGCTTTTGGGCTTACTATACCCTCGGCTGGGGCGGCTGGTGGTTCTGGGACCCGGTCGAAAATGCGTCCTTCATGCCCTGGCTGTCGGGCACGGCGCTGTTGCATTCCGCCATTGTCGTCGAGCGCCGCAACGCCTTGCAGAGCTGGACCATATTGCTCGGCATCCTGACGTTTACGCTCAGCCTCATCGGCACGTTTCTCGTGCGCTCGGGCGTGCTCACCAGCGTGCATTCCTTCGCCAATGATCCGGCGCGCGGCGTGTTCATCCTGGCGATCCTGGTCATCGCGACGGGCGGCGCGCTGGCGCTGTATGCCATCCGCGAACGCGAGCTGACCCAAGGCTCACCCTTCGGGCTGGTCAGCCGCGAGGCGGGCTTGATCGTCAACAACATCCTCCTGGTGGTGCTTGCGGGTGTGGTGTTCCTCGGCACATTCTATCCATTGCTCTATGACCTCGTACTCGGCGACAAGATCAGCGTCGGCCCGCCGTTCTACAACATCGTCTTTGTGCCAATCATGATGCTGTTGATGACGGTGCTGGTGTTTGGCCCGATGCTGAAATGGAAGCGGGATGATCTCAGGGCCGTGTTTTCGCGCGGGCGAATAGCGGCGGCGTGTGCAGGGCTCGTGCTGCTGGTGTCGCTGGCGGTTCTGCTGGGCAGCGGCTGGCATTACATCGGTACGGCGCTTGGCTTCGCGTTTGCCGCCTGGCTGGTGCTGGGTACGCTCTTTGTCATAGCCCGCCGCATTCGGCTGGGGGACGGGCCACTCGACACCTCGCTGCGGTTGGCGGCCTCGACGCCGCCATCGTTCTACGGCTTTGCGCTGGCCCATGCTGGCCTCGGCATCACGGTCGCGGGTATCACGGCGATGTCGAGCTTTGCCGGTGAAAACATCCGCTTGATGAGCATTGGTGATGTGGCAGAACTTGCGGGCTTTACGTTTCAATTGAAGGAGGTTGGCCAAGGCAAGGGGGCCAATTTCGACTACGAACGCGCGATATTTGTGATTGGGCGCGGCAGCGGCACCGGATTTGTTATGGAGCCTGAGCGCCGCTTCTATCCCGTCCGCCAGCAGACCACCACGCAAGCCGCCATCACCATGAACCCCGCGCGCAACCTCTACATCACTTTCGGCGAAAAGAACGGCGCCAACCAATGGGCGGTACGAATTTTTTACCACCCGCTCGTGGGCTGGATCTGGGGCGGCGCGATGCTGATGGCGTTGGGCGGCGTGCTGTCGCTGGCCGACCGGCGGCTGCGCATCGGGATGCCGCAGCGAGCGCGGGCGGGGGCGATGGTGGCGTGATGGCCGAGGCAACCATTGTAGGTTGGGTTAGCGCGGCTACTGCCCGCCACATGTCAGGCAATTTACCTGCCGCGCGGAACATTCGTTGTGGAGGTCAGGAGCGGCATGGCCGCGCTGACCCAACCTATGGTCTTGCCGCGCCAGATCCCCTCCGCCGTTGCGGGGGAGGGTTAGGATGGGGAGGAGGCGTACGCACCGCTTTAGCAGCGCTTGCCATGATCTTGTCTTCGATCATCCCCGCCCATGCCGTGCAGCCCGACGAGATCCTCGCCAACGCCGCCCTGGAATCGCGCGCCCGCGTGCTCTCGCAGAACCTGCGCTGTCTGGTCTGCCAGAACCAATCGATCGACGACAGCGACGCGCCGCTGGCCAGGGACTTGCGGCTTTTGCTCCGTGAGCGCCTGACTTCGGGCGACACCGACGCGGCGGCGACGGACTATATCGTTGCGCGCTATGGCAATTTCGTGCTGCTGAAGCCGCCGTTTCTGCTCAGTACGGTGCTGCTGTGGCTGGGGCCTGTTTTGCTTTTGCTGCTGGCGGGCGGCGGGTTCGTGCGCTATCTCCGGCAGCACTCGGATGCTCCGGCGCCCGCTGATCTGACGGCTGAGGACGAAGCGCGCCTCACCCAATTGCTCGACACCCGATTTCCTGAAAACAGGCCTCGCTCATGACGATCTGGCTGATCCTGACGCTGATGGCTGCCGCTGCAGCCGCCTATGTGGCCGCGCCGTTTCTATGGCCCATCGACCCGGGCGCGGCAGCGCAATCGTCCGAACTCGGCGTCTTCCGGGACCAGCTGGCCGAAATTGACCGCGAGGAAAAGGCGGGCATGATCGAACCATCGGCCGCCGGCCATGCGCGGATCGAGATCAAACGGCGGATGCTGGCGGCGGACAAGCGGACGGCGGGTGCGGCAGCGGCGCAGCCATTGACTGCGCTGGAACACCGGTTCGTGCTGTTGTCCGTACTCGGCGTTGTGGTGCTTGGATCGGCGCTGCTCTATGCGTTCACCGGCAATCCCGGTCTGCGATCGGCAGTGCGGATGCAGCCGGTGCCCGACAAGCCGGCAGCGGCCAGTACGGAGCCCACGTCGAGCGGCCTAGACAGCATGATCGGCAAACTGACTGAGCGCCTCAAAACCAAACCGGACGACGCCAAGGGCTGGGCCATGCTCGGTTGGGCCTACAGCAGCACCAGCCAATTTGCTCAGTCTGCGGAGGCTTATCGCAAAGCCGCCGGGCTCGAGCCGAAATCCGCCGCCTTCCGCACTGGCTTTGCCGATGCTCTAGTGCAAGCCGCCGATGGCAAGGTAACGCCGGAAGCCGCCACCGTCATCGATCAGGCGCTGGCCATTGACGCCAAGGACCCGCGCGGGCGGTTTCTGAAGGGGCTGGCCAGGCAGCAGTCGGGCGACGCCAAGGGCGCCATCGAGGATTGGATCAGCGTGCTGACGGATGCCAAGTCGGGTGATCAGTGGGCGCCTGAATTGCGTGCGCAAATCATCGAGGCGGCCAAGGCCGCGCATATAGACGTAAGCGGACGGTTGCCGGTTGCGGCCGCACCGGTGACAGGCCCCTCCGCCGCCGATATTGCCGCCGCGCAAGACATGACGCCTGCCGACCGCCTCGCCATGGTCAACAGCATGGTCGAACAGCTCGCCGCAAGACTGGCGTCCACGCCCCGCAACGCCCAAGGTTGGATCCAGCTGATGCGTGCGCGCAAAGTGCTGGGCGATGCCGATGCCGCCAAGGCCGCGTTAACCAAAGGCTTGGCGGTGTTTGCCGATGCACCGGCCGAGCAGGCACGGTTAACGGCGGCAGCGACGGAGTTGGGCATCGCGCAGTAAGCGCAAATTCCGCTCGATCGACGCAAAGTGACGCAAAGTGACGCAGATAACGCTCCAATGACGCGGAATGTGCATCCAAATCCGTTGAATGCGCACTCTATCGGCAGGTTTTCACCCTCCAGTGTCGCAGGGCAAGCCGCCGCATAGGGTTGGGGCCGAGCGGCTGTTAACTAACCCACTTGCGCCCGCTTTATTGGCCCCACCAGCGAGGTGACCCATGCCCGACCAGACCAGCGCCGTTGTGCAGTCGCTCCGCCACAGCTTCGAAACCAGCACTCGGACGGAAGCTCCGTATCCGCACTGGCTTCTGAAAAACTGTCTTCCATCAGACATCGCCACAGACGTGATTTCGCTTCCGTTTGCCGCGCCGTCTCTGGAGGGTGTTTCGGGCAAGCGCGAGCTGCACAACAAGACGCGTACCTACTTCGACACGGCCAATCAGGTGCGTTTTTCCTCAGTCAAAGCCGTCTCCGAGGGCCTGCAGGACGCCCGTACCTCGTCGATGATCGAGCAGCGTTTCGGTATCAAGCTAGCGGGCTCGTACCTGCGCATCGAATATGCCATGGATATCGACGGGTTCTGGCTTGAGCCGCACACGGATCTTGGTGTGAAACTGTTCACGATGCTGCTCTATCTCAGTACCGACCCGCAGCATTCGGGCCTCGGCACCGACATCTACACCGCTGACAAAACCCACGCCGGCCGCTCCCCCTGGGAAAGCAACGGCGCTCTGGTGTTCGTGCCCGGCAACAACACGTTTCACGGGTTCGAAAAGCGGCCTATCGTTGGCGTACGGAAGTCGGTCATCATCAATTACGTGACCAACGAATGGAAAGCGCGGGAACAATTGGCGTATCCGAATACGCCAATATAATGTGAGAATCAGAAGGCCGCAGGCAACGGGCAGCAGGAAGTGGCATTCATCTTCCTGTTGCCTGCTGCACGTTACCTGCTGCCAACTTACGCCAACGCTCTCATCCCCGCCTCAGCCACCTCGGCATCCTGCGCCGACGACATGCCCGACACGCCAATCGCGCCGACGATCTTGCCGTCCTTGAAAATGCACACTCCGCCCTCCAGCGGCGTCACGCCCGGCATCGCCAAAATGCGCATATTTCCGCCGCCCTGCGCGATCAGATCCTGAAACGCCTTGGTCGAGCGCTTGAATTTCACCGCTGTCACGGCCTTGCCGGGCGCAATCTCCAGCGACCCCAGCTGCGCGTTGTCCATGCGGTTGAGCATCACTAGATTGCCCCCGCTGTCAACAATCGCAATCACCATCGGCCAGCCGTTGGCCAGCGCGTGCCCCTCGGCGGCGGCCATGCTGGTTTTGGCTTGGGGAAGCGACAGTGGCGGGCCGTATTCGGGGGGAGCCGTCATAGTTTGGTTGCCTCTTTTCGATTGGTAAGTGCGGCAGATGCAGCGTTCCTATGACACTGTCAACGCTTGTTACGAGGCAGCAGGCAACGGGTTAGCGGGACGTGGCAATCCTCCTGCTGCCTGCTGCCTGCTGCCCGTTGCCTGCTACCCATTCCACCAACCAAAGTTTCGGGCTAAACCAAAGGCCGTGCAGCCAAACCGGAACGAAAAAATGAGCAAAGTCGCGTTTATCGGCCTCGGCGTTATGGGCTACCCTATGGCGGGGCATCTGCGTGTCAAGGGCGGACACGAATTGACCGTGTACAACCGGACTGCAGCCAAAGCGGAAAAATGGGTGGCGCAACATGGCGGGCGGGCGGCGGCGACACCGGCGGAGGCGGCGCGGGACGCGGACTTCGTGTTCGCGTGCGTCGGCAACGACAATGACCTGCGCGCCGTCACTCTGGGCGTAGACGGAGCGTTCTCGGGCTTGCGCAAAGGCGCGATTTTTATCGATAATACCACGGCATCAGCTGGAATCGCGCGCGAACTCGATGCCGCCGCCAAGGCGCGCGGCTGCGGCTTTCTCGACGCCCCCGTGTCGGGCGGGCAGGCGGGCGCGGAAAACGGCGTTCTCACCGTAATGGTGGGCGGCGATGAGGCCACCTACGCCGCCGCCGAACCCGTCATCGCGGCCTATGCCCGCATGGTCCGCCGCATCGGCCCGGCCGGCGACGGGCAATTGGCCAAAATGGTCAACCAGATCTGCATCGCCGGTCTTGTACAAGGATTGTCCGAAGGCGTTCATTTTGCCCAGAAAGCCGGCCTGGACATTCCGGCCGTGATGGAGACCATCGGCAAAGGCGCGGCCGGCTCCTGGCAGATGGACAACCGCTGGAAGACCATGGCGGCGGGCAAATTCAACTTCGGCTTTGCCGTCGATTGGATGCGCAAGGATTTGGGCATGTGCCTCACCGAAGCCCGTAGCAACGGCGCCAGCCTCCCCGTCACCGCGCTGGTCGATCAGTTCTACGGCGAAGTGCAGCGGCTCGGCGGGAAGAGGTGGGATACGAGCAGCCTGGTCGCGCGGCTCAATGCGGGTGATGTGATGAACAAGTGATGGCGGATGATCCGCTTACGTCAACACGCGGCCACAGCCTCCCCTCGCCCCACAGGGAAAAGGGGACAGCTTGCCGGGCCGTAGCCCTGCGAAGGCTGGAGCAGGTCACACCCCCTCCACGTCCCTAGCCACCTGCATCAACCCCCGCTCCTCCCCAAACCGCCCCGCCACCTGCACCCCCACAAGCAGCCCGGCCGCATTCCGCCACATCGGCAGATTCACCGCCGGTTGTCCCGTCGCGTTGAACAGTGCGGTGAACGGCGAGTAGCCCAGCACGCCTGCCTCCCCAACCCGGTACGCCACAAAATCCCGCACGTCTGGCTTGAAACGCCCCAAAACTGCGGGCGGCTCGGCCAGGGTGGGTGTGAGCAGGGCGTCGATGGCAGTCCCCGAGCCCAAGCCGCCCTCCCTACCCCCCGCGAAAAACCGCGCCATCACCCGCCCGGCGTCGTGCACGCGCGCAACTGCCGCTATGTAGTCCGCGCCGCTCACACCTCTGGCGTGCTCGATGGCGCCCCAGGTCACGCCTTCCAGCTCGTCCGGCCGAGCCATCCGTCCCAAAAGCCGCTCCTGGCCGCGCACCGTCAGCGCCGTGCCGCAGGCGACGATGTCGGCCCAGCCGCGCATGAGCGCCAAAATGTCGATCTGCGGTTCGGCCTCCACCAACTCGTGGCCGAGGTCCGCCAGCAGCCGCGCGGCGTGCGCCACGGCGGCCGCGCAATCGGGGTGGACGGGCGCGCCAGAGCGGCCGTCGACGGAGAAGGTGCGCGTCATGATGGCGATGCGCAGGCGGCGGCCGGGGTTTTTGAGGGCTTCCAAATAAGAGCCCTCGGCCGGCGGCGCCCAGTAGGGAGCGCCCAAATCTGGCCCATGCGTAGCGTCAAGAATCGCCGCCGTGTCGCGCACGCTGCGGGTCAAAAACCCGTCGATGGCCATGCCCGCCCAGCCCTCGCCGCTGGCCGGGCCGTCGGGGAAGCGCGCGCGGGTCGCTTTCAGGGCAAACAGGCCGCAGTTGGAGGCCGGGATGCGGAGCGAGCCGCCGCCGTCGGAGCCGTGCGCGGCCGGGAGGATGCCCGCCGCGACTGCCGCGCCCGCGCCGCCGGAGGAGCCGCCGGAGGTGTGGGCGAGCGAAAGAGGATTGCGCGTGGGGCCGCCGTAGACTTGCGATTCGGTGGTGGGGCCGATGCCGAATTCGGGCGATGTTGTGCGGCCAAAAGTGACGAAGCCGGCGCGGGCTAGGCGCAGGTAGATTTCGCTGTCGTAGGTGTGCACCGTATTTGCGAACAGCCTGGAGCCATTATTGGTTGGAAAATCAATGGCTTCGCAGCCCAAATCCTTCAGCAGCATGGGCACGCCCGCGAAGGGGCCGCTCAGTTTCTCCGTCTTGGCACGCCGCATCGCCAGATCGCGCTGCTCCAGCACGACCGCGTTGATCTTGGGGTTTTCGGCGTCCACCCGGGCGAAGGCGGCCTCCAGCAATTCAGCCGGCGTCACCTCCTTGCGGCGGACAAGTTCGGCAAGGCCGAGGGCGTCGTAATTTTCGTATTCAGCGAACGTGCTCATCGGTGATCACCCGGTAAAGTAATGTAAATCCTGGCCCTGCGCTCTGCCCATGCCAGGCATCCATGCTAAACGAACGTCAGCAGAAACGGAATCACGGAGACTGGCATGCTGAGGGATACCCGCGAAAATTTCAGCTGGTTGTCCATCGCCTTGCATTGGCTGGCGGCGATTTGGGTGACCTATTTCTACCTCAACGGCCAGAGTATTGAGGATTCGCCCTCTCCCGACGTGCGCCTATGGCACATCACGGCCGGCGCCACCTTCGGCGTGCTGCTGCTGGCGCGCGTGCTGTGGCGGCTGGCAACACTGATGCCGCGCCCGCTAGGGACGGTCGCCTGGCAAAACCTGCTGGCGGCGGGGGTAAAGTGGGCGCTGCTGGCCAATATCGTGCTGGCGGTGGTCAGCGGTTACCTGCTGGTGTGGTCGAGGGGCCAGCCGATCGCCATGCTGGGCGGCCCGGTGCTGCCGAGCCCGACTGGCGATTGGCAGAGCCTGCACCATCTGATGGAGCCGCTGCACAAGCTGACGGTGCATCTATTCATTCCGCTGGTGGCGCTGCATGTGCTTGGCACGCTGAAACATGTCTTCATCGACAAGGACGGAACGCTGCTCCGGATGCTGTGGCCCAGGCGAACGGCGTGAGGTGGGTGCCGTCAAACGTCTTTGAGACGTTCACGCCAGTAGCCAGGACGGCGGCGCAAATGCATGACAGCGAAGACAATAATGTCATCGTCCGGATTCACGTAGACGATGCCTAAGGGAAATCGCGTCAAGCGGTAACGGCGGGCGAGTTTGCCAACCCCTAGGAAACTGTGTGATGCGCGCCCATCCATTGCCAAGTTCAGCAGCGGCTTGCTCAAATTCAGCTCTGGCCGGGCCAGGAATCTGATAGTCACGGTTTCGAGTGTTTTGCAAAAACTTCTTCGACCGTGAATGACTCGAATTCGCCCCTCACATAGGCTTAAATGCGCAGCTCGCACTCGGCCGCCCAGGCGTCATCGATGGCCCCGTCAGGCTGATCCAACGTCGTCAATAAGTGATCCACCAGCTTAATCCGGTCTTCGGGAGGGAGCTGTTCGGCCTGTTTCGTCAGTGATGTCGCTATGCCGATCATGAGTACCTCATAGCATGAATCCGGTGCCCTCGCCAGCTTGCCGCCGCCCCTGCGGACCTGCTACCAATTTGGCTTGTGATCACGATTGCCTCAGCCGCCGTCACACAGGACCCGACCTCCATGGCCTCCAAGACCGAAGCAGCCCCTGTTCCCGTTCACGGCAAGACCAAGAACGAAGCTTTGCGCGCCCGCCATACCGCCGCCGTGCCGCGCGGCATTTCGACAAAATCCGTGTACGCCGCCAAGGCCGAGAACGCGCATATCTGGGATGTCGAGGGCAAGAAATACATCGACTTCGCGGCTGGCATAGCCGTGGTCAACACAGGGCACCGGCACCCCAAAGTGATGGCTGCGGTCGCGGCGCAGATGGCCGATTTCACCCATACGTGTTTTAACGTTGCGCCATATGAGGAATATATCGCCGTCGCCGAGCGCCTGAACAAGGCGACGCCGGGCACCTTCGAAAAGAAAACTATGTTCGTCACGACAGGTGCGGAGGGAGTTGAAAATGCTGTGAAAATTGCCCGTGTGGCGACCGGCCGCACGGCCATCGTGGCGTTCACGGGGGCATTCCACGGCCGCACCATGATGGGCATGGCGCTGACGGGCAAGGTTGTACCGTACAAGAAGGGATTTGGCCCGTTCCCGGCCGAAGTCTATCACGCGCCGTTCCCCAAACTCTATTTCGACCTGACGGTTGAAGATGCCATGCGTGGGCTGAGGGATTTGTTCCTGGCCGACGTGGACCCCGCGCGGGTCGCTGCCGTCATCATCGAGCCGGTGCAGGGCGAGGGCGGATTCTACGTCGCGCCTGCCGGGTTTCTCCAAGCCTTGCGCAAGATTTGCGACGAACACGGCATTCTGCTGATCGCCGACGAAATCCAGACCGGTATCGCGCGCACCGGTAAAATGTTCGCAATTGACTACTCGGGTGTCGTGCCCGATCTCGTCATCATGGCCAAAGGCCTCGGCGGCGGTTTTCCGCTGGCCGCGATCACGGGCCGCGCCGATCTCATGGACGCGGCGTTGCCAGGCGGCCTCGGCGGCACTTATGCTGGCAGCCCGGTAGGCCTGGCGGCGGCGGCAGCAGTTCTTGATGTAGTCGAGGAGGAGGATCTCTGCGGTAAGGCGATCAAACTGGGCAAGATGATCGAAGACCGGCTGAAGGACATGCAGAAGAAGAATGAATTTTCCTGCATCGGCGATGTGCGCGGGCTGGGCGCGATGATGGCTGTCGAACTGGTGAAGGACCGGGTGACCAAAGCTCCGGATGCGGAGCTGACGGCCAAGGTTGTCGCCAAATGCCAGGAGAAGGGGTTGCTCATCCTCACCTGCGGCCCGAGTGCCAATGTGGTGCGGTTCCTGGTGCCGCTGACGTGCCCGGACGATGTGGCGCGCGAGGGCATGGACATATTCGAGGCGGCGTTGGGTGAGGCGGTGGGCGCAAATTGATGTTGAATGGCCGGTTGGCATGACATCAGAAATTCTTGGCCGCCTCACGCATGTTGAGACAAAATTTGAGCGCCGGTTGGAAGCGATGGTAGCGATGGAAGAGAGCGATGTCTCAAGACCGTAGAGTTGAAAAGCCCGCCCGCTTCCAATGGGACGATCCGCTGCTGCTGGAAGATCAGCTCACGGAAGACGAACGGCTGGTTCGCGACACGGCGCGCGGCTATGCGCAGGAGAAGCTGGCTCCGCGCGTGACGATGGCCTACCGCAACGAGTCGTTTGATCCGGCTGTGATGCGCGAAATGGGCGAGCTGGGATTGCTCGGCTCGACGCTGCCTGAGGAGTATGGCGGCGCGGGTGCCAATTACGCGTCATACGGATTGGTGGCGCGCGAGATTGAGCGCGTAGACTCAGGCTATCGCTCGGCGATGTCGGTGCAGTCATCGCTGGTGATGTATCCGATCCACACCTATGGCTCGGAGGCGCAACGGAAGAGGTATCTGCCGGGGTTGGCGGCGGGAAAACTGATCGGCTGCTTCGGGTTGACCGAGCCTGACGCAGGGTCCGACCCTGGCGGCATGATCACGCGGGCGGAAAGGCAGACGGGCGGCGGCTACAAGCTCACCGGCGCCAAAATGTGGATCTCGAATGCTCCGGTGGCGGACGTTTTCGTCGTCTGGGCCAAAAGCGACGCGCATGGCGGCGAGATCAAGGGTTTCGTGCTTGAGAAGGGCATGAAGGGGCTGAGTGCACCCAAGATCCAGGGCAAATTGTCTTTACGCGCCTCAATCACCGGCGAGATCGTGATGGACGGAGTGCTGGTGCCCGAGGAGGCGCTGCTGCCCAACGTCGCCGGGTTGAAAGGCCCATTCGGCTGCCTCAATCGCGCGCGCTACGGCATCGCTTGGGGCGTGATGGGCGCGGCGGAGGCCTGCTGGCACGCGGCGCGCGACTACACGCTTGCGAGGAAGCAGTTCGGCCGGCCACTGGCACAAACGCAACTGGTGCAGAAGAAGCTGGCGGATATGCAGACGGAGATTACCCTGGGTCTGCACGCGGCCCTGCGCGTGGGACGATTGTTTGATGAGGGCAAGATGGCGGCCGAGATGATTTCTTTGATCAAACGCAACAATTGCGGCAAGGCGCTCGACATCGCCCGGATGGCCCGCGACATGCACGGCGGTAACGGCATCTCTGACGCCTTCCCGGTCATGCGCCACATGGTGAACCTGGAAACAGTGAACACGTATGAAGGCACACACGATGTGCACGCGCTGATTTTGGGCCGCGCGCAGACGGGGCTACAGGCGTTTTATTGATTGTTGAGGGTCGTGAGTGCAACAGCAGACTGTCACTTTCGCTCACTTTCTGGTATCAATCGAACATGGAAACGTTAGACCGCATCACGCGAACGCCCGGCGTCATGGGTGGCAAAGCTTGCATCCGGGGCATGCGAGTGACTGTGGGCATGGTCGTCGGCCAGGTTGCCGCTGGGCGTAGCTTCGACCAAATCCTTGATGATTTTCCCTACCTGCAACGCGAGGATATCGTGCAGTCGCTCAGCTATGCCGCCTTGCGAGCCAGCGATCACGAGTACGTTCTGGCCGGAGAATGAAGTTTGTCGTCGACATGAATTTGTCTCCGAAATGGGTCGCCGAGCTAAGCGGCCAAGGTTGGGAGACCAAACACTGGGCGACTGTCGGAGCGAGCACTGCCGCTGACATACGAATCATTGGCTACGCTCGCAACAACGACTGCATAGTCTTGACTCAAGATCTCGATTTCGGAACGATCCTGTCGGCATCGGGTCCAGGCTGTGTGAAAACGCTGTTGGAAATTTTTAAACCGGCAAAAATCGGGCGGCGCCCAGCCCAGCCGCCGTTATTCGAGCGCATTTTTGCACTTCCGGCTCTGAAGTCAACCCAGGGGCCGCGCTGAGTGCGCCTTTACGGGTTCAATTTGCCGGCGAGGTACCCATGTTCCCCTATTTCATGCCCGCATTGCCGCCACAAGGGCGCTGACGCCGACGATGGTCATCACGCGCTGGGAACACGAGCACGTCGTCGAGGCCGTGCAGACGCGTCTCGACAAAAATCCGCAGGCCATGCGTGTTCGCCGTGAAACGGTTGAGCATCCGTTCGCCACGTTGAAAATGCGCATGGGTGCGACGCACTT